>CAWKPH010000002.1:0-174784 GCA_963851445.1 uncultured bacterium | reverse complement strand
ATCGTTTATTGCCTGTTCTTCAACCATCGTATTGCTGTCGCTCGTTTAAAAAGAGTGCGTGGGACTATCACGGGTGGAGACGGTAGAGCAAATCGTGATGGAGTGCCTGACTGATGGACAGGACCGTTGGGATATGAGCCACTTTCGGGCGCGCCTAGACACCTACTATCCCATCGAGGAGCGTAAACTGGCACTCCAACTGCTCGATGTGCTGGCAATCGCCGATCAATCTGTGCCTGACCATGAGGTGTTCAACCTGTTAGCCACGCGCATTGAGATCACGGAAAAGGAACGAGTGCGTGCCGCTTTTAATTTTGCTCATGCGTGATCACTATATCATACAGGAGCCTGTCGGCGCTTATCGCTTCTACCTGCCGTTGATTCGACGTTGGTGGCGAAATCATAGAGGACTGGACTCATGACTATCCCCTTGCTCTCACATTTTACAGCTGCTTATTGCCGTTCCTTTTGCACTTTTTCAGGTCACAGCACGTTTGATAGATGGATTTTCTAAGATGAAATCGGCAGGATGGCTCTTTCTCACAAACGAAGTGCTTGGATCCGCAGGTAACCTGAGCGGTTCGTTTGCAATTTTTGCCCTTCCACTTTCAGTCGCAAAAGCAATTGGAGCCACACAACCGGCATTTGTTTTGGGTTATGCCTATGTGTTTCGAAAGAAACATTCTGATTTTTTTAAGGAAAATGTAACTCGATCAGATGCGCTTCGAAAACTCTTTTTCTTTACGCTCACTGTTATCGGCACGATACTTGTCGTCGTGTGATATAAATTTTCTGGTTCGACCTCACACACGACTCGATACTTGATTCCTATATACTGCGTGTTATAATGCATAAGAATTTTGGAGGCAGCGATGATCGATCTTTCAGACGTACCATTTGCGGTGCGACGTATGGTTAAGGATTCACAAGATTTCTCGGATGACAACTGGCGGGAGATCGTGATTGACTGGCATCCGCAATACACGCTTCTTATTAGAACATTTCTTTCTATGGGTGAAGACACACGGCGCGAGAATCTGCGAAACAGCCCCTCTACCATTCAGGACGTGGTACTAGAAGGACGCGCGGAAGGCATACAAGGTGTTCCATTAGCGATTGCCCTTTACTGTCTTAGCGATGAGAAGCTTAAGTTTATTCTTTCACTCCTTGTACCTGAAGAGGCCTCCTAATAGGCCTCTTTCTTTTGCAAACAGACCCTCTAAAAAGCAGAGCTCTAAAGGTTCTTATCCAAAAACCCCTTTAGACTCTCGGTATCTCTCTTCATAGGATCGTAGTAATAGGAGGTGATGCCGACTGATTCGGCACTCTTTACCGCATCTATATTGTGCTCGAAGTACAGGACGTTATCAGTACTCAAACCGAAATGTGTAAGCATTGTCTTAAAATACGCTGGGTCAACTTTGTCTGGGTTGTGTTTAAGTGTAAATACTTCATACGGCATATCGTTCAGACCGAACTTGCCCATTTGCTCGTCGTTAGCATTGGTGAGGATGATCTTCTGATTCGGATATGCTTCAAGGAGTTTATAGAGTGGTTCGTATATACCCTCCCCCTCAATTACGAATGCATCCACTGCGTCAACTAGGATTGTTTTCATTGGTTTGGTGCTCAAGAAATCTGTCGTACGCCATTTTCTGTATCATCTCACCTTCTGGAGTGAGTTTGTGTCCACTTGAATGTGCAATAACAAGTTCGCAGTCTCTCATCTTTTCTTTGAGAGCTGCTGCCTTCTCAAGTGGACAGAGAATGTCGTATCTGCCATGCACGATGACGGCAGGACATTGCTGTATATCAGCAATATGCTCAAGAATGTAGTTATCAGGAATGAACTCCTGGTTCATTTCGTAATAGGCGAAGATCTTTGTTGCACCAATGTCAGCTTCTGTCATGTCTTCAGGATTCTTGTATGAAATTGGAGCCTGTGTGGTGAATAGATTGCCTTCCCAGTTTTGCGCCCCTGCGGCAATTTCCTTTTGCTCTTCTGGGCTAGCGGTTGCAAGGGCTCTGAGAATATCAGCATTCTGGGTCTCTAACTTAATGTTGAACTTCTTGAAGAACTCCATACGTTTTGCCCACACGTCAGGCATAAGACGTGCAACTCCTTTTGCGTCCTCTGTAGCCCATTTCACCGAGTCATGGTCTGCAAGGAATATGCTTGAGAGCAAGAGTCCTTTCACTCGATCAGGATACTTAATGGCATATAACAATGAGAGCGTTGAACCCCAGCTTCCGCCTGACAGGAACCATGTATCAATACCTAACTTCTCACGAATACGTTCTGTGTCTTTGAGTAGATCTTCGGTTGTATTGTTTTCTATCTCACCGAGTGGTGTGCTTTTGCCACATCCACGCTGGTCAAAGAGAATGACACGGTACTTCGAGAGGTCGTACCGTTCAGCATGCGCTGGCCTGCTCTTGGAGCCTGGACCACCATGAAAAGCAAGAATTGGTTTCCCATTCTGGTTACCGTATTCTGCGAAGTACACGGTGTGTCCTTGGTCTTCTTCGAGTAGGTATTCTTTCATGGTCCTATGATACACGATTTCGTGCAGAGCTAGCGAACTTTCATGTTATAGTCCTGGCAGAATCAACCTTAAGCCAGGGAGACCGTCATGGTCGAAGCTGCCTATAGAATGCAAGCGTATATTCAGCTCAAGGTGGGCATGCGCCTCTTCTACGACTGTCCGAGCATGAGTATGGAGGATTTTGAATCTGACCGGTTTTTCAGGAAATATCACGGCAGGATCGCGACCATCGTCAGTTTCCCAAGCGTACTGTTCGGTCCACTAAACAATGACGGTCGGCTCCCAGGTCTGTACCTTGAACCTGAATCTGTGAACGTGCAGTTCGATGGCGAAGAGATCGTTCACAACCACAAGTATCTCCATCACTTCGTTCTGTTCGACACGGCATCGACCATGACGTGGGATGAGTATGCGGCGTCTCAACGGGCCGGCGATCTTCCGCATCCAGTTCTCTTCTATCAAGGAGATAAGGTGCACAAGAAGAGCGACCTGCTGCAAGAAACGCGACTGGTGAGCGACGTGAAGTTCAGCGATGATGGCGAGATTCTTTACATTCTTGCTGAGACTCCAGAAGCTAAAGCGATTCGCAAAGCCGAACGAGCGGCCAGGATCGAGGAAGAACGCGCGCAGGACGCCAAAGACCCTGATCCACTTCATATCCCAATGGCCGCTCTGATGCCAAGCTTTCCGTACACGGAAACGTGTCGCGGTGAAGATCTCTGTCTCGTTACTCGAGGCAACGTCTACTACCTCTATAACGAGCCAGAAAATCTTTCGTTCAGTTCAAACGACGACGAGATGGCCTTCTGGAGCCAGGACGGTATTTCCAAAACCGTCTACGGAAAGGAAAGTTGGAGAGGCATCTGGGCATGGCCGCTTAACGAAGCTCAAGATATGCTCAGACGTGGTGATGGCGATCTAATGGTAATGGTGGATCGGAAAAAGAGCAGGGTGTTTGATGAGTCGGGACAGCGGTTTACGGTTCGGCGCCTGCACGACTGCTTTGCTTATCACCGCGATCGTATTCGCCAACGCAAACTTCGCAGACGCATCGTGATGCCTTTGATGAGAGAGGCGTAACAGCGCGAATATGGGGTTAGTGCTTCAAGCCGCGGGACAAGGGTTCAATCCCCTCTCCTGCGGCTTTTCATACCAAACAGTTTCTAATCTCATGCACCGTGTGATTGAGTTTATTGCGTTATTATGGCAGTGGACAGATGAGCATTGTGCTAAGATAGCTATTGAAAACCGCAAGGAGAATACAATGAGTACCGACAACCCAAATGCCGCTCAGACTTTTCTTGAAGCCCACACCAAACTACGTGCCCTCTCAGATGAACTGGCACCCTATGAACGAGAGTACCTTTCTATAGATGGTCTCGGTAGTGCAGGTATGCAAGCTACTGGCGTATACGACTACTACATGAAGAAATCAGGAGAGCGCTCGGAAATAGTTGCAGAGATGAAGAGACTGCGAGTAGAGGCGGGTGACGAAGCCATTCTTGCTGGGCTAAAAGACATGGGAGGCGGCGAACTTGCTATTCAGTACATTCAAAAAGTGCCACTCAAACGTGAAGTGGTGCCGAGCGAACCAGCAAAAGAAAAGCGAAGAGGTTTCTTTGGGCGGTTTCGATAGGATTGGGAACAAGATCGTTGAAACTTCATCTCCCTGTGCTAGCATCCCCAGAGTTGGGAGGACGTCATGACAGAAGAAATTGAGATTCGATCGATTTCGCTAAGCGATACGGGACTGGTGGAACGTGCGGCAGCACTGGTCTGGGAACATTCGTGGGGACCTGACTACCCCATTCATCCAATCAAGGAGATGCGGGAGTCAGAGTACCATGTCGGCGCATTCGTTGACACAGAACTTGTCGGCTATTCCGGCATAAATCGACTCGGAAGTCCTGATCGTCTTGATCAGGGTGAAATGTGGTATGCCCATGTACTCGTCTTGCCTCGGTATCGCAGGCAAGGCATTCGCAAGAGACTATACGACCCATGTCTCGCGTATGCGCTAAATCAATCGGGGCGAATTCTTGCACTGTACGGATAATGTGAGTATGAACAGATTTTTCCTTTGTCACGGATGGAAACACACTCGCATTACTCGTGACGAAGCAGGAGAACTCTGTGGAGTCTACGAATACAGCCGCTAATCTTGTATTGGCGGTCTTTTATTTGAGACCCTTATGGAACTCCATTCCAATCTTTCTCAAACAGCCGATAATCTCCCGTGAGCTCTTCTCCTTTCTGGATGTCTCTGTTTGCAATACATACTGTTTCTTCTTCACCCTCAACGTACACACTATCAAGATTTGGAGTATCTGAGTGATTCTCGTATTTTGCATCATCTGAACAAAGTATGTAGTTATCAGTCACTGTACTTCTGAATGCATACACTGCCATATACTCCTTAGCTGGTTGTGGAAGCTGAGCGAGTTCTGCCTCGGTCATAGCGACGTCGAATCCTGGTACAAATCTCCATACCACAGTGCCTTTTGCTATAAATTCTTCAGCAAACCACCCAAGACCGTGGATACTGCTCGGTCGAGCTTTTGTTTTGATACACATCATGTCACGGTGTTCTAAGGATATCATTTGATATACTCAGTCTAGGCAAACAGGGAGTACTGGCAATGCCCAAGACAGTCGAAATCAATGGGAAGGAGATCACTAATCCTTTCCTCAAGTGGGCAATCATTGTGGGTGCGGTCGTCGTGGTGACTCTTGTCATCTGCGTCCTGGTTATGTTCCTTCAAGTCTTTGTTGCCATCCTTATGATGGCTCTGGTGGTGATTATCCCGCTGCATTTCATACTCCGTCTCGCGGGACGACATGGCTTCATCAAGTATCACGCTAGCGGCTTCGCCTTCACAATCAATGCAAACTCGTTCAGGCGGAGATAGTCATGGCCAAGACTTGGCACAGTCACGAGTTCTCTGCGAAAGAGACCGTCGTTGGACACGGTGCGGAATCAGTCGGTCATCAGGTACGTGACTTCTTGGAACAAGAGAGGATCACGGGTGGTCCACTACTCATGTCTATGTATGTGAAGGAGGCCGACTCCTTTCACAATGAACCTGTCGTGCACGCGGTACTGTTGTACCGAAAATAGCCGTCATGGAAGTGAACCTGGGGGAATGTATACCTCACGTTCCTTTGGGCGGTTTTTTTATACCAAAACACGATCTATCGTCCCCTACTATGTGGAGCAGTGAACATTTTGAATCTCTTATATAAAAGTTTTGACCCCCGGCGAGCTGTTAAGCAAGCCGAGGGCCAGGGTGTGAGGTGGAACGTGTTCGTGATGATCGTTGTTGGACCATCACGGCCGGCGGCAGTTAGCCGGTGGCGATGTTGCCCGTGGCGGCGCCGGCGATCAGGTCGATGTCGGGCTTCGGGTCGATGCGGCCGGCGGCGCCCAGGTTCGTGGTGGTCTCTTCGATCAAAAGGTGCAGGTTGACCGTGCGATGGGTCATGGTCGTGTGTCTCCTCTGTTTGACGCGACAGTGACAAAATAGCATGACCCCAAATCCTTGTCAAGAGTCCAGATATGGGGTGTAGTTTTATACCGCCCACGTTCTAACGTCCACCAATAGTAGCTGCTTTATTCCGTATAGAAATGAGAACGGAGATCTTCCTGTGATATGTAGCGAGAAGCCTGTTTGAAAACGCCCTGGGTGGTTCCTTTCTTCATGACGCGATGAAGGGCAATGGTGAGAATCTCACGTATTCCTGATTCGGTGTGCGAGCAAGTTTAACGTGGCTTCCCTTCTGGTGCTCTTGGGTAAACCCGAACAATTCGAGGATAGTAATGATGTCGTGTCCTGAAAGTACCTTCAGTTTAGGCATACCCAGGAACTTGGGGAAGTTCCACATTCATAAGAAGTGTAGGTTCACGATTAAAACCAAGGGAAGAGAGATCCTCGCCTTCAAGATGGAGGGACACCGCCTCACGGATATTGTGAGCGAGTTCGTCAAGGGTATCTGCTTGAGTGACGATAGCAATATCGACGCCTTCAGCACTATAGCCTTTGTCTTCCTTGGTGATGATGAACTGAGCAATCGATTTCATGAAAGCATTATAGCACATTGGGTTTCTGAGAGTAGGTTCTGAGGCTCTCTATCGTGCGGAGCTGACAATCTCAAGAATTGGAGTAGAGTGCTCTTAGATTTAAATCGTACCGACCTGAGGAGGGTCAAGCGAATGGTTCCAACTGTTATGATCCATGGCTCGGATAACGAGGTCATGGCACCCATCGACAACGGGCATTTCATTAAAGGAAAACGTCGCAATATTCTGATCATTGCTTCGGGTGATGACGATATTCCGCTCTCCGTTCGGCAGGCTCTAGTTGGGATCACCCTTTCGTCGATCTTCGATTCAGAACAGTTCCATGATCTTCTGCCACCTGGAGGACGTCTAGTCTATTCAGAGGATGCGGCAGAAGCCCTGGAAGCAGCGAACGAGGCCGAAGCTGCCTACACGCTCATCAAAGCCTGCACCGTTCTGAACCCAAGGAGTAAGTACAACTTTCTTGTGTTCAAGGAGGGGGAATACGCTTTCGCCACTTGAGCTCATGCTCGTAAATTTTTCAGACCTTTGCAGCAATGTGACGGTCTTTTTTCATACCACCCACGTTCTAACCTCATACACTGCGTGGAGCCTCAGGTCTTGACAAATACTATATTGCGTGACGATAATAGAGTTCGAGTTAATTTCTGCACATTGGGAGAAGTCGATGAGACTGAGATTGGATTTTGAGGAAGCCTGGAGAAGGTACGTCAATGGACCGGAGGGTTTCCGCGACATGGACGCGCAAGATCAGCTGATGAAAGACTGCTTATCAGCGGCGACCACCATCGATCAGATGATCCGAGTATTCAACGCATCCTACAGCGATCCGGGTGCCGGCATGAGCGGTATCCGGTCACGCGCCTTGAAGAAAATGATCGACACCATCAGCACCAGGGCGGACGCCGAACGAGTCTACGCGCTTGCCAGCAAGCGCGGCCCTCGGGGATACGTATTTCCTGCTGCTCACAAGGCTGTTAAAGCCAAACTCGATAACTTTGTTTGTGCTTCACTCTAACAACTTCAAGCCGCATGGTACGCCCAGCGGTTTTCTTTTTATATTCGCTTCCCTATTAAACAGCAGGGATATAGTAACGTGATGTTCGGGAAGCTGACAAAAACACTTCGTATGATAAGGTGCTTCGAGAATTGAATGGAGGCAGAAGTGCTCAGACTCAGAGAGAGGTTTGATATCGCAGATCCAACAAACTATCAAGGAAAGCAATATCGATATCATGTCGGATACATGACCACCACCAGGAGATGGTTCGGTGAACGGACGCAGACCTTTCACTCGGCCATTATCCTTATCAATATCGAGATTCAAACCGAGGAAGACATTGAGTATCTCAAGAAAAAGTTATTGGAAATTCATGGACGAAAAACGAAAAAGCTCATTGTCCTTGCGTATAACCGTCTCGTGGATTAAGGAACTTGGAACGTACGGCGAAAGCTGTGCGTTCTTTTCATACCAAACACGTTCTAACGTCCTCTATCACGGGAGCTTATTTATTGACAATTAAGCACTTATGGTGTAATTTAGTAGTGGGATGCGTTGTGGCTCAGTGGCTTTAATTATGAAGCTGGCGAGCTGCAACGCAGCTGCGGCCTTGGTTGCTCTCGGGCAACACGAAAGACCGTACAACCATGGATCATTGTTCGAAGATTTTCCTGGCGTAGGAAGTCTCGTGCAATTATGGAGGATCCGATGCGTAAGCTCTCTGTCAGACAAGTCAAAGCCCTCGTGCCACTCTATGAGCGGCTCGAAGTTCAGACCGTCGAGGACCTTCTGTTCCTCGGAATGGCCAACATTCGCCACATGGTCAAACAGTGGCGACGCGAAGCCGAAGGCTCAGCCCACGAGATACTCGAGCTCCAGAAGCGATTCGATTTACTCGCTAACAAGGACTCGGCGGCCATGATCGAACTCGGGCGACACTATGAATCCCCTGATTTCCCTCGTGTCGGCATTGCGCCCGACATGATTGAGCGGGGAGACCGCTATCCCGAGCCGTTCGACGCAGAGTCGATCAAACGGAAATGTGGCGCCACGACCTTCAACTTTTGTGGGTGGTGCGAACACGGTTCATCAAGTCTCGGGCGGTGCGGCTACGATTACATGTTCAAGCCGACCTGCAGGTTCGAGATGGGCAAAGGCCAGACGCGGCAGTTCAACTCGCCTTGTATCTTCAAGACCATGACGTCGGAGCAGTTCGATAAAATGCGAGCCGCTATAGCGCGAGCGCGAGATAAGGTAGTGAGGCGAAAGAAGATCGAGGATCGCAAAATCAGAACTCTGCTTTCGCTCGCCAAGCAGGCTGAAGTCAAGCCGCTCACCCCAGATCGCCGCAACTTCTGTGATCTACCCTATAAAGTTGGCGAACGCGTTGTGTGCTACGTCGGCCAAGAGCGTAACCGGGAGACCGAAAAAGAATTCGTCCTCGGCGAGGTCGTGAAGGGTGAAGATCATCTCACGGTGGTCTTCGACGACAAAGTCGGTGGAAGCGTGATCGGCGGCTATGGCGGTACCTATAACCTTACAAGCCCCTGGATCATGAGCTTCGGCGAGTTCGGGTACCTACTCACCCACCCCGACTTTGTTTTGGCCTGGGTAGGTAGCAGGTATACGAGCAGCCGGGACGATGTCAAGGCTGAGCTTTTCGCCGAGGCTCTCAAGCGCCAACACGAACTGCAGACACAGTGATAAGCACGCCACAGTTTAGTACTTTAGCCGCGGGACAAGGGTCCGATTCCCTTTCCTGCGGTTTTTTTCATGTCACCCACGTTATAAGTTCATACACGAGGGGAACCAAGGAAATTCTTATAAAAAAGACCTGTGATAGAATCCTGACATCATGAGCGATCTCATTACAAACATTGCTAACCTCTCGTTGGCGCTTTCGGTTGTTGTAGCGCTCGTATTTGGTATTGCGCAGATACGAGGAGCTGCGCGCGACAGAAGGACGAATGTGACGCTCGATGCGTTGCGTACCTTTCAAACTCGGGAATTCTCTGAGCTTTTATATTTTGTCATGTCAAAGAATATGCCTACGACTAGAGATGAACTAGGAGCACTTTCTGAGACCGACCGGATCAAGTTCACACAATTTGCGCAGCAGATGGAATCGCTGGGTATGCTTGTGGCGAGCAATCTCATAAGCCTTAGCCTCGTGGAGAAAACCCTCGGCGCTTGGGTTACAGTAACCTGGAAGAAATACCAGACTGTTTTTAGTGAAATCCGTGAGTACGACCCGTATATGGGTGAATACTTCCAATGGCTCTCGGAACGTATTGAAAAATTAATGAGTGAACACCCTCGAGAACCTTTCTACAAAAACTCTAAGTAGCTGTCACTTTAATAGATCACCCAACTGCTCCAAGAGAATCTTGGCCTCCATGCGTGTGATATGAATCTCAGTCTGTGAGGTTGGGCCCTCTATGGCGATTAAGATTCCATCTACTCCATTAATCACCTGTTCGGTAACTTCAACGCTGATTTTATTACCAACTTCGTTGATGAAGCTTTTCATACTGAAAGTATATCCTGGTTTACAAGATTTATATGTAAAGCCGCCACACGAGACGGAGCTAATGTTATAATAATTTCGGGCAGCTTTAGACACAGGAGGATAGCATGTCCCAATCCCAAATCGTGTAGAGCACAGTGCTGAGGATCTTCGGAAACGAGGATTTGAGGGCTGTGCAGCGTTGCTTGAGAGAGCCAGTGCTTTAGAGGCTGAAACTGGTCAGAGAGTCTGGCTCAGTGGTTTCTGGAGCGACGGTAACGATCTTGAGTGGCTAGAGTGGATGACAGGCGACAAACAGCCGCCTAGTCTTAAGGAGCGAGTTAGAGCATTCGACCGTCGCTGCATGGTCGTGGCCAATGTGCTGCGACTTGAATCCGAAGGGAAAGTCCATTCTCTCACCCTATCTCTCACTCTAGATGAATTGTTCGAGGAGTTCTCTCCGAAGTAGTGCGATCCCACAGGATCAATGTCGCCTGAAGCAACAGCAGAAGGCGGCTTTTTTATTTATATACACAAGGCGGAGCCTGATTTGACACAAGATCTATCTTTAAGTATAACTATTTTAGATCGCTTCAACCACATCGGAGCTTGGGATGAGATACACCGAAGAAGTCTTGCTCTTGGCGGGACAGCTACACGCTGCTCTATGCAGCCGGCCAGGGATGAGAAATCTCGACTGGCTTCCATACGCAAACTATCATGGGTTCGAGAAGTGGAGCTTGGAAGCAGATGCTCTCGAACCCTTGGTGGCACCTTACGATTTCAACGTCGACCTCTGTCAGGCGGAGATTATCCGCGTGAAAAAGGATTTGTCGAATGAACTACACCATCACAACCAGAGCGATGCCGCTGTTATCGTTCTGGGACCAGAATGGGACTTCGAGCCACCACGCAATGCTTCCGTTTTCCTCATGGGGCTGTGGCGTCCACTCAGTGTTGGAGCTACCGTCTTGATTCGTGCGGGCGAGATCCATGGCTTCAGGGTGGAGGCTGGCGGCATCCTGTACTTCCTCTCTGTCCAGATTCCTCCCATCGTGGGTGACCATGGTGACGATTACGTTAAGGACTCCTAGGAGTCCGACGACAATCTAGCGCTCGACCAGGCAACTGGCCGGGCGCTCTTTTTATACCATCCACGTTCTAACATCCTCTATCGTGCGTTTATTCTCTATCCATGGCATAGTACCGAACAGATCACAGTTACATCCAGGGGATTAGGAATGACCATCGTCATCGCAGTGGGTACGAAAAGTGCCCTTAAAATCCGTGCGGTTGAGTCGGCACTCAGCCAATTGCAAGAGCGTGGCATAACTCATCTTGGCGACCTCGCTCTTTCAGCATACGAGTTACACACTGGCGAGACCGAGTCGGGTATACCCTCTCAACCATTCGGCCTTGAACAGATGTTTACTGGCGCTCTTAACCGCGCCAAAGCAGCTCGTGAAGCTCATGATGCCCACATTGGCATCGGGATCGAAAACGGTCTCTTTAGCGTATCGCTTAACGAGCATCGACCCAACTGGTTTGATCCCCCCGCAGTCGCTATTGTCTATCCACGCTGGCAGGTCTTAGGGCTTTCCCTTGGCGCAGCCCTACCCGTACCAACCTCGATGGTTAGAGCGGTGAAAGAACAAGACTCCGAGCTTGGCGTGATCGTCCAAGAACGGGCTGGTGGCGGCGAGAAGGATCCGCACAAGTTTCTCTCTAAGGGGGTGCTCGACCGCGAATCAATTATCGCCCAAGCGATTCTGTCGGCGTTCACGGTGATCATCAGCCCAGATGAGTACCGAGTTCTGAATCCGAACGCGTGGCTCTTTGATTAATTCTGACCCCTCCCTACGGCGCGATCTGCGAAGATCGCGCTGTTTTCTTATGCCGTCACATAGGTTCTAAGTCCTCTATCATATGGAGCTGGTGAAGGTTGTGAGCGTCATATAGGGGTGATACTGTTCACGAGGACATTGTCCAAGGATCACCGGTCCTTTTCCACGGAAGAATTGAAAGGGTTTTATCATGTTGAAACAAATTGACCCTGCTCTACTGGAAGCAGCGAGTCAGGAGTATCAAGTACTCCAAACAGCGTTCGAAAAAGATCTCAAGCGTCGTTATGCAAGTGACGCTCGTATTGCAGGATATGTTCCCATCCTACTCGACAAGGTATTGCGTCTTGAGCAACTGCGAGGAGTGAGTTTCGCAACCGATGAGGACGGAGACGATCGCAATTTCGTTCAGGGACAAAAAGCCATCGAGCTTCTCGCGCTCGTCCCGGAAATCCCCAGGCCCGCAAAAGGAGACGAGATTCCGAAAAACGGCGGCTTCCCTACTACTCGTGCTGCTCTTTGGCAACCAATTATTCGAGCATCCGTTCGGGGTTGCAGTAATGACAACATTTTCACTCGCGCTCTTTTGAAGAAAGTCCGCCTTACAGAGAGCGAGCAAAAGAGTTTGCGGGAATGTCTTCGGACGACCCTAAGCCAATCTCTGATTCATGAGCCTCGACTTCTCTCGTCTCTGCGCTATGTAACCAAGCGTAGCGAACCTCTGGTCGTGCGAGCTTTCTTGCACGCTGCTGCCAGTCGAATTGATGACGAATACTTGATCGAGTTTTTCGCCCCGTAAGTAAAGCCGCCTCGGACTATGTGTCTGGGGCGCTCTTTTTATACCATCCACGTTCTAACCTCCTCTATCATACGGGTCTGGACAGAGCGTAAAATGGCTCGCGAGCGTGAACGGTTTCGCCGCTTGAACGCTGAGGATTTGGCCTTTCAGCACGGGGTTCGAACCGACGATTTCCATGATGAGGCGGCGAACACGGTCATCGCCACGCGAAAACCAATCGACGGCCTGGTTGCTGAACGAGATGAGGGCCTGTGCGGGTTCGAACCGAGAATGTGATTTAGCCGCGTTCGCCAACTTTTCCGTCAGCAACGCCCGCTCCATCGCAAGCCGTCGTCGCTCGTCCAAGAATTCCTCATCCGAAATGACGGCGCGAAGGCGAAGGCCGGTTAGCTCCCGTAGCTCGGTTTCGATCTTTGCTGCCGCGCCCTCCAGCGATTCGGCGATTGCCCGCTCGTCGGCACGGCCTCGTATGACGAGGGCGGGCTTGCTTGTCTGGCCGTCGTCGGCGCTTCGGCCGTCGCTTCGGGTGAAAAATCAAAGCCGACCACATCGTCAAGTGTGCCGCAGTACCGGTCGCGGTTCTGCTCCATCACCTCGTCGAGCGCCTCTTCACTGAGAGCGGCCCTGCTTGTCGCGGGCCTCGACGTGCCCGTTCGACTTATCCCCTATCGCATGGTCGGGACGAAATGATCGGGCATAAAACGCTCCGCCGCGGAGGGAGTCCTTGAAGGCGGCCCCGGAAGACTGACTGGTGCGTCGACGTCCTATGGCCGATGGCCAAAGCCCTAGAGTCTGGTTATGGCCCCTGCAATGCGATCGTCAGCATTACTTGTATAATTATAAGCACCTGTTCCATGACGAAGACAGCGAACAGCCCGATCGGGATGGCAAGCAAGCTGAATAGGAATATGCGGAGTCCAGATCTAACAAAGTTTACAATTGAAACGATAAGTCCGGCGAATATATAATATATATATCCAAGTTGATCTGTAGATGGGAGCCACACTTGTAGGTTAGAAAAATCAGCCAATATAGCGCTGATGTAGACATAAATAATCACGACCGCCGGAAGGGATATCATCAGATAGAACGCGAGACTGTTTTTTTCTTTCACTATATTTTATTATACCATTCGCTGGATTATTGTATAACGGAGAGAATGGCAAAGACGAGAGTAGGAACTCGTCAGTGATGCGGCGGGGACAACCGCTCAACATCCGAGTCACCGAAGAGTTCAGACGAATCCGGGCAGGAGCACCGCCGTTTTGAGGGAAGCTTCAGGCTTCCTGAATCCTCGGCACCGCCAGGCCGACTTGCACGCCGCGCCAGGTCTCGAAAGAGCTGCCGGCCAGACCGCTCCCATGCATTCCAGCAAATCCGGCCATGGCGGCGATGAATTGGCCAGCGGCTGCGGCATTGGCCGCTACACCCTGAACCTGCGCCGCAGGATCAATGACTGTGGTCCCGCCGCTACCGTCATCGAGTACCTCCTGTGGTGCGTTTTGTGGTTGGCTGCTCATATTTAGACTTCTACAACTTCTTTAATAAGCTCGGGAAACTCCACTGTTCCCATATCATCCATGGTGTAGTGGCCATGGTGAGGGAGTTCGATGATTTTGCCACCTATAACGTCATGAATTATCTTGAGACTCTCTTTGCCATCGGGGTCTTCGTCGTCTGCAGTAAAAAGAACAATTTCTCCGACTCTTTCTTTGATAGATGGATCAATTGGATGTTCGTAGAACTTGCGGCGAGCTTCGTCATCCTTATCAGCAATAGCCCATGGTGCAACAAGAATGAGTTTGGCGATCTTCTGCTTTGACTCCCCAAGCCATCGAAGAAGAAACGTTGTCCCACAGCTATGGCCTATGAGAATACTTGCTTCGTTTACTTCGTATTTCTCGAACTCTGCTTTGAACTTCTCATACGAGGGTTCCCATGGATCAGGCATGAGTGGGGTTTCAGTGGGGATGCCGAGCTCTGTTAGAGTTTTCTTCGTCCATGGAATCCAGTGCTTGTCGTATGTCCGTGTCTCGGGGTCCATGGCTTTCTCGACGTTTGAAGGACAGCCATGGATGATGATGCAGGTTGTGTTCATATGTTTTCAAGCAGATATACATCGGTCGCGGGTTCCTCATACGGATGCACCTTACGAATCGCTCTCAGTATTTCTTGGAGCTTGCTACCTTCGCATACTGTTTCAATGCGTTCCTCAGAGACTTCCTCAAGCTTTCCAACTTCTCCAATCGTCGGGTGTGAGTCTTCCTGAGGCTTAAAACGACCGGTGCCTTTGATGCTGAAGGTACAATGAGAATAGTTACCTATCTTCCCTGCTTCCGCGATACCCATTGCTTCACGGAGTTTGTCTGCATGGCTTTCAGGAACGTAGACGACAATCTTGTATCGTTTTTCCATATCAGTTAGCTCTTGAATTTATTGTTTGTTCGTACTTCTCAACATCAAGAAACTGGTTCGCATCAAAGCCAAATTCTTTAGCTCCTTCAACATTCCCAATATCGTCATCCCAAAACATTACTTCTTCTTTCGTGATAGTCGATCTTTGCTTTGAAGATAGCTCATCACTTCGTCAAAGAACTCGCGTGATGGCTTCTTGTGACCGACATAGGCAGAGGAGAAAACCTTATCAAACACCTCCGCGTAGCCGAATTCTTTGAGCATGTGGTCGGTACGGTACTTTTCTTGATTAGTTGCAAGCACGCAAATGATGCCTCTATCTCGCAACTCAAGAATAGTGGCGAGAATTGCAGGATCAGGAGCACTGCCTACGGAGAACCAATATTTCAATAACTCATCAGCAGATTTATCCCAACCCCACTTGGCAAGCCACCCTTTCTGCAGTTCTTCTTTGAGGTCAGCTTTACCGACCAAGCAATCTTTGAAAGGACCCACAAAGAAGGGGGTCATTTCATCGACTGAGATACCGTATTCATTAGCGTACACAGAACTGAATCTCGTATCGAGAGTAAGCATGCCATCTGAATCGAAAATAATAGCCTTTATCATGAGATAGCTATCCTACGCACTCAAATGCTCATGAATAATCTGCCAACCCTTTTCTTGATTCACCCACACATTCGTTCCTCTACCACTACTCTCTTTGGGTTTCCCTTCGACTACTCCCTTCCAGTGAAAATCGTATGTGCAGACAGCCACCGTATCGTCCGCAACAACCCAGCGTATGTTGCTCACGGTATAAGTCTCCTCTTGGATTTTCTCAAAGGTAGCGGTAACTGCCTCTTTAATTTCTTCGATGCCATTGAAGGTTCCATCGGTGAAGAAGTATGAGGCATTGGAATGGACAAAAGGTTCTACCTGCTTCCAGTCGTGGGAGTTATTCGCTTTTTCATACGCCTTAAGGAGGTCGTCGAGATCGGGCATAGAGAAAATATACCAACGAGCTATACTGCACAACATGCAATGGATTTGGCATCTCCTTAAGAATGGTCTTTCGTGGGCCGTTCGCAATCCCGTGATTCTGGTTCTCGTCATCATCTTAATTGTCTATAACCAGTTCGCGGGGAGCAGTTCGATACTTCAAAACGTTCATGTGGCTTGGACTCAGGCGAGTTCGATATGGAATACGCTCCTGTTATTAATTCATCTGCTTCTTACTCCGCTTGGAATATTCCTCGACTCGCTGAGCCTCATTGGTGCTGCTGCCATTACGATTTTTGAAGTTGAAGCGAATTTCACTATCTTTGCCAAAAAAGATCGTCCGCTCCTACGAGGACTACGCGCCGTCTTTACGCTTAGAGCCGTTCAGTATTTTATCCTCGAAGTGATGGTGAGTGCTATCTTTGCCTTTGTCTTTCTCGGCCTTGTATACCTTGTTGTTTTCCCGCTCGGTTTGACCGGCCTTACTGGCGCTCTCTTGCTTGTCGTCCTGGTGACTGTTGGCTATCCAACGTGGTATATGCTTCTTGCGACAGGCTCCGTCATTTGTAACTCACATGTGAATACAGCCCAGAAACTCGACATGGTGCGTATCGCTTATCGGTGGAAGAATTTTTCGCGTCTTTTCGTCTTCTATTTCGTACGAGTAGGGATTGAAACAGTAGCAATCTCGCTTGCTGTATTAGTAGCTTCATACCTCCACGTGCCGAGTATCTTTTATGTCTTTCTCATTATTCTCATTGCTACTCTTCCTTTTGCCATTATCAGAACAGGTGGTTTTCTACTTAAATTCGACATCTTTAAAGATGTGCCGTGGTACCAGGAGTACTTCGCCGATTTCTATGCTCTAAAATGACGCCCTGTGTTTATGTGATATAGTGCCCTCGGATCAACAGAGAGGAGACGTGGCTATGCCCGTCATCAAAGTATGGTGCCTCCCTAATATAGAGGAGGGGAAACGCGAAAATAAGCTTAACGAGCTGCATCAAGCCATCGTAGCCGCAGTCGTCGGCGTAACGGAGCTCGGGTTTAAGGACGAGAACGACATGACCTGTCTGTTCCCACCTGATCTGATGAAATACGGCCTCGGGTCGGAAATCATCGTGGAAGTCACCGGCCTTTTCGAGAAACCGGAACGTACTGCGAGCGTTCGTGAACGACTGGCGTGGCACTTGGGAATGGCCGTGGGACAGCTGTTCCCGAAAGCAACCGTCGAGTGCTTCATCTATCCATTCAATCCCGCGCAGGGGTTCTGGAGAGGTGAAGGTTCGAAGCTCATAATCTGAGAGGAGATGCAATGCGCAAAATCTCGGTTCTCTTCCTCAAGTGGCTATTCTGGATCTTCATTCCGTTCTTTACGTCCTATGAAGAGCCGAGTACTCCCAAGGAACTCTATATCTATAAATACCGCAAGTTGATTTGGTTTTGGGGACTGGCATTTCTACTCATGGGTATTGCCGCGCTCTTCAGTCATGAGTGGGTCATTTCTGTGGTGTGTGGCTCAGTGTACCTACTTTGCGGATGTGGCTATCGTAATAAAGAATTTCTCTCCCTAGAACGGGAGCATCCTCCTCTCTCGTGGGTCACTGTTCGGTCGCAAGCCGCCTCTCCAACTGGAGCGTAGGCGGCTTTTCTTACAAACAGATCCGGCTCTCCAACAGAGAGCAATTGACACCAAGTGTGGGTTTGATAGTCTTTCTCTGTTGGGCGAAAGATAGGTTGTCAAACCTGCCAGGTGTCGGTCATTCCGGCGCTTTGATCGAGAACAGGATACGTTTCGTCTCCCAAGGAACGTCTCTCAAATGAGAGGACTGCTGGCACAGTTATTCTGCTTCTTCTCGATTATGACACCAGGGGGCGGGACGCAGTCTTTCCATCCTTCCCCCGTCCTTTCGGCGCATCTTCGGATGCGTCTTTTTCATACCAAACAGGTTCTCATCTTAACGGTGAACATATGAACGTTGTGCATGTTTCCAAGCAAGTTTAGGAAGGTGCTTGATCCAAATAGTCCTGAAATCTTCCCTTTAGAAGAGGTACTACATCTTCTGAGTCAAAGAAGGTTTTTATATCCATCAGATCCCATCGCTGTCCTTCGTCTCCAAACGTAATAGCATCCACTTCAGCTTTTGAAACTCGTGCCACTAGGAAGTGAGCTGTGAGGCTTGGATCATGCATGGCTGGATATTCTTTCTGCCAGATAAATGATTCTGGCTTTAGCGTTATGCCAAGCTCTTCTTCTATTTCTCGTACTGAGCACTCTATAGGAGTTTCCTCCCCTTCTCTACCTCCCCCTGCAAAGTCCCACATGTTGGCAAAGCGAAGACCAGGTTTATTATCGCGAAGCGACATAACTAGTTTGTCGTCGTATAGGAGAGCTATTTTAGTGCCACTGAAATCCATTTTTTAAGTATAGCCTTTTGCATAAAGCACGTTCTAGCTTCCTCTAACAGCTACAGTTTTGACTTATACACTCCTTAGCGTAGGTTACTTGGAGATGTACCAACCGAGTTAAGAGCCTTAAGGAGGCAACAATGCGTACTGAAGACATGACGATCCTCATCATCGGCAGCGGAGCGCGTGAACATGCGCTCGCAAAAAAGCTGGAGACGAGTCCGAAAGTCAGTAGAGTCCTCTGCAGTCCTGGCAATGGTGGCTTCCGTAGCGGACAGATCCACGACGTGGCAGTTACCGACATGGACGGCATCGTACAGCTCGCGCTCGACGAGAGCGTCGACCTGGTCGTCATTGGTCCTGAAGTCCCGCTAGTGAATGGTCTCGTCGATCGTCTTGCCGAACATGGCATTGCGGCGTTCGGACCGACCGCAAGAATGGCAGTTCTTGAAGGTAGCAAGGCCTTCACGAAGCGTCTGTGCAAAGCTTACTGGATTCCAACAGCACCGTTTCATGTCGCTAGTTCAATGGAGGACGCACTTCGGGCCATTCATTCTTTCGATACTCCCCCCGTAATAAAGGCTGATGGTCTTTGTGCGGGGAAAGGGGTTGTAGTTGCAAAGTCCCACGCACAAGCTATCGATGCGGCTGAAGACATGCTTGTGAACGGCGTGCATGGAAAGGCTGGTGATGTCATTGTCGTCGAAGAACGTCTTGAGGGGCTCGAGTGCTCTGTCATGGCATTCTGTGATGGTGAGAATGCGATTCTTCTTCCCCCAGCGCGTGACTACAAACGGGCGTATGACGGGGACGAAGGTCCAAACACGGGCGGCATGGGTTCATACTCACCGTTGTCCGATGTCGATGACGCACTCCTTGAGCGTATCAAGAACGAGATTATCCTTCGTGTGCTTCTTGCATTCAAACATCAGGAGAGCCTTCCCTTTCGAGGCTTGCTCTACGCAGGCTTGATGCTGACCGCAAAGGGTCCGAAATTGATGGAGTTCAATGTGCGCTTCGGCGACCCTGAAACCCAGGTGATTCTCGCGCGCACGACTTCCGACATCCTTCCGTACATGTTGGGGACGCTTGAGGTTGGAGGTCTCGCCGAACTTCCTCCTCTTGAAGTCAGTCCTGAGGCAGCCGTATGTGTTGTCCTGGCTTCCAGAGGATATCCTGGCAAATACGAGACGGGTATGTGGGTATCGGGTGACACAACCGAGTTTCCGAATGCCACCATCCTGCATGCTGGTACTAAACCGCTTTCGTTCCTTACCAAGACCACCGGCGGCCGTGTCTTCAGTGTTGTTGGTATGGGTCCAGCCATTGCCGACGCGCGAAAGACCGCATATGCCGCCGCTGATCAAATCTACTACAATAACAAGGAGAACCGCACCGATATCGCCAAAGATGTCGAGTGAGGTTCCACTACTGAGTCCTGGACAAAACCCAGGACTCTTTTCATACCACTCACGTTCTAACGTCCTCTAAGAGATGAAGCCTGATTTGACAAATGCAAAGATATATGTATTATATACAAGGTTACTCTGAACTTGCGAGGAAATCATGACCGTTCCAAAACACGTTCTCGTCGTTGACGATGAGCAGCATTGGCTGGACCGGGCATGCGCCGCGGTTACAGCCTGCGGGCACATCCCTGTCATGGCGAAAGATCTTCATCAAGCTACTCAACAGCTTGAGAATGAGACTTTTTCTCTTGTGATCACCGACAACAACATGCATCGCATTTCTGATGCCGGGATTGAGTTGCTTCAGTACATGAACCGTCGTCTGAGTGAGAGACCGCCGACGATATTGCACACGTCGGAGGCTCCAAAAGAGCTGGAGATGTTGCTTAAGGTATTCCCGTGGATGACCTACGTCCATAAAGATATCCCCGGTGATGATTCCGAGCTCGCCTCGACCATCAAGAGAATTCTCACATAACTGCCACCTCACCGATTCGAAGATCACTTCTTCGTTTCGACGGAGGGGTGGTTTTCTTTTTATACATAGGTTCTAACCTCATACACGAATCGACTGACAAATCAGGTTTTGATGCTAAAGTTACGCTAGCTAAACAAAGGGAACAAAGCTCATGTTCTTTAGTGCACAAGACTGTGTAAAGAGCTCTTTCACGTGGTTTCTCGATTTGATCAGCTTGGCACTCTTTTTGCTCTTACAACTACGGCTTAAGCAAATTGATGAAGAGCTCAAGAGGTCTGCAGCACTGGGGCAACGCCAGGAGATACGCACATGAATAACGATATGGCCACTTTTGCAATCATCGCAGGAATTCTCTTAATGCTCTCGAGTGCGATCGATATCCTCGACTGGCACTGGAGCCTGAGAGAAAATATCGACAGGCTCGTGGGCGATTTCGAGGCAGAAATTGAAGTTACGCTGAATAGCGACAGTGATTAGAGTCTTTACGACTCATGTGTGCCGCAGGTGTGAGGTCTAACCTCTCGCCTGCGGTTTTTTCATACCACACACTTTCTAAAGTCGTTTCTCATACGAAGCCATATATTGATCTATCGGGTTATAATCTTGTCATGTCCATGGAAAGATCTATGTGGAGAAATATCGTCAAAAATTCGGATTCTCATCTAGAAAGTAGACTAATCATTCCAGACGAAACACAAAAAGGACTTACCGAACGATGGGTGTTACCGTACCAAGAAGCAATCGTTGAGGATGTGGCGGGGATAAGAAAAGAAGTTGATAGGGATTTACTTAAGGATCCCGAAATTCGAGCCGCTATGCGTTTCTGGGATAGAAAATACCCTGAAGGAATGTGCGGTGATATTACTGTTGCGGTGATTGAAAAACTTCACGGACAAATGCACGATAGAAGTCAGCCGGGCCTCCAGGCTTTAAAGAATTTCGTACGACAAGGAGGCGTTATGCATGGATTCTGGGGAGTCGATAAGGGAGTATATTTTCAAAATGCTATACAAATTGGCAACGCAATTTTGGATGTCGCAAATGATACCGTTGATAGAACTAAGCCGCCCGTAGTATTTCATCCTCATATTGATTCTGCACCAATAAAAAACATAGAAGATTTTACTGAGTTTGCTACAGTTGCAGAATCATACTGGAAAGCTGATGTATATCCGAATATCTACTTTCCCCACCTTGCTCCGGTGTTTCCTGCAGTTTCTATAATTCCCCCACGCGGAGGGATGCAAGATGAGTGGTTGCAGCTTGAGACAGATCCTCTAAATCTGGTCTTCCAGAATGCAACCACGCTGAGAGATAACCACATGTTTGGCCTTTCTTCGGATTTTATTTTTAAGAGCCCTTATAGTGAGAAACGCTTACCCGAAGCAATGCTCAGTGCACTGTTTGAGAGCGCGCTCGTAAAGAGAATACAGGCGCAGCGGCCAGGTGGAATGTTTGATCTTACTGCAGACCCCGATAAGGCAAAAGAGGTGATTCAGTCTTTTCATTTCGATAGTGGCATGGACGATTTTCCAAAAAGTTACGATAAAGAATTTGAGGAAATTGAAGCTGCCGGGAACTTTCTACGACACGTTGCCCTAGCTCGAGTAAGAAATAGATTTTTCCAGTTCTAAATTCATACACGGGACGAGAAAGGGGACGAGTCGCTGTATTAGCGCCTCGTCCCCTTGTGTCCATGTCCTGTGCCAAATTCAATAAAAAGTACTGATGCCAGTTTTGGAGAGTCCAGGGAGCGTCACCGCTTCCCTGGATCACCATAACGGTTAATTCTGTTCGTCGTCGAATCCCACAATGAGAGCGTACTCCTCTCCAGACCACCTTGCGATGGTTCGTAGGATGTCGATGAAAGCGTTACTCGCGCCTCCAAAGTCGAGATTTGCGAGTTGTTCGGGTCGGATTAGATTCCGATCCCCAACATACTTGCGAATCGGTTGATGACTTCCATTTCTGCTCCACTGGTAGTGGGTAGGAGCTTCTTGGCGAAGCTCTTTAAGCTGCCGAGCAAGTGAGGTCCACTTCTCGTACAGATCAAAGAATGGATACGCCCACACGATCGGGCTCTCCTGGTCATCAACGAGACTGACGACTTGAATAGAAAAATTAATGCCCATTGCGGGCTCCTTTGGTTGGTTGAAATGGCAACGTACGAGGACAGGTGCTTTATACACTAATATGGTAGATTTGTCAATTCTTATACCACCCAGATTCTAACCTCACAAAAGATTTTAGTGGTAGCTGGAAGTATTAGTAAGCTTTCAAAGAATTAATAGAAAAGAAAAAGGGCGGTCTGCAAATATTGCAAACCGCCCAAAAGAACACTTCAAACAAGTAGAACGAAAGGACTTAGTTGCCCGTGGACCTGTCGGCACTGGCGGGCGTCGCTGGGGCGATCGAAGCTGCCGGAGCAGGTTCGGAAGTCGAAGCGGAGCCAGGGCGCTCAGCAAGCCTGTCCTTCAGCATAGTGCCGATCAGGGCGGCGATGATGCCGCCACTGCCTTGTGCATCGCCACCACCAGCGACCATGATTTCCGGCACGAGTTTGATCCCGTGTTCGGCAAGTTGCGTGGCCACCATGATCCGAGCGTAGGGCTCAGCGCCGATACTCTCCACCTTAGCCGTCTGAACCGAGGCCTCGGCGGTGCCGATGGCTTGGATCTTGCCGGCTTCGGCTTCGCCGGTCACTTTCGTGACGTGGGCGTTGGCGTCGGCGACGATGATCATCGACTGTCCTTGACCACCCGCCTTCTTCACCGCGGACTGGGCGTCAAGCTCGGCGATTTCCACGCCGCGCTGGGCCGTAACCACAGACGCACGAGTGTCGGCCAAAGCAGTAGCCTCGGTCAGATCCTGGCGAGCGGTCTCCGCATCCTTTTCGATGCCGTACGTGATGGTTTGCTGCTCAGCGACCTTTCGGGCGGTGAGCGTAGCCATCAGTTCCGCCGGAGGAACGATGTCGCCGATGAACGTATCGCCTGCCTCCACGTGGTGTCCAGCAAGCGCCGTGACGATGGCCTGGTTGGCCTCGCTCTGACGTTCTGAACGATTCCGCAGGAACTCGATGACGTCCGACTTCTGGGCGCTGATCCTGAAGTAGTTCCCGACGAGGGGCTCCAGAACTTGTGTGACCAGATTCTCCATGCTCCCGAACCGGGCGATGACCGCTGAGGCCTTCGACGGCGAGATATGAATCATCTGACCGACGTCCAGACTGAACGTGAAGCCGTCGCCCGAACGCACGGTGATCGGCGAAAGCTCCTTGTCGAGATCGTGTGCAGCGGATTTCGTATTGGCCCACTGCAGAACGATGTTCGTCGTCGGAACGAGCCTGACCACGTGCGTGTCCGGGTTGATAGGATAGAGTCCCGGATCGTATGGGGTATCCCACACGCCCTTCTCGCCCTTGCGGACGATGTTGGCGTGTCCGGCCTGAACCCCATCTTCCTGTTCTGAGGCCGAAGGAGCGGCGCCGACACGGGCGATGACGACGCCCACGTAGCCGATGGGAACTTCGGTCATCGGCACCACCTCGACCGTGACAAAGTCAGGATTGAGGTAGTAGGAGCCCGCGAGGAGCACCTGCTCCTGGAGACCCTTGTTGCCACGCGCATCCACGAACGCTTGCGCGTCTTGGAAGCTGTGATGCCCTGGCACTTCCCTGCCGGCAATTTCGCCGGTCGGGAGAGGCTCGCCGTCCTGGGTAGTCACGATGCCGACCATCTTGTCGGGAATGTGAACCGCGCCGGCGAGCTTGACCGTGAAGAGCTGGGTATTGATGCGCCAGGTTCCTGGAGTCAGAATGTCGATCTGTGGCCCGCGCTGACCTCCGTTTTTGAGAAAGAGAGCAGCGCTCTGGAACGAGTCCGACTCGACGCGGCTCGCGAAGATGCGGCCGTTCGTGATCGGTTTGCCGTCGCGAGCTTCCACGACGCCGACTTGGCCGGCGCCGATGGTGATGACCTCGCGCATTTCGATCTCGTACTGCCACGGCCAGTAGCCCATATAGAGCCCCGGCGCGAGGGTGTCGGCCTGGATGCCGGCTTCGCCGTTCAGAGCGATCAGCTTGCCGTCAGGCAAGATTCGATTGACGCCGAACAGACGGAACTTCTTGGTGACGATAGCGAGTTGGTTCTTGGAGACGATGATGACGCCGAACAGGCGTGCGACGAACCTCCAGAGGAGGACGATTACCAGTAAGGCGATCGCCAGCCCTCCCCAGGGGAGTGTCGCGTCGATGAACTGCTGCATTGAGCAAATCCTTTGTTGATTCTATGTTGAGTAAGAGCTCTCCAGACGATTCCAGAGTGCCAAAAAAATAACACATATATAGGTGCTATGTCAATATCGGAGTGTATTGCAAAATTTGCTGTTTTTATTAAAGAAAACCGCCCCTAATTTGAGAGGCGGTCGCGTATATTTCTCGCATCAACCAATTGTTCAATGCGATTAATTACTGTTTTGTATTTGCCTGCTCAGCTCGGATCATATCAGCCGCTTTGCAGATTGCTGCCCGATACACAACACTGTCAGTGTCGTCGCAGGCTTCCCAGATGTCGATACATTCTTCGAGCGTTTCCGCCAGTTCGACTTTGCGTTGGCCAACTTCATCCTCGTCTGGTCCAAAATCTTCCGATGAGTGAGCTTCAACTTCGCCACATTCGTCCGAAGTTTCGGCAAGCTCGAGCGCCTTTCGAAGAATCTTGTCATACAACTCGTTGTCGATCTCGTCATTTTCGAGGTAGTTGAAAAGATCGATGCACATCTCGTTAGTCGTCGAAAGTTCAAGCATTTTGAGGACAACGCTTTTGCCCAGACTTCCCTTTTCCTCGAAGTTGTCGCTGGGAATGCGTTCGTAGATTTCCTCGCACTCATCCACCGTCGTTGCGGTTGCGAGATCGCCCGTGAGGATTGCAATGATCATGTCGTCAACCCTAGTTTCGATGGAGCTGTCGTCCGAGAGGTGATCTTTCCATATCTCCTCGCACTCATCCACCGTAGTGGCTGCTGCAAGACGCTGCAGCAGGAAGCCGTCGAGACGCTTCACGGCATCACGCTCGAGAGCACTCCCGTAAGGGGCTTGGTGGTAGATCTCGGCACACTCCTCCTCCGTTGTTGCGCGGAAGAGACGATTTCTCAATTCCTGTTCGGTCACATCAGACTTGGTGGATGGTTCCTCGTTCAGTGAAATCGCCGGGGCAGCAGGTGCGGACGCCGATGCCAGAACTCGGGGTGGCGGAAGAGGCGCAAGTTCAGCACGTTGAACGTACGGCTCAAGTTGGCCGGATGAGCTTTTTGTGGGCTTCTTCTTCCGACTCAAAATGTGTGAAAAAATCAAAACGAGAAACAATACAATTGCAGTAGCAATGACTATTTCGAGCCCCATTGTTTAGCCTTCCATGCTTGGTCCAGGGTTGATTCTCTGGCAGCAAAATAATACATTTAATCTATTTTGTCAAAATATATTTAACCCTAAATAATCCTTGAGTAGAGGGCAGCGTTGTGTGCTCCGTTTGTATCAAAATTCTAACCTCATACACACTAAGATTCAATGTTAAAGTGATTCTATATCTGAGGGACTTCCCAAACAACCATTGAAAGAGAGTAATGAAGGTGGCGAAAGACCGCCGGCATACCGAAACCTAGAACTTGAGATACTAGAGATCCATGAGGACGGATCACAGAGCGAGAGAGTCCTTGAATGCAATGGCAGTATATCATCGATACTCAGTCGATAAGATTTTTTATGATGAACAGGGGGAGGTTTTGTTTGCTGAGCGAATATCTCGAGAAGATCTTGGGCCTTGCGATGGCACTCATTCCTGAGTTAAACGCGGCGTAACATCATGCCAGAATCTTGACACATACAAGTCAATTAGGTTTAATATGATTAGCTCAAAGGAGGTTGTATTTCATGGCTACCGAAAAAGACGGACCCATCCAAGAGAGATTCGTTCCGGGGCGGGATTATCAGTTCACACCACCTGTTGAAACCAATTGCTTCACGGTGGCTGGCGGTCTGCCCGAGCGCAGAGTATTTGCAAACGGGTGGTGCCTGAAATACGACGGAAGGCACGGCGTCTTCGTATTTCAGGGGAAGCCCGTGGACGACACTCGGGAGTTCTACTTTCACCTCGAATGGGGCAAAGGCAGCGTGGCTGAAGATGTTCCGCGGCCCCCTCTACGAGTGGTTGAGTAAACGGCATTAGCAGGGCTGGCATAACGACGAGTCTTCGTCCGCATGTCAGCTCTTTTTATAGCAAATAAGTTCTAAGCTCATACGCGACGCGGGGCCAGCGAAAAAGTAGTATTTCTTTTGGTTTTATATACTATGTCATTAGAGTTTGACCTGAAGGAATTTTGAAATGACAGAGCCAGAAGTACTTGAAAGACTCACCCAGAGCACTTATGTCGTTGAGCACAATCCCAACTGCCTTAGCCCCTTCCTAGTCCGTCTTCCAGGAAAGAAGGGCTATATCGACAAGATGAATTCCGGCACTGCTGACATTTGTGGGTATGGACGAACACTGGTGGACGCCGCAGGACAAGCCTTTGTTCAACGAGATGCAATGCGCACTTTCGATCGTGTCATGAGCAATCCTGATGACCCCAACCACAAAATCATCGCCGCATATGTGCCCGCTGGTTGAACGCCAAATGAGAAGCTGAAATCCACAGGGACGTAAGCTTCTTCTTTTATACCAAGTGTGAATTTTTCTCACAAACTAGGAGTATTTTCGGTATATCATTAGGTGTATGAAAACTGAACATATACCAAATCCTAGGATCGCAGAGCGAGAGAAATCAGGACCCCACCTCACCAGGCATGAGCAGCTTGGTTTTAATGGCCGTGTCGCAATGTTCATAACGAACGCTGTCGGGACGATGTATTGTGCATACATTTTTGCCTTGATAGCATTTGTTGCCCTTCCACAGGCGATAGGTGCTCATTCCTTCACGGTCTTTATTAATTGGCTCTCATCAAATTTTCTTCAGCTCGTTCTTTTACCAATAATTATTGTTGGACAGATGATTGCGGCGCGAGCCTCAGACAAACAGGCCTTGCAAACCTATAAAGATGCTGAGTCGCTTCTAAAAATACAAGACGAACTTCATCGATTAATCAAGATTAATAACGATCTAACCGAAGAAATTCATAACAGCGTGGTTGCAAAGAAATAGGTCGAGTACCGTATACAAGAACGTATTTTATTAAAACAAATGCGAAAGGCCGGAGGATCGAGTTGTGATCTTCTCCGGCCTATGCCTCGCAATTTTGGATGTTCACTGCCATGGTGAGTTCTGGTGTTCAGACTCACACGATGATCACCGGATACAGATCCCTAAATGAGCTAGCGCAATGAGCGCTGTTGATTTTTGGGCCACAGTTTCCTAAGGCCCGGCGGTGCAGCACGCCCCCAGCGAGCCGACAAGCGCCTGTTCGGGCGCGACGATTCGATCGGCAGGCAACGTGCCTCAGCATCATTACATGGTATGCACCCCTTGTCAAGTGATTAGATGTGGGTTGTAATTTGGTATCAGACTTATTTCAAGTCCAAATGCTGTTCATTGCCTCTGAATTTGACTTTAATTGAGAAATACTGCATAGTAAATTCAGAAGCAGACATTTGCGCTTCGTAATGAAAAGCACGGAGGTGCGAGGTGACTAACTTTGATTATGAGAGCTATGGCATCCGCCCAGAGGATGCCTGGAGTTCTCTTATATTTGTCCGGGTCTACCCGGACAACCGCTCTTCGCCTCTGGGGGTCATATCCGAGGAGGAGACCAGTTTTCTACCCTGCGGGTACGTACTCGTCATCGAACCAGAGCGGCCCGACCCGAAGTACAAGCTCGCGGCCGGGCACAAAAAGCCACATGAAAATCCGCTTCAAACTGCCCTAAGGGAGCTTGAGGGCGAAACAGGTATTCATGCCACCCCTGAGCAATTGGAATACGCAGGGAGCTGGCAGCGGCATGGGCGTGACGGCCCGTACTGGGACATTCTGTTCATCGCAAGCATAACCGAATCTGAACGTGACTGGATGAACTCATATCACCCTGAGAATGAAGGTGAGGAACCAACTTTCTTCACCGTCGGTAAATTTTACGAGCTGGTACGGAGTCGGGAATTTATGGCTAAGCATCGACAGATGCTCGAAGAGCGAGGTGTACTACTCTTCGCCTAGTTCAGCGGCTCCGCGAGAATCGTTTGCGATCAAGAGCACAGGGGCAGTTTTCGAACTGCCTCTTTTTTATATTCATTTCTCTTTTATTACAACCAAAGCCGCTCTCGGGTTGTCGATAACTTGACAATTTTATACATTCATGTTAACTTGTTTTTGAAGTATTTTTTGTTCCCACCAGAAAGAGGTTTCCAGATGAATAACCGAAATATCGCTGCAGCCCTCGTGATCGGGGTCATCGTCGGCGGGGCGGGCGGCTTTTCGATCGAAAGCTACCAAGCCACCAAGGTTGCCACCGCAGCCCGAGCCGCGGCCGAGACAGCTGCCACGGACGCGTTCATCCTCGGCGCATGCCAAAACCGCTTCGACCCCTGCACCCTCACCATCAACGTGACGAGTTCCAGTGGCACCCACTCGACGTACGACGTCGTCCACGGCGCCGTCTTCGACACCAGCGTCAACTCATCGACGCCGGTGCCTTCTCTCCCTTTTGCCTGCACGGGACTCATGCGGGCGCAGGATGAGCCAGGAAGCGAGGGCGGAATGTGCGAGGTTGCACCGCCGCCCGCGGAGCTGAAGTAACACTAACCGCCACTTCGGCGAGACGAAAGGAACACCTCCTTCGTCTCGTGCGAAGGAGGTGGTTTCTTTTTATACTTTCAAACCATCAACCTTTGTGCGCAGGTCTTCGAGGCTTCCCTCGTTTGTAATAGTTAGGTGTTCCCCATTCACTGCTTCAAAATGCTTCTTTCTATCAAGATAGATTTCAAAGGTTGCTTCACTTGAGTCATTGACTAAGGAACGTTCATCCAACCTCTCTTTGATAAGAGATTCAGGTGCCCCGACAAGAATCACTTTAAAACTAACCTTCAACTCTTGAGCCAATTTTTGATATTTATCGCGTGCATCCTGTTTAGTGAACAGCGCATCGAGAATGACGGTCTTGTTTTCTAAGAGAGCTTCTCTAACGAGTCGCTCGGTTTCCTGAATGACGATACCAGTTTCAATCGAAGAGTAGGTTCTTTTAACTGGAAATAACTCCTTACGAAGAGTATCTGAGTTTATAACTAACCCTCCTGTTTTTTCGGCAAGCAGATTCGCTATGGTGCTCTTGCCAGTACCAGGAAGACCCGTGAGGAGGATAAGCATAGAGTTAGTGTATCAGTTTCAATTTCATGTACATCGACTGTTATTAAAGAAACCCCCGTCCAACGAATCGGACGGGGGCATTTACACTTACGAGTGCTCAAGGCACCAGGTACGCGCATTTTGGAACATCTGCAACCATGGAGAGACCTTCATTGTGGCACGCCACGTTTCAGGCATCCATGGCCACTGCCACGGGAGGAAACACCGTTCAGGATGCGGCATCATAGCGAGATGTCGACCGACCGCACGGTTATCGCGAATTCGTCCCCCACTGCCAGTGTTGGCACCGGGGAATGGTGCGATGAGCGTTGGATGGTTGTGTGTCTCCGCGGTGATAGTTTTGTGGAGCATGATAGGCGCGATGTAGAAGGAGGAAGGATGACCAGGTCTACTCGGAAGCAGAACGGGCACCTCGCACCCCTCAATCACGCCGCTGTTGTCATGGAACGCGACCAGGCTATTGTTCGGATTTGCTTTCCAGGCCGCTTTCACAATATCCATCAAGCTCTCAGACATCCGGACACCGTCGATAATTTGAATGCCGCGGAAAAAATGGTGACGACTATGTTCGGAGTTTCCGTTGCCGATCTGGAATAATTCGACATCGGTTGGGTTGCGGCCGAGCCCGAGGAACATCTGAGTGTAGTACTTGATGTCTTCCGTATCCATACCAAGACCCAGAACGATGTTTGCGGCGACGAGCACCTTCTCACCGTCTTGGAGAATCGGAATGATGAGCACGGGTTCGGGGTCGTGTCCCAAACCAAACGTAGTGAGTGGCTCGGGATAGATTTCTTGCGTGAGCGGATCGATCTTCACAGAGTCAGGCTTGTGAGCCGGATACCGTGTAGATTTTTCGATCCGTAGCACGGGAACGCCCATCGACTGACAGATGCCGACCGCATTCGAAGAGAATGGGGTCTCGACTGACAGCCGCGGACCGACCTCGACCACGTCACCTTGAAGGTGTGAATGATGTCTGACATCTTCCGAAGATTCAGCGATGAGCCACCTCAAGAGCGCAAGCTCAGAAGGTTCGGGCATCTCCGCGAATTCAAAATAGAAGCATTCCTCGAGGTCGTACTGACCAGGGAGTCGACGATAGAGTCGGATCAACATGGCAGCATCTCCTCTATTGGCTGCAGATTGACAAACAACAAAGCACCCGCAAAGGTGCTCGTCTAGGAATAACCTACCATGGATAAACGTTAATCGCTTGTTATCTTTGTGAGCTTCTGTAGGATAAGCCAAGATCGCACAAATTAGTCCACCAACCCCTAGAGGAGAGCGAAAATGCAAGGCGAATATGCGAACGCAGGAGTCGATTATGACAAAATCGGGCCCTTCAAGGCTGCGATGATCGCGACCGCCAGGCGTACTGCCCACTTCCCGAGGGCCCGCCAGGTGTTCATAAATACAAGTGCGCTCCATTCGCATGGAGGAATCTTCCGGTACGAAGGCGGGCATTCTCATTCTTGGTGCAATACCCTCGAAGGTCTCGGCAACAAGAACTGGATTGCCGAATGGATGTATCAATTCGACGGGACTGGCAATCCTCGCTATCGCGGCATCGGCATCGATACCGCGATGATGGCGGTCAACGATTGTATCGCTCAAGGCGCCATGCCTGTTGCGTACGTCGACGAGGTGGCTGCAGGAGACAGCGAATGGTTCCAGGATGTAAAGCGCGCCGAAGATCTTGCTCAGGGTTTCTACGATGCCTGCGAGATGTCCGGTATGGCGCTCGTCGCTGGTGAATCCCCTGCACTCAAATATCTGATTCGAGCGCAGGAACCCGTCACAAGTGCCCCATCACTTAGTGGTTGTGTCACCGGCCTCATCGCGCCGAACAGGAATCTTATCGATGGCACGAAGCTTTCGACAGGCGATCGAATCGTTGGCGTTACCTCTTCCGGACTTCACGCTAATGGCGTATCGCTTGTCATCAAACGAGCACTGGGGTTGCCCGACAAATTCCTTACAAAATTGCCCAACGGCAATACGCTCGGTGAAGAGGCGCTTATCCCGACACGCTGCTATGTGAGACTCGTCGAAACTCTGCTCACGATGGAAATTGATATTCACGCACTTCTGCCGGGAACTGGAAGTGGTGTGGCTAAAATCTCGTTTGACCATCGCCCGCACACCTATCGCATCCATACCTGGCCCGAAGTGCCGACGCTCTTCCGCTTCATGCAGGAAATTGGTGTCTCGGACAGGGATTGCGTGACGACCTTTAACTGGGGCATCGGTTACTATATCTTCGTTCCGGCAAGCGAAGTCGAGAGGGTCATACGAATCGCACAAATAACGGGATACGAAGCCCACGAAGTCGGGCGCGTTGAGGATGGTGAACGTAAAACCATCTTCGGCCCAATGAATGATATGACGCTTGAGCCTCCTGGCGAATAGTTTTATCAGTGAGTGTTAGAGTCGGTGGGTACGCCCAGCGACTTTTTTATAGCATTCAAGCAGAAGCATTGAAAGGCAAGGCTTGACAATATTTAGTAATCGTGCTAGTCTATATGCAGGATAAACCGTCCTTTTAGGACAGCATCGCGGAGAACCTCCCATGTCACTCGCGTACGTACCCACTACCGACCCCATCGAGACCAAACTCACCCCGCGTGAGATGGGCTCCCAGTGGGTCGTCCAGACGATGGCCCCCTACGAGCTTTTCGGCCCCCATGCCACGAAAGACCAGGGCGTCATCGATGAGGTCATCAATCGACTCCTCGACGAGGTGGCCTGGAAAGGTCCCTACGCCAAAGGCGCCGAAGTGCTTCTGTTCCGGGCCAGCATGGCCGGCAAGATCTCGGTCAATACGCAGCAGGGCTATGACATCCTGCTGCCTCCCAAGAAGGTGGTTCGCCGGGCGCGTACGTCCGACGAGGTCGCCACGGCACGCCGGAAGCTCGCGAAGAATCGCGAGGCCCGCGGCGAAGATAGCAGATACCTCAAGGCGGTGCGGACTTCGAAGGCGAAATAATCGCCTCTCGTTCTTTCAAACTTTCCCCGAGACCGCCCCTAACAAGGCGGTCTCAGTTTTTATACTAAACAGAATCTCGCCCCATATGTCGATGTGGATTAACTTACGCCTGCCAGAGCTTGCTGTGCACTCACTAAATTTTTGTTATACACAAGTGCAAGTTCATACGCTGCTTTTGCCTGAACGACGTCACCCTGTTTTTGATATGCCTCTCCTTCGAGTACCAAAAGCTCGGGATACACTGGGTCACCATTATTTAATATGCTGTTAGCAAGTGAGAAAACTTCACTATAGTCACCGAGCTCATAGTAGGACTCGATAGGCTCCAACTGATACCAAAGCGTATGTTGTGGAATCTGTGACTGAACTTGTTGAAATTCTGCAACAGAATCAGCATAGTTCCCGAGGTAGTAATCAGCGACTGAAAGATTAAAGCCGGCTCGGAAGTCTGAAGGATTTGAGGTGTATGCAGCTTGTGCCACTGTTCGAGCATTCTGCCAGGCAGTGGTCGTGCTAACATCGGCGCCGATGATTGATTGAACTAAAGCTTCCTTGCCCGGAGGAACAATTACGATGTACTCGTAGTTGTACTCTTCCCAGAGCGACATGAAATCGGAATACGAGTAATGAATTTCAGGACCCTGAAAACCATCCTCATCAATAATCTGACCAGTCGTATCATCGTATCCCTTGATCACGCGGTAGTGACCAAAATCCTCGGTCGGAATGAAGAGCGTGCGCGTCATTACAGGGATGCCGTTCGCAACAAATTCCTTGAGCTCCTGAATGGATCCATTGGGGCGGTAGTAGGCGGTAAAGCCATATTTTTGAATTTCTGCGACCAGTTCCTCAGGGGTTGTGGATTTGTCGTCATTCCCCACCTCGCTATGTGTAGGACGTAGATCATCTGCAAGAGTCTCCTGACTTACATGTACTCCATAAAAGGAAAAATCCATGGAAAGCGCTGAAGGCCCACAGTTATTTCGTGTTTGCGAAACATAGTATCCATCCTCAAGTTCTTTGGCGACAGGAAGCGATGATGTGCTAACCACCGGTGCAGTGATCGCAATCGTGCTCGTATCACTATTCTGGTTCTGGATATACTGCGTCACGCTATGGCGTGAGAGGATCAAAACTACCACACCAAGCACCACAACGCCCAGAGTTGGCGCAAGAAATGAATAGTGCGGCAAGCGTTTCGCTCTTTTCTTCTTTTTATGATGCTGCATTACAAAAATAGTATCACTTATCATCGCCAAGATGGAGCGAGGTTCTAAAGGTGTTTTTAGCGGTGCAGTAGAGAGCATAGAGCGAAGGTTTCATCACGACATCAAGCGTACCAATATATTCGGTCATTTCGCCCCCGAATTGTTGCTTAAAGTACGTAAGCCCTTGCCATAGCTGTGGATCAACACCCCCAAGGTCGTAATATTCATACCCATCCTCTCGCGCGTGTAGCATGGTCTGAAAATGTAGGTACGCAGGAGCGCGTTTTGAACGTGCGCCTGAATAGGAAGCACCGTAGAGATACGTGTGCGTATCAGCAAACAAAAGATTTAAATTGATTGCGACCGGAACCCCCTCCTTGTTGCGAGCTATAAAATATCGTAGAGAGGGTTCCGATTTTCTCGTGCTGGTGCCCTCTTTAAAGGAATCAAGAAAATGTAAGAAATAGTCGTTTGAGGGAAAAATATTCTTTCCACTACGCGCACCGGTTTGAGCCTTCATTTCCTCAAATGCCTGGGTATCCTCTGGGCTAAGCCGTTCACTATTTGTTACCACAATACCGAGCCGCTGCGCAGCTCGAATATCGTGCCGAACATCAGATACGAATGTTTTCAGAAGCTCATCCGCGTCATCAAGCCGTATAAGCTGATTGAACCTAGGTTGCAGATACTGGGGTAGTTTTCTAAACGGTCTCCTAAAGTAAAAATCGAATTGCTCTTTATGGGGAGGCTCGAGGCGCACAAAAATAAGCGAAGGATAATTCTTTCGAAGATAATTGATTATCTCAGCAAATATTTCGCTCACTCGTATAGAGTCCGACCATAGCTCCTTTCGTAGCACCGGCCCGCGTGGCGCATAGCCATATTTAAAACCCGCGGGAAGTGCATGTATTTCAAGCTGAAAACACCCGATCCACATATCTCCGTCTCGTATAGCAAAACGTATAACCTTCTCGTGCAGAATTCCCTTGAATGTCCCCCATTCCCAACTTTGGAGAAATGCGCCCACTGGTGGAAATTGTTCAGCTACAAATGTATTCCACTCCGAACGATCTTTCTCGGCTAGCGGCGCAATTTCCATACCTATAGCGAAACAAACTGAACAGGGGTATCAATCGTGATATGGTGAGTGTCGCAAAAATTCGCATTTACCTCAAGCACATACCGAGCAAAAGTCTTTGGACTATAGAAGACTGCTTTTGAAAAAAAGGAGAGAGGCGGGACGTTCTTCGTTATGTCGACTATCTTCTTAGCGTCACTTATCCAAATCATGTCCAGTGGGAAATACATTCGCCGCATCCAGAATCTGAACTGCGCCGAATGGTCGAATATGAACAGCATACCATGAGATTCTGGAAGTTCCCTACGTCCAGAAAGCCCCTTCTGTATAGCCTCAGGGGTAGAGACTACCTCAACGGGCACTCGAATATCACCCAAAAGTATCGCCGGAACAGTAGACACATCCGAACCGAGGGACTCTGATTTCCCTTTCTTGCGAGGTAATAAGGACATTGAAGAATAAGGTTTCTATACTATACGAAAGCCCTAGAGAAAACGGTGCAAAACATTTCTGCACGACCGAATAGTGGATTTCTTCGCGAAATTAACTAAACATTTATGTCTACTACCACTACATGCCATTGTCTTTACGCGTATGTGAATACAAATCTAATTCTTCGGCAAGACCCCAAAATGCAACAGCAACTATTAGAACTCCTGGAATGATGAGCATCCAGCCAAGAGTGTGACCAATAGACTGGAGCACGTAGAGCGAAACGCCAATGATCCAGATTCCTAAAACGATATTTACCGCGTGTTGCCACATAGGATTGGGGGTTAGGCCTGGTAAAAGACCCTAGAGAACTACTACTATAACTATAGCTCTCTGAAACCGCTGCGCAAGAATCGTCGTTGAATAACGCCTACAGTATTATTTAATTCCCGGGATTTTTCTCTTTTTCTACAATAAACATATGCCATGAAGAATCGAGCATATTCCATTGGTATATATTTTGATCTGATCCTAGGCCGAATACGGTATTAACATTGTTTGTTATCTGTAGAATGGTGACCGCGTCTGTTTTTCTCATAGGTACAATATAGCAGATTTTAAATAGGTCATCCCGTATGTCTATTCACGAGAGCAGTAAGTGCGTGCCAGATGGTTTGTACAATTGATACCACCAGTTGCCACAAATAAGAGAAGTTTGCCTGGGTTAGAGGAGAATTGATAAGCGAATGGAGTGATATACCTAGCGCTGAAAGAATGAACACTATGATGATAATCCAAAAGATGATGCGGATCATACCTCAACTATACGACATCACAAAAGATACGAAAGCGGATTGAGATAGGCATCCTCAGGTGCAACGGGCATGGTTGCATCCGAGCAGGGCGTGTCAGTACCGTGGAAAGCGCCTAAGGTCGTATACTGCACACCTGCGGTGGCATACACACCAAAGTGTAGGTGAGGACCTGTCGCATAGCCAGTCATGCCCGAGTATCCTATGACTTGCCCGGTAGTAACCTGCTCCCCTTTCGTAACCCCTATAACGGAAAGGTGTGCGTACATGGTATTAAGTCCGTTCGGATGCTGGATCATGATCCATTTACCAAATGAGTAACATTGATTGCCTGCAGCATTGTGAATAAGATCGGTGTCTCCCGTGCCCGCAACAACGCCGTCAAGAGCTGCTTCTACCGGTGTGCCAATGGGTACCCCAATATCAACACCATCATGCCCCATACCGCTATAAATAGCCGGGTTTGCAGTCGCAAATGGGGTGTTACCAAAATATTGTGTAATACAGTAGGGATTGCCCAGAGCGCCCTGCTTCCCTACACAATTCTGCATGATTGAATCGGCAAAAGGCCAATTCAGAATTCCCTGCCCCGCTACGGGTACCGCAGAGGGGGAGATTCCCTTGAGGCTGTTCTGAAGGCTTGTAAGCTCGCTCTCAAATTGGGCCTCCTCAGCTTTCTTTTCGGTAAGCAGAGTCTGATAAGTACTTTGCTGAGAATTCGTTTGCGCGAGAAGCTCTTGTTTTGCTTCCTCGGTTGCAGCAAGCTCCCCGCTTTGAGTTTGAAGATTCGTTGTATCGGATACTAAAGACGTTTTTGTGTTTGCCACTTGTTGCTGTTGACTAGTGAGTTGAACTTTATCATCAGAGAGATTTGCGGCATTTGATTGAAGTGACTCACTAAGCTGTGTTTCTATGCCAATATCCTCCCATACGTTTGCGAAACTAGATGCAGAAAAAAGTGCTGCGACAAACGGTACCTGATCATCGCCTTGAATTTGTCTAAGTGATGCTGCCAGCGCCTGTTGATCAAGATTAATCGCAGCTTGTTTAAGAGTGATCTGGCTCCCGAGTTGATTCAGGGTAAGATTTGCCGTTTGTATTTGGTCTTCGGTTTGATTTATCTCATCAGTTGTCTTTTCTTTATTCAAATCTATGGAACTAATTGTTGACTGCAAGGTCTGCTTCTTCGTACTAAGCGTATTAAGTTGTTGCGTATAGGCGTCAATATCTTTTTGGATTGAAGAAATCTGCTGTGTATTTTGATCAATTTGAGATTCGATTGCTGAGGCATTAGCGGGAGTGCCCGAAGCGGTTTGTGCGTACGACAATGCAGGAGTGACACTTGTGAGAACAATTGCAACGAATACTACAGACGCAAATATCAGAACACGTTTCATTAATCCAGTATAGCAAGTGCCGTTTGGATGCGAAATATGCTTTCATCTTTGCCTAATATATAGATAAGAGAAAACGGATCTGGAGAATGCTCCTTTCCCGAGAGCGCGTAGCGAAGCGGCCAGAGAATTGCCCCCCTACCTCCCTGTTCTTTAGGATTGGCATCCGCATAGCCCATAAGAGCTGTTTTTAGGGCCTCTGGGCCAGATTCGAAGGTGCTTTGAGACAATGCTTGAATATGCTCTAAAAGCTCTGTGAGGCTTGTTTTTGTGAGACCTGGAGGGTTGTTTTTCGGCTCCTTGGCAAGCAAAGGAGTCTTCTCTGGGTTGGGGTCTGTAAATAAGCACGATAGCTCGCCAGTAAGCATATCCTGTGCCTCAGAAAATGTGTGGGCCCGTTCCTTAAGAAGCGGTACTGATTTCAGGAGCCGTATTTGATTTTCGGTAGCATTTTCTTGTACGTGCGATTTGGGTACTGCTTCAGGCGCAACCAGTTGACCTTGCATAAGGAATTCTTCATCGGAGAGCCCACGCATCCATTGTTGGTTTATGAAAAGCAACTTGTTGTCGTCGAACATTGCACCGGATCGTTGCACGCGAGCGAGGTCGAAATGTGCGATAAGAGCCTCCATGCTAAAGACCTCTTGTTCAGTACCAGGATTCCACCCAAGAAGCGCAAGAAAATTCACAAGCGCTTCAGGCAAATACCCCTCTGCCCGGTAATCGAGAATGTCTTTAGCACCATCTCGTTTACTCAATTTCTTTGTGCCAGTCTCCCCAAGTATGGGCGGTAACGTAGCAAATTGTGGTGGCGCGGTTTTGAGAGCTTCATACAGCGAAAGAAATTTTGGCGTGGAAGAAATAAATTCCTCGCCTCGCATAACATGGGTTACTTTCATTTCTATATCGTCGACCACATGACAAAAGTTATAGGTCGGGAATCCGTCACCCTTCATAAGTATGAAATCGTCGAGTGCCTCTTCACCTGCGGAGAGAGGTCCCCGAACAAGATCAACCCATTCGTAACGCTTTAGCGCGGGAACGCGAAAACGAAGCGGTTGTGTACCGTCCCATTTTGTAGCCATGTGAGGGCGATGCTCGCGATACAAGAATGCTCGTTTCTCACCTATCGCTTGCTGGCGAAGCACTTCAATTTCTTCGGATGTATAGGGATCGGGATATGCAAAACCCGCTGCAAGAAGCTTACGTGCATATTCCTTGTAGAGTTCAAGTCGTGCGGACTGTACATAGGGCGCATAGGGGCCATCGATATTTGGCCCCTCATCCCACATAAGGCCAAGCCAACGTAGGCATTCCATGATGTGGCCGATCGATCCTTCAACTTCCCTCTCCTTGTCCGTGTCCTCAATGCGTAGAATGAACTGCCCCCCATATTTACGTGCATAGAGCCATGCATAGAGGGCCGTGCGTGCGCTACCTACATGGAGAAATCCGGTTGGGCTTGGGGCGAATCGTGTACGTATGGTCATGGTACTGTTTCTCCCTATACACCCTGCGCTGGTTCATGCGCCAGTCCAATTGAAAGAAGTTCCTCAGCAATGACACGCGCGGCATCTGTAGAGCCGAACGCCGCACCTTTCTCTCCCATTTCCTTTGCAAGAGAAAGATCACTGGTAAGGCGTTTGATTTCAGACATAAGTACGTGTCCTGTCATGTTCGCTTCTTCGAGTACAATCGCAGCGCCGGTATGGGCATACGCATACGCGTTTGTGCGCTGATCGTGGCTCACCGATTCGGGAATGGGAATGAGTATGGCTGGCTTTTTCCAGTGTGAAATTTCAGCAATAGCACCCGTACCCGCACGCGACACGATCAGGTCCGCCGCACTTGCAGCTTGACGTATAGACTGCGCGCTCAGATATGGAAATACATGGTAACGATCGCGATTAGCGTTGCCCTCAAGCACAACGCTTGCCTCAGCCTCGACATCCTTAAAATTATCCTTACCCGTTTGGTGAATGATATTCGCAAATGCAATAAGCTCCGGAAGTGCAGTCAAAATCATCTCGTTGATGCGCTGCGACCCAAGCGAGCCACCCATAATGAGTATTGTTGGAAGAAGAGGAACGAGACCGAGTGCACTTTTTGCTCCTTCCGATTCAGGAAGTTCGAGCTCGCTACGTATAGGGATTCCGGTGCGCGCCACTTTTGCGCGCTGTTTAGGCGGCAGACCCTCAGCGGCGCTATCGAAGGCAACACCAATACGGTATGCATACCGAGCGGCAAGTTTATTCGCGCGACCAAATTTCGAATCAGACTCGTGAATGACAATAGGGATGCCTAAAAAATGTGCCGCAAGCACCGTTGGGACGCTCGCAAAACCACCTTTGGAGAATACGACATCAGGGTAAATTTTGAAAAGTGTTATGAGCGAACTAAGGGTGCCGCTAAGCGTTACGAAGACATCGGTAAAATTACGTGCCGATACATATCGCCTCACCTTCCCTGCAGGACTGTGTACGTACGTAATAGCATTTGCGAAAAGAGCTTCTTCATCGAACGGTGTAGGAGCGATATAAAAGAGCTTTGGCTCTAACAGACGACGTTCAGCAACCACTTGGTGTATCGCCTCTGCAACCGCGATCAGCGGATAAAAATGGCCGCCTGTGGCTCCGCCGGTAAACACAATCTTCATAAGCGTTTAGGCCGAGTATAACACGCACTACGCGAGATGGGTCTTTTTTGTACGATGTGCCGCAACATTTAGGATGATCCCCACCGATGCAAGCGCCGCTAAGAGCGCTGTGCCTCCTTGGCTAATGAATGGAAGCGGTAATCCGGTAAGTGGCAGGATGCCAAGAAGTGCTGCCATATTCAGAAATGCAGAGAGTGTGATAAGAAGCGTAAGACCGGTAACGGTAAGTGCGCCAAAGGTATTGGATGCTTCGATTGCAATATAAAAGCCGCGTGCCGCAAATAGCACATATGCAAAAACCAACGCTACCGTGCCCAGAAATCCAAACTCCTCGCCGTACACTGCAAATACAGAATCACTATTGGGCTCGGGAAGATAATTGAATTTCTGAACACTTTGCCCGTATCCACGTCCGATTAGTTTTCCTGACCCCACCGCAATTAACGACTGCTCGATTTGATAGCCGCTCGAAAGGGACGCTCGTGCGGGATCGACATACGTCAGTATGCGCCCGAGGAGGTAGGGGCGAATAGCAACCAAGATCGTAAGTCCAATGATTGCTCCTCCAAAGATTATGGCGAAGTCGCGCCACGGTGCTCCCGCAAGGAAATAAAGTGCCACACAGGTAGCTCCAATGATAAGGGTAGTGGATGTATTTGGTTGTGCGATAAGTATGAGGCACGGAATTCCAACAATTACGATAAATACGAGAAGTCCTTGTTTAATATCGCTTATACCTTTTTTCACACCCGAAAGATATCCTGCAAGCATAAGTACCACCGCAATCTTGAGGAACTCCGCTGGCTGAATAGTAGCCGATCCGATCTGAATCCAGCGGCTCGCGCCCAGTGCGTGATATCCCACATGCGGTATGAACACAAACAGTGTGAAAACGATTGAAGCAATGTAGAAAGGAAAGACGGCTTTCATGATCCACTTCGGCGGTGCGAAACGAAGAAAAGTGAGCGCAATAGTACCGGGAATAAGTCCTAAGAAAATTTGATCGAATGCAACATGCCAAGGTGACTCACCCGCACGCGCAAGAAGGCCAAGCGTTGCAGATGCAAAAACTGCAAGACCACCGACCACAAGTGCAATAACAATGCTCGCGAAGATCCGGTCCCCCGAAAGACGGTTAAACATTCTTTTATTTTAACAGAGCAATTGCGAGTCCGAATACGCCAGCCATGATAGTGATGATCCAGTAGCGCATGGTGACCTTATAGGGTGGCCAGCCGAGCGTCTCAAAGTGATGATGAATAGGGGCGATATGGAAAAGTTTGCGCTTAAAAACTTTCTTCCAGAATACTTGTAGTATGTTCGCAATAACCGTAATGGTGAGCGGAAGAGCGATTATTGGAAGGACAATAACACCAACTCCTCCTCCGAGCGTATCTGCTGAAAAAGCGGTAACCGCCAGTGCAAGTGTGAGCGCCATACTTCCTGTCTCAGAAAGATAGAAGCGCGCGGGTGGCACATTGAACCATAGAAAGGCGAATATCGCTCCTGACACGGTCGCCGCAAACCCCGCGAGTGCCACCTGACTCTGCGCAAAGGCGATTCCCGCGTAGGCGAGGAATATAATCGCAAAGACGCCGCCCGCAAGCCCGTCTATGCCATCGATAACTCCGCTTGCATAGAGTGCAAGTGTCACGAGTATGAAAAATGGAATGAAAAACGGTCCAAGCGGAAGGGTGCCCACAAACGGCATGCCAATCCCTGATACGCCAAGTTTTGTATAAAACCACCAGCCAGCAAAGCACGCAAACAGAGCGACAATAAGAATACGCCACGAAAGGGAGAGTCCGCCACGACTACGATTGATTTCAAGTGTATCGTCGATCAGCCCCGTAATTCCTCCAACGACAAGTGCGGCAAGTGGAAGCCAGGTCTGACTACGATTGAAGAAATTAAGAAGAATAAATGGCCCACCAAAAATCATGCCTAGAAGCATGATACCGAGAGTAGTTATAACAACGGCGCCCCATACAAGAATACCGCCCATGCGTGGTACCGAGATTTCGCGGTCCTTGTGAAGCTCGTTGAAAAGAGGTGTTCCGTTGTCGTCCCCCATACCCTTTTCCTTTCCCGCTTTCTTTTTCCACGCCTTATATTTATAGAGGTAGTGTGTGAGAAGAGGTGCAAACAATATTCCTACTGCGAATGCGACGATGAAGGGTATAAGGACGCGCGCTGCATTGAAGAGCGGAGCTGCGGTCGGAAAAAAATAAGGAGTCAACATGGCAATTATGAAGAAGGAGCGATTCCGGCAAAATGTGCGAGTGTTGCAGCCATAAGCGTCTGAACGTCCGTAAAACGTCCCGACTCGGTTGAACCAAGCACCACGATGGCAATTGGATGGTCGATTGCTTCGTCGTAGACAATTACCAAATTGCCGCCAGCTAAATCAGTATACCCAGTTTTTGAAAGAAGAAGGCCTGGGAACTTGGCAACATCAGGGTCAGTATTTGCAAACGTGTGTGTAATGCCGCTAAGAGAAGTGACGGAAATAGAGGATTGTGTCGTGGCCTGTGCGATGCCAGGCGCCTTTTTTAGTAGTTTCCCCGCAAGCACTGCAATATCATGGGCGGAACCATATCCGCCAGACTGTGTTGTGCTTACATCGAGCCCGTTGCTGTTCACCGCATAAGTCTGGTCTAATCCTGCTGCTTCTGCTGCATTAGCTAGAAGAGAGGTGGTCTGGGTAGACTCAGCGCTATCCGCTGCTTCTGCTATCGCTTCAGCACCATCATTTGAAGAAGCAGCTATCGTAAGTCGCGCAAGATCACTAAATGTAAAGGTCTCACCGTTTGCAAATCCAATGTCTGCGGCATCACCGTCCTGCGAAAGAGCAATGGGCGTCATGGTAACTGGCGACGAAGGACTAAGTACACTCGAAGCTGCGTAAAGGGTCAGTAGTTTAGTAATCGAAGCGAGTGGAAGTTGCGTATAGGCATTCTGAGCATATAGCGTCTGCCCATCTGTAAGGTCATACACAATCGCTGATTTTCCTATGAGCGAAATATTTGCATAAGCGTTTGGTCCTGAGGGCGGTGCATGATCAATTTTTGGAGCTTCTACAACTGTAGACGGAAGTTTTTGAGCAGAATTTGCAGCAAACACACTTACGCCAATAGCTCCTCCGATAACTACAACAATAGCTGCAACGGCTGGAACAAGATACCGTCTTACGTTATTCCCCCCTTGTCCACGGACGGATGAGGAAACGTGTGCATGTCGCATAGCCGACTCGTGCCGCGAATGTATGTCATGCACTTGCATACTGTGTGCATGAGGGCTGTTACGCGGATGCTTCTTCATTTGAATTATGTTCGCTTACAGCGAGTGCTCGTGTAAGTTCTTCGTATCGAGGAAGATCACGAATGCTTTCAATACCAAGATGTGCAAGTGCTTCAGTCGTTGCTACATAGCGAATACGGCGACGGTCATGAACATCTTCATTTCGCGATATAAGCCCACGCAGTTGAAGTGATCGAACGGTTGTAGCTGAATTCACTCCTCGCACCCAATCGATTTCACTTCTGGTCGCGCCATCTCTATACATAATTACAGCAAGCGTTTCAAGTCCTGCTTTACCTAGCTCTCTGGAAAGTTCGCTCTCGCGAAGCTTCTGTATCAGAGACGATGCCTCAGGAGCAGTGCGTAACTCAAGCTCATCTCCTGTTTCTATGAGTGAAAGACCACGGTTCGAAAGGCGCTCACGAAGGGAAAGGGCCACGTCACGAAGTTCCATAGGTGATATGCCAAGGAACGTACAAAGCCGCTTTCTAGAAAGCGGTTCTCCAGCAGAAAACAGTAACGCCTCAAGCTTTGCAGGGTGATCTAAGGCCATATATTCTTGATACTACCATTTTCTTATCTAATCTGAAGGCACCTCCTCCCCACTAAAATAAAAAGACGGCCAGCGAATCGAATGTTCGCTAGTCGTCATGTGGCCAGAGTGGAATCCTAAGCTAGTCTGCTTACTCGCTTTGCTGCGGTTTTCGCCCCGCTTTCAATTTTGGGAATCTCCCTTTTCTCGTCTTCGCCCCGTTGCTTTTCCCTTTGGGTTTCTCGCACATTCTCACAATTCCCTAAAGCAACTCCCGACATAAGGAGCCACGAATGAATGTACTATGAAAAGCTAATCGGTCAAACACTGCTATGGGGATTAATTACCCATAGTGTGGTACTGAAGCAGCTGCATTTGTGATCGTGATCTCAGTGAACATCCCGTATTGCTGTGTTTCAACAATGCCTTGCTTCACAAGTTCGAGAAGTGCAAGAAATGAGACGATAACCTCTACGCGCTCTGTGGTGTCCCCTGCAAATTCTTTGAATGAAAGTGTGAGCGCAGATTGCATACGATTAACAAGGCGATCCATCACCTCTTCAATCGTTATCATTGGCCTCACTTTAGCTTCAGGAAGTTTCTCTTCTTTCTCGAGTGCCGCAAGCGCATATGCAAGCGCCTTACCAAGCGCATCGAGTGAAAGGTCTCGTGATGGTGAGAATACAGGCTCAGGATCACGCTCTCCAGGAGGCATCATCACTTGTCGTCCAAAAATCCTGCCAAGCTCCTTGGCAGCTTCACGCGCCACCTCATACTGGCGCAACCGATCCTTCAACTCCTCAACATCACCCTCCTCCTCAGAGGTAAGCTCGAGCTCTGGTATAAGTGATTTTGATTTGATAAGAAGGAGCATTGCTGCAACTCCGATAAAATCTGCAGCATCCTCGATTGGAAACGATGCCTGGCTTCGTACGTGCTGGATATAATCATCGGTCACTTGTGCGAGTGCCAGTTCATTTACGGAAAGTTTTCTTTTCTCAATGAGTTCGAGAACAAGCTCAAAAGGTCCCTCATATGAAGGCATGCGGATGTGGAAGCGATTTCTTGTTGCGGAATGTTCCTCTTTAGGATCAACGTCCGTCACATCCACTAGTTCAGAGAAAGTTTCGTCCATGCTCTAAGTATACTTCGTACCGGCCGTAACAACGCGCATTGCTCACCCTTGCCAGGTCTCTATAAAGGCAAGCAGGAGTCTAACAGGAGCGCCCGCAGCCCCCTTGGAAAGCTCATCTCCAGGAGCCGCAGTCATTCTCGGCGCAATATCCAGGTGTGCCCAGGGACACTCAAGTTCCTTGGCAAATTGCCATAAAAACATGCCCCCATTCGTGGCGCCTCCTCCCCCTCCGCGTGTTACGGGAACATTCACAAGGTCTGCGAAGGCTCCCTTAACCGCCTCCTCGTACTCGTCCCAAAGTGGCAACCGGCAGAGATAGTCCCCACTTACTTCGCCAAGCTCTTCAAGTTGATTCGCAAGAGCATCGTCACGAGTCATTAATCCGGACGCATAGAGTCCAAGTGCAACGACTGCAGCGCCCGTAAGGGTCGCAATATCAATTACGACACCAGGCTTGAATCGTTTTGCATACGTTAGTGCATCGGCAAGCACAAGCCGCCCCTCTGCATCTGTATCAACAACCTCAACCGTCTTGCCAGAAAGTGATGTAAGAATGTCACCGGGTCGGGTCGCATTATTTCCTGGCATATTTTCAGATGCGGGTATAAGTCCGATAACATTTCTCTTCAACTTCAGTTTTGCAGCCAGAGCCACAGCGAATATAACCGAGGCAGCACCTGACATATCCATATGCATCTCGTAGATATGCTGCGAGGGTTTAAGATTAAGACCGCCGCTATCAAATGTAATACCTTTACCAGCAAGAACGATTGCTCTCAAAGCTTTTGTTTTACTCGTACCAGCCCCCTTGTATTCCATAATCGTGAACGTTGGCTCTTCGGAGGAACCACTTCCAACGCCAGCCAAAAGTCCCATTCCCATTGAAACTATTTCCTTTCGTCCAAGAGTCTTTACGGTAACTGGTAGTCCTTTAACGGCGTCTCGTGCAGCTTCTGCAAGCTTGTGGGGTGTCATGCTTCCCCCAGGTGTATTAGAAAGGGATCGGCACTTATTAACCTCTTGGCCGATAATTTGTCCTCGCTTCGCACTTTCCTGAAGGCCAGCGTTCCATTTCCCATGTAGAGAAATCTCTTCAACTTGATCCCACCCGTTTTTTGGTTTTGTTTTAAAGGCATTGAATTCAAAATTTGCCATCTCAAAATTCTGAGTAGCAAGTGACAGAATTTCGTTAAAAGAAGTATCCTCAAGTGCATTAAAGAATTCAGAATTTTGATCGAATTGAATTGCAATTTTCTTATATTTTGCTTCTTTGGCTATACGGATGATTGCACGGCACAGGAGCAAAAATTTTCGACGACTCATTTCGTTAGGCTTTCCGGCACCAATTTCAATCCATTCAATTCCCTTCTCACGTACAATACGCTTCGTTCCTTTTGGCTCACTCGTAATCCGTACGCGAGCAAAAGTTTTTGGAGCTTTAGTAATACTGTCTTTTGAAAATGTAAGCTTCATTTTTCTTTTGGTGAATCAATTCGTATACCAAGTTCTTTCAACTGCTTTTCTTCAAGCGGTTTTGGTCCTTTCATAACGGCAGTTTGCCCGCCTCGTGTCATTGGAAAGGCCTGTACTTCTCGTAGATAGCTTTCTCCAGTGAGGTTCATTAGGTTGCGCTCAATGCCCAAAGCAATACCCCCATGAGGCGGTGTGCCATATTTGAAGGCCTTAAGCATGTGCCCGATACTTGCTTCTGTTTCCTCAGACGAATACCCCATCGCGCGGTAAGTAGCTTCAAGGATTTCGGGGCGATGCGCGCGGATGCTTCCCCCGGCTGATTCGAACCCATTGCAAACTAGATCATATTGTGTAGTGAGAATATCCTCCAAATGTTCGCCCTTCATAAGCCACTCAAGATGTTCTGGAATGGGCATCGAAAATGGGTTATGAGTAAAGGTCCATTTGCCCTCATCGGTTTTTTCAAAGAATGGGAAATCAATAACCCATGCATAAGCTAGAATTCCACTCTCTTTCTCTTCCTTAGTTCGCAGATCAAACTTGTCAGCACCATACTTTTCCATAGAGTCTTTGTATGAAATGCGCGGAAACGGCTTTTCTTTGACACTGAAACCCATTCCTTCGACCGTTGTTATAATCATTTTTTCAACAAGATTCATAACCGCCTCACGATTTACAAATGACATCTCGATATCGACTTGAGAATGTTCAAATCCACGGTCAGCACGAAGATCTTCATCACGCACAGCGCGAGCGATTTGGAAATAGCGTTCAAATCCAGCGGTCATAAGAAGTTGCTTATACTGCTGAGGAGATTGTGGTAGCGCGTAGAATTTCCCGGGATTAAGCCGAGAAGGAACAACGAAATCACGAGAACCTTCGGGTGTTGATTCAGTAAGCAAGGGTGTTTCTATTTCTGTAAAACCTTCTTTAAAAAGAAATTCACGGCAACGTTTAACGAACTCACTTCTCAAACGAATATTCTTCTGCATGCGTGGAGAACGCAAATCGATGTATCGATAGGTGAGACGTACATTTTCGTCAATGTCACTTGTATCAGTAAGATCAAAAGGAAGTGGTTCTGAAGCGGCAAGGACCTTAATGTCCCTAACCTCCAGTTCAATAGCGCCGTTTAGTTTATCAGGCTGTGCATTTTTTTCGGGACGCTTATTAACGATTCCTGAAACTTGTACAACGTATTCGTTACGAATATCTTTGGCAATTTCCATAAGCGCTTCTTCCCCAGGTAGAACAACGCCTTGAGCGGTGCCAGTTCGATCGCGAAAATCAAAAAAAATAAGCTTGCCTTGATCTCGACGAACATCTACCCAGCCAGCGATCACAACCGTTTCACCTATATGTTGCTCAAGCTCGTCTATCAAGATTCGGTCTTCCATATGGCTATAAAATAGCATGCCATTCCATAAAGTGCGCGGTAAATTGAGTCAGGAAGCTGCGGCTGAAATATATGTTCTATTCAGTGACCCCAATTGCCTTTCGCACCTTAATCATTTTTGCTTCCGCTTTCTCTCTGGCGGTTGCAGCGCCCTTTCTAAGAACCTCTTGCACCAACTCAGGTTCGTTCTTCAATTCCTCGTATTTTTCTCGAAACGGACCAATGAACTCGTCTAAGTCATCAATAAGTGCCTGTTTCAATTCTTTATATTTTCCTTTGTGCTCCTTATAGAGCGGCTTAAGCTCTGCATCAGTTTTAAGAAGATTATGAATCTTGTATACATTCTCAGGTCTTTCGCCTGATGAATCGGTCACAATGCTCATGACCGCCTTTGTAATTTCGTCTCGTGAGGCAAAGAGCGGAATTACATTTCCGTAGCTTTTACTCATTTTTCTGCCATCAGTGCCCGCAACTATAGCGACTTCAGGCATGATATATGGCTCTGGCATTGCGAAAATGCCTTCGGAATCTTTTGCAAAAATACGATTGAATTTCTCAGCAGTATCGCGTGCGTATTCAATGTGCTGTTTCTGATCCTGCCCAACTGGCACAATTGCAGTATCATAGAGGAGAATGTCAGCTGCCATAAGCATTGGATAATTGAAAGCACCAACACTTATCTCTTTATTCTTAGCCTCGGCATCTTTGAATGCATGGGCACGCATTAGATAAGGCATTGTTGTAATGGTATCGAATATCCAGGTAAGTTCAGTGTGAGAAGGAACATCAGACTGTTTAAAGAGAACCAATCCTTCCGGATCAAGTCCTATGGCCATATAGGCAGTTGCTAGATCAAGTGTAAGCTGCAACATTTCAGCAGCGTTCTGGACAGTGGTAAGAGCGTGGTAGTCAGCCACCATGATATAGCAGTGATATTTCTCTGATTTGAATAATTCAACTTGCTGGCGCATAGCGCCAAAATAATTGCCAATATGGAGATCGCCGGTTGGCTTGATTCCTGATAGCAAGATTGGTCTTTGGTTCATTTGCATACGATACCATGCTGCGTTTCACTAACAGATATGGTGCGCCGGGAAGGATTCGAACCTCCGTAGGCCGAAGCCGACAGGTTTACAGCCTGTTGTAATTGACCACTCTACCACCGACGCAATACTACGCACTATAGCGGCTTGAAGCTTATTTTTCAATCGAGAGCACAACAACTTGTTTACCACGCTTGAGGAGCGCTAGAGTGGGCATAAAATTGAGAAGTGTAAGCTTTGAATCAAGGGATTCAATCAGGTCATCATTAATTGAAATTCCCTTTCCTTCGATAAGCCGGCGAGCATCAGATTTAGAATTCACAAGGCCACTGTCGACTAAGACGTCGATGATCGGATGCTCTGCTTCTATCTTGCTTCGTTCAATGCCAAACACGGGCGCTTCACGCAGTAAGGCAGCCTGTTCATCTTTAGTAAGTTCTGAGAGACGTTTTTTGCCAAAGAGCACCTCGGATACTGCCGCTGCATTCATGGCTGCCTCTTTTCCATGCACAATTTCGGTTACGGATAGCGCGAGCATCTTCTGAGCCTCACGTTTTTCTGGATTGCGATTATGCATCTCAATGAGGAGATCAATTTCAGTAGTTTGCATAAACGTATAGAATTTGAAATATTTCGCAATTCCCTTGTCAGGCTGATTCAACCAGAATTGAAAGAAATTAAAAGGAGAGGTTTTATTTGGATCAAGCCATACCGCATTTCCTTCCGATTTACCAAATTTTTTTCCGCTAGCATCCGTGACGAGCGGGCAGGTAAGAGCAAATGCTTCCCTACCAAGTTTTCTGCGAATAAGTTCGACACCTGAAAGAATGTTCGTCCACTGATCTGATCCACCTATTTGTAAATCACATCCATATTTTTCATTCAAAACCATAAAGTCATAGCCCTGCAGTAGGGAGTACGCAAATTCAGTGTACGAAATACTTTCATCTGGTGTTTCAAGACGACGCTTAATTGTGTCGCGTTTTATAAGTTCGTTCACTGTAAAATGCTTTCCAATATCGCGAAGAAAGTCGACAAATTTAAGTTTAAGAAGCCAGTCAGCGTTATCTACGAGTTGTACACGCGTACCAATGATGTCCTGCATTTGGTTTCTTATGATTTTTTTATTTCGCTCAACCACTTTTTTATCAACAAGTGGGCGCTCACCAGCCTCTCGAGGGTCTCCTATCATGCCTGTGCCGCCACCCACGAGAAGAATGATTTTATGACCGGCGACCGCAAGACGCTTAAGTATGAGTAGCGCTGCCAAATTCCCTATTTGTAGAGAGTCTGCCGAGGGATCCACGCCAAAGTATACAACACGCCTTTTTGAGAGGATTTTCTCAAGTTCAGCTGAGCTATGCTCAACAAGCCCTCGCGCTTGTAGGTCCTTTACGACGTCCATATCCCGAGTATAACAGAATTTAGCTGAACAATAATTGAGGGGCTATGGCAATTAAACACCTAAACGAGGAAGCAAACATCAAAGTAAGGCATTACTGGGAAAGTGGAAGTTCTATAATAAACTTCGAACCCTTTCCAGCTCCTTCTGATTCTGCCCAAACCTTGCCGTTGTGAGCGTTAATAATGTTTTTTACGATATAGAGCCCAAAGCCCGTGCTCTCAACATTAACTTTTATAGATTCCTTGCCGTGGCCACCCTCAGTGAAGAGATGTGCCATATCCTCAGCCGTAATGCCTACTCCCGTATCAGTTTCCTCAAAGCGAAGTTTATCGTTGTCCTTTTTAAGCGTGATAGAGACACTTCCTGATGGCGTGTATTTGATAGCGTTATCAACTATATTTTTAATCGCATTTTGAAGTTCAAGGCGATCACCATTTACCTGATACGGCCCTCCAGAAGTATCTACCGTAAACGTAAGTTTCTTTGTCTCAGCATTCGGACGAAGTCCGTTTGTGATCTCATCGACAAGTTGACCAAAATCGAACAAAGCCATGTTATACGTGACTGCGCCACTTTTTACATTGGAGGCATTCAGTATCTCTTGAATTGTCTCAACGCCTTGCGTATCAGAACGTAGCCCTTCCTCCACCATAGGGCGCATGGTGTCTGGAAGAGTGCCGTAATCGCCTTCAAGCAGCATCGAGAAGAGATTGCGTGATTTTGTAACGAAACCCTTGATCTGATGCGTAATGAAATGTATGAGAACAACTTGCTGCTTATTAGCTTTCTCAAGCTGATCTGCAAGCAGCTGTATGTGCTCGCGCTGTCGAACTTCATTAAGAACGCTTCGAATAAGAAGTATAACGAATGAAAGTACTAGTATGAATATCGCTATACGAAAGATAAGCTCCGGCGCAGTGCTAGAAAAGACTACCTGAAGCAGAGTCGCAATAGTAAGTGTAAATGCAAATATTTCTGTAGCGATGACGCGCACACTAAAGAGGTGAAAGCGAATAATGGCATACGCCGTGCAGGCAATGAATGGGAATATAAAGACTGCGCCAAACGGTATGAAGACATACTGGCCAAAGGCGATAGGTAGAATGAGATTGCAAAGAATAAGAAGCGCAAAAGTGATTGCCGTGCCCCCCATAATAAATCCCAGCTGGTAGTTCTGATCAGTCTGTCCTTTTCGTTGCTTGTTCAGGAATTCGTATATCGCTGCGCACACAAGACAGAGCACTGTTAGACCAAAAATAGGAATGCCGATTCCAGGCACAATTACAGGAACGCTTCCTTGAGTTGATGAAAATGTTACGTTTGAAAAGACTAGTGGAGTGAGTGTAAGAAGTGAAGACAGGGTGACTACAGGGATGAGGATATATTTATAACGTTTTGAAAGAGCAGTTTTTCTTTGTGGAAATACATAGGCAAGATGAAAAATGAAAAAACAAAACCATACGGCAGCGAATATGACTAGTCGACATAGCCAGAGAGTCAAAAATACGGTAGGTGCGTGATAACTCGCATAATTTATTACACCCCATATGATGGCAGCAAGCGAAAAAACAAAGAACGCACGGGTCGTATCACTCTTTGGATCTTGGAAAAGAACAACAAATCCTAATATTGCAATAGCAGAAATGGCGGTCCCAAGAACAATGAGATCAGTATTGAAAGCTACTATCATAGGAGGAAATACTCTAGCGGAAATCGCGTTGATCGTGCCTCAGGTGGCTTTCCATACCCAAGGCGAAACATGAACACTGGAATACTTCCATCCCCAACAACTTCCCGTGCCATCTTAACCGCATTCTCTACAAGAGAACGCTCATGTATCGAAAAAACCTCTGTTGAGCCCGGGTGTGCCGCAAGATAAAAACCCATGTACAAGGTTCCCGCGATTGGCTGCATGGCCACGTTGTTTACAGTCGTCTGGAGCCATATTCTTTGGAGTAATCTTCCTGCCTCGACATAATTTTTGGGAGCATTCTCTCTAATACTCAGTATCCCCATTTCAGAAGTGGAATTGTACGTAGCAGCGTTCTGCTTGCCCACTTGAGCCGGAAACCCTGCTTTTTTCAGTACGTTCATCACAGACCAATTTTTAAATAATTTAAACATGACCTGCACAGGAGGTGGAAGGCCAAGTGCTTTAATATAAAAGCCGACTCTCTTTTGCTCGTCTTCCTCTTTTGTCCATGTAACATGATCAAAGAAGAAATCGTGCAATACTCTATTTTGCAACATCACTTCTTCATTCGTGCTGCCAACCCTTGCGAGTTTCTGGATTTTTTCACGTTCGGTAACGCGCAGATAACGAATCGTTTTTGACCCGTCTGAGATTTCTTGGAGTTTATTGCTTGCAGTCTCCTCAAGAGGCTTAACTTCATAAGAGTTACGGTTTGTGACGCGCTTTGGAATTGCCTCTACTAAAACATTCTCCACAGGCTGTTTTTTCTCGCCAAGCGCCAGAGATGCTATGTAGGTAGGTCGAGCGGAATCTGGGAATAGAATTACATTCGTTTCGTAACCAAGAGCAGAGGCACTAAGAACCATGTTTTCAAGAGCGGCTCCATGCGCAATGAGAGAGACTCGGCTCTCCCAATCATAGATCTCGCTATCAACCGAAGCATGATGTAACTCGATAGTTTTACCGTTGACACGGAATCGCCATGGTTGCACATTCTCTCCTGAGGGGGCTTGAATGGCAGCCTCCAAGATGGTGCGAATATCTGGATCCATAGTATTGATTATAAACCAAACATTTTCGCAAAAGCAGCGGATGCCGTTGTACGCTTGGTAACTTCTTCTGGAGTGTTGTAGGTGGGGTCAAGTTTTTCATCGAGCGAAACAAGCTCTCGATTAGATACCACATCCTGACCGTTCAGAATCCTTCGAACACAGTATGCCACAGCTGCGCCATTGACGAGCGCTGCGCCACCAAGCTGTGGCCATGAAACAATCGTCTTACCCATTTCGAGCAAGGATTCCTGCATACGAATAGTAATATTTTCAGGTCCTATATGCTTAGTGATTGTTTTGCCGATGCCAAACTTGTCGAGATTACTCAGTTCTTCGTAAGTGACGTCACCCAAGCGTCCGTGAAAGAATTTTGTTTCGGGATCAAGGTCATAGCGCTCTACATCAATAACGGCATTATCGCCATTGTCTGCACCCATAACCACTGGAATTGAGCGTTTTTTCGCCTCAACGCGTATGAGATATTTGACTGCTATATTGTCGAGTTCATCAATGAGGATATCCAACCCATCTGCAAAGGTCCCTATATTCTCGGGTGTAAGCCCCTCAGGAAATATTTCAACTTCAGCATAGGGGTTCACTTCGTAAATTCGTCTGGCAGCCATATCGACTTTCAACACGCCAAGACTATCAACTCCAGCAAGGACACGATTTGTGTTTGAGAGTGCAAGATGGTCCATATCAGCAAGTCTAATGCGCTTAGGACCTCCCTGAAGGGTAAGTGCATAGGCAATGCTTGAGCCAACGCTCAGTCCTCCTATACCTACCGTTGCGTTGTAGAATTTACTCTGTTCCCCAGCGGTAATAAGATTTTTATTTCTTGCCGTACGTACAAGGTAAAAATCCTCCTCAGGGAGAATATGAGCTAGGAGAGATCGCCAAGGGTAATATACCCAAAGGCCTTGTTGCCATTCGGGAAGACTAGTTTGAAGCTCTTTCCTGTGCGCATCAAAGAGGGTCGTAAACTCGGGGGTATATACTTTGGTTGGATTTTTTATAGCGTACAGCTCTCGTAATTCCTCCTCAAAATCATTGGTAACGTGTTGTATCTCGCCTTTCTCAAATAATTCTCGTACTTGCTTCTGATCAGATTCTTTTGAAAGATCAAAAAAAGTTGGCTTGATAGGCTGTTTCTTCAGGGCTGCATGCTCTAAATATTCCTTAATATCAGTCATGGGTACAGTATATCCTATGGAACTACTTCTTAACCCACTGCTGCTTTATACCTGGTTTGAAATAGGTTGCATCCGCATGGGGCCAGAGAACAATACGCGGCAGTACTCGCTCACCCATCGATTTGTAATTATTGTGGTACTCGCTATTCTTTTGAAGGAGGTTTTGCAGTATTTTATCCTGAATAAGCCGTTCAAGTTTCGCTGATTGGACACCATCGGGACGAAGTTCAAGATTTATTTCAAGAAACTGATTGTGATCCTTATCGGTGAGCGTTTGCATCGTGAATTTGCCAGTGATACTTTTTAAAAGCTCGTCGTCTTCGAGTGCCTCACGCGCATGTTCAGGATAGACGATTGCGCCATATAATTTCGTTGAGAGATCGACACGCGCATAGACATACACGAATGGTAGCTGACAAAGCTGCACCTCATGCTTTTTTGCTTCCTTCTCAAGGTCGATGCTTTCTTCTTTCAAAATCGTATTGATGTGATCAAAAGAGTGTACACCTCCATGATCGCCTATTGCATATCGAATGAGAGGTATAGCACTATTTCCTGTTAAGAGTATCTCGCCTTCATCAGTTGCCTCGAAGGTCATAAATGCTGGGTTGTACTGCGTGAGTGTAGGAGTCTTTTTGGCGTCCCCAAATAGCCTAGTAAATATCTTCTCATTTTTCATAGCTAGCCGACGAATGAGAATAGCTGTTGGGGTTTCAAAAGCCATGGCGCCTATATCTGCAGTTCCATATATATTGAGGGTATCGCGTACTACGTTTGAAATCTCGGCTTTCTTTCCAAGATAATCCCGAAATTGCTCCGTAAATGACTCTGCTGCAAACTGGAGCCGCAAGTTAAGTGACTTAAGATCGATGCCGGAAAGCTCTGCTTCATCCAGTATATCTTTCACAAATGGAGGATACCCAATAAGTATTGTTTGCTTGAATTGAGGAGCAAGTTCGCGAAGTGCGCCAAGTATTTCGTCCTTATTTACACCTGCGGGTATGATTGACATGGGGTACCCACGGCTGCTTGCGATTTCGTATGCACGATAGGTCAGCATTCCTCCTATCCATACTCCCATTCCAAAACCGATAATTACAAGTGTGGGACATTTGGTGCTTGGCGGATGTGCACCTTGCGAAAGAAACATTTCCACAATCTCTGAATACTCCTCTTCAAGATTTTGAGATCTCTGAAAATAAAAAGGCTTTCCTGTTGAGCCAGACGTTGCTGAAAATACTCCCGAGCGCGCAAGTGTGCCGTCCCAGCAGAGCTCGGCCAGCGGATATTTGCGCAAATAGGTATCTTTGTTCGTAGAGGGAATTTTCTGGAAATCAGTCCATGTTTTTATAGAAACCGGATCAATATCATGCTCTTTAAGAAATGTCCTGTAGGCTGGAACTCTTTTTACTGTGTCTCGAAACAGTGTGAGCGCATTTTTTTCTCGTCTACGCATGTAAGTAGACGACGCAGCCTTTTGGCTTACACGTATCGCCCTTTCAGCTGCAGCGGAAGAGGAAAGTAGTTTATTTGAATTCATACTTATCGTTTGATTCGAAAACGTTTTTCCGCAAGAGAGTCAGCGACCTGCCCAGTGGGTAGTCCTTTCTCCCTAGCCTCAATAAGAATATGTGCGACAGTTTCTTTTACTTGTCCAACATTTCTTTGCACTCTGCGCCGATCATAGCCTCCTGCATGAAGTTCGTCGACTACCGTTATCAACCCCCCTGCATTTGCAACGTAATCAGGCACATACACGATGCCGCGTCTAAGGAGCCGATTACTATCGGCAGGCGTTGCGAGTTGATTATTTGCCGACCCACACACAATTTTGCATGCAAGTTGTTGTATACACAGTGAAGTCAAGTCACTGCCCATGGCACAGGGAGAATAAATATCCACTACTTGCTTATGAATGACTGCAGGTGAAACTATTTTCAAATCAGGAAATTGTTTTTGAGCAAGTCGTACGCGATCTTCGTTTACGTCAGCTCCTACAACGGCGGCCCCTGCTTTTGTAAGAAGTTTTACAAGATCGAATCCTACGTTGCCAAGGCCTTTTACAGCCACCTTTCGGCCTTCAAATGACTCAGTGTCATAGGCGACACGAAGCGCAGCACGCATTGATTCAAAAACACTTTGCGCAGCAAGTGGCGATGGAAGCCCTCCTATAGACGGACGCCCGATAATGCTTGTTGAGTTGCGCGCAAGTACCTCTATATCGTGCTCGGTGATCCCGACATCTTCACCTGTGAAAAAATGACCATCAAGAAGCGAAAGACGGTTTGCGTAGGCAACGAGATATGAGTCACTCTTTAATTTCGCCCTCGCTTTAGGATCTTTGGGAGCCATAAGTACAGCCTTTCCTCCCCCGTATGGAACTTTGGCAAGTGCGCACTTATAGGTCATTGCCCTCGAAAGACGAAGTGCATCGCGAAGCGCTTCTTCCTCATTTTTGTAGTACCAGTATCTGGTACCCCCCACTGCAGGTCCGAGATTAGTATTATGCACAGCAATAAAGCCCTGAAGACCTGTGGCCTTATCCTGGATCCGGAGTACCATTTCGTGGCCGTCAAACTCTGGTAACTTCTCAAGATTGGTCACGCGATGAATATAACACGCCTACCGTATATTATCCATGAGGTTATACAGAATAACCTCTTACTTCTTTAACCCAACATTTAGGTCATATAAATGGCGATAAAGGCCGTTCGAAATTTCAATTAAATGATCATGTGTTCCTTCTTCTGCCACAACACCATTCTTTAGGACGATGATTTTGTCGGCCTGTCGCACGGTCGAAAGTCGGTGTGCAATGATAAATGTCGTGCGACCAAACATAAGTTCTTCAAGTGATTTGCTAATGTAACTCTCGGTCTCAGCATCAAGTGCAGACGTAGGTTCGTCGAGAATGAGTATCCGCGGGTTTCGCAGAATTGCTCGTGCAATTGCAACGCGTTGTTTTTGCCCAACCGAAAGCTTTACACCCCGTTCACCCACAATTTGCTCATATTTCAGTGGGAATTTATCAATAAACGTTTCGGCATGCGCTTTTTGTACGGCATTCTTAACTTCTTCGTCTGTTGCATCAGGGCGGCCATAGCGAATGTTATCCATGAGGGTGCCATTAAAAAGAACAATTTCCTGAGGCACAATGGCAATATAACTTCTGAGCTCTCGAAGACTAATTGTTCGAATATTGTGACCGTCTATTGTTACTTCCCCATGTGTCGGAAAGTAATAACCAGAAATAAGCTCTGCAGTTGTAGATTTGCCCGCACCTGTTTCTCCAACAAACGCAACAACTTCCCCAGCCTTAACTGAAAAATTAATACCCTTCAAAACTTCGGGCTGCCCCGCTTCATACGTAAAGTGCACGTCCTTAAAGTTTATATTTCCTTTCAAATCACCAAGTGCTACAGCGTTCGGTGGATCATATATTTCAGGATCGGTACCAAATATGCGCTCGGCACGAGCTACCGCGGTAAGACCATTCTGTATGGTCTGCCACTGTGTGCCGAGAGAAACAAAGGGGCCAATGATCATGCCTGCATACGCGTTAAAGGCGATAAGTCCGCCGATAGTGAGTTCTTTCTCTTGTATAAGAAATACGGAAAATAGAAATATCGTCCCTTGTGTAAGCATTACTATAATGCGCTGTGAAAAGTTTAAGTTGCTCCATGCACGCTCCATGCGATACCAAATAGGCACGGCGTTGTCATAAAACCCAGTCATAATGCGCTTGCCCTCAAACTCTTCTGCGCCCGCTTGCTTTACGGTTTGAAAATTAGCATACGCATCAGCTGCATCGCCATATGCACGATTCCAAATCGTAAACCCCTCCTCCTGATATTTTGCGGTAGAGGGAAGTACGCGCACTAACACCACGAGATATACTGCAACTCCTGCAAGGAGCACATACGCAAGCGAAGGTCGAATTGCAAACGATATCGTGATGCCAACAATGATCGTCAGGAATTGTGGTGCAAGCGAGAGCACATTCGTAACCATGTTTGAAAGCATCCACGCTGCTCTACTCACGGTATTCGTTATTTCACCAGTGCGCGCATGTTTATGAAAAGAAATGGGAAGCGTTAAAAGTTGTGTGAAGGCCCTAGCCTGAATACCGGCCTCAAGTTCGGTCGTAAGAAAACGAGTTTTGCGATCGATAAACCAACTAATACCATTGGCGACTATTTGAACAGCAAGCCACACTGAAAGAAGTACTACCCAAAAAGGTTGAGCCCCAAACCAGGGAACCGTGATTGAAGTGGGCGTGATGAGTTCGTCAAAGAACTTACCAACAATATAGGGGGTCGCCCCGTTGGCTATTGCGGAGACAATTCCTAGTAACGAAAGGACGATAAACGTCCCCATATAGGGCTTCAATTGCCTCAGAATTGCCTCGCGCTTCTCAGTAGGAGTATATATCTCTTTTACATCAGTAGGACTCATCCTTTCACCCTATCACAAGGAGAATTATCCGAGGAAGAAAAGGCCGACAATCGGTGCAATAAACCACCAGAAGAAATACATGGATGGACCAAAGACCTCAACGACAAGTGGTGGCAAGATTATGAGTTGGGTAATATTAAATAGTTGGTAGCAGAGGGCAAGCAGAAATGCCACCACGAGCACGCCAAGCACCACTGCTGGCAAACCCGAGCGGCCCCGAGCATGCATACCGAGACTCCGTAACAAGTAGTGAGAGAAACCTACCGCGACAACATACAGTACGATTGCGATAATTGTCCGCATCGCATCAGTCCCACCCATTGCCAGGAGTGCATTTTTAAAGGGGAAAACAATATATAGGGCATAGCCGATATATAACGAGAGAACAAGTCCGTTCATCCCTATAGCTTAACTCACTATCAAGTCCTAGATATTATGCTCTGTGTATAAAACTATAATCCTTCGCTCTTAAGATCCTCAATTGCTTTCTTTGCTTTACTTGAAAGTTTTCGTGGGAGACTGGCGGTGATGCGAATAAGAAGGTCTCCGTGACCACCCTCAGCATACTCAACTCCTTTTCCGCGTATACGTAGTGTCTCCTCAGTATGTGTCATCTGCGGTACTTTCACCTCAAGTGTTTTGTCATCGATAGTTGTGACCGAAACCGTTGTGCCAAGAAGAGCATCCGTAAGTTTGATTGGGAGATTCATGATAAGATTTGCGCCCTCTTTACGGAACAAGGCATGGGGCTTCACGTGCACCTTTATATAAAGATCCCCGGCAAGCCCGCCCTTAACCGCCTCTCCCTGACCGGGCATACGAATCATCTCACCATCATCAATGCCACGAGGAATACCAATCTTGATTTCCTCTTCTTTACGAATTACACCTCGTCCACTACACGTTGCACATTTCTCCTTCGGAACTTTCCCCAGGCCTTCACAGGTTGGACATGAGCGCACACTGGAGAAGGCCCCAAGAATCGAGTCACGGGTTTCGTGTATGCGTCCGGCACCATTACAGGTTTTACAGGTCTCCATCTCAGTGCCTGGTTTTGCACCTGATCCATCACAGGTATCGCATTTTCCTACCTTAGTGATGAGAACCGAACGCTTTACTCCTAGTATTGAATCTTTGAATGATATCTCGATATCCATCGAAATATCGCGTCCACGCTTCATTCTCCCACGTCCTTGTCCCTGACTGAAAATATCACCAAAGCCACCAAAAAGGTCAGATATATCAAACTCAACGCCACCGTTATTGAAACCTTGAAAATTCGAGAAGTCGAAACCACCCGTACCTTGAAACCCGGCTCCAGCCTGCCCGCTACCGGCGAATGTCTGTCCATAGGAATCATATTCACGACGTTTTTTATCGTCTGAGAGGATGCTGTACGCTTCCGTTATCTCCTTGAATTTATCCTCACTGCCCCCTTTATCAGGATGATATTTCTGTGCAAGCTTCCGGAACGCTTTCTTTACGTCATCTTTTGTTGCTTTTTTATCAACCCCAAGGATTTCATAGTAGTTCTTTGCCATAGATAAGGGCTAGTATAGCGCAAACGATGTCAGTAGTAAAAGGTTGTAAAACAAGAAACCCCGGCCTTTAGTGACCGGGGTTTCTATTTAAACTGGCAAGCCTTGGAGTTTTTACCAACGGTCTCCTGAACTCATTGGATAGCTATACCACGTATTCGATCGTGGATACGAATAGGAATACGAGTAAGAGTAGGAGTAATGATATTGGTACGAGTACGTAGGCGGTATCTGATAGGAATAGCCATGTGGAGTGTAATTCTCATATGCCGGATTCCACGGGCTATACCACGATTGATACTGCTGTGAAGGCTGATATCCGTACTGATAGTTTTGCGGATAATTGTTGTAGTTCTGCTGACCATAGCCATTTGGATTTTGATAACTATAGGCATACGGAAGCTGGTATGGTTGGCCGTACGATGGGTACTCCTGATACCCGTTGTAGCCATAGTTAGAATTGTCGTAATTTGGCTGCTGCTCACCATAATACCCTTGGTTCTGCATACAGCCCGAACCATAGCAGAAATTCGAGGTCTGATACTGATATGAGGCAAATGCCGGAGTTACAAGTAAGGTACCGCCAAGAGCCAAGCCCCCACACAAGGACGCGAAACGGATTATTGCTGTTTTTATCATACGATAGCTTTTTACCATGTATGATTTAACTTAGCAAGTCGTCCTATAAGGAGAGGCCTGGAGCCTCTGAAACAGTCTCTAGGGACTCTCTTCTGTAGGTTTTTCAGTAAAATCGGCGTCTGAAGTTGGCGCAGCTTCCTGCGATGACCCGCTAGCGGTGTTTTCGTCGCTAGTATGTGTAGACTCAGGGGATGCTTGTGACTGCTGTTGCATCATTATTTCCCCGATCTTCGACATTGATTGTGAAAGGGCTTCGCTAGTTGATTTAATCGCTTGTACATCCTCCCCCTCACGAGCCTGTTTTAGTGCCGCGATCTTCTCGTTTACATCCTTTACAGTATCTTCATCAACCTTGTCGCCGTTTTCCCGAACTGCCTTCTCGGCGGTATATACCATCTGCTCAGCAAGATTTTTCACTTCTGCCGTTTCCTTGCGCTTAGCGTCCTCTCCCGCATGAACCTCTGCATCTTGTTTCATCTTCTCGATGTCAGCAGAGGAGAGTCCAGTCGAGCCCTCAATACGAATCGATTGCTCCTTACCTGTGGTTTTTTCTTTCGCCTTCACGGTCAGAATTCCGTTCGTATCCACATCGAAGGTAACTTCAACTTGCGGAAGGCCGCGGGGTGCTGGTGGTATGCCGTCGAGCATAAACTTGCCAAGAGACTTATTGTCAGCAGCCATAGCTCGTTCACCCTGCGTGACGTGAATCTCTACCGATGTTTGGTTATCGGCATATGTTGAGAACGTTTGTGAGCGTGATGTTGGAATGGCTGTATTGCGGTCAACGAGTTTTGTAGCAACTCCTCCTGCTGTTTCAATAGAAAGTGAGAGTGGAATAACATCTACAAGTAATATGTCCTTTACGTCCCCCTGGAGAATGCCCGCCTGTATGGCTGCTCCAACTGCTACGACCTCATCTGGGTTCACCGAGAGATTTGGTTCCTTTCCGAAGAGTTTCTTTACCTCTTCCTGAATCTTTGGCATGCGGGTTTGGCCACCCACCATGATGAGTTCGTTGATATCAGATGGTTTTATTCCAGCTGCCTCAAGGGCTCTTTTTGTGATCTCAAGAGAGCGAGTAATAAACTCGTCAGAAAGAGATTCAAGTGTTGCGCGTGAGAGTTTCAAGAGAAGGTGTTGTGGGTTGCTATCAGCGCCCATGGTGATGAATGGAATATTTACCTCAGTTTCCATCGAGGTTGAAAGCTCAAGCTTCGCTTTTTCTGCCGCCTCATCAAGACGCTGGAGTGCGAGTGGATCCTTCGTGACGTCTATCCCGCTCTGTTTCTTGAACTCATCGGCTAGGTAGCGAACAATTTTTTGATCAATATCGCGACCACCCATGTGAGCATCGCCATCAGTAGACTTTACCTCGATTACGTCGTCTCCCACCTCAAGCACCGATACATCAAATGTGCCCCCCCCAAAATCAAATACCGCTATTTTTTCGTCTTTTTTCTTATTAAATCCATACGCAAGTGCTGCTGCAGTTGGTTCGTTGATAATGCGTTTAACGTCGAGTCCTGCTACCTGTCCCGCTGCTTTCGTTGCACTCCGTTGTGCATCATCAAAGTATGCCGGTACTGTAATAACGGCTTCAGTAATTTTTTCTCCAAGTTTTGCCTCCGCATCCGCCTTTAATTTTGAGAGGATCATCGCGGAAATTTCCTCCGGACGATAATCCTTATCGCCTAGATGTATGAGTACTCCTCCGTCAGAACCGGTTTTTACCTCATATGGAACTACTTCCTTATCCCGTTGAACTGCAGGGTCGCTAAAACGATGGCCCATAAAGCGCTTAATGCCGTAAATAGTATTTGTGGGGTTTGTCACTGATTGACGACGCGCAAGTGTGCCAACCATGCGTTCGCCATTTTTCGCAATTGCAACAACAGAAGGAGTCGTTCGTGCACCCTCTGCATTTTCAAGAACTCGTGGTTCCCCGCCCTCCATGATAGCCATGGCGGAGTTGGTGGTACCGAGGTCAATGCCAAGAATCTTTGCCATAGTCAAATATAGTTAAATCTTTATAAATACACCCTCTTGCAACCCATTTTAAATTCAATCAAACCTTGGATCCGATGATCTCATTTTACACCTCTTTATTTCTGAGTTCAAACCTGCAGGTGAGCGACACGTACTTTGGCAGGCCTGATGATCTGATCGTTCATTTTCCATCCCTGCTCAAGCACAACACTAACGGTGTTATCCTCATCGTCATTTTCCGTAGCATCATTGCCCAGTGCTTCGTGAAGCATGGGATCGAATGGATCGCCTTTTGTTCCAAATTGAACAAGTCCTAAAGATTTAGCGGCGCTTTCAAGTTGCTTCAAAATTCCAATAAATCCTTCTGGCAATTCACCATTCTCCTTGGCTCGTTCTAGCGAATCCATAGCGGGTATAAAGGCTTCAGCTGTCTTTATTTTGCCTAGTTCAATGGCTAATTTCTTCTCTTGCTCAAAACGTCGAAGCGCGTTCACATAATCCGCCTTCGATCGCTGCCACCCGTCTAAATTCTCTTGTTTTTCTTTTCGCAGTTGCTCAAGTTCCTTGCGAAGTTTGGCAAGTTTAGTTTCAGCGCGATCTTCCGAAGCAATGGTTTCATCCCCGTCTCCCACAAACCCATTCTCGGTATCCGACTCTACGGTTACATCGTCCTCATCCATGAATAAAGTATGCCTGAAATAATTGCAGGGGTCAAAATGTTCCTGATATTCAAATTTCGATTGTAATCGCAATCGCTATACTCCTTTTACAGTCGTTCGAACAATACGCATTTCCGTCAGGAGTTACGCAGGAGTCGCAGACGAGAAAATGAAGATGGCAAGCTGGATTAGCACAGTTTACGTATCTTTCGGTAGGATTATCGCAAAGGTAGCATTTGCCGATGACCTCGCGATTGCCGCCGAAATCGACTGTGAGGCGGCCATCGAACGTATAGAGCGTTCCGAGAAAATCCTTTCCAGGAAATTTTTTCATATAGCCATGGATACCACCCTCAAGCTGATGCACATCTTCAAATCCATTGCTTAGGAGAAGTGCTGACATCTTTTCGCAACGAATACCGCCTGTACACACAGTGATAACCTTCCTATGTTTAAGTGGTTCGAGTTTCGGAAGCATCTTCGGAAGATCACGAGAGTTCTCGAGACCCGGATTAACGGAATGTTTAAAGTGGCCTGACGCATATTCATAGGTATTACGCATATCTACAACTACGAAATCATCATCACTTTCGTACATTTTTCGAAGTTCATTTGCTTTGATATACGGCGCAGTTTTTATGCGTGGATCAATTTGCTCTTGTGGAAAATGGGTGCCCACAATTTCTTTGCGTACTTTTACGGAGAGCTTAGGAAATGCTGTCCCAGTACCTTTACTACGCTTGATCTTTATGTCGCTTAATCGTGCATCCGATAAAAATTTCCTTAGGAATGCCTTTGTATTAGCAGTTTTTCCCTCGAGAATGGCATTAATTCCCTCTTCAGCGACGATAACGCGTCCTGTAAGCGCATACTGCTCGCATAGTTTGCGAACCCAAGTCGCAAGCTCCTGTGGATTTTCAATAGTGACGTACTTATAGAATAAGAGCACCTCAAAGTCTTTCATTAGCAGATTGTAACAGAAACAAAGAAAAACCGTCTATCCATGATAGACGGTTAATATGCTTCAATCAGAATCCTTGAATTAGCGCTTTGACCATTGTGGTCGCTTACGAGCCTTGCGGAGTCCTGGCTTCTTTCGCTCCTTGGCACGGGGATCGCGTTTAAGATATCCAGCCTTCTTGAGTGGCGGACGAAGGGTAATATCGCCTTTAATAAGTGCTCGAGCGATTGCATGACGCACTGCATCAGCTTGAGCGGAAATACCACCCCCCTGAACTTTTGCAACGACCTCATAGGTACCTGTAACATCGTCAAGTCTAAAAGCGTCTCCTGTGACCGAGGTACGTTCTTTCGTTTTGAAATACTCCTCTGCAGGCACGCCATTCACCATAATCGAACTTTTCCCCGCAGGTGTAAGACGTACGCGAGCGCTGGCCGTTTTACGACGTCCTACTGCAACGGTGTATGGAAGTGAATCTGAGGAGTTTGCCATAAAGATATAAAAATATGAACGTTAGTCGTTAATAACAAGGCGCTTCATGCGGTCTTTGCGGAGTTTATTGCGTGGCAGCATACCATCCACTGCTTTTCTCATAGCTTCCCCGATACCCTTTTTTGCAATCAATTCCGTAAGTGTGACCTCGCGAAGACCTCCTGGGTATCCCGTATAGTGACGATAGGCCTTGCCAGCAACGCGACGTTCAGGGAGCGAGAGTTTTGAAACATTCTTAATTGTAACTTCAACAGGAAGTACAAGGTTCTTCACAAAGTGTGGAGACTTTTTTCCAAGAAGCGCCGAAGCTGCTTCACTTGCAACGCGTCCAAGTGAACGTCCTTCAGCATCTACCGTGTACTTCAAAACCTCAATCCCTTGAAGGGTACGCTGTTTTGATACTTTTTGTGCAATCGTAGGCATGGTGTTGTTGAATAGGGATTTGAAAGAATTACACGAAAGCAATATAGGCGGTCTTGCGACCATCGGTTGCGGTTATCGAACGCTTGATGATGCGCGTATACCCCCCTGGACGACTTGCATAGCGAGGAGCAAGAGCCGTGAAGACTTTCTTGGTTGCTTCAACATCCCCACCCAGTCGCATTGAGACAAGGCGTCGATTTGCAACGGTGTCCTCGCGTCCGTGCGTAATGATTTTCTCGATCATAGGACGGAGTTCCTTAGCTTTCGCTTCGGTCGTCGAAATACGCTCATGTAGTATGAGCGAGCGAGCGAGCGAGCGCATTAGTGCAGTCCGCTGATTGCTCGGCCGGTTGAACGATCGTCCTTTAACGCTGTGTCGCATATAACCTTTATACTGTAACGTTTTTTATTGCTCTCGTCAATTAACCCTCTTTAAGTGAAAGTCCCAGATCGCTAAGCGCGGCATTTATTTCTTCAATAGCCTTATCGCCAACTCCATCGAGTTCTTTAAGAGAAGATGCCGTTTTACGGCTGAGCCCAGCGACTGTGCGTATGCCGGCTTCAGAAAGAGCTGTAGAAATGCGATTTGAGAGTTCAAGCTCCTCGATTTTCATTTTTGCAGGATCCCTTCCTTCCTTGTCGCTCATTGCCTCCTCACTTGAACCATCACCGGAATAGTCGCTCGCAGGTGACTGAATTTCAACCTCCTCTTGAAACCCGACAATAGACTTGAGTTGGTGAATCATAACTTCAATCGAACGCTCAAGCGCTTCTCGGGGTGTAATCGTCCCATTAGTTTCAATGATAAAACGAAGGCGATTGAAATCAGTACGGTCACCTACGCGCATGTCCTCGACCTCATAGTTTGCACGACGAATCGGCGTAAATGTTGCATCAAGTGCAATTGTTCCGATATCGACTTTGTCACGGGTGAGAACTTCGCGAGGTACATACCCAAGCCCACGTTCGATAGTCGCTTCGAGCTCAAAGTTTATTTTCCCAGAAATATCTCCAATGTGTTGGTCAGGATTCGTAATAGTGACCTGGCTTGGAAGCGAGAAATCACCAGCGGTAACCTGCTTCGGGCCTTTTACTGAAAGTCGAATCAATTGAGTCTCGTCACCATGAAGCGCAAAGTGAACACGCTTTAAATTAAGCAGTATCTCCATGACTGATTCACGAACGCCCTCAATCGTAGCAAATTCATGAGTGACATCTTCGATTTTAACTGAAGTCACTGCTGCTCCCGGAAGCGACGAAAGCACAATACGACGGAGTGAATTGCCAAGGGTCTGGCCATATCCCGGGTACAGTGAATCTATTTCATAAACTCCAAGCATGCCTTCTTCAACGATGACACGTGGTTTTGACGGTAGTGTAATGTGGAATTCCATAACGCAATCTAATTATCCAGCTTTTAAATAAAATGATATAGCTTCAAATTCTCTCCATTCTATCGAGAATAGAAGGAAATAACTGAAACCAAATCACCTGCAGTATCAGTGCTCTCATGACTTGGAAGCGATTCAATGTTCCCGCTCATTGCCTTTGCATCAAACGAGAGCCACTTGCCAAGCGTTCGCTCCTCAAGCCGAGCACTGAGGTTTTCAAACAGCACACGATTTTTACTGCCCTCACGCACGGCAATTTTGTCCCCGACATGCATCCTGCGTGACGGAATAGTTGTTTTAGTGCCATTCACCGTCACATGGCCATGGGAGACCATTTGCCGAGCTGCGCGTCGAGTCGGCGCAAGGCCGAGTCGTGCAATAACATTATCGAGTCGCAGTTCTAGAAGTCGATGTAAAATTTCAGAAGGATTCGCATCATGAGTTTCCATCGCTTCCTCAATAAGGTTTCGAAATTGGCGCTCTGAAATACCATAGGTCATACGAACCTTTTGCTTCTCGAGAAGTTGCTTGCCATATTCGGTCGCACCACGACCACGAGATTTTTTGGTGCGAGCCGCACGTTCCTGAGCGATAGCAAATTTCTGTGTTTGGGTTTTTTCAAACACAGAGGGTCCCAGACGCTTCGCAATTTTATATTTTGGTCCTGTTTTCATAAATAAAATGATGAAGAAGGATTATACGCGACGAGGCTTAGGCGGTCGAGGGCCATTATGTGGGACAGGAGTAGCATCCTTAATGCTACGAATTTGGATACCCTTACCCGCAAACGCACGAAGTGCTGATTCGCGACCGGCCCCAACGCCGCGTATGACCACGCTTGCTTCCTTAAGGCCAATGGCAGCTGCCTTTTCCCCGATAAGTTCGCCAACTTTTGCGGCCGCATACGGAGTTGATTTGCGTGCACCCGAGAAACCAAGTGCACCTGAAGAGGATGACATGATTGCGTTACCTGCTTCATCGGTAAGAACAGCCTTTGTATTATTAAAAGTTGCTTCAACATGAAGAATACCGCGTTCAATTCGCTTTTTAGCAACTCTTGATAGGGCGCGTTCTCGCCGTCCCTGGTCGAGACTTCTTCCTGATTTCTTAATAATACGTTTTTTTCCCATAATGGTTTAGAGAGGTGAGAGATGTTATTGCCTTGTTTTATGTCTTCTCGAGCGTGCGGCGTCCTGATCCCATAGTCTTTCGCTGATTACCTCGACGTGTTCGAGAATTTGTTTTTGTACGCTGATTTCGAACAGGAAGACCGCGCTCGTGACGGATACCGCGAGCTGAACGAATATCCTTTAATCGCTTAATATTTTGTGCGACCTCGCGACGAAGTTCCCCTTCGATTGTATAGCCCTCAGCAAGCGTGCGGATCGCTTGCTCCTGTTCAGGAGTAATCTCAGTGCCCTTAGTCGATGGGGAAAGTTTAACCTGTTTCAAAATATCTCGCGCACGCGAAATTCCAATACCGTTAATTAACGGTAACGAATACAGAAGTTGTTTACTATCAGGAAGAGTGACTCCAGCTATACGCATAAATTTATGAAAATTGAGATGATTTAACCCTGCCGAGCCTTGCGGCGCGGATTACGCTTATTGATTCGATACAATCGTCCGTTACGGCGAACGAGAATATCTCCTGGTTGTTGTACCTTAAGCGATGCACGTACTTTCATGAATAAAATTAACGAAGGCGAATAAGATTAGGTAAGACGTCGCACAATTCGAGCTCGGCCTCCATATGGATCGGTAACGAGTTCAACTTGATCGCCCACTAACACGCGGATTCGGTGCAAGCGCATTTTTCCAGCAAGATATGCCAGAAGTAGCTCACCTGATTCCATGCGGACGCGAAACAGAGAATTAGGGAGCACCTCCTCTACCGTGCCCGTTGGGTTCTCTTCAGCTGTAGTGTCCGCCATGTGTAGCCTTGCCATTCTAGCAACTAGGCCGTATATCGTCAATGCATTGGTGTGTAGTGGTTATTGATTAGCAGGCTTTTCAATAACTACTTGAATACGAGAGGGGTCTGCAGGAAACGTGTTTGCCCAAAAAGGTCGTAAATAAAGGGTCGCTTGGTCAACTTCAGGAAATCCCGCAAGAATTGATTGTGCTGAATCGCGCGTTTTTCCTGCGATAGCACCTGCGATTTTGGAAGGATCAACTGTCCAGACAATCGTTGCCGAGCCCGAAAGGTTAAAGTTGAAGGTTTCTGTTCCTGAGGTTGGGACTGTCGTACTTGCAGACGAAAGATTGAGGCTATTGACACTGTTAGTAGTAACTGGCTCACCCTCATAGGTACCAACTTGTTTATATGCAATCGCTTGAGCAAGCGCGGAGTTCGGGAACACCACCGCAGTGAGCGTTCCTTGCTCACTCACCTCGACGGTAGTTGTAGTCGTTGCAGTATCAGGTACTGAAGTATAAGAAGTAAAAGTACTACCAGGAACCAAAACGTCCCCTGAAGGAATTTGAGATGTGATATCAGACTGTAGTTCAGTTGCAAGTGTCGATTGAAGAGTTGACTGTTGGCTGCTGTCGGTTGACTGACCAACCGAAGCTCGAGTTCCCGTAAATCCCCCTATCATTGCATTCGTCGACCTCGCGGTTATAGCACTATATTCGCTTGCATAGTTCATAAGGCCGGGAACAGTGAACGTGGTAGGTCCCACATTGTATTCCTGACCTGGTTGATCGGCGTAGACCATTGCGCTTACTGTTCCCGGTCCACTTGCGGTAGCTGCAGGTATGGTTATTGGGGCATGAACTCGAAACACAAGACCCGCAGGTGTCTCAAAGCGTGTGTTAGCGACGAACGTTTCTGGTGTGGAAAGAGTGTTCGACACTGTTATAGTCCCCTGTGCAGAATCGTTTACAGTTTCTGTACTCTCGGCAGGAACAAAAGCACTTGCAGTTTTATTTACGGTTATCAAAGTAAAAGGCAAGCTACCCGTTCCTTGTGTAGCGCTAAAGCTTCCGCTCACTTGAACAGATTGCGATTTGGGTTGAATTTCCACTTTTGCACCAGCAAATGCATAAAGCGCTCCAGCTGATATTGCGATCACAAGGAGTGCAATTATTGCGGTACCATAGGGAAAACTACGTCCAGTGTTGATTCGCACACGGGGTGGAGTGCGGTGGCCCGAGAATCTGTCGCGGTTATCGTCTGAAGTATCAGTGTCTGGGGTATCGATATCGGTCGCCTTACTATCATTCGCCGCACGGCGCCGAGAAGGCGGAAGTATGTCATCAATTGTTCGAGGCATGCAATTTAGTTATATAGGCAGAAATGGGTATGCCGTTCAGTATACCAGTGTGCGCTCTATGTAAAAGGTGTCCCTGGGTATACACCTGTTATTAGGCTATTTTGACGTCCCCAAGTCGCTATTTGAACCAAAGAGCGCTAGTAGACTTAAGGAGAGGTCATTTTCCGCGTCTCCTCGAATTTGGATAAACGGTGCAACATGGGAAGGAAGCAAGGCGATAATGCGTAGCGGCTCGTCAGTTAGCCAAAGAGATCTGAGTTCGGGCGCATTTAAAAGGCTAGAAAGATACGCATGCACTGAATTGTCGGCAAGTAAGAATATAGTTCGCGGAAGCGCGTGATTCATTGAGAGTTCGCTTAGCGTAGTACGTATTTTCTCAAGCCATACCTTTTCTGTTGATTTTGCATCGAGATTAAATAAAATATTACGAGAAGTGTCACTAACTGCATCTTGCGTAACCTCCGCATCCTTTTTTGTAGGTGTACTCGAATTTTGATGGGTGCTGTCAGGTAGTTTCAGTAATTCACCCAAGCTTTCGTCGCTTGAAATTACGTCCACCAATAATCCTCCTTTAATAAATGCAATATCGGTTTTCTGACTTGATACGTGCATCACAAGGTAATTTTTTTCATGAGCAAATAAATCACGAAATGCTCTATATACGATGGGCGCGAACGCGCTTATGGTTAATGCGTGAGTATGGTAGGTTTTGCGAAGTGTACGTTCAATCGAATCCGCAGCTGATTTTTCAAGCCATGAGGTAAGTACGATGAGATCAGCGCGTGTTGCACGTTTCCCAAACGGATTGAGCATTTCATATCCATTCAACAGTATCGCAATAACTGACTCTCCAGACTGTAAGAACCCTTGCGGAATATCAATTGGTTTACGAGTGACCTCTGAAAGAATTGTGTGTGTGAATATAAATGGTTTGGGACGGTGAATACTCTCAGTTCGCACTTTCGTTTTCTGCCACGGAGCACCCACACTCACGATGATTTGCTGCACATGTCCACTTCCAACAGCCTTACGTAGAACTGGGGCTCCTTTTGCTATAAGTTCGTGACAAACCTCCTCGAGCGTACGTGTCATCGCTTCCGTAACGTCCTCATGCTTTCGTATATCTATGGGTATACGGATTGTGTAATAAACAGTGGGACTACTTTTCGAAAATTCTGCAAGGGCGGCTCCTATTGACGATGCATCGATGTCAACAAGCACTACAGGAGCGTGTTTCTTTCTAGCATTGAAAAGATCCATTGCAATTAGTATAGCAAAAAGTTTACACGTAGAGTGCCAACTATTGCACTATTCGAGCACCGCGCGAATGCGGCGTACACCGGCTGCAACCGACTCTTCCTTCACAATTCTGAAACGTTTCTTAGAAGTATCTTCTCCCGCAAGTTCTTTGGTATTTGATACATGGGGACCTCCGCAGAATTCAAGTGAGAATGATTTTTCAAATTTTGGATCTTGCGGCGTTGCCTCTTTTGGACCCATTGAGTATACCGTAACCGTATCACCATACTTAACACCAAACTCTTGTTCGGCGCCAAGCTTCTCGGCGTCAGTTTTCGACATTTCCGTACAATGAATTGGCAGCGCCTCATCAATTTTCTCGTTTACTATACGCTCAGCTTCAAGTATTTCTTCAGGTGTCAATTTGCGTTCAAATGAAAAATCCAATCGCACCCGTTCTTGCGTGATGTTGCTCCCCCGCTGATGTACATCAGGACCAAGGATCATGCGTAGCGCTGCAAGTAAAAGATGATGCGATGTGTGATACCGTACCGTAATTTCCGAATGATCAGCCAAGCCCCCTTTGAAACGACCTTCAGCTGCTGTACGCGATTTCGCTTGATGCTCATCCATTTCCTTTCGAAATGCATCAATATCAACTTCGATATTCCGTTCACTTGCGAGTTCATCAATAATTTCTATTGGGAATCCGTAGCTTGAAGCCAGAACAAAAGCATGATGGCCGCTAATTCTTCCTTCTTTTGCAATTTTTTCGAATTCACGCATGCCATGGGAAAGTGTTTTTCGGAATTTCTGCTCCTCGGTAGTAAGTGTTTTGAGGATTTGTTCTTTCTTCTCGTTGAGTTCGCTGTACGTTAGGGCGTATGCATCAATTACCTTGTTGCCAAGATCCGCTAGCGTATTTGATTCGACACCAAGCTTATCAAGATGGCGAATGGCTCGCCTGATTAGTCTTCGAAGAATATACCCCGCTTCCGTGTTTGAGGGTTGTACGTCATCGGCGCCTATGAAGACTGCGGTACGAACGTGATCAGCAACAATGCGAAATGATTTCTGGAATTGCAAGTCGTCATACGATTTTCCAGTCAAGTGCTCGATTTCCTGAATTGTACTCTGAAGTGTATCTGCAAGGAACACATCATCAATATCAAGTGTCGCCATAACAAGTCGTTCAAGGCCACCCCCGAAATCAACATTTTTTTGCGGAAGTTTCTCGAAAAGGCCATTTTCGTTTTTGAGATATTCCATGAATACCGAATTTCCTATCTCTACAAATCGTCCACAATCGCAGTTAGGATGGCATTCAGGACCGTAATCAATGTTATGCGGAGCGCCAAAATCGTAAAAAATCTCTGAGTCAGGGCCGCCAGGTTCGCCCACAGGCATCGCGCTCGGTACTCCAGAGCGGCTCCACCAATTCTTTGCGTCGTTGTATGCGAATATTCGAGCATTTTGCATACCTATCCTATACCCGTCCTCTTCTGAGCCTATGATGATATCTTTTGCTCCAATGCCTTTTTGCGCAAAAAGCTCTTTCCAAATGTTAATGGCTTCATCATCCTTGGGTATGCCAAGAGACGAGTCACCAGCAAAAACGGTTACATAGAGTTTCCCTGGATCTAATCCGATACCGGCATTCTTATCCGTTAGAAATTCAAATACCCAGGGTAATTGTTCTTTTTTAAAATAATCGCCTAGAGACCAGTTTCCGAGCATCTCAAAGAATGTGAGATGTCGGTTGTCGCCAATATCATCGATATCACCCGTCCGTACGGATTTCTGAGAGTTAGCAAGCCGGGTTCCTTCGGGGTGTTTTTGCCCAAGAAGATATGGCACGAGGGGTTGCATACCTGATGAGGTAAAGAGCGTGGTCGAATCATTTCCCAGTACTACTGGTGCAGAGGGAATGATTGTGTGCCCACGCTTCTTAAAGAATTCAAGATAGCGGCCCCGTACTTCCTTTACAGTCATAAGAAGAAGATACCATATGGGCGTAAGCTGACGTATCGTGCCTATTCATATACTATGTCGTTATATGCCAAAGACTAAAAGAATTTTCTGGGGGTTTGATACCGACGATCTCGCAAAGAATATTCGTCCCCAGGATGATTTCTTCAATTACACAAGCGATATGTGGTTTAGGAGGAACCCAATTCCTGAATCGGAATCACGCTGGGGCAGCTTTACAATGTTGCGCTTTCAGACTGACAAACAACTGCAAGTTCTCCTCAAAGAAATTGCACAGAAAAAAAGAGTTGCGCCAGGAAGTGCTGAACAAATGGTTCGAGATTTCTATCGTTCAGGAATCAATTTGAAGGAAAGAAAGAGACTGGGTCTTTCGCCTATCAAAACGTGGATGCATATGATTGAAAAGATTGTGTCGATTTCACAGCTTCTTAATTGCTTTGCTGAATTTCATCGCCTTGGGGTTGGAGCAGCGTGGGGGTTTGGCATCGATCAGGATTCGAAGAAAAGCGATCGCTACATTCTCTATCTTGGACAAGACGGACTCGGTATGCCCGATCGTGACTATTACCTTAAGGACGATAGAGAGTCTAAAAGGATTCGTAGTGGCTATGTTACGCATATGCAAGCAATGTTTAAACTCATGGGCAAATCGAGCAAGGAATCAGGACAAGCTGCCAAAGTAATCATGAACATTGAGACAGAGCTCGCTAAAGCATCAATGGCAAAGGAGGACATTCGCGATCCCGAAAAGACCTATCACAAAATGACCGTCTCTCAGCTTGCTCGACATACCCCGGAACTTGAGTGGGAAAACTACTTGAAACGTATTGGCGCGACGAAATCTAAAGAAATCATTCTCATGCAACCTGATTTCTTTATAGTCGTCCAAAAAATGCTTAAATCTGTTTCGCTTGATGATTGGAAAATATATCTCACCTGGCATTTGATAAGCGATTTTTCTGGATATCTTGCCCCTGCATTTGGCGCACAGACCTTTAAGTTCTATGGAACTCTACTTGTTGGTACAAAGAAAATGCGACCGCTTTGGCGTCGCATACTTGGAGCTGTGAACGCAAACCTCGATGAACCATTTGGAAAACTCTACATTGAGCGCTATTTTAGTCCACAGTCTAAGAAAAAGGTAAATGCTATTGTGAACGATTTGTTTACTGCATATGAAAATCGTCTTAAAAAATTGGATTGGATGAGCAGTGAAACAAAACACAAAGCTTTAAAAAAGCTTAAAATGATGGTGCGAAAGATCGGGTATCCCTCTCGGTGGAGAAGCTACAAAGGTCTCATAATCAAATCAAACGACTACGCAGGGAACGCAGTTCGTGTAGCTGAGTACGAACACAGAAAAGAAATGCGCAAACTTGCGAAGCCTGTTGATCGAAGCGAATGGTTTATGAGTCCGCAAATGGTCAATGCATATTGCAATTACGGCATGAATGAGATAGTTTTTCCAGCTGCAATTCTGCAGGGAGCTTTCTTTAATGTTAATGCCGACGATGCCATCAACTACGGCGCAATTGGTTCAGTTATCGGTCACGAAATGACTCATGGCTTTGACGACCAAGGCGCAAAATTTGATGCCGAAGGTAATATGAAATCATGGTGGACTGCTACAGATAAAAAGCATTTTGAAATGAAGGCAAAAAAAGTAGTCGATCAATTCGACAAATACAGGGTTGCTGATGGCGTTAAGGTGAATGGAAGACTTACCCTCAGTGAAAACATTGCAGATCTGGGGGGAATTTCCATTGCATTTGATGCATATGAGCTTCAGCTAGCTCGTAGTGGCAGAAAAAATATAGAGGGATTTACACCCGAGCAGCGATTTTTCATGGGCTATGCACAGACCGAGAGAGAAGCTGAACGTCCAGAATTTACTAAGATGCTCGTTCTTACCGATGCTCATGCCCCTTCAATATTTAGAGTAAACGGAGCATTATCGAATCTTCCCGAATTTCATAAGGCTTTTGGAGTGAAAAAAGGCGATGCTCTCTACCGAGAACCAAGTAAGCAAATAAAAGTTTGGTAACGAATCTAGGAAGCATTACCTTCGTGTGTAGCTACTTCCTCTTTATGAGCTTTCTCAAGACGATCGCGCAAACTACCTGCGATATTACGTCTACGAGCTTCCTCCAGCACTGACTCATGAAACCAAAAATACTCTTCAGGCTTTCGATACCAATGCTTTGGTGAATATATTTCGTTCTTTTCAAGGGAAGAGTTCTCAAGTTCTGATTCTATATTGTCGATTTTGTCGGCCATAGAGATAAGCACTGCAGCATCCTCGGCCTCTCTTAACTGTCCAAGATAGGCACTTTTACGGCCTTTCCAGTCATGAATGGTGCCATCGGAAGTCGTTTTAGGCTCTGAGACAGCAAGAACCAGTATGGACACTCGCTCTCCGAAAGAGTCCATAATTTCCTGCACATTTGTTTCTGTATCCTCAATTGTATCGTGAAGAAGCCCTGCAATAATGGTGTCCTCATCGGCCCCTGCATCAGCAAGCAATAGGGCAACTGAAAAAGGATGCGTTATATATGGCAGCTGCTCTGTTTCCTTGCGAAATTGATTGTGATGTTTTCTGGCTGCAAACTGTAATGCTTTGCGTATACGGTTTGTATGGATCATCAAGTCAGAGTAACAGCATATCTCTAGAATTAAAACAGAAACCTCGTGAGAGCTCTAGCTTACCCTATAACCAATCGATTGGAGTTTTGTCGTGTTCCTCAAGATAGTGATTTGCTTTGCTAAATGGCTTACTGCCAAAAAAGCCGTTTGCAGCAGAATAAGGAGATGGATGTGATGATTCAATGACAAGATGTTTTGTTCGATCGATATGTATACCTTTCTGTTTTGCATAATTGCCCCATAGTATGAATACCAGATGATCGCGCTCTTGTGACAAGGCATGTATGATCGCATCCGTAAAGCGTTCCCATCCCTTCCCTTGGTGTGAACCGGCAGTGTGGGCTCTGACTGTTAGAGTTGCGTTGAGTAAAAGCACTCCTTGGGTTGCCCAGCGTGATAAGTCTCCACTTGTATGGACTATCGGCTTACCCAAATCATTTTCAATTTCTTTAAAGATGTTTCTAAGGGAGGGAGGGATTACCACGTCCTCGCTCACGGCAAACGAGAGTCCATTTGCCTGTCGCGGGCCGTGATAGGGATCCTGTCCCAGAATGACTACTTTCACTTTATCGAACGGGCAAAGCTCGAGAGCTCTAAAGATAAACTTTGGAGGTGGGTATACAGTACCCTTCTCATATTCGCTTCGCACAAATTTTTTAAGCTCTTCAAAATATTCTTGATCGAACTCTGATTCAAGATGTTTCTTCCAGGATTCCTCAATAACCACTTCCTTGGAGGGCTCTTTTGACATACCCAGAATCAATCGATACTAGTCACTTTCGCATGGGTTATTTTAGTCCCACCCCCTCAGAAAGAAGTAGCGTTCTTTTCTGTCTTGGACCTCCTCGATTATACTCACCAATCTTCCCATCGCTACGAACGACGCGATGACAGGGCACTGTAGGATCAAAATTATTCTTCATTACACTACCCACTGCTCGTGCGGCACCTGGGTATCCTGCAGCAGCAGCGACTTCCTTGTAACTACGGGTTTCTCCCTTGGGTATTTGTCGTACAACATTTCGCACTCGTTCTGAAAAATTTGTTTTCATACGCTATGTATAAATTATACCTTTGATGACTTATGTAATTCAATAAGCTTTTTTCCAGCTATTTCGCGATATTTACAGTAATCGCAACGAAGCCCGGATTCAGGAATTGCTTCTGATTCAAGGCACTTTTTTAATTCAACAAGCGTAGCTTCTATCCATGAATCATCTCCATCATAGGGAAGGATGGTTATGTCAAATTCAAGCTTACCGTTGAACGCCTCCTTATCAGCTCTTCCGTTTGCATATACAAAATATGCTGTATTGGAAACAGAAAATCCATTTTTTCGAAAAAGCCACTGATATATCTCAACCTGGCGTTTGTATCCATCCTTCCAGGCTTCCTCAAGCGTAATAGTATCTTTGCCAGCAGTAGCTTTGTAATCGACAATATAGAGCATTCCATTCTTCCCCTCCCAAATATCGTCAATGCCACCTCGAAGAATGAGGTTTGTTGGCTCGTGGTGATACTTGATGCCTCTTTTCAAAGCATCACGCCATTCTTCGAGCTTTTCATGTTTATATGGGACGGCATCAACGCCGTATTGCTCCATGAGCGGATGCTTTTCACCTTTCGCTCTACGCACATCAAACTCACGCTTGAAAAGTTCATCAACAGCATTATTGAGCGTAAAGGGAAACGAATCGGGTCTTCCAATGCCATAGCGTGCTTCAAGCCAAAAACATCGAGAGCATTCAAGATATCGTTCTACTTTTGAACGCGAAATCGTATAAGGCTCCGGTGACCGGGGCTTAAACCACCCCTTCTCCCATTTGAGCTTGTATCCATAATCTGAGGATGCCATTACCTCTATTTTACGTGCTTATGCTGTTACTGTAAAAGGCTCTGAAAGATTAGTAGATTCCGAAATGATGGCACCGATTCGATCAGGGGAAATTGAAAGCGCTCGGAGCGCTTCTCGGTGTTCCCGAACTTGCTCAGAGGTGACAATGCCCTGATTTATAAGCAGCTTCTTTTCAGTCTTTTTGAGTAACGTGAGCGCAGTGATTGGGTAAAGGCCACTTGCGACAATCCGATCATAGAGATTACCCTCATGCGGATAACTCCATCCGAGAAGCCCCATACCTGAACACGTCGCGTATTGTACCGCCTGGCTTGTGAATTTTGTATTAGTAATGAGCATTCCATGATCGACGGGGCATGTTTGACTACTCGGGTCACATTGCCAAATATCATCGAACCTAGCCTTAACATAAAGTGCTGTTTTTACATCAGTTTTGTATGCTGGATCGTTATGGTATTTGAGCTCAGCTGCTAGGTATTCGCCGTTTCGTGTTGCGTATACATCGACTTCATGGGGCACGCATTTACCCTGAATGGTTTTCCGCCACTCAACACTCCAGCCTTCTTTTTGGAACATTTGCGCAATGAAGTCCTCAAAGGGATGCCCTGAGGGACCGAGCTCAAACATCGCGCGACGAAGCGAATAGCGAGCTGCGGCAGTACGTGTCTCTCCCCGTAACATTGCAAAGGCACGCTTATATACTTCGTATGTTTGCACTTGTCCTCCAATCGATGCTTCAATCGTTTTCCTGATGCGCTCTGCTGCATGAATGCCCGCTCCGGCACGACGAAGTGACATTTCTAGTTTTTCACCACTGAATTCTTCGACGGTACCGTCGGCTTTTACGATTGTGGGCATGTTTCTAAGTTGCTTACGCAATGATACCACCTCCTAGACACACTTCTCCCTCATAGAGAACGAGCGATTGACCCGGTGCAACAAGTTCCGATAACGGTTCCAGGGGAATAAAATTCTTTAAGTCGTTTGAGAGAGTTCCTGCAACAAGAGGTCCATGATAGCGATACTGACCAAGAATGTTGGTAGACACGCGAGTATCAAACCAGTTGGTTTCCTGAAGCGTAATTTTGTTTATCTTTTCTATCGGCATATGTCTATTCGAAACGATAAGGATATTGCTCTTCATATCTTTCTTTAACACATACCAGGGGCCGCTCGACGCATAGGTAAGTGCAATACGCTCACCCAGAGTATAGAGAAGCACGCCCTCATGTAGCCCCACCTGATTACCTGATTCATCGATTGCGATTCCAGGCTCTGTGGAGAGTTCTTTACGCAAAAATTCATCCACAGAAATTGAGCCTAGGAAGCATATTCCCTGGCTGTCCTTTTTATTTGCAACGGGTATATTGAAATCGTTTGCGAGTTTACGCACCTCCTCTTTTCTCAGTTCACCAAGTGGAAAAAGTGCATGGTTAAGCACTTTCTGAGGAATGGCCCAAAGAAAATAACTCTGGTCCTTTGATTTATCTATGCCACGTAGAAGCCCCGTCCCTTTTTTCGAATCATGTCTAGCGCGAGCATAGTGACCAGTAGCTATAAACTCTGCACCAGCATTTTTTGCAAATTCAAAAAAGACGCCAAATTTTACTTCACGATTACACATGATGTCTGGGTTGGGAGTTCGTCCTGCAGCGTACTCAGCCAACAGGTAATCAATTACCCCTTTCTTGTACTCAGTAGCAGCTTCGAGCGTATAAAAGGGGATATTAAGACGTGCGGCGACACGCATGGCATCTCGTCGGTCCTCTGCCCAGGTACAGGGCATATCAGGCGGATACCAGCCCTTAATGAACACCCCGCTTACACTGGCCTCAGCTTTTTTAAGAAGTGCTGCGGTAACTGCGGAATCTACTCCACCCGATAGGCCAACAAAAATTTTCTTCCCTTTTAGATCCATCAGGGTTGTTATAGCACGCCAGGCACTTATTGAGGCAAGTTGGCTGGAGCACCTGCGGTTGCTGACTGGATGCGTGGAAGTGTTGGGGTGGTGATACCCGCATTCGGAATATGAAAAATAGTCGCTAGTTCCTCGGTGCTCATGACAAACCAATTTCCAATGTAGGGGAGGTGATAATACGCACGCTGTCGATACATACGCGTTACTTCGTGATTAATATGTTCACGGTGGTGACCGCTGCGATCCTCCCAAGGCCAGTCATTAAAAATAGCCGACCAGACAACTTGAACGCTGAGCGTATTTTTTGTCTCATTATTAAAGGGTTTAAACATGTTAAGCATTGAACCGATCATATTACTTTGATATTTCTCAGAGGGCGCTAGATAAATCGCCCGCATTCCCACATCGAAACCCTGTTTGGTAATATTCTGCTCAATCGAATTTATGGTATCGGTCTGACCCTTGGTAAGTTGCCCGATTTTCGTTTCGTGAACTGCGCCGGTAACCGGATCAATATACTGACCCTTGAGTGATAAGCTAAATCGTAAACTTTCAATAAGATCAGTTGCCTCATCACGCCATGTGTAGGGATTACCGTCTTTTGTTTTTTTCGGGTGATACTTCTCTTCTTTCGATTGACGGATAATAATCTGAAACCAAAATTGCTCCTCGGGACCAAGCGATCCAAATAATTCAAGCATTTGTGCAAGTGGATCGACATTTTCTTCCGACTTTGCACCAGGCGTGAGGTTGTACTCCATGTATGTTTTTATTGGGAACGGATCTGCCTTGCTCTTCTTGTATTCACATCCCCACATATCGTAGTTATGAGCTGTAGGGTCGGTTATGCGGCTATAATCCTCGGCTTCAATAATCTCAAGCTCAGGATACTGCGCGTACAGGGAGCTCTCTATAAGTCGTCTGAAGCTCTTACGTGTCCAAATATAGAAATGAATGCGCCCACCAAGTGACACGATCTCAAACGACCACCACGGACGCACCTGACCTTGAACAAAACGTTTGTACCATGTAGTTTCTCCCGACCCAATATGAATATTTGAAAAGAAGGTCTCCATGGCAAGCGGAGTTTTCAAAGTATCGCGGGGTATCCGAATCTCAAGTAGCACATATTCTTGTTTGTAGATAAATTCAACTCTTTTGGCTTGGAGACGACGCGCGAACGCGGGCCCATAAAGAACGCAGGGTATCCAGATTGGCGACAGGTATACAATCATTTCGAAGTTATACACTGATTGCTGTGGGTCAATTATGAAAAAAATCCCAATGAGAATTGCAAAGGTAATAATAAAATACCTTGCGGTAACGTGTACGCCTGTACCCATGACACTATGCACCAAACCACTCAGAAAGGTGGAACCTGGGAGACCGCCACCTCCATGCGCATCTGACATACTACTAGTATATCAAAAGCAGTACGTATCGAGCATGTAGAAGTGGGACAACAACACTCGTTTGAAGATTTGCGACCCTATGCTGCTGAGTATGTCCCGTTCTTAAGGCGTTTAAAGTAACGAGGATCATTAAGGTTGACGAGTATCGTATTGTCTTTCACATAACGAACTTTCTTCACCTCGTCTATCACTTCATCACGTGTAAGAGCTCTTTTCTTAAGAACATCTTTGATGACGTCACGCACAACACCTGGCTGATAGCCCCATTCTGCGAGCGCATAGAGACCGCGACCAACAAGCACAAAGCGGTCGTCTTTTATAAGCTCATTATGTGTGGTTGCTACATGAGCTTCCTTTGCAAAAAGCCTGCTGATCTCCTTTGCTACGTCAGAGAAATGCATTGGCTTCCCTTCCCGTTTAATAACAAGATATGCGTAGTCGCGAATACCCTTAGTGCGAATTGAAGGTGATTCAGCACGACCCCATTCTGCAAGCGGATTGGCATCAATGTTCTTTGAAATAGAGAGCCATCGTTTCAAAACTTCCTCGTTCTTGTAAGCATCGTTAACTTCGCGAAGTTCGTCAAGAAATCGATCGAGCATTTCGCCTTCTGAAAGAACTTCCGTATCAGAAAGTGATGAATAGAGGCTTGAAAGTGCTTCGTGAACTTTCTTAGCGGTCTTCTGATCAACATGCCAACGTGCGTAAAATTCATCAGTTTCTCGCTCGCGGAAAAAAGCACTTCCTACCACGAGGAGAAAGCGGTACCGGTTGCGAGCCCTTTCGTCATTGGTAAGACCATTAAGAAGCGTCTCTTCAGGTACGATACCACCGAGGGATTTAATGTATTCTGCAAGCTCATCGAATGAATGGGTTGCCTCAGCGAACGCTTTTGAATTGCGGATGGCATCGATACCAGCAGCTTCGATCTGGCGAACACGTTCACGGGTGATGCCCCAGCGCTCACCGATAGCCTCAAGAGTCTCGCGCTCACTTGAAGCACCTAGGCCAAAACGAAAAACAAGAACTTCACGAGCTCGTTCTGAAACCTCATTGGTGAGTCGCTTTACGAGCGCAGCACTATCAAAAGAGAGCTTCACAGCTGTCCTTTTGACAGCCTTCTTCTTTGCTGTCTTTTTTGTAGTTGTGGTCTTTTTGGCCATATTCCGTTATAGATGAATTAATTACTTATACCAGATAGCACCGATATCGTCAACTTTCCCATATTATACCATATTCGGATTACACAACAATATTCAGTATTCTACCAGGAATATAAACAATTCGCTTTAATTCTTTTGATGCAATTTGTTGATGTACCGCAGGGAGCGTTCGAGCCGCAGTAAGTGCATCCTCCTCAGAAGCCTCAGGTGATAGTGAAATATCTCCCTTACGCTTACCATTCACCTGTACGACGACAGTCGCTGTTTGCTCGGGCAAAATGTCTTTCCACTGCGGCCATGTACTTGTGTGAATGCTCTCTTCACTATTTGAGACAAGGCCTCCTGTAACCGCAAAGAGGTAGTCAGTTAAATGAGGAGCAAATGGTGCAGCAAGCTTGAGAAATTCTTGATAACTTTTACGTGGGACTGAGGGTAATTTTTCGAGAGTATTGAGCAGAATCATGAGTGCTGAGAGGGCGGTGTTGAATTTAAAGCGCTCAATGTCGTTACTGACTTTCCCAGTTGCAATTGAAAGCGAACGGATTGTCTCGGTGTTCGGGTTATCGTCTGAAAGTTTCCCCGAAAGTTTAGCAATTCGATCCAAGAATCGGCGCATGGCAGCAATTCCATCGAGGTTCCAAGGATATTGTCCGGGTTCGTTGTATGGGCCAATAAAAGCAAGATAGACACGCATGGCGTCGGCTCCATATTTTTCTACAAATTCGTCTGGATTGATAACATTCCCTTTTGACTTTGACATTTTGTGACCATCTGGCCCGAGTATGAGGCCTCGGTTAAGACGTTCTGCAAAGGGTTCGTTCGTGGGAACAAGAGCGAGGTCAAAAAGCGCCTTCTGAAAGAAACGTGAATACAAAAGATGCATGGTTGTATGCTCAGCCCCACCCGAGTAACGATTAATCGGGAGCCAATGCTTCATTGTTTTTTCTTCTGAAAACTTCGTATCGTCAAGAGCATCAAGATATCGCAAAAAATACCATGAGGAATCTACAAAAGTATCCAGCGTGTCGTATTCTGGAGTCCATCCTTTGCCAAAAATACGTTCGACACGCTCATTAAGCTCCTTGGATTGCGCAAGTGGAGATTTTCCGCCCGTGTCCTTGAGAGATGTGAAGTCTATGTCCGTAGGTAAAAGCCAAGGTAGATTCTCAGCTGGAATAAGACGAGGATTACCTTCTGGATCGTACACAATTGGGATCGGACAACCCCAATATCGCTGACGCGAAACAAGCCAATCGCGAATTCGATAATTTGTAACACGCTCCCCAGCTACTTGTGCAACAATATCCCATTTAGCGCTCTCACTTTCACTACCGGTAAATGATCCTGAGTTAGTAAGAATACCCGGAGCAGTGTAAACAAACTCTTTTGAGTCAAGAATTTGTACTATGAAATCACCTTCAAACACAGTAAAAAATGTCTTGAGCTCTTCTTTTTTCTTCCATACCACGTCGTGAAGCTTTGCTTCTGCATCCGGTATTGGATCCCTTTCCTCATTCTCAAGATCAAAGAAAACGTAGTGGAAATGGGCCCATCGATTCTGCTTCTTCAGGCGATGGTAAAAGAACGTGTTTATAGTGATGGGGGGTCGCTCAACATATTGCAAGTTTTTATAACCTGTTTCCTCTAAAACTTCTCTGCGTGCTGACTCTATAATATCCTCACCTTCCTCGATGCCTCCGGTTACGAGACCATGCATCTCTACATCCTTCCAACTAATGCATAGGTACGTGTCATCTTTTGGATTTCTCACAATTGCACAGATTGCCTCTCTTTTTATGATTTCTTCATCAGGCCGTACAGCAGCCTCTCCTATGGGGTCAGCAACAAATTTTGGCTCTACAACATGCACTATTGGCAGTTTGTGCTTTTGCGCAAACTCGAAATCACGCTCATCATGTGCGGGGACCGCCATTACGGCTCCTGTCCCATAGGAAGCGAGCACGTAGTCGGCTATATAGATCGGTATCTCGATTTGATTTGCTGGATTCATAGCCCATAGGCCCTCAAGTTTTATTCCCGTCTTTTCCTTATTTTCTGAACGCTCTCGTTCGGTTTTTCGCGAAGTTGCTACTCGATACTCCTCGACCTCTTTCTGATTTATAACTAGCGGCAGTAATGTGTCTAAAAGTGGGTGTTCAGGGGCAAGGACGACATAGGTTGCTCCATAGATGGTGTCTGGGCGCGTTGTAAAAACTTCTATAGTACCAGCATCGTCGTTGGATGCAGCCCGCAAGTCAAAGAATATTTTTGCGCCCTCTGATTCGCCAATCCAAGCTCGCTGCGCATCCTTGATCTCTTTTGGCCAAGGGAGCGGTTCAAGATCATCAAGGAGACGCTTTGCGTACTTTGTAATAGTGAGGAACCATTGTGTAAGAATCTTTTCTTCGACTTCGGTACCACAGCGTTCGCAGTGACCATTGATTACTTGTTCGTTGGCGAGTACCGTCTGGTCCTTAGGACACCATTTCACTGCAGCCTTCTTGCGCTCGGCAAGCCCATGCTCAAAAAGTTTTGAAAAAAGCCACTGAGTCCATTTATAGTATCCGGGGTCACAGGTAACTACTTCTTTTGACCAATCGAGTGAGGTACCCATTGAACGAAATTGTGTCCGCATGCGGTCCATATTCGCGTAGGTCCACTCTTTTGGATCAATGCCGTTTCTGATTGCCGCATTTTCTGCCGGAAGCCCAAATGCATCGAATCCCATAGGGAAAAGAACATTTTTACCGTTCATGCGTAAATAGCGCGCGTAAATATCTGGAAGTGCAAATGCGTACCAGTGACCCGTGTGCAACTCGCCCGATGGGTACGGAAATTCTGATAACAAATAGTAAGATTCCTTCTCAGTATCGCCCAAATCAGTACTGTAGAGATTCAGTCGAGCCCATTTTTCCTGAGCATCTTTTTCTATCTGTCGATGGTTGTAGGGTTCTTTAGCCATAACTACCTCTCTAGGCACCGGATCTAGTCGTGAAATCTCTTAATGCCGATGTAGATTAGTATTGCGAGTGCGATGATCAGCATACCGAGCCTTAGCAGGTTGTCGGCATTGCCCCAATACTGCGCTGCAGCGACTATGAAGGTAAGAACTCCTCCGTAGGCAAATCCCGCTGATACGATTGAGGAACCGATCGGAAGTATACCGATAACAATTGCAAGTAGCCCAAGGCCTATCTCAAGTACAAATGAGTCAAGTGCGTACTGATTTTCTGCAGAGTTGTAGGCATCCATGCACTTTATGGTGAGATCACAATATCCTTGATTTGAGAGAATGATGGCGGGACCAGTTACAGATCCTTGCTGGACTTCTTGTGGAGCGGGAGCAGCGGTCTCAGGGTTCCATATGCCGCCTGCGGCAGTGCAAGACTGTGATGTTTGGGGTGTAGAAGTTGATACCGGAGTCGGTGAAGGGCAATAGGTCTCCTGATTAGGCATTTGAAAGACTAGCGAACGTACGACGAACACAAAAATAGTTAATACTATCGTAATACCAAGCAGCACTGCCCACCGTACTATCTTAGGACTTTTCTTTTGATCTGCTTTTTTTGTTTCGTGCGATTCAGAATCTGATCCCATATGCGCGGGATTATAGCATGATTTGTAGATAAATATCTTTAGATTTCTGCCTTTCAACTATGAAGGAAAACCATTACGTCTCCATCCCTAACAACATATGTTTTCCCTTCAATTCGTAAGTCACCCTTGTCGCGTGCAGCACTCCAACTGCCATCAGAAAGGAGTGTATCGTATCCAACAACTTCTGCTCGAATGAATTTATCTTTAAAATCGGTATGAATGGCTGCCCCCGCCTCAGGCGCCGTTGATCCTTTTGTTATTGTCCATGCGCGTGACTCCTTGGGACCCGTGGTGAAAAAGGTTATTAAACCAAGCGTTTCATATGCTGCACGTATGAGTTCGGTGAGGCCGTTTATCTGTACACCGAGTTCCTGGCGAAACAACTCTTGATCATCATTTGCAACCTCATTCAGATCGCGCTCAGTTGCAGCATCTACTTCAACATATTTTGAACCAAGTGATTCAATATAGGCTATCGCTGAGCGGGCTCGGCCATCATTTAATTCTGAAAGATTATGCCCACCCGCCTTTCCGTTTAATGCATAAAGGATTGGCTTTAGAGTAAGTAATCCGAGTGATTTTACAATTTTATACTCTTCTAGAGTGAGCATCGCTACGTGAGCCAATTTCCCCTCGCCAAGCACGTGTTCAATTTTTTGTAGTACCGCATCTTCTGCAATAGCATCTTTTACGCCTGCCCGTACATCGCGCAGTATGCGTTCGCGCCTTCCTGAAACAGACTGCTGATCGGCAAGTATAAGTTCCAGATTAATAACCTCTATATCACTTACCGGATCAATCGTGCCATGCACGTGTGAAATGTCAGGATCGTCGAAAAATCGCACCATCTCAAGGATGGCATCTACTTCTCGAATATGCGAGAGAAATTGATTACCTAATCCCTCGCCTTCTGAGGCACCTTTTACAAGTCCTGCGATGTCAACAAATTCGATAGCGGCAGCAATAATTTTCTCTGAGCTCGAGAGTTCCCCAAGCCGATCCAAACGCGTGTCTGGTACACCTACTACTCCAACAGATGGGTCGATTGTACAGAACGGGTAATTTTCCGCTGGGACGCTTTGTTTTGTGAGGGCATTAAAAAGAGTGGACTTCCCAACGTTTGGAAGTCCTACGATTCCTATCTTCAGCATACATAGACTCTACGCGGTTCAATACAAAAAGCAAAGAGCACTCAACAAGGTTCGAATGAGAGCATCAAGCTATTTATCTAATTGCGTAGTATCCTGTAACTATTATCTAAACATCTAAATCTATATGGGGAAAAACAGTCACGGAGTTAGTCCAAAGAAAATAAGAAAACATCCTCATAAGACTGCAAAACGACTTGCGATTAAGCTGGCAGCAAAAGTCTCAAAGTAGTTCCTGCTTTATATTTATATAAATCGCCGGCGTCCAACCTCAGACACGAAAGAGTTATAACTATTGACTTTTGTTACAAAGATGACAAACTCATTTGCATGGGCCTTATGGCTTATTGTTACTATCTTCAACAACGTACAGTGAGAGGGCATGTTCGCAATAGAGGAAGAAATAGTCACAGATGACAGGGATGGAGTCTGCGGCACCTGTTTGGAGATAGCCAGATGCATGTATGCCAGGCCTTCTACAGGTCACTCGATAGAGTCGGATTTTACGATGAGCCAGCATACTAATCACAATGGTTTGCCTTGCGCAGCGATGGGAGCACCGCTAGTCCTCCTATAGTACGACCTTGCGCGAAGGTAGAGTAGTCCGCCTTTAGTTACAAGGGCGGTTTTTTATATCAGTATGATCAGTATCTATTTTCCCTCTCTTGCAAGAGATTTAATTTTCATAATCCACTTAGCTTTAGATGAGGGTTGAAGAGTTTCGGAATCTCCAATCTCTGTGAGGCGTACCTTGAAACCGGCAAATCCAAGAATAGCTCGTGAGATTTCGTTTGTGTAATCCCCAAAGAGTGAGCGGATAAGTATAGGCCAGTTTTTCGAAAGGATAATGACACGTGCAGTACGCCCTTTGAGAAGCCTGTCCCAGCCGCGTCCGTCTTTATGAAAATGGAATGCAAAGCCAGGCATATACATGCGATCCCAAAGACCTTTGAGAAGGGCCGGCAATCCTGACCACCAGAGTGGATATATAAGGACGAAATGATCGCACCAGCGCATATTCTCTTGAACGAGAAGGAGATCGGGCTCAAGGGCTTGAACCTCCTTGTATCCTTTATGAAGGATTGGATCAAAATGTAATTCTCCTATGTTAAGGCGCTTCACCTCATGTCCAGCTGCCTGCGCCTCCTTTTCGTAAGTGGTTGCAAACTCACCTGAGAGAGTTTCGGCATCAGGATTCCCAAGAAGTATAAATATTTTCATAACTTTATAATATTACGCATTAGTGTCTTTATCTTCTATTGGAGTAGGATGCCATAGCCACATTCTGATATAACCCAATATCCCCGCCACTACTAGAGTTGTAAGAACATAAAGAGAAACAAGGATTAGGTATCCGAACTGATTGAAAACTCCGAAATCAATAAGGAGGATCATCCACCATGCACTCAAAACGCCCGCCGATCCAAGCCACCAAGTTACGCGTTTCTCTGAAAGTTGACGACCAAGTATGAGCACAAGAAATATAAGTGTCTCAAGCATCCAAAAAGGAGAGGCAAGAACAGCTTGTTGACCACTTGGAACAAGATACTCGAGTACGATGAGTGCGATGCCCGAAAGAAGTACGAGTGTCATTCCGAATCTAAGTCCCCTAAAAAGATGTCGTAAATATTTACGCTCATGATGATCAATTCTTCCATCTGATGCAGCTATTGTGTAATAAATTTCTGCATATGTCGTAAAGGCTGTTCCTAAAAGAGCACCTATAACATTGGTAAGGATAGCGAGCTGTATGAGTGCGAGAGTCATGATCTGTTATTTCCCCATAATCTCAGCAAGTTCAGATCGATACTTTTTCATTACCTCCATGGTCGCTTTCATTTGTTGTTCACCACCCTTTTTAACCCGGCGATCTACTTCCTCGCCGATTTTCTTGAAGAGATCAGGGTTCTTCTTTATCATCACCATAAGCTGCTCGCGCTGTTCCTCAGGAACATCCTTCATTTTCCATTTGAGTGCTTGATTTATGAAAAAATCTTGAATTGCCATACGGGGATAGTATATCAAATAACCATTGCGGCCCCTAAAGAATTACGGTTGCTTGATTGTGTGAAATTTCAGCAATGCTGCCATCAGGGATTTGTACTTTTTGGCTCTCTCCATTTGCTGACTCGATCCTTGCCTCACCTTCTTTAAGTGGTGTCACGAATGCTTCGTGATTTGCAAAAACTGTAAAGACGCCCTCTTCACCAGGTAGCATCACGGAAATCGCCTCTCCATCGAAGATGTTTTGACCAATACGGGCGATAGTAAGATGGAATGTTTTTGCCATTTTATGTGACCTGATCAATTGTTCCCTTCATGTAGAATGCTTGTTCGTCCTTACTGTCATGCTTGCCATCAACTATTTCACCGAAGCCGCGCACGGTCTCTTCACGGGTAACGTAGACTCCAGGACTTCCGGTGAACTGCTCTGCAACTGCAAACGGTTGCGAAAGGAAACGTTGAATTTTTCGAGCACGATAGACGGTCGTCTTATCATCATCAGAAAGTTCATCCATGCCTAGGATTGCAATAATGTCCTGCAGGTCTTTATATCGCTGAAGCACCTGTTTTACTTTGTTTGCAACGCGATAATGTTCTTCGCCAACTATTTCGACCGTAAGGGCTGTTGAAGAGGATTCAAGAGGATCGATAGCTGGATATATACCAAGAGCAGAAAGAGGACGGGAGAGAACAACCATGCCGTCTAAGTGCGCAAAGGTGGTCGCTGGAGCCGGATCTGTAAGGTCGTCAGCAGGCACGTATACGGCCTGTACCGACGTAATAGAACCATTCTTGGTCGATGTTATGCGTTCCTGCAGCTTACCCATTTCTTCCGCCAAAGTAGGTTGATACCCCACCGCTGAAGGCATGCGACCGAGAAGCGATGACACCTCTGAACCAGCTTGAATGAAACGGAATACGTTGTCCATAAAGAACAGGACATCCTTACCAGATTGATCACGAAAGTACTCAGCCTGCGTAAGGCCCGTAAGAGCAACACGGGCGCGGGCGCCAGGCACCTCATTCATCTGACCAAATACCATAGCAGTTTGCGGAAGCACGCCTGATTCCTCCATTTCGTGATACAGATCATTTCCTTCACGCACGCGCTCACCCACTCCAGCAAACACAGAGTAACCACCATGATTGGAAGCTACATTGTGAATTAATTCCTGAATGATGACCGTCTTACCAAGACCTGCTCCGCCAAAAAGACCCGCTTTTCCTCCTTTAAGGAAGGGCGTAATAAGATCAATAGCTTTGACACCTGTTTCAAAAATTTCTGCCTTCGTCGTTTGCTCATCAAAAGAAGGGGGCTGGCGATGTATTGGAAGTGTTGGGGTACCGGCAGCAACCGGACCCTTACCATCAATGGTTTCCCCCAGCACATTAAAAAGCCGTCCAAGAGAAGCTTCTCCAACGGGAACAGAGATCGCAGCACCCGTTGCAGCTGCCTTTTCGCCACGAGATAGTCCAGCCGTTTCAGTCATCGCAATAGTGCGAACACGATCAAGCCCTAAGTGTGACGACACCTCGAGCGTAATACGTCCATGCACGTCATTAGCATCGATCACCAAGGCCTCTTCGATTGCAGGGCGATCCTTCTCAAAATGCACGTCGACGACTGGACCGATGATTTCTGTGATTGTTCCTGTGTTCATGATTGTATAAATAATTTATAGCTTTTTTGTATGCATTTATGCAAATTACGCAGCGAGTGCTTCGCGACCGCCAACAATCTCCGAGACTTCGCGCGTAATCGCTGCCTGACGAATTTTGTTATACAAACGGGTAAAATCGCGCACGCGTTCTTTCGATTTATCCGATGCGTTCTTCATGGCAACCATACGTGCAGAATGTTCAGATGCTTTTGCTTCAAGCAGCATAAAATAGAGCGAGACGGCAACAAGGCGTGGAATGAGAAGTCCGAGTACTTCTTCAGCATCGGGTTCAATCGAATACGCAGCGGGAGACTCAAGAAGTGCCTCATCGCTCCACTTACCTTTTGCGGGCCGTATATCCCGAACAATGCTTCCTATCGATTCAAGTGATAGAGGGAGCAAACGACGAACAGTTGGAATCTGTTCAAAGGTAGAACGGAAGTTGCTATACACTGCAACCACCTCATCATACTCACCAGAAAGAAATCCTGTAGAGAGATCCTGCGAAAGCTCTTGCATATCTGAAAGTGGTACGTCGTCGCGTTTATTCTCGATGGCTTGGTTAATACGGTATGAACGACGTCGAAAATATTCTTCTCCTTTCTTTCCGTAAGCAAATACGGTGATGGAATCTATAGGGCGTCCCTCAATTGCGCGAAGCGCAGCTTTGATAACGCCACTATTAAGGGCACCCGCGAGGCCGCGATCGCTCGTAATGACAACGAGGCCGGTTCTCTTCACTTCTCGCATCGTTGTGAGCGGATGCCTTTGCACATCGGCACTTCCTGAAAGTCGCGCAAGGATTGAAAGCGCTGCCCTTGCGTATGCGCGCCCAGCGAACGCTGCATGTTGAGTACGACGCATTTTAGCTGCTGAAACAGCCTCCATGGCGCGCGTTACCGTATTCATGCGCTTCGTTGCCTGTATTTTCGCCTTAATGTCCTTGAGTGCCATGGTGATTTATTCTGCACTTTCAATGCCACCATTTGTAGCTTCTTCGACTGCTGCGATATTTGCTACAGCTTCCTCTTGAATTACTGCTTCTGAATCAGTACCCATTTCAGTGGCATCCTGTTCAGCATGTCTTACTTTTGGTGCAACACGTTCCTTGAAAAGATCGAGTTTTGCACGAAGTGCTTTGTCAGTTTCTTCTCCCAGATCCTTTGATTCACGAATCATATTGAGCTCCGGTTGCGCTTCGCGCATTAGGAAATCTTGCAATTTGCGCTGTGCTTCACGTGTGTCTTCTGGTGCGAATGTGTCTAAGTACCCATTAGTAGCGGCAAATATGATTGCTGCTTCCATATCAAAGGGCACCGGTTGGCCCTGTGGCTGAATAAGAACCTCAGTAAGACGCCTACCTGAGTCAATACGACGTTTCGTTTCCTCATCAAGGTCAGACGAGAATTGCATAAATGCTTCAAGCTCTCGGAATTGCGCAAGTTCGAGTTTAATCTTTCCTGAAACCTTTTTCACTGCCTTCGTCTGTGCTGAGGAACCCACGCGTGACACTGAGTTTCCGACATCAATTGCGGGACGCTGGCCCTTATTGAACAGGTCGGTGAGAAGGAAGATTTGCCCATCAGTGATTGAGATCACATTTGTGGGGATGTATGCCGAGATGTCTCCTTCTTGTGTCTCGATAATTGGAAGTGCTGTTAGAGAGCCTCCACCTTTTTCTTTAGAAAGCTTTGCGGCACGCTCAAGAAGTCGGGAGTGTAGATAAAAGATATCACCCGGATATGCTTCGCGCCCTGGAGGACGTCTAAGAAGAAGCGACATCTGTCGATAGGCGACCGCTTGTTTTGAGAGATCATCATAAATGACGAGCGCATCCTTCCCTTGATCCATGAAATGTTCACCAATGGTTGCTCCTGCAAAAGGGGCGAGGAACTGGAACGCTGCAGGAGTTGATGCGGGAGCCGTCACAACAATCGTATATTCCATGGCGCCTGCTTCAGCAAGACTTGCAACTATCTTAGCTGTCTTTGATTCCTTCTGTCCGATTGCAACATAGATGCATATAGGACGTGTTGCTTCCGGTTCACTTTTCTGGTTGAGGATAGTGTCGATAGCGACTGCAGTCTTTCCGACGCCGCGATCTCCAATTATGAGCTCGCGTTGACCGCGCCCAATCGGTATCATCGAGTCAACGGCTTTGATACCCGTATGAAGAGGTACATTAACCGGCGAACGATCGATGACTCCATATGCTTCGCGCTCAATTGGCATAAGCTTTGTTCCTGCAATTTTGCCCTTACCATCGACAGGTTCGCCAAGTGCATTCACCACGCGACCAACAAGCGCGTCTCCTACAGGAATGGAGAGCAATCTACCGAGGCGACGCACACGCATACCTTCATACACGCGAGCAGCGTCTCCCAAAATAACAGCGCGCACTCCATCCTCTTCAAGATTTAACACAAGACCATAAATAGGAGCCTCCTCCTTAAGCGCGGATTCGAGAGTTCCATCGAAGGTTGGATCGAAAAGCACCATTTCGGTCATCACAGCATTTTCAAGACCGTCGATCTCTGCAATACCATCTCCGGTCATACGGACGACGCCAGTCTCCTCTTCACGGAGCGTAGGGGTGAGTCCCTGAATTTCCTGTTCGATTCTTTTGATAATGCTTTCCATAAAGTGATGCAGCTGCTAATTCGTTGGTAAAAGGTACTGAAATAATTAACTGTCGCTGGTGATTCTCTGATACAGCTCTATAAGTGCACGCTTACCTGAGCTATCGACAAGTCGGCTACTGTCACTTGCGCGCCATCCCTGGATGAGTTCGGGATTGATGGTCACCTGCGCTACTTTGATTTTGAGTGCTGCAGCCTCTTTTAGTGCATGTGCTTCGTCTTTCTTGCTGGCAACTTCTACCACTGGTCCAAGTTTCATGTTTTGTGCTTCGAGACGCTTTAATTCACGAAGTATGCCTGCGAGCATTTTCTCACGCCCCTGTGCTTTCAAGCTCTTTCGTAAATTACTAACAATTGCTTTTGCCTCAACATCCTTCTTCTGTGCTTCGTTCCAGAGAGCTTGTGCGTAAAGAGCTTCCATATATTAAGAGCTACGCATAATTTTCTCTGCTGCAAGCATCGCTAGACGCGCAACTTCTTTTTCACTTTCTCGAAGTGCCTTTGCTGAGGTTTCTTTAGCACGCGCATTAGCATCAGCTGCAATTGCCGAGGAGCGTGCTTCTGCTTCCTTTACAATGCGATCCCGTTCCTCTTTACCGGTGTTACGTGCTGAGGTAACGATGTTCGTTGCTTCTGCCTCGGCACTTCCAACAAGCTTTGATGCCTCCGCATCTGCACCAGCAAGTTTCTGCGCAGCACGCTCAGCATCAAGTACACCCTGCGCCACTTTTTGCTGACGATCCGAAAGCGTCTTCATAACAGGTTTGTATAGGAAATACCAAAGCACGACTAGGAGTATGCCGAAATTCACTGCTTGTGCGAGCAGAAGTGAGCCGTTGATACCGAATGCGTCCAGAAGCTGTTGCATGCCCAGAATCGTTACTGCCTAAACGAACTTTATGATGAAGGAAACGACTAGTGCGAGAATGCCAAGTGCTTCAGTAAACACAATTGCAAGAATCATGTTTGAGACGATTTTGCCAGATGCCTCCGGATTTCGTCCGATAGCCTCCATGGCGCCGCCGCCTATAAGACCGATGCCAATGCCAGGGCCGATAACCCCGAGGCCCGCAGCAAGTGCCATACCGATCATGCGTGCTGAATCAATGTCCATAGATAAATATAAGATTGATTAGTAAATAACGACTCATCCATTCCGGAGCCGCAGGAAAGCCGTGATTAGTGGCTCTCGTGCGGGTCAGCAATAGCAAGCTTTATGAAAAACAACGTGAGCATCGAGAACACAAGTGCTTGAATTATTCCGATGAACATCTCGAAACCCATGAGTGGGATCGGCAAAAGATATGGCAGGAAGTAGCTCGCAACCAAAATCATCACTTCCCCCGCAAAGATGTTTCCGAAAAGACGAAAAGAGAACGAGATGAGACGTCCGAGGTTGCTCAGGATCTCAATAAGCCCAACTGCAAACCCGACCGGTGAACTAAGATTAACAAATTTCGAGCCGTACTTCAACGCGCCCAGAGTAGCGATGCCGGTAATTTCGATAGTGAAGAACGAGATGAATGCAAGAGCAAGGGTGAGATTGAGATCCGCGGTCGGCGCACGTAAAAACGGTACGAGTGTACCTCCCTGAAAAATACCGATTGAGCCTACTCCAGGAAAGAATTCAAGCTCATTGCAAAATAGTATGAAAAGAAAAATAGTTGCAAGAAGGGGAAAATATCGTTTTGCGAGCTTGTCACTCTCGAGTGTTTCGGAAATATAATCCATGGCGCCCTGAAAGAGCCACTCAACGCCAGCTTGAAATTTTCCCGGAATCATTTTCAAGTTACGACCAAAGAAGAACGCAAACGCGATCAAAAACAGCATAACAAGCCATGTCATGAGAAGACTGTTCGTTATAGGAAGCCCAAGGATATGACCTAACACTGCTGCTTTCAATTCAACATTGATACCAGAAGTCATATCGTTAAATTACAAAAGGCTCCTACGAGCCACTATACCCTTCATAAACGTCATATTAGCATGGGTACCTATTGTTCCAAAGAATTAAAGATTCTTTGCGATTGCCTCTGCAATGTGTTTGTATGAGCGAGGAGGCATGCAACGCACTGCCTAAAACCTTTTGGAGGTTCTAATGAACAGTTCCTTTTTTCCTCAAACTCCCTGGCTTCTTCCCGAGGAACACCGTGGAGTCGTTCAAAACCTATTGCGCTTCGGACTCATCAAGTTCAGCAACAAGCGTGATTTGCGTCTCAAAAAAGGCGGAGAGACCGACATCTATATCAATCTTCGCGATGCACGCAATGATCCGAGGGCTCTTGAGTGGCTTGCAAGCCTGTATGCGCTCGCGCTTAGGCGACTTGCGCTTGATCAATTTGTGGAGGTACCTCATTCTGTCTCGTGTTTTGCAGGACTGCTTGCGCGTGAGACTGGCCTTCCCTATCTCACCATACGTGATGAAGAGAAGGTCGGAAGAGCCTATAACGCCAGAGTTATCGGCACCCCAGTCTATGGCAATCGCGTGGTAATCATCGATGACGTCATTACTGACGGAGAATCCAAGGTCGAACCCTACTTTCAGTGCATCCGAATGGGTCTTGAAGTGCTTGGGCTTGTCGTACTGGTTGATCGACAGCAGGGCTGGAAGGAACATCTTGCCTCCAGAGACCTGCGCACGATGGTTTGGCCTGGCATGACACTTCACGACGTGCGCCGTCAACTAATCGAGCTTGGTGTCATGGAGCGCTGCGATTTGGAAATGGAAAAGAAGAATCGCATCATCCTAGCGCTCGACGGCAAAAGCTGGGAAGAGGTGCTGCCTGTCATAGATGAACTGCGTCCTACAGGTACAATCCTTAAGGTGAATGATCTTCTCTTTGGGAAAGGGGCAGAAAGTCTGCTCCCCAACCTTTCGGTGTATGGACGAGTCATGGTAGATCCTAAATTCCACGACATTCAAACAACCGTTAAGAATGGCTGTACTTGGCTGCGCGCGTGTCCACCTTGGGCAGTTACAGTCCATGGTTCGGGTGGCGAAGAAATGATCCAAGCAGCAGTGAGAGCTCTAGCCGGCACTCCGACCAAAGTTCTCGTTGTTACCCTACTCACTTCGATCGATCCCGATACCTGTGAGGAGATCTACCATTGCAGGCCGCCTCGTCAAGTTGCGAGCCTCATGAGAATTGGCCACAAGGCGGGTGCACACGGCTTTGTATGTTCGGCTCTGGAAGCCAAGGCTGGCCGAAAAAAATATCCTGAAATGCTGGTAGTGACCCCGGGAGTTCGTTCGGCAGGTGCTGCGCTCGGTGACCAGAAACGCGTTACGACTCCAGCTGAAGCCTTGGAAGCTGGTGCGGATTACGCCATTATGGGTAGTCAAATACTTAATTCTCCAAACCCTGCTTGTGAACTGCAGCGTGTGTCGACCGAAGAACTTAATATGGTTCTTTGAAACATAGTATCTTCATCAAGCGCTTCTTCCGGAGGCGCTCTCTTATTTTATTAGTGGACCCACGGGGAATCGGACCCCGACCTCGTCCATGCCATGGACGCGTAATAACCATTTTACTATGGGCCCGTATTGTGATGAAGACTACTCTTTCTTCTTGAGTGCCTCAAGTTCTTTTAAAAGGTGACGAATTTCCTCAGTGAGCACCTCGAGTGAACGTGTGTGTTCCTTATCTTCTTCAGTGTCATCCTCGGTTATTTCTTCGAGATCTTCCTGAAATTTCTTCCACATCCTCTCCAAGCTCCTCGACGTCTTCCTGAATCTCATCAATGTCTTCCTCGACTTCTCGAAGACTTGTGGTGTTCCGATTTACCGTAAACTGGATGAAAATAGCTAGATAGATCGCCTCAAGCGATACAATGGTATTCCAGATGAGTAGTATGAGATCACGAGAAGCAATGCCGCTAAGGGTAAGACCGAGAAAGGCTATAAAGACGATCGTATGAAATATCATGGATTGGGTAGATCCAATCCATTTAATGAACTCCTCAACGGGAGTGGATTTTTGCGGGGCTTTGACCATTATTTGACACTACCATTATGTATGGCAGGATGTCTACCATTTCGTACACGAAATCTATTTGTGTAACCTAGTTCATAATTGGATATCTCTTTTTGCTATGCTTTGTTGTAAGGTACAATATTGTCATCATGCCGGTGAATAATCAGTCCCCATATCCTTTGCGCTATGCGGTTCATCCACGTAAACGAAAAATGGATAGGGCGCGAATTCTTACCGTAGTTGCCCTCCTTTGCATTATTGGAGGCTGTACAACCTTTATCCTGCCGCAAATTGAGATTGCACACATTCATTTGGAAAGCATGTCGCTATTGCAGCCCGCAAATTCCCCGACCACTGTTGCAGTCTTTCCTGTCTCAGTAGATCCGGCGACAAAAAGCATTGTCGATAATCCAAAGGCTGATGCTTTTTTCAATGAGCAGACTCAAAACAATACTCTTACAGCCTCTGTAGGGGATGTGAGAGAGGTTTTGATTCAGATCGCTGCGCTCATTGATAATACAAGCTTATATCAATCACTTGCTGCCGCAGATGGTCATCTAATTACCGTCCTTCCAGGATATCGCAAAGAAGAAATACTTTCACAGCTTACACGGGCACTCAATTGGAATACAACGCAACAAAAGCAATTCCTTGCAGCGGTAGATGCACAGACACCAGGAATCACAGACGGGATGTTTGCTCCTGGAACGTATGTCGTTGATGATTCAATGACTCCTTCCAACGTCGCAGCTTTAATGGGCATACGCTTCGACGAGACAGTTGCTGACCACTATAGTCCAACAACAGCGTCTCTTGTGCCTCTCAACGAGACTTTGATCGTGGCCTCGCTTCTTGAGCGTGAAGCCGCAGGTCCAACTGATATGCGCATTATCTCGGGCATTATCTGGAACCGACTATTCGACAACATGAATCTACAGATTGATGCAACGCTTCAATACGCAATGGGTGAGAATAAAGAGGGAAATTGGTGGCAGGAAGTACTACCAAAAGATAAATACATTAAGTCTCCTTACAACACCTACATGAATCCAGGGCTTCCACCTGGGCCTATTGCTGAACCATCAGTAGCGGCAGTACTTGCAGCACTTAATCCTGTGCAAACTTCCTGTCTCTACTATTTCCATGACTCCTATGGCAGATTCCATTGTTCCGATACCTATGCGGAGCATGTCGCGCTTCTAAAGAAGTACTATCCTGGTAGTTAGTCTCACGACATCGCTTTATGCCTCCTGATCGATTTGAGCGTAAAAAAGCAGAACTTAAATTACTACAAGGCCTTAGCAAAGAGCATCCGGAATTATTCTTGGAACATTCACATATTGAGGATGGTGCCACCCTTTCGGAATTTGGTATTGATATTCCGCATAAGAATTCATTTCCGCAGGGACTCATAAAACTTTGGCCCGAGGATTTCATCGTCGAAGAACGTATTGATTCTGCAATCCGTACTATTGATCTAGGTGGAGAATCGGATCTCGAATCCTTAGAAAAAACACCAACAATATACGCAACCTTGGTTAAGTGTAATATTTCAACTTTTGAGGCAGCGACTGACATTTCACGATCACTAGGCATTCAGGAAAAGGATGTTAGTTTTGCTGGTCTTAAGGATAAAAATGCCATTACGGCTCAAAAAATCTCTATTCGAAAGTCTAATCTTCAGTCGGTCAGTACTCTTCGTTCGCCATATTATTTTCTTAAAGAAATTGTGAGCGGTAATGGAATTGCAGAACGAGGGAATCTCGAGGGAAATCGTTTTACAATCCTTGTGCGCACTGAACGATCATTTTTCGATCCTGAACGTTTCTCGCATTTTGCAAATTATCTACAGGATGTAAAAGAACATGGTTTTGCTAATTTCTTCTACCTACAGCGCTTTGGGGTCTCTCGGTTACGTAATTTCCACTGGGCCAGACTTATTCTCCAGGGCAAATATGAGGATGCCGTCTGCGACTTCTTGACCTTTGCTGGTTCACGAGAAATTCCCTATTTCCAGGAAATGCGTAGATCGTTAAAAGCAAAAATTCCCGATTGGAATGCTGTATATAAAACTCTTTTAGATTTCCCTCTTATTTTTGAGCAGGAGTTGTTAGTAGTCGATCATTTACGACAGAATCCTCAAGATTTCCCTGGTGCGCTGCAAGCTATACCTGAGCAGATCACCTTCTGGCTCTATGCACTGTCATCCATTCTATTTAACAAGAAGCTCTCTGAGTATTTGAATCGGGGTGAACCTATGCCTGATACCTTACCCTTCTTCCTAAGCAAGGATCGCCGTGATCAGGACCTCTACCGACCAATGTTGGAGAAGCTCGGTATCTTTCCTCCTCCTTTCCACAACCTACGACCTTTTCCTCAAATTGTTCTTCGTTCTCGCAGTACACCTACGCACAGCAATGTCCGTTTTCATAAAGCCGAATTGGTCGACGAAGGTATAGTCTTCGAGTTTGATTTAGATAAAGGTCAATATGCAACAACAATGCTGTCGCATATGTTTAATTTAGTTGGGGGAGTTCCTCCTGAATATTTTTCGGTTGAACGTGTTGATGCAAAAGCTACCCTCGGAGAAACTCCGATCACACCACTGCTCGAGAGATTCAAAGAAGTGATCCATTCCAAAGAGGACGGATTTCTTGGTCAGTTAGAAGAAATTTAGAATTATTTTACTACGAAAAAAAGTACGACCGGGTCCCATAAATAGGACTCCGGTCGTATAAGTTGGTTTGATGAGTGGGAGGTTTTATTCCTCCTCTTCGGTCACGAAGTCCGTGACCGACGTCGACACGATCCTGCGGTTTTGGACACGGATTGCCTGCCTCGGCTTGGCGTCGGGCGCCCGGTCGCCGAAGTTGATCGTTACAGAGCAGTCCGGGTTGTCCCAGACCGTGCAAAACTGCCAGGTCTCCCTGGACAGAGTCCGAAGCGCCTCGAGCACCTTGTCGGTGAGTTCGAGCGGTTCGTCCTTTTCCCAGGGGGAGTAACTCCCCACGATCACGAATTTGGGCCGGCGCTCCCCCGGCTTCTCGAAATAGTGGAGATCGATCAACCTGAAATCGTTGTTCGACAGCCCGCGGAGCATGAGTGCCGCCTGAGAAAGCCCGAGATCCTTGATCACTGGGACGCCGGTGTCGACGCGACCCTCCCGGAACCGTCCGGTACGCGTGGCGTGCGCCCCGAGCTCCAGCTTCAGGCCGGCGAGGCGATGGCGCATGTCGATTTTGATGTCCGGCGCACGGTCGACCTCGCGAATGCCGCGGGGAACGAGAAGCGAGTTGCCCACGGTGAACTTCACCAGCACCAGCGCCTTGACATCCAGATCGAGGGTAGCGCCGCTCATTTCCTCGGCGCAGACGACAGAAGTCTCTTCACTCATATTATGTAGGCCTCCCGGCCAGTTAAAATCCCAGAATGGGACGGATTCAATCCGTTTGTAAGATTAGCACACTATATAATATATGTCAAGTTTTCTGCAAAAAATTATTCGTGGATCGAAAAATACAAGCTCAATTTGTAATAACTCCAGCATTAGCGATAACTGAATTGAGTGTGGTTAATGGGTCGAGCGGACTGTAACTGTAGGGCGGAGTGAATACCACTGAGGGACCGTTTTCCTGATCGGTAGCACTGTTTGCTAAAAAGTTGTTTGTTGCTCGTATGTAACCTGCAGGGACTCCTTTAGATTGAATTGGATCGGTTACCTTGCATCTTTGGTTGATAAGATCGTCTGCTTCTTGACAGGCATTTGGACTTGGCCACGCACGAAGGTAGTTATCTTCTAGTAACAATTGCGCTGAATCATTTGAAGAAGGTCCGAATCCATATCCATCACCCGTACTGCTGTCAAATCCACCCCAGTATTGAATGACGTTGTTAAAGACGTGTGCCCAAGAACCGGCACCGGAGACACGGGGACTACGTCTATTTACTTCACTAAATAAATTACCGTACAGCGTTACCATGGAGTTTGGTTGTTCATTGATTGGGATGGCGCCCATTGGTCCTCCAGTAGCAGTATCAATAGCGACAGCAAACCAACTGTCTTTAAAAATGCTATTTGATATTGATACTAAAGTTCCACTGTAATATTTTCCAGTAGAAGGATCTAGACCGCTGGTTCCAACACCAACCGCGATACATTTATCACCGCAAGCTCTAAAGGAATCGTGATCTATCCATATATTCTGACTATCGGAAGTAACTCCACCCAATATGCGTATTTCGTTTCCGCATCCTTCAAGATTAGAGCCTCCGAGACCCTTCGTCAGATATGTAGAAGTATCTGGACAAGTACTGGCTGCTGACAGCCCACTAATCGAGGGAGGAACAACAAGTCCTGGAAGATTTTCAAAATAGATATTTCGTATGATGATGTTACTCTGTCCTCGTATTTGAAAAAGATTGGATTGTCCTTCTATTGTCACTGGCCCTTCTATCGTCTTATTTGAGGTTATGTCTATAGGTGAGGTGAGGACAATCGTACCGGGAGTGTCAAAAACCACAGTGCTTGAATTGGATGCTTCAGCACAGGTAGCAAGAGCCGCTTCAGTCATGGAGCTCACATGACATATATTGTTTGGATTTCCACCAGTTGTACCGCCATCAAGGCTTGCGAAGCCGATTGGTTGCGTTGTGATTGATTCTTCTGTAGGACCAGAAGATCCAGTATTCCCCTCAGGGGTAGCAAGTGTAGATCCCAGAGTATTCTGTGTGTCACTGGATGACGCATGGTGGGTGTAGAGCCACCAGCCTGCTATGAGGACAAAGAGAAGGAGTGTGAGGGGTACGAGGAGTTTTTGTGTATGGTGTCTTCTCTTTCTTTTAAATACCTTGTTGAGAGAAGGGTCTATGTCCTTAGGAGAGAAGTCATTAGCTATAAGTGCTTCTCGTATCTCCTTCTTGGTGTAGCCTTTCTTGTGCTCGGTGTGTATGAAGTCAAGGAGTTTCTCTTCCTCACGTTTTAGCATATGGGGTAGTATAGCAGGCGAACGTCTAAGGGCTTCCTTGGAACTCTTTAGGAAAACTCTCGCAAATGATGGGAATAAAATTCTTTCAATTAAGTTGCCAAATCCTCGAACCCATGGACTTGAGGGAAAGTGAGAACAAAAAGCCGCCCGAGAGCCTGGGCGGCTTTGCACGTCAGGGTGTTTAGTCCTAGGCGGCGACCTTGAGTTTTCTTTCGAGGGAACAACTGATCTGCAGCTGGAGCTCGCCGAGGTCAAGAGACATCAAAATTCGAAGATCATCCCGGATGAGTGACACGGCTTCCTGGGCGACGCGCAAAGAATGTGGATCCCAGGTGTAGATGTCGCCGATGGCGGATGCCCCAGATTTTCTCGTGGCGGTAATCTTAAGTTCACCCTCGCAGGGAATGGCGGTCAAGGCATTGAGCGTCGCTTTGATGATGCCCACTTGTCTGTGACCAAGAAATTGTGCCCGTTTGAGGCCGAATGAGCGAGTGTGCTCATGGATGTGAACAATCGTGGTGCAGTCGTGCTCGCCGTGCCGCTGGATGTGCGCGGGCGGCCTTTGTTGAGTAACGCGGATCATAGTTGTAGCCCTTATGACAAGGAACAGTGGCGAATGCTAATAAACAATAGCATTGTACTACTTTTTGTCAAGTATTCTGTCGCTAAGGTGGACCCAAGGAGACTCGAACTCCTGACCCTCTCATTGCAAATGAGATGCTCTACCAGCTGAGCTATGGGCCCATATTGTTCGGAGCGCTTTTCGCGCTCCTCGGATAACTTTATCGTCTTTATTTATCTAGAGCAAGTGCATCAATCTTCGCTGCCAATATAAAGTCATTTACAGTAAGGCCACCGATGGAATGCGTCGAGAGATCAACCACAAGTTTTCCCCATGAGACATGGAGATCAGGATGATGACCTTCACGCTCAGCTAAGTCCCCAATCATATTCGCTGCAGCCATAGCTTCAGCAAAATTTTTGAATGCGTAGCTCTTAGAAATAACTCTCGCAGCATCGTCCAGTGTCCAGTTTGCTACTTCTGATTGCATTTTTTCCGCCTCCTCGCGAGTAAATGCTTTGGTGTGTGTTCCGCATGGAATGCATTTTCTTTGAGATAGATCATTCATAGTGAAAAGTGCATGGTCTACCCAAGCGCGAGATCGACGATGTGTGTAAGGAAATCTGAAAATGAGACTCCAACGGCCGTTAGCGACTTTGGGAGAAGTGACTCCTTGGTGAGACCAGGGAGTGTATTAGTTTCGAGGTAATACGTAGCATGCGGTGTGACTATGAAATCAGAACGAGAGTAATGCCGGAGTCCAAGCGAGCGATGCATGGTACGAGCGCTTTCTACAAGCTCCTCCATTGTCTCCTTTGAAAATCGAGCAGGACATATTTCCTTGCTCTTGCCGTTGTATTTGGCATCGTACGAGAAAAAATCATTGGTAGGGGGGATTATCTCGATTGGCGGTAGTCCGTATAATTCTTCACCACGTAAGCCCTCCACAACCGCCGCACTCGCCTCGGTTCCCCGTATGTATTCCTCCACAAGTACTGCTTCTGCTTCATCTAGAAGTGACGCAATCGCTTGATGAATCTGCGCATAACCACCTGCAATTGATACACCCACAGATGACCCCCACTTCACTGGCTTTACCACGAGTGGCTGGTGGAATGTACGCGTAAGGTTATAGGCAACTGATTCAAGGTCCGCTCCTGGCTCTACTAAATAATATTTAGGAGTTTTGAGTCCGGCCTCTTTGGCACGCTCCTTTGCAAGTACTTTGTGCATAGCAAGGTAGGAGGCAAGGGAATCTGAGCCCGTGTAGGGAATACCGAGACGCTCTAGAAGCTTCTGGACTTCGCCATCTTCCCCGTACTCGCCATGAAGCGCAATCACCACCACATCAACGGTACGCAAAATATCAACCGGCGTACTCTGCTTACCACGTTCGAACCATTGGCCCTGTTTATCAATATAAATATCCTTAACAATGAACCTTTCGCGGGACAAATTTGCCACGATTGCATGGCCCGAAAGAATAGATATTTCATGCTCCCGGGATGGACCCCCTCGAAGAACCCCGACGACCGTGCCATTCATGGCAAAAGTATAACAGATGCAACCGTAAGTATTTGAATCAATATAGTATGGAAAAGCGAAAGGGCCGGGATTATGTCATTGAAGACTCCCGGCCCTGTGTCTCGCTGTTGGGTGTTGGCTAGGTCGTGGTACCTCGGACCGCATTGATTTGATCTTTGCGTGTGCGGGTATCTCAGGATCTGCCGTAATCCCCTATGAGACAAATTTGCGCAAACGAGGCGCTGCTATTTTAGGTGCTACTTCGCTCGCGAAGCATTGGGTCCTTTCTCCTGGCGCCTGTTGCGGTTGGGGGCGAATTCGAACCAGCCCCTATATCCAAATATACTCTATCATGTAGAGTATATTTTGTCAAGTGTCTCGATGAAGACTTTTCTTGCGCGCCTGGCGGTGCCGAGTAAGCGAGAATCTATGGGCTTCTGCGTTAGCGAGGACCGCGTCAGCATCAGTGATGCCTGCACGTATGCCTCCAATTACCTCTCGTGGTCTATGGCGCTCATCTTTTACAACCGCCACTATAGGAATATGAATACCAAGTTCCTCTAGAACACTTTCCGCAGCTTTCTTATGTGTCTTTCCTCCATCAACAACTATCACACGCGGCATTGGCCATTCAGGATGGCCCATACGCCGCGAAAGAATCTCCTTGAGAGATGCAATGTCATCATTCATACGACGCACTTCTATCCTAAGCCCCTTATCAGAGTCTTTTGATTTTAAATTAACAGATTTACGCAAACTCTTCTGCTTTGTACCTTGTATACGAAAAGTACGATATTCCTTTTTTTGTGGCGTTCCATCCTGAATAACGGTCATAACGCCAATAGCGCTTGTGCCCGAGATGTGCGCTGTGTCGTAGGCTTCGATTCGTGGCCCCATCGTATGCTTGTCACGGTCTTCGCGTATAAGTGATACGTCTTGGATATGATCGAGCGCAAAGAGTTCCCTTCTGATTTGTGCTGCAAATTCAAATTCTTCTTTCTTAGCCGCTAACTTCATTTCCTTCGTAAGAGTCTCACGCAATTTCTTCACATGGCCCGAAAGGAACAAACAAACGTTTCGTATTGAACGTAAATAGCTCTTTTTGTGTATGTCTTTTGGATACTGACCAATTTGTCGATTAAATTCAATATCTGCCTCCTGATGCTTACCCTTACTCCCCACAGGCTTTGGAGTATCGTAGAAGGGAAATATGCGGCGAATAAGCCGGAGTCCTTCACGGAGCTGATATCCAGAGGGGAATGGTCCAAACGCCTCCCGATATCGTATACCCTGCGCAACTTTTGTATCGAAATTAATGTCGCTCCCTCGTATAGCAAGGACGCGCGGAATCTCCTCGTCAGTAACGACTGCGTAGAGAAAGGTTCTATCATCCTTACCCTCAGCATTCGCTGGCGGATGATACTCACGAATCAAGGCCGCCTCGCGTACGAGCGCTTCGAGCACTGTTGGGGTAGTCTCATACCTGAGTCCGTCTGCCTTTGTTACCATGTCCACAATTCGAGGCCCGCGTGTGGAAATAAGATCAATGTCAAAATAGGACCGCACTCGGTCACGAAGTGAGGTGGCCTTCCCTACGTAGAGCACTTTTTTTGCACGACCCTTGCCCTGGGTGAATATATATACACCCGGTAATTCAGGGAGCTCAAATTTTGCTATATCACTCTTTTGCATAGAGATAGTGCCTTACGAAGCAAGTTTACCGTAGGATTATTTCTCAATCCTTAGACTTTTTCACCTTAGACTTCTTAAGAACTTTCGCTAAATATTCGCCCGTGTATGATTTTGGATTCTGCGCAACCTCTTCGGGAGTTCCCTTTGCGATTACTTGACCACCGTGTATACCTCCTTCGGGCCCGAAATCGATAAGATAGTCAGAGCTTTTGATGACATCAAGGTTGTGTTCGATAACGACAACCGTATTCCCCCGGCGCACGAGCTCCTGAAGTATCTCAATTAATTTACGCACATCCTCATAATGGAGTCCCACGGTCGGCTCATCAAGGAGATAAAGCGTCTTCATCGTAATCGGACGATATAGCTCTGAGGAAATCTTCACGCGCTGTGCCTCGCCGCCAGAGAGCGTTGTCGCGCTTTGTCCGAGCGTAAGATACTGGAGTCCTGTTGAGTTAAGCGAATCAAGGCGTTCGCCAATAGCGGGAATATCTCTAAAGAAAAGTTCTGCCTCCTCTACGGTCATCTGCAAAATGTCATAAACGTTCTTGCCTCGATACGTGACCTCAAGAGTCTCACGCATGAATCGAGTCCCATTACAAACGTCACAGGTGACATATACGGTTGGTAGAAAGTGCATTTCGACTGCTATCATGCCGTTCCCCTGACACGCCTCGCAGCGCCCCCCTGGAACGTTAAATGAGAAGCGTCCTGGTTTCCAGCCGCGCGCTCTTGCTTCTGAACTTGCCGCGAGAATATCACGGATATGGGTCATGGCTCCCGTATAGGTTGCAGGGTTTGAGCGTGGCGTGCGGCCGATTGCTGACTGATCGATAAGCACCACGCGCCCGATGTATTCAGTGCCTGTCATTGAAGCTGCATTCACCACTTCTGATTCACGCTTACTTAGCCGTGCTGAAACATTCTTATGAAGAATGTCATATAAAAATGTAGATTTACCTGAACCCGATACACCTGTAATACACACAAGCTTGCCCAGTGGTATATCGATATTCTGATTCTTTAGATTATGTAGTGTGGCGCCACGAACTTTAATAGAGCCTTTTTCGCTGGTTCGCCGCTCCTGGGGAACTTCAATTTCCTTCTCGCCGCGCAAATAACTTAGAGTTACCGAATCGCTCTCGTTTATAGGTGCCGTGAGAAGCTCATCAAGCCATCCATGCGCAACTACCTGGCCACCATGAACCCCAGCTCCAGGACCAATGTCAACAATGTAATCAGAGGAGTAAATAGTGTCCTCGTCATGCTCGACAACAAGAATCGTATTGCCAAGCTCTTTAAGAATAAGGAGTGTTTTGATGAGGCGATCGTTATCGCGTTGGTGAAGACCAATTGTTGGCTCGTCCAGAACGTACAAGGCGCCTACAAGGCCCGTACCAAGTTGAGAGGCAAGGCGAATGCGCTGTGATTCTCCCCCCGAAAGTGTTGAGGCGGTGCGATTGAGGGTGAGGTAATCCAGTCCTACGTTAAGCATGAAATCAAGACGGTTTGCTATCTCGCGAATGATGGGCGCCGCAATTTCCATTCTGAAATCAGAAAGATCAAGTTCCTCAAGGAATATTTTTGCATCGCGTATGGAAAGCGACGTAAAGTTAACGATATTCTTACCAAGACCCCCGTTATTGTTTTCTGCTGAAGGCTCTTCATCTGCATCTTTTCTTTTACCCTTTACCTTCTCGCGAGGCTTCCCACTATTTTTGCCTTTCAAATATACCCGCAGAGCTTCAGGGCGTAGGCGCAGTCCATTACAAACAGGGCACGGTTCGTCAGAGAAAATAGACTTGGTGCCAAGACCGTTACACTGTGGGCAGGCGCCATACGGACTGTTGAATGAGAACAGCCGCGGCTCTACTTCAGGAAACGATGCGCCGTCCTCGGGGCATATAAATTTCGAAGAGAGGGTTTCAAGTGTGCCATCGGCGTGTCTAATTTTTACAAGTCCATCCGACTCTTTGAGTGCGATTTCAAGAGCCTCGGAGAGACGCTCACGTGCCGCATCAGGAGAACGCATGAATTCGGAAACAAAAATGCCGTCGACCAGCGCATCAATATCATGACGCTTATTGCGGTCGAGAACAGCTCGGTCACGTAGAGACTGTGTCTTTCCATCAATTACGACGCGCTCAAAACCCTTGCCGAGAAGATCGTAGAGGAGTTGGTAGTATTCGCCCTTGCGGCCAACAACGATTGGCGCATATATGAGTACCTGTGTGCGGTCAAACTCAACACCCATAACCTGAGCGGCTGGATCAGGATTCTGGTTCTCTTTGGTTTTAGCGTGGACGCGATCCCACACCATTTGAATCATTTCCTCCTTTGAAAGCTTCGAAATCGGAACATCGTGATTCACGCAGTAGGGTTGACCCGCACGTGCATAGAGCACTCGAAGGTAATCATATATCTCGGTGACGGTAGCAACCGTTGAGCGCGGGTTATTGGAACGACTTTTTTGATCTATAGAAATAGCGGGAGAGAGACCGGTGATTTCATCTACGTCCGGTTTCTGCATCTGATTAAGAAATTGACGTGCGTAGGCGGAGAGTGATTCTACATAGCGGCGCTGTCCTTCGGCAAAAATGGTATCAAACGCGAGCGAGGATTTGCCGGAACCTGAAAGACCTGTAATAACCGTCATGACACCCCGAGGCAGTTTGACGTCAATATTCTTAAGGTTATGCGTACGTGCTCCTCGTACGGTAATCCACTCCGCCCCCATGGCCTGGTGGTGCGAATTGAGAGCGCCTCGTTGCTCTCTAGATTTTTTCTCCACCCTATCTGTGTGTTTTGCTACCGAATCGGTACTTTTTTTTGTTGGCATGTTGTATTAATGCAAGATCCCTGTCCGTGGCGGGACAGGTACGCATACAGTGTAACACCTTCAGGCTATTTCTCTAATGTTGACTCTATTTTGGCGACTATCTCCTCGATAGCAACCTCAGCCTTGACCATATAGGCCGTGGCACCGAGCGAGAGCGCTCGTTCCTTATCTTTGTCCTGCCCCAAATTCGAAACCACGATGATGGGGGTATCCTTGAGTGCATCAGTTCGCTTACGAATGCTCTCGAGTACCGCAAAGCCGTCCATCGTTGGGAGCATGAGATCAAGAAGTAGGAGTGCTGGCTTATATTGCTCAAATAACGCGAGGGCTTCGTTACCATCGCTTGCGTATAATGTTTGATATTTGCCCGCAAACGTATGTCCCAAAAGGTTCTTTAATACGGGATCGTCCTCTACGACTAAGATGAATCGTGTGTCAGCCATAGCTCTAGTATACCTGTGTGTAGGTGTAGGGAAAACGAATACGGGTATATTGCACTAGGCAATATTTCTCCTACTTCGCAATGTTGAGCGCAAGCGTGAACGTGGTGCCTGTGCTTGCTTCATTTCCCTTGAAACTTAAATCGCCACCATGATCGAGCGCAATTTGCCGTGCAATATATAATCCAAGACCATTTCCCTTGTTCTCTTTTGCAATCGCATTCCCTGCACGAAAAAATCGTTCAAAGATATTATTTCGATCACTTGCAGGAATGCCGATGCCCGTATCGCTTACTCTAATGAAAACACGGTCGCCACTCACTTCGACCGTAAGTTGTACTGATCCCTGCGCAGGGGTGTAGCGGATCGCATTCTCAACAAGATTGTTGAGAACCCATTTAATGCGGTCGCGATCTGCCTTCACGGGTGGAACTTTCTCTCCGCTTTTTGCGTAAAAAAGATTCACGGAACTTTCCTGAGCAAGCATTGAGAAATCTGCCACTACATCAGAAACGAGGGTATCAACCTCAACGGGACCAAAAACGTATTTGTATTTTCCTGACTCAATGCTTGAAATATCAAGAAGTGTTCCAACAATCGTCACAAGATCATGACTTTTATCAACCGCATTCTTAACAAGCGCTTTTTGACCTTCGGTAAGATTCTCAAGCTGTAGTGCCTCAAGAGCCCAGCGTACGCCTGTAAGCGGTGTTCGCAACTGGTGCGCAGCAGTTGAGATAAAATCAGACTTGACCCGTGATATTTCCATATCACGCTTGTGCACTTCTTCCACATTATCGGTGAAGCGTTGGAACGCATCAGCGAGGGCACTAATTTCATAGGTTGTGCGAGAGAATTTCGGAAGCTCTGTTCTAGCGCTGTGCTCAGCAAAGAAATCAAGCGCGTAGGAAATGGCTTTGATGGGTCGAATGATAAGTCGATCAATGATGAGATACAGAAATGTGAGCACGAGCAATATAAAAACAGTGACAACTACCGACACTTCCCCAAGCATACGGTTGGTAGGAATTACCGCTGAACCTATGAGTATGCTTTGAGGAAGAAAAAGACCCAGCTGATCCCATACTGCTTTCGCTACAAAGATGACAAAGGCGAATATGAGCGTAAACGCCAAAAGAAACAACATTACTAAAAGAACACGAACCCGCATGTAGACATGGTAGCACTTAGGTAGCCCGGTAAACTCTAGACTCTACGTGAAATGCGGATAACTAACGTCTGCCCCTTGTACGAGATCTTGTTGGTTTTCCTTTACTTGGTGCTACACTCTTACCTTCAAGTGTGAGAATCTCGTCGCGAATAATTGCAGCCGTTTCAAAGTCGAGCGCTTCAACAGCTTCTTCCATTTGTCGTCGCTTATCCTTAATGAAGGCTACTGGATCTTCTGCGTATAAACGTGCATCAAGTGTTAGAACGCTTTCAAGTGTCTTTTGATGTTCAGTTCTCATCGATGCGGCTATGTCTCTGATTTCTTTAATGATTGTCTGCGGAGTTATCCCGTGTGCCTTGTTATACGCAACCTGAATTGCGCGGCGGCGATTTGTTTCACCTATGGCACGATCAAGAGAGCCTGTCATGTTGTCGGCATAGAGAATAACCTTCCCAAGGACATTACGCGCTGCCCGTCCGATTGTTTGGATAAGAGAGGTTTCCGAGCGTAGAAATCCTTCCTTATCAGCGTCTAGAATCCCAATAAGTTGAACTTCGGGGAGATCGAGCCCTTCGCGCAGTAGGTTCACCCCAACCAGTATATCGAAAACTCCTTTCCTAAATTCGGTAAGAATTTCGATACGGTCGATCGTCTTTACATCACTATGGAGATACTCTGCCTTCATGCCGCGCTTCCGGAGAAAATCTGAAAGATCCTCAGCCATTTGTTTTGTAAGGGTAGTCGCAAGTGCGCGACCACCCTGCTTTATGGCTCTCTCCGCTTCATCAATGAAATCCGCAATTTGGCCTGGGTACGCACTGCCTGAAGTTTCACTTACGGGGCGCACTTCGAGTTCAGGATCAATGAGACCCGTCGGACGAATAATTTGTTCAACAATTTGACCTTGAGGTGGAATACTGTGTTCACGTTCATAGATTCCGGGAGTCGCAGAAACAAAAATTACCTGTCCAATTCGTTCTTCAAATTCCTCATATCTAAGAGGACGATTGTCGCGAGCAGAGGGCAAACGAAAACCATGTTCAACGAGTACGTCCTTACGAGAACGATCGCCACCATACATACCTCCGATCTGAGGTACAGTTACGTGAGATTCATCAATGACAGTAAGAAAGTCAGGAGATCCATCTTTCTTATGCGGAAAATATGAGAGGAGTGTGTACGGAGCTTCGCCAGGTGCACGGCCGTCAAAATGTCTTGAATAATTTTCAATGCCATTTGTATATCCCATCTCACTGATGAGTGATATATCGTGCAACGTGCGGCGCTTGAGACGCTCCGCTTCAAGCGGCTTCTCCTCGCGTTTGAACTGGGCTAGCCGCTCCTCGAGCTCAGCCCGTATTGATTCCAGTGCGCGTTTGCGATTATCCTCATCAGTCACAAAGTGCTTGGCAGGGAATATGAACACCGTATTCGGCTCCCCCGTTTTCGCGCGCGTAATAGGATCTAGACATTCGATAGCCGCGATCGTTGTAGACTCTTCTGTATTGGCGAATGAGATCCTATAGATTGCTCGGTCATTAACAGGCATGAACTCGATGGCATTCCCTACTGCTCGCAACTGACCGGGCATAAGGTCAGCTGTAGTGCGTACGAAATAGATATTCACAAGTTTGCGAATAAGCGCAGAACGATTCTCCTCGGCCCCTTTTTGTAGCTTTACATGCACCTTCTCATAATTTTCTGGTGAACCAAGACCATATATAGCTGAAACCGATGCAACAATTATGACATCGCGCCGTGTAAGGAGTGCTTGTGTTGCCGCATGCCGCAGTCGATCTATTTCGGCATTAATTTGTGCCTCTTTTTCAATGTAAGTGTCCGAATGCGCAAGATATGCTTCCGGTTGATAGTAATCGTAGTAGGAGACAAAATAGTGAACAGCATTCTCGGGAAAAAGATCTCGATACTCCTGCGCCAATTGCGCAGCAAGTGTTTTGTTATGAGCCATGACCAAGGTCGGCATTTGTACGTTGTTAATAACCTGTGCAATGGTATAGGTCTTCCCGGACCCAGTGACGCCAAGAAGTGTCTGGTATTCAAGGCCTTTGGTAAGACCGTTCGTAAGCGATTCGATTGCTTTGGGTTGATCACCATTTGGCTCGAATGGTGCGTGGAGTTTTAGCTTCCCAGATTTGCTTTGCATGGCCTATTGTATAATGAATCTAGAGATAGCGCATTTGGAGACAGTTCTTAGAGACGCCATCCAGAAAGGAGTGCCACATGGAAAGCGCTGATTTCAATCGCAGAATGCGGCAGGTGCGCGATAGGAACGGGCCTTTCAGGAAATCTGCTCTGACTCGGAGAGAAACAGCAACGATTCGCGCACGTAAGGCATATGAGACTCTTGAGGGCTCAGATCTACTCGAGCTCATGGCCGCTGTAGCTATGAATCCAAAGATCGGAAAAGTTCGTATATGTTTCCATCAGGAGTCAGATGACGAGGACACTGGAGCTCAATTGGCCTTTCTCCAGGATGATATGAAACGCATTGGCTTTACGCCCTACGGTGTTCAGCTCAATCACGCGTCTAATTATCTTGAGATCTCGCTCTACGATTTCTGGGAGACCTTAATGCTAATCGAAGGCGGCGAAGTCGAGCTGAATCGAATATAAAGGACGGCAACAACCGTCTTTTCTTTTGGAAAATGTGTATCTAGACATAGTACTCTTGAATGAATTTCTCCCGATACTGCTCAAAGCGATTTTCGATTAATGCTTGGCGCGCATGGCCCACAAGCTGAACAACGAAGCCGAGATTATGTATAGAGGCAATGACTTGACCGAGCATTTCCTTTGAGCGCAAAAGATGACTGACATAGGCCCGACTAAAACCCTCAGTTCCAGGTACGATTGTCTCCTCGTCTAGTCGACCCAGATCATTTTTGAATTTTTCGTTAAGAAGGTTAATCGTGCCTCGTTTTGTGTAAATAGTTCCGTGCCTGCCAAGTCGAGTCGGCGCTACACAGTCAAAGAGATCGATTCCCTGCGCGATCCCGGTGAGTAGGTCACCTGGTTCACCAATACCAAGAAAATGTCTCGGTTTTTCTTCTGGGAGCTCTTTAATCGCTGCTTGGAGTGCGCCCTGCATATCCTCTTTGCTGAACGAACCTCCTATGCCAAATCCATCAAAGTCCATCGAGGCGATCTCTTTTGCACTCTCACTTCGTAGATCTTCATACCGACCTCCTTGCACAATACCGAAGATCGCCTGTGTCCGGTTTGCATCAAGATTCTGTCGGTGAGCCTTAAGCGAGCGAAGTGCCCAACGGTGAGTACGATCCATCGCCTCTTTTTGATAGGCATAGGATTCTGTAGGAGCTGTGCACTCATCAAATGCAAAGAACATATCGGCGCCGAGCGCGTGTTGAATTTCTATCGAACGCTCAGGTGTAAAGCGATGAAGTGATCCGTCGATGTGCGATGTGAATGTTACGCCCTCATCATCAATTACTGCGAGCTGACCATGCTTGGTCTGCACATCCTCGTCATAAATTGATATTCGATTGTTCTCTACGGAATCATTTGGTAATTCCTCACCTTTTGCAATTTTCGTAATATTACGGCCGAACGCAGCACCGAGCGAAAATACTTGGAAACCACCAGAGTCGGTCATTGTCGGACCATGCCAACCCATAAACTCTCCAAGAGTTTTCGATTCCTTAATTATTTCCTCGCCTGGCTGTAGGTATAGATGGTAGGTATTTGCGAGCACAACCTGTACCCCTAGACGTAGAAGCTGGTGGGGCAATATGCCTTTAACGCTAGCCTTTGTAGCCACAGGAACAAAGGCGGGTGTTTTAATGGCGCCATGAGGCGTTGTAAGAACGCCTGTGCGAGCATTTTTATTCTGCAAATCATATGAATGACCTACGGATTCAATCGAAAACGAAATAGCACCCATATTCCTAGGCTACAGGGCTCTTGAATTCCCGCAAGAGCCCTCTTTACAGGCGAATACTGGTTTTCTTGGGGTTACTTGACAATAACTCACCATAATGCTATAAGGTAGCTAGGACAACGATCTTGAGGCCTTTAAGCAAAGGCCTTTCACAACTGGAAATTCTGTCGAAGGAGACTGTGTAATGAATACCAAATTTGTTCTCATCGCCATGGCGGCGATGACGTTCACCGCGGGGTCAGCGCACGCCGACCCCTTTGGTTGGCTGGTTGCCAATCCCTACCCGAAGACCGACCCGTACTTCGTCCGCACCGGAGAGCGTCTGACCACTGCGGTCGTCGCAGATCAGGACGCGGCGAAGCCTCGGTGTACGCAAGTCGCCAAGGAAATGTTTCCGCGCGGCCGAATCACGGCCGCCAACGTCTGGAACGGCGCCGTCAGCAATGGGGCCGGCGCGGCCGCTCAGGTGGTCACGCAGGCCGGCGTTTTGGGCGCGGGGATCGTTCACAACGGCGTTATCGCCGTTGGGCTCGGAGGTGCTGCTTACGGCGGCGTTCTGGGCTATTTCAACGGTCACAATCTGGCCAACGCCAACCAGTACCAAACGAGGATCAACTGTATCCTCCTCCACGCGACGGGGATCGATGAGTATCCCCATTCGGACGGAGAACGGTTGAAAAGGGGCCAAGCCGCCTTTTACCAGCCAACCGGCGGCTCGGTTACCCAAATGCAGGGTAACCCGGCAGCGGCAGTCGCTGGTCCAACGCCGCAGTAAAACTGCTTTCGGAAGGAAGCACGAGCCGTGCCACGAGATTTATCGTGTGGCACGGCTCTTATTTTTAATACTACTGAGCTGTAGAAGTTGCAGCTGGAGCCTGAACATTCACTAATTCAATTTCAAATACCAACGTTGAGTTGGCGGGTATTGGACCATTGGCCTGAGCTCCGTAGCCGAGTGAGGGTGGAATCACTAACTCACGCTCCCCGCCTACTTTCATACCGACGACTCCTTCGTCCCAACCCTTGATTACCTGTCCAGCCCCAAGAGTAAAGGTGAAGCCCTGCGTACCGTGATTCGCCGAGGCATCAAAAACAGTTCCGTTGGTGAGTGCCCCTACATACTGGACGGTTACGGAATCTCCTGGTTGCGCAATCGTTCCGGTTCCAACCACAATATCCTTACCCTCAAGTGTAGTGACATTGGTAGGAATTGGTCCTAAATTGCTAGTCGAGGTTGATAAATTGTTGGGCTGATTTTGGTTTTGCATAATGGCTGCGGTACTTGAAGCGTTCGAGGTGGTTTCGGTGCTTGTACTATTGTTGTTTATTAAATTAAATAACTGTGGCCCAAAGAATATGAGGCCCAGTACAACGATTACGGCGAGTGCGACAGCAACTCCAGTTCCCGTTATAGAACCCGTATTGCCTGATTGCGGATCATTCATAATATTTTATTTATTCGCTGGTCACGGCCAGTATATCATCTGTCAGCTCTTGTATAGTGTCCTTGACAGCTTCATCGGCATCTGGCACGTTCTTTTTGATAAATGTATCAATTTCTTCTCCTGAGGCATCTTGCTCAATAAGTTTTCCAAATTTTTCACGCGTTTTATCATCCATTCTCTCTATCAAGCGCACAACCGAGCCCTTGAAGATAAGATCGTTGAGGTCAAGCAGAATCTCTTCCTGTTCCTCAGGGGAAAGCTCGGTGAGGTTTAAAGCGTCAACTATGTTATCAAATTTAGTGGTCGTGGGCATAATTAAAAGATGGTCTGGTTATTTCCATTGAGTTTTATTTTGGATGCGTCCACCGACTCAATTCTGTCCAATCCCTCGACTCCACTACTTGCGGGATGATTCGTTAATACAATATAAGAATGTTGAGTAGGGTCTTCGACAAGAACTTGTACATTTATATTGTTTAGGGCCTGTTCCTGTATATACTCATTACCCATGATAATTTGGGCGTCCATATCTACCCCTCTCATGATGAAATGGTTATCAGGAGTTTTAATAAGGTGGAGAGGGTGTACTAAACCGTTCTTTAATGCGTCGGCTGCACGAGATACGTAGGTAGCTATATCTTCATTTGCTACGGGTCCAATTCCGGTCTGCTTCATTAGATCAAACAGCTCTCCTCTAAACACAATCTCATTTTGACTCCCGTTTATCACTGGTTCTGTAAATGCTTCCACTGATGGGAGGCTTTTATAATCAGCCCAGTTTTGGCTATGAATTAGTATGTCAGCGGGTGAATTCGGAATACTTTGATCTACTGCAGGGGAAACGATTTCTGCTGAATGTACGGGGGCAGGTTCCGCAACCACTGGATTCGGGGTCTCAGGTGGTGCTTGTGGCGGTACTACTTCATGCGGTGTCCCGACGCCGCGACCAATTTCATTTGCCTCAATACTCTTTACCTGCGCATCAGCATCCGTCGGCGTAGAAGTAGGGTGATCAACTGGAGGTGTGGGAGTTTCAGGAGATGTGGCGGTGGGAGTGTTTGGCGCAGTAACCTGAGTTTCTGGGGAATGCTTAACAGCAGCCTGTACGGCCTCCTTTGCAGTAACTTCAGGAGTATGTCCTTTGTTATCAAACAACACTCTGTGGAATTCCGGATGTCCAGGACGGTCAATGACAATTTCATGAGTCTTGGGGTCGAGGCTAAGTTGATCCCCTGGATTCATTTGCATGCTCCAAGGCATGCCCTTTACTAAATGTTGAGTATCCAAAAACCCCAATTTCATTGAGGCATAGTTTTCCCCCTTAGCGTCAAGTAGCGATTTGCCACCTTCTTTATGCAAGAGTTCAAGAAATGCTTTCACTGCAGGAGGTTGTTGAGCACTTTGAGGAAAATCATGCGCAAGCTTTTCTCCAAAATGTCCGATGAGCTTGTCTGCATCATTAATATTTACATTTCCCACTTTCTGGCCGATCGTAAGAATTTCAGTTTGGTATCCTTGAGGATTTAAGGCGTCTTTCGCATGTAGGGCCGCCTTTTGAACGGATGCATGCATTGCAGCTTCATGGGCAGATGCAAGAGTGAATCCAAATGAAGTAAGGAGTGTCGTAACGCCTCCAACCATTTCTGTTTTTCTTTGGATCGCTTCTTCTGATCCCTCTCGCGTTGCTTTTTCCTGCGACGCAATATCTTGAGTGCTTTCGATATCCTTTCGCCGTGAATTCTGAAGGTTTTCTCTAACCTTTTTTCCACCAGTAGCTTCATATGCCTTACCGGCGCCAAAGCCTATGCCCATTGATGCAAAACCGCGAAGAATCTTTTGAGAAGAATACAGACCTGCAGCCGCTAGGCCGACACTTCCAAGAGTGACACCCGCAACTGCGCTTGCTGCGGTTATTGCTAAAAGGCGAGTCGAACGTGCTCCAACCTTTGAGAGCGATTTTGCGCTCTTTTCTGAAATCTTTTTACCAAAGATGCTTTTCCCGACAATGTTTTCATAGATAGCAGCTTCTAGATTTTCATTGCCTTCGCGTATCTTTCGGGTTCCCCACTGCCAAACCTTACCTACCAGACCTCTTTCTTTGGCTTCCATACCTTCGACACGAGCAGCTTGTTCACGCTTCACTGCCGGTTCAACTATCTCCCTATATTGCACAATTCCGTTATAACGAGCGACAATTTTATCTAATTCGCTTTTCTTGAAAGATTCATACGTGTATGGACGTCCTTTTTCATCAACAAATCCCTTCGCTACACCGGCCTTTTCTTTCATACGTTCATACTTCTCACGCAGCGCTGCATCACGTTCCGGAGTCTCGAGACGAGCTCGCACCGATTCTTTCAGCTTCTTTGAATATATAACCCTTGATTCGTCTCGTGATTTTTTTAATTCCGCAAGCTTAAGTAATCCTTTCTGGTCTTGTTTACCTCGAAGTTGTTTCCATATTGAATTTGTCTTGGTGAAATCTCGATATGCGTTATTATACTCAGTATCCACAGAAAGCATTGCGGTTCGCTCTTGTTCAACGCCGGCATTTTTAGCTAACGTGACGGCTTGCTCCATCGCTTTGCGTTCTTTTTCTTGAGCTTCTTGAGCTGACTCTCTTTTGCGTCTTGATCTAAGTGATTCGACTTTTCCTCCACCCTGTATCCGCACAAGGGTCGGATTCCAATTTGAGACTTCAGGAGACCCTGCTTTAATACTCTGATCAGGTAATGCGATTACGTCCGGGGTCTTCAGGTCTCTTTTTCTCGCTTCTACACGATTTTTCCTTTTTTCTGCTGCTGATTGACCTTCGATAACTGCTGGAACTGGATAATTAGGGGGTCCGTCATACCCTTTTTTGAATAAATCATTTTGATGGAGTTCATGAAACTTTTCTCGTATTTCCGCAATCTGTTCGGGGCTAAGCATTGCGGGTTTATGTTGCGTCGTATAGGGAGAACGTTCGGCTGGGGGGGTGGCTTGTGCTGATGTTCTATTTTTCCATCGTTCTTCAGCGAGTGCTTGAAGCTGGTTTACCTTTTCCATGAGTTCCGCACGCCGCTCCCTACGTGATTCTGAATCACCAAATTTCTTTTCCATATCGCGCAGCTCATTTTCCTGTCTCAAAACCTCTCCCTCGTGATCTACGTATCCCGGGTCTCCTTCTTTATGTTTCAAAGCTCCTGGCGTTCGGGCTCGGGCAGCATTTTCAAGGTCTGTGATGCTATCGCGAGAAGCAGCAAGATATTCATCAACAGCTTTCGCCTTTCTTTCTGCTGGACTACTTGGTGGTTGTGGAGGTCGTTCGCTCATACCTACGAATAGTGATAAGGCTGTTCAAGGGGTACTGGTGACTGTGTTGCGTTAGAAAGATATCGAGCTCGTATGTTCCCTTCTACTGTAGCACGGTCACGCCCATACGTGAGATAGGACAACTCACGTAGATCATCTACTTGTGCAGGATTTCCCTGACCCAAATCAAGCGTTTTAATGTTGAAAGGTTTCTGCGGAACTCCCCCCGCAAGTATGCGTAGATATGCTTCACGATTCTGTATATTTACAAAATCAGATGCTTCAAATACTGGGGCGAACTGCTTTGAAAAGAATTCACCATCCTCCTCTCCCACGCGGAACACCGCCATCGAACCAACATTACCAAAAACTGCATCGCGAATCTTTTCATCAATCTGTGCAAGGAACTGGTGTGCAATCGTAAGAGAAAGTTTATATTTACGAGCTTCCGAAAGAATACCCGGGATACTGTCGGTCGTAATGTTCTGGAATTCATCTATATACAGATAGAATGGTGGAAAATTAGCGCGTGGATCGTCAGCGCGTGAAAGTGCCGCCATAAAGATCTTGCCGACTAAAACGAGACCGAGGAGGTTTGCATTACGTTCCCCGAGACGTCCCTTTGAGAGATTGACGAGAAGTATTTTTTTCGAATCCATAATATCTCGAAAATTGAATGAGGAATTCTGTTGTCCAACAATCGGGCGCATAAAATCATTAGCCGTAAAGTCATCGAACTTATTTGTGATGTAGGGCACAATATTTTCAAGCGAAGCGTCGCCACCCGCCTTGGTCGCAATTTCAGTCCAGAATTGGTTTACAACTGGATTCATACTGCGCGAAAGTTTTAAGGCCCGGAAATTCGCATCAGAAAGTACACGACCAATATCCATCATCGTTGAACCGGATGCAGGATCTTCCATAACAAGTAACGTTGCATTGCGGAAGTATTGTTCGAATGCAGGACCCATTGACTCTGGCACATCTCCGTAGAGACGCCTGAAGATTGCAAGGATTTCATTTACAATAAAAGTCTTCTGCTCAGGATGCATTGGATCGTATTCAAGAAGATTCAAACCAAATGGCCGTGGAATATAAGCAGGATCGAAATAGATAACGTCCTCATAGCGCTCAGGCGGAATACTTGCAAGCACGTCGAGAATGTCGTTTCCATGCGGATCGATAAAGCAGACGCCGGCACCATTACGGATGTCCTGTTCAATGAGAGTTTTGAGGAATCCAGTTTTTCCAGTTCCGGTCTGTCCAATAACGTAGAGGTGGCGCAAGCGATCAGCATCTGCCAACTTAACCTCCGTTGATTGACCACGATAGGTATTTATTCCAAGTGTGAGACCTTCACGCGGAAGCTCCACAGGGGCTGCCGCAACTGTTGAACGAGATTGCTTGAGATGCGGCGAAGATTCGATACCCTTTGGGGGGAAATGAAAGAGTGTTGTAAGTTCACGTAGAGAAAGCTGCATCTCTGCCGCATGAGAAAAAATCCGGTACGTGAAATTATGAAAAAGTTGACTTGCACTCGCTTTCTGTGCCCTTTTAAATATGACCCTATTTCCTCGCGTATTCTCAAACTGATTGAACGAGGATTCAAGCTCATCGAGAATCTGCGTTGCATGGGATGGGCTCTTGGAAGAGACGACAATGCGTATATTCGTGCTAACAACAGGTGCTGCCATTTTTTTCTCCACTAACTCTATTACTCCCTGGTCTGCCTCTTCGCGCTTAACTTCTTTTTGCTTTCCAAAAAGTGTCCCTGCCTCACGAATAAGTTCTCCGGCAAGCGATTCAGGCAGCGAAAGCGCAGTGGAAGGACGCACTCCTTTTTGAAGTTCTTCAAGAACCCGACGGTAATGCCTGATATAGCGATCGCCTGCGGGTTCGATGACTATCTGAAGGGCAGCACCCTCATCTTCTGCACCGATCTTCGCAAACGCGTTTAAAATAGAATTCAAAGGATCGTAATCGAAATCGTTGTAGTCCTTAAGCGGCAGCATCGGACGCTGAGTGAGTTGCGCAGTTGAGCCAACTGAATAAGCATCCTGAACGAAGACATTGTAATCATTTGGTTGCGGCGTGATGTGGGCATGCGGGAAAATCGCAAGAAGTTGTTTTTCGAAAAGATCACGACGACCATTTGGGATGGCAGCATAAAAATTAAGATGTGAACGATCTATTGGTACCGCAAGCTCAAGAGAAAAATAGGCAGGTTCGCCTGCATACGCCTCGCCAACGGAGAGCATACCGGAATAGAATTGCTCCATCGCTGAAATAAGTTCTTTGAGAGTCTTAGCACGCCCATCATCATTTTGGCGGTCAGGCTCAGGCAGCGCGATTTCATAGAGAGTGACATGGAGCGCCTTCCATGTTGGCTGACTCTCGCTGAAACCCTTTACTTGCATCCCCGCTATGACGTACTGGACTAGAAAACGGTGGAAGTCGTCCTCGAGATGAGGGCTATTGAGTTTCTCGAGCACCGAAAACGCATTTTTTACGCCTTTTTCTTCCATGATATTTCGTAGTTCAACCATCGTCTCGTCATCGCTCTCAGGCTCAAGATTTAGTGCTATTTCACTAGCCTGCTCTTCAGAAAGTCGATACGAGGGAGTGAGAATATCCTCTGCGGGTTGATAGCGATGATTCAAAATCTGTTCGTGCGCAACAATAGCGCGCGGTTGTTCTTGCCTAAGCGCCTTAAGTTCTTGCTCCTTAGTTGCAATCTGTTCTCGTAGATGCGCGAGCTCTTCTTCGGGAGAATTAAGAGGTTTTGTTACTCCTTCGATGGCCATACCTTTAATTATACGTCAATAATGGCTATTTTTAGTAGGCACGTGAGGATAATTACAGAGAGGAGTGGGGCTAAAAAGATTAAGAAAAACGGCTTCCGAAGAAGCCGCTTGAACGAATTTCACCCGCACATTTCTCTCGGAATGCCCATACGCTCGTTTTGATATTCTACGAGAGTCATGTGCTTCGTACGGAAGAAATAATTGAGATAGCGAAGACCCATGGGGTAGATCTGGTCCTCGGATGGGCGTAAAGCCCTCACATACCTTTGATCCTTCGGGCTCTTTGGATCGAGTTTGTGTACGCCCAATTCTCGGCCCCAATTCCGTATAAGCTCCTTATCGTAGGGCGATGGAAGCTTCGCAGGCCAGGCCTCCCTGTACTCAGCGGTATTCCAAACTCGGCAGGCATCGGGAGTGCCTATCTCGTCCCCCCACCTGAATTCTCCAGACTCTGGATCGATGCCACCTTCGGCCTTTCCATCGGCGCAGATGAACGTGCCGAGGTGTTGTACGTCGTCGCGAACTAGACCCATAACCTCGAGAGTCTTTTCCTCAAGGTACGCCGGGTAATCTACGCGAAAATCCTGAATAGGTATGGGCATATCATGCCCCACCAGGGCCTTGGTTGAGGGCGTACAAATAAACTCGGGAAGCTTTGATCCGTTGAGAAGACCTGGGGGCAACTGGTGACCGCAGACGATCCCATTGTGCTCCTCGTACTGCTCCCAGCCGCTACCGGTAAGATAATTTCGAGCGATGCATTCTACCGGGATCATCTCGAGTTCACGCACGACAATAGCCCGTTTCCAAAGCTCTGGAATTCCGCAAAGCTTTGGTGAGGACTTAAGATGTTCGTCGATCGCAACGCCAGAGGCAATGAGGTCGTGCTTGATCCCCGCATTGTCGAGCAATGACCGGTAGTAGATATTCGTAGCGTTGAGCACCATGCCAACACCTGGCACGACAAACCCGAGCTTGAAGTCGAAAATGCTTCGCCGGTCGGTCACGATAACCAAACGCATACGGGTGTTCCCAACGCTTGGCAGTTGAAACGATTCGCGAACTTTCCCCGAATGTAGGTGGGGGAGGTTGCGTCTGACCAGTCGGATGAGTCTCTCAACCTTTGTGAGTTCCATGTCTACTCTCCCATTAAGGCGAACAAGTTGTCTGGCCTTTCAAAGACCAGTTCTTGCGCGACTATAGCATAAGAGGCCTGGTGTCCGAAAGCCTTATGAGGCGTGCTTGGGCATCCCTAGATGAAAGAGTGCGTTGATGAGCGAGAGCAAAATTGCAAAGAAGAACGCTGGCCAGAATCCGGTGACGCCAAAACCAGGCACAAAAAGAGCAAGGAGCATGATAATGAGTGCGTTTATGACAAGCCATGAGATACCCAGCGTAATGATATTGATCGGAAGTGTAAGTACGAAGATGATTGGCTTTATGAAGACATTCACAAGCGCAAGAACGACTGCAAGAACAAGGGCACCAATGATGGTCACGTGAACACCTGGAACAAGATATGCGGCGATCACAATCGCGATAGTGAGAACTAACCAGTGGATGATGCTCATAGTATTTATGTATGATTTACGAAACGCCGAATAATATACCGACAACGATACCAAGCACAATAGCGATGCCACCGACGATCACCATACGAACGACGTTGGCAATTTTGGAAACATGAGAAATTTTTGCGAGAACATAGCCGAGTACACCAAGGAATATAAGTGAGACGATCACGGAGGTAATAAGTCCAGCGTGTAGAGGAAGAAAAAGATATGGTGCGATCGGAATGAATCCGGCAATTATGAATGAAACGAACATCGTAACGGCCCCTCGTATGGGATCATTATTCTCCACTTTTTCGCCAGTTTCATATTCCTGGGTTGAGTGTTCAGAAAGATAACTCCCCGCTGCCATCGAAAACCCTTCGACGCAAAGAAAAATTACGCCGATAGCGAGAATTTTCGAGGTCTCAATATTGCCCGTTGCCATGCCCGCGAGAAGACCTACCGTAGAGACAAGGCTGTCCTCGACACCAAAAATGACATTGCGGACCAGGATCGAGTGACCGCGATCCTGCGAGAATTGAGTATTAGCCATAGAATATCATTACTATACACTGAATACCGTAATTGATTAAGGATCTTACGGACGAGCAAAAGAGAAGGTTTTAACGATTTGATCAAGGCTCGCATAGTGTTGCTCAAGCACAGAATTAGGAATGTCCATTGAATTTGGAGCGCCCTGATTGTTCGATCCACTTTCGACCTGCTCGAGAGCAATACATTCAGCATCATGCACGGTTCGGTAACTTATACCTTTGACATACTGCGCTGCGTTAGAGTTTTCGAATGAAAATGCCTTCCAGGCAGTACCGTTTATCCTCACGTCAGAGTTCTCTGTCTCAGTATTGTGAGGTTTTTCGCATATAGATACTTCTTTGGGATCAGAACTTGCGCCAATGCGCACTTCCGCTTCAAAATACTCCGGATACGTAGTGCTGCTACTCGTTTGATAGCCTACAAAGGCGACAATGGGTGTGCCACTTGCATTTGGAAGTGCATCTACACTCCAGGTTCCCGGAAGGTGATATGCCGTATCGAATGTTTTCTCCACGATGTCAGTTCCCGGATACACCACGATAAAACCATATTGGCCATTAGTGTAAATTGAGAGACCTGTGAGAGATGCGGTAGTTGATGCTTCTAAGGTTGTCGCTAAGGTCGAGGTCCTGCTTGATTGAGGCATGACGCTTTGATGAACATGGTAAGTCCACCACAAGATGACTGCGACGAGTATCACACCCACCCCAATTACTGCATAAAATGCTGAGCTTCTCATATTCGATGGTATATAGATTTCTAAGAAAGAACGCTATGCATGTATGCACGCGCAAGTTTAAGATCGTCGTATGAATATAGTCCCTCAAAATGCGAAAATACTGGCGTAAGACGCTCAAGACCGTAGGTGTTGAAGGCAGCTTCAATGTTAGAAATATTGGAACGCAGCGCTGATGGCAGTAAGCTATCTATTTTCGTGCGGTCAAGACGATCGGAAGCCGCAAGTTTCTCAAGGTGTTCGCAAATGGTACCAAATGCGAGTTCACGCACACTGGCAATTTCCTGTATGCTCTTTCCCTCTTGAATAAGTTGGAGAGTTTCCTCGTATGTATTTCGTTTTGAACCGATGCGTCCTGATTTTTTATTTCGCTTTCCGGTTGTTACATCTAGAGCATTGCTTGGATTTTCTTTCTGAACTTTGATTGTTCCGCCTGAAGCTTTTATAAACGCATGTTCCATGGAAAGACGCTCACCTGATTCATCAAGTACAGTAAAAAGATCAATCGCAGCTTCAGAGGCACCTTGTAATTCGCGGTCAAGCCGATCAACCAGAGGGTGTACGGCAAGTGCTTGCAGGCTCCACCCAAGGAGGTATAGCCCCTCAAGTGTACGTACCCGAGAAAGTGCCACATACCCTTGCCCGTATTCAAATGCGCGAGAGAGATCCATTGCTGCTGCATCCATACTCATGCCTTGGCTTTTATGAACGGTTATAGCCCACGCGAGCCGCAGTGGTATTTGAATAATTTTGGCACGTATTTTGCCTTCTTCTTCGACGACCCATTCAACTGGTGCGAGCGTTAGGGTGCGCTCATCAATTGTTTCAATGACTGGATACCCAGTATCCGTATCAAATCCGACAACTCTGCCGAGGGTACCGTTGGCATAACCGAACGCAGCATTGTTCTTTGTGCACATTACAACTGAATTTTCTTTAAGAACCAGATGCTCAGGAGAAAGACAGCCACGTTTAAGTGACTCTACAAGACTTTCCTTACCGCTCGACTCCATCTCAAAGGTGTGGGTGTTTCCAGCAAGAGCTTCTAGTTGTGCATTGTTAATGCGATCTACATCAGCATTATGCGTATACAGTCGAGGTATTTTGTCCGAAAGCGAATCGGCTTTTGCATAACGATCCTGCAGCAACTCCCCTTCGTCCTCGGCAAATGAGCCAGCACGAATGGAATTGAGTAGACGTAAAAAGGATGAGTCTTCCTGACGATGTTGCTCGCTCAGATAGCAAATTATCGGATTGAGTGTTTGCCATATGGATGACTCAAACGCAAAGGGAACTCGGGTTCCCTTTGGAGCCACGGGAGGCAATTGGAAAAAATCTCCGACGAGGACGACCTGCATACCTCCAAATGGAAGCTCACTAGCGCGTACGCCTTTACAGATCAAATCTACCGCGTCCAGAATAGTACCTGAAAGCATCGATATTTCGTCAATAACCAATACCTGTGTATTCTGGATTTTCTTTACCACAGGCTCCTTGCTCATAATGCGATCAAGCTCGTATGGTGAGAGTTGTGCTGAAATGCCAATACCACTCCATGCGTGGATAGTCACACCATGAATATGTGTTGCCGCTACGCCCGTAGATGCAGTGACCGCGGGCTCAATCTCGTGAAGCCGTAGCCACTCGATGTATTGCCGTAAGACATGTGTTTTACCACTGCCCGGAGCTCCGGTGAGAAATACGTTTGCTCCGGTGGTGAGTATAGAAAGCGCTCTATCCTGAGTCATTTTCCTATTTTAGCAGTGAACTTAGGAATTTGCCTCTTCAAAGCGACTACCTAGTTGCCTGGGACTTGCATGATGGGGATAGCAATCGGCAACTGAGCATGCCAACGTAAATGGTACTCTGTGGAGCTTGAAAATTCATTTCCTTCTGGTGGTGTCGTCGAGGCAGTTGTAATGGGAAATATATTCAGAGGACTTGTTGAAGCAGTCGTAGATGTGCTTAGTAGGACGCCAAACAATTTCGCCTGGGCACTGAAGATTGCGCGCTCTTCGTGCTGTTTGGCAGTGTTTTGTGCATCAACATACGCGATTGCGGTATTTGAGGAATCTGAAGAAGAGGTTGTGGGACTAGGCGTGGACGAAGGAGTTGCAGCGGCACTGGGATTAGTAAGAGTCAATTCAGTTGCAATCTCTTCCTGCGCGACCTTTGTATCAATTGAGTTTACGTGTCCAAGAAAATTCACGACCGCAAGCGTCGTAGTCGCATCACCACCAGGAGCAGCTTGTGGTGTAATAAGCGCGAGTATTGCTTCATGGGCAGAGAGGCGTGCATCGAGATCAGAGCGCACAGCGAGTGCTCCGTAGGTATTGCCCGAGGCTTCAAGTTTTGCAGCATAATTATTAGACTGAGCAACATCAGTAGCAACTTGCTGCTCTAGGTATGAACTTGTTTGGGGCGTTAATTTATTTTGTACGGCAAGTGTCGAAGCCTCTGTCAAACGACGATCTGCAAGAGTATTTTCCCATTTCGCTTTGTTCTCGGTACCTCCAATAAATGCACCCTGGATAGGTTCTGCAACACTAACTTTTACGACATACAGTGGATCGCCGGGAACTGAATTCTCTGCAGCAAATGTAATACCAGTTCCGCCTACGAGCAGCACGACTACCGCAAGTGCAACTGCAACCACGCGCGAGTACGAAAATGAGAAAGAAGTGCGCAAAACAGGGCGTTGAGGTTTTTTATTAATTCCTAAAGCAGGCATTGCATGCAGATCAGTATATGCAATTAAACGCTCACGCATGTCGTGCGCTTTTTTATCGCTGAGAATGATGCTCCTGAGCGGTTGTATAAAATCTTTAATTATTTTTTCTTCTTTTTTCATTGCTAGTATATTTCTTTCTTTCCATCGCCCTGAACGTGAATATGTTCTTGAACTTTTTTGATCGCCCGATTGATACGGACTGAGACAGTATTCGCTGTCTCTCCGCGTATCTTGGCAATATCACTTGGCGAAAATCCCTCAACAAAGCGTAGAAGCATGACTTCGCGCGAATGCTCATCAAGAATGTTCACGACCCGTAGTATTTCATTTACCTCTGCACTCATGGTAATCGATTGATGGTCCTTGCTCTGGAATTCAAACCCAGCATCGGTAAGGACCTCAAGCGACAAATCCTTTTTTTTACGGTACCAATCGATGATGAGATTTCGCGCAAGCGTATAAAGAAATGCGCGATCATTCACGATAGTGGTACCAGCACGAATACTTTGCCAATACCGGGTGAATACCTCCTGAGTCAGATCCTCCGCCAATTCGCGACTACTCACCTTGAAAACGCAGAACCGGAATATATCCTGTACATACAGGTCATAAATCTGGAGGAATTGAGCTTGGGAAGTATCCTGGTCCATATATACAGACGGTAAAGAGAGCTACTTCTTACGTAGTCCCTATGCCCTCTATTCATTCACTCTAGCAGATGGTAACCCTTCAATAAACGGCCTATGGTAAGAATCTGAAGCTTTGTACGATATTCTCGAGTGTGCTCTGTACTTGGATCTGGTTAAAGGTCTTAATCCCTGATCCTGGTGGGTAATTTTCGATATTCGCTGAATGAATAGTATATTCGAGCGCGTAGCATTGGTTATTTCGAATCGTACGATAGCTCGTGGTCATATACTCATTACCTGCAGCTGCATCTGTAGAAACGAATTTCGTAAAGATAATACCGTTAATTATGACAGTACTTTTCTCCGGAGCTGGCCCACCGCTTCCTGCAGAAGTTTTGCATTGTAATAGCGCAGTTGGATCTGCACTTGTGCCAACGGTAAGAGTTGCACCAACAAAATTAGTCTCCGATTGAAAAGAGCTTGGGATCGTGAGCTTTGCTAGCACGATGCCCGAGGTCTGCGTGTTTAGCATCCAGTCGGTCGAATACCCGACGCCATTTCCAGAAACGATGAATTGGGTCGGGTAGACGAAACTGAACGTCTTACCTTGATCAGTAAATGTACTGGTGCTTGAAGCGGTGCTTGAATTTGTTGTTCCGGTATTCGCGACACAATTGCTATAGGTGGTTGTACCGTTTTCCGTGATAAAGGCATTGTTTCCCTCGCTCCAAAAAACAATATCATCGGGCGTACTGCTTGATTCGTAACGTATGCCTGAACCCGATTGAGTTTGTGGGAGCGTGAATGCACGTCCATCAGAGAGTTGAATCATGACTGAATTATTCTCATACGAAGCTTTAACGGTTCCTGCGTCACACGAGTACGTGATGCTATTTTGCAGCGCAGGTGGCGTACTCGTCGCAACTGTCGGTGCGGCTGCCTTGGGTGTGAATACAAAGTAGAAAAGCCCTGCTATGAAAAGTACAAAAATGACGATGAGTACAGCTATTACAGGAGAGAGTTTCATAAGCGAGAATGGATTACCAACAGCTTTACTATAGTACTGGTAGCATAAGTCGTAAAGAGTCCAAAGAAAAAACGCCTTGCGGCGCTTTTTCTTTTCGTGGTTTTTTATTAATTACATCGCTTCTTCTACGGTCGTCTCAGCTGTTTCTGGAATTGCATCCCATTTTGTTTGAAAATCAGTCCTCCAAGTCGCCGTCTCCTCAGCAGTCATGTTTTTAATATTGGCTGCCATTTCTGGATGTGCTTCTTCGACGTGCTTCGTAGCGTTTGCGATCATTTCCTCAGGAGTGTCCCCCGAAAGAGCGACATCACAAGAACCCCCCATATCGTTACAAGTCATTGTTTTCATAAGCATTTTCATTAGAGCACGTAGTAGTAGGGTCATTGTACACCGAATTGCGTAAAGATATAGTCACGATCTTTCTAGACCCTTATTTCGCGATTCCGAGGTAGGGTATCTGAAGTGCTCTATGCTTCTGATCGATAGAAAGTGCAAGACAACTGCGCGGAGAAAGTCCATCTGGTTTTCTACCCCGCGATTTCGTTTCTCGATACTTGAGTGCATGGAGGCTTGAAGCGAGTGCAAGCGTGTGGCGTCCATACTTATGATTTATTGCATCAAAAACCTTGATGAAACGTGCTCGCTTCTCAAGCGCCTCTATCTGTCCAAAGAGATCTGGTGTGCGAGCTTGGTCTGCTATAAGCGCATGGAGTGTAATGCCGCTTGCGCGGTATAGAATCCCCTGCGCAAACACTTCGTCGAAATGTTCCTGCACATGCTTTAGAATCTCGGTAGGACTTGCAACGGGAATAGTGAGTTTTAGTGAAACACTGTGGTAGGTAAATTCCTGTGTCTTTAAGTAGAAACTTATGGCACGCGCCTTAACCTCATGACGCCGTGCATTTTCGCACACCTCTTCGACATTCTTCGATAGCTCAGAAAATATGAATTCACGATTTTTTGAGGGCGGGGTGAAGGTACGTGTGCGCATGAGCGAACCAACATCATCGAATGTCTTATTTTCAAGAAACTTGATCGACTCACCTCGAAGTTCGAGCCAAATATCTCGATATGCTTTCCCTAGGCGGTGCATCGAAAGCCAGGTTTCATCCTTTTGCGTAAACAACCATGCGTTATCGACACCGAGTTTCATAAGTTTGACGCCTGAGACTCCTCCTAGCCCCCACACGAAATGTATAGGGGTCTTTTGAAGGAAATACTGGAGTTGTTCGGAGTTGCTTATGCTCGTAAATCCAGCAGGTTTATTTGCTTTTGAAGCGATTTTTGCAAGTGTTTTGGTAGGCGCGAGTCCAACTCCGAAGGTGATACCCAGTGATGTTTCAAGATCTTCTTTTATTTTGCGCGAAAGATCCTCGTATGAGGTACCGAGTCTTTGATCTAGAGTAGTGATGTCCGCGAAGCATTCGTCAATGCTATATTCCTCAACACTAGGCGTATACGTACGGACGATAGAATACATACGCTGGGCATAGATACTGTAAGACCTATAATCTGACGGGACTACAATCGCCTCGGGGCGGCGGATTTTTATCTCCTTCAAACTCATGCCTCGCCCGAGGCCAAGCCTTTTCCCTTCGACAGATACCGATGTCACCGCGCCACGTTCGCCGCCGGTGATAACAACCTTGCCACGCAAACGATGATCCATAACCTGCTCGATTGAAGCAAAGAACGAATCGCCGTCGAAATGGAGTATTGCCTTGGGAAAAGAATAGGACACACGCTCTAGTATTTTCGGAAAGTAGCTGTGACAACTCCAATTATTTCGCCCCAAATCGGTCGAATGTCCGGATAGCGCTCGTTGGCCGCCTCGAGGTAAAGTTGCGTGCCGTGCTTACGAAGAAATTTAAGAGTATACCCATCCTCAGTGAGTGCCACGACCATCTGTCCTGGTTTTGCATCTTTAGTGCGTTCGAATATGACCATATCGCCTTCCTGAATACCGGCATCTATCATAGAATCACCTTCGACTTTGAGAAGATAGCTTCTCGTAGGATTTGGGATAAGAAATTCGCCTACTGACACAAGATCGGCAAGCTCATCCTCCGCAGGCGCTGCAAAGCCGGCGCGAATATGTCCCACCAACGGGAGTTCATGAAGTTTTCCGGTCGGTATTAATTTCCCACTGGTGTCTTTCTCAACCACTCCTTCCCGTACAAGTTGGTTAACGACGTAAAACGCCGAACTTCGTGAGGTAAATCCACATAGGCTCATGACTTCTGTAATAGATGGCATGCGCTTATGAGTGCGGTAGAATTTCTGGATTCTGTTTTTATAATTAGCAGAGGATTTGGAAACCATCGTTCTCAGTATATTCGAACAATTGTTCGATGACCAGTACACTCTGTGTACAACCTGCTAGAAACCTGGGAAATAATCAGTTTTGATTTTGTTGTCTGGGGTGCCAAGGGTACGAATAAGCTTTTTATATGCGTCAACCATAGCGCTTGGTCCTGAAAGATACCAATGGCGTTTACTGAAGTCCTTGATCTCTCTTTTTATAAGGGTATCGGTGACAAACCCTGAAGCCCCCTTCCATCCGACCATCTCCTCGAAATCTGTTGGCAGGTATATGACGCGAAGACCAATGGTGTCCTTATACGAATCAATTTCTTCTCGGTATGCAAAATCCAGAGGCGTGGGTGCGCAATAAATGAGTACGATGTCACGATGTTCGCCACGACTATGGAGATATCGAAACATGCTCATAAAGGGCGTAATGCCGATGCCACCAGCAATTGCAGCAATGGGCTCGTTTGGATCTTTAGGCATCGTGAAATGACCAGTAATATTTACTGCAGAAATTGCGGTTCCTATTTTCATACTACGCAGTCTCCTCTTGAACGAGCTACCTTCAACGGGCAGCTTCATGCCTGCTCGTATATAGGTATCCCCAGGTGCTGAAGCAATAGTGAAGTATCTGCGAATACCTCGTTTATCAACTTTTTCGTGTGGTGTCGTCCATTCCATGTATTGACCCGGTGCAAAGGAAATCGGATTGTTTGGTATGAAAGCATATTCATACGTATCGTGAGCAAGCTGCGTAATTGAATGGAGTGTGAGCGTAATACGCCTCCGGTTACTTACCGCAAGCGCATACATATTCCCAACAATGAGTGCAAATTCGGGGGTAGCGGTAAGCGGCCCTAGGGTGAATGAAATTGAGAAAAGAAAACCAACAAGGGTACCGTAGATGATCCGATCGATATGACTAGTGGGCATCGTCTGTGGCTCAGTAAGCATGATGGTGCCTAGGAATATAAGTGGCCATGATATGAGGAACTGAATAAGAGTCGTGAATAACGCAGTATCCGTTGAGGAGAGTTCAGCGTGTACGATAAATACGAAGATGGCGGTGACAAAAAATGAGCAGAACAAATCAAACCTGCGAATTTTCCGAACAATGAGGAGCCCAACCACGATAACGAATGGCAGAAGTACAGGCGTCGCAACCCACCATGATGCTGCTGCACTGCCGCAAAGCGTGAGAATAAAAGCTGAAAGTGCAGCTGGATTAAATATGTGTTGTTTGCGTAGTACGAGGAGGTACTTAGAAAGCATCGCAATCGTCGCAGCAAGTATAAGAATAAGTGCGTCGTGAGCATTTTGGATTGGCGATAGTATGAAAAAGAGTATGAGACCTGTAATATACGCCGATTCAGGAGTTGGTGATGCTTTGAAGAACAATGCGCATGCGCCGTTTACTATGCGTGCTGTAAAGATAAGAATAACGAATGAAATGGCCAGATCGATTGCAGAAAAAGGAAGCATCCCAAAGAATGCAAGCACAAGCGAAATTGCAGCGAGTATTGCAAGGCTCGACAGAACTAATCGATACATCGTTATTTTGTTGAGTAGTTGATCAATGGCATTCATAGCTACGTAAAGAGTTTGGCTGGAAAATTAGGCGAGGATTCGAAAGTCAGGTCTTTATACACTATAAGATACTCAAAGGTATACGAGCTGCGGAGAGAATCCGGTGAAACAAAATAGAGGCACGTGCTCAGAGAGTCAGCGAGTAGCGCGCTCTTAGCCGTTACCCATATAGCTTTAATGTGTTGCGGCGAAGCGAGTGTATCTGGATCAATCGTGTGATGGAATTCGCCCCACGTGCGGCGATTCCCTGCCGATCCGCAGATGCTCCCTTCGCTTATAGTAGCGATACCGATAACTTGTTCGGAATGATCCGGATGTTCAAGTCCAATGCGTTCCCCTTGAGAGATGCTGGACTTAAGGCGTATATCACCTCCTGCGTTAACGCTGTAGGAAAGAATGCTTTTAGAATCATTCTCGAAAACTCTTTCTATCATTTCTGAAATTAGATCTACAAGATATCCCTTACCGCCTGCACCAAAATCAAGAAGAACTGGTTCAAGAACCGTAAGTTTGGGAAATTCGTATACAAGGGCGTCCTCCCATGCAGGTGGTTTCAAAAGAGTCTTGGGCTTCAGGGAATAGTGCGCATCATAGCCTGCATCGGAAAGCACCTGACCTATGAGCGGCGTAAACTTGCCATTTGTAAGCTCGTATAGCTTGCGGTAGAGGTCAAATAGGGGCCTCGCGTCGGCAGGTAGCTCATAGGCTCCTGAAGTGCGCGCAATGTCTGATATAAACGAGTCATGTTTGAAGCGTGAATAAGTATGATCGAAAACATCGATGCGCCTTCTAATGCCTTCGAAAAGCGCATCACGTTTCTTAGGCGGCATGTCAGGCAGTTCAATCCGCCATTTCGTACCTATTGCTTCAAACGTTTCCGCATTCACAGGATCAATTCTTCGCTTCTACCTCAATCTGAGCAAGAGCATCATCGAATCCTCCTCCCGTTAGCGAGGACCCCGAAACTTTTGTGAGATGAACCGTACTGATATTCATACCGACCACGAGTGGCTGAAAGTTATGTTCAAAAATAGTTTGAAATTTTTCACCATTAGGGGTTGCTGGTTCAGGCGTCACGCTTGCAGCGCTGATAATGTCATCCTTGAGTGTCAGTGTGACGCCGAGCTTCTCGTCTCCGCCGGGAGAAAAGTAACTACCGGTAGCCGTGTAAGTTCCATCCTTATATTCCTGAGTTTGGGAAGTTACGGGTGCACTTGCAACGGGACCTGGCGCTACCGTAGCGGGGGTTGAGGGGCTCGTTAGGTTGCTCTGTGTTTGAGGGTTGGTCATTTTTTTGCCAAGAAGCGCATACGCTAGAGCGCCTAGAGCAACTACAACTACTGCTACAATAGTGATAATGCGGATATTATTTGAATTATTCGGACTCATATCAGCCCAGTATATCTTTTCCGAAAAGAGATGCACCGTGGATAAATAAGCTTATTACCTATCGTATACTGTCTCTATGGATTCGGATCTTGCTCAGCGCTTTGCAGAACTTGAGGAGAAAGTTAACAAAATATATATCTCCGTTGAGAAAACTCGTAAGTATTTCTTCTGGACAATGGTCATTTCGATCGTTGTAGTAGTGCTTCCAGCTATTGGCCTAGTCTTTGTTATTCCCTACTTCCTCACAAATTATGTGGGCGGCATACAAAGCGCGGTTAACGGCGTAAACTAGGCAATAGTACTTAAAAAGACGCCCTCATATGAGGGCGTCTTTTTTTCCGCAGCTTTGTTAATTTCTTGAATGATTTTATTCAATGGTAAAGCTGAAAATATTGCTTGATTCCCTATTTTGATTCGTTACATAGACGCTATATGTTCCTGGGTTGAGGTATGGAACAGTAAAATTCATCTGCGTGCCATTGTCGAAGGATGATCCACTTACGACGCTTGAATTATTGAAGTAGATTGTGTCTCCTTCCGAAAGGTTGGAGCCTTCGATTGTTACGTTAGATCCAGGGTAGGACTGTGCGGGTGAGATATACGAGATGTTTGGCTGTCCGCTTTGACCGTTCCATATACAGTCATTGTTGTACGAATTGTACGAGTTATATGAACTGCAGTTGTTTGAGCCATTTACGGTGAATGTGAGCGAATTACTTGTTGAGCCATTTCCGTTTGAAACCGAAATGCTAACGGTTCCTGAAGGATAATTTGATGGGACAGTGAATGTCAGTTGCGTACCATTATCACTTGAGTAGACATCGGTGAGCGTTTCGTTTCCAAAGTAGACGCTGTTATCACTTGAGAATCCGGAGCCAAAGATGGTCACACTTTCTCCTGGATATCCATAGGTGCTACTAAGAGAGTTGAGCGATACGCTCGAGTATCCATTGCCACATTGATTTGGATAGCTCGGGTTGTAGTTATACGAAGAGCCGTAGTTGTAGACAAGAGGTGTTACGCAATTGCACTGGTAAGTTTCTCCTGAGTAACAGTTGTTATTACCGCCGATGACGGTGAATTGAAGTGAGTTACTTGTAGCAAAACTGTTAGAGACGTATACGGCATAGGTTCCGTAGCTGAATGACGGTACAACAAATGAAAGTGAATCATTCGAGGTACTATTGGGCGCAACGGTTGAATTCCCTATATGAACCTCATCGTTAAATCCTGAGAGGTTTGAACCATATATCGTTACGATTTCGCCTGCATATCCTGAGTTAGTTGAGAGTGAGGAGATCGAAATAGGATTACCGTAGTAGCCAGGGTTGTACTGATATGGATTTGTATTCTGATATGGGGTTGGATTGTAGTTTATCGGCTCAACTGATGCGCCGCAGCTTTGACTGTTAATGGAGGCTCCAGTTATGGGCCCCACCGTTCCTGTTGGAGGAATACCATGGGAATTTTGATAGTTAATAACTGCGCCGTAGGTACCCGTGTCAAAAATACCCGATACGCCACTAAGGTATCCTGTTCGGTTCAAGAATTCCTGGAGAAGAGTGACTTGGCCTATAGTTTCCGAATCGGTTGACCCGAGTTCAAGATAATTGGTCAAATCAATGCAGCCTGAGGTTGGTGCTAGCTCAGCATACGGAGAGACTTCGTTGTATGCTGGCGCCACCCCGTAGGCAGGGGTTGAGTATCCCGGTGTCTGGTAGACATAGGTCGTCTGCGCATTGGCCGTTGATGCTAGGCCGGCTGCTGCAAGAGTAAAAATAACGCTTAGGTATGCTGTTTTTTTCATAATATGCCTCATTAGTATGCCTGTCTTATACCTCACATTTCACTATTTTGCAAGTCCTTTGTCAAAGAAAAGAGCCCTCCTCCGGAGGGCTCTTTTCTAGGCTTTTTACTTAGTTTTCCTTCACTTTTATAAGGATTACGAAGTTCCCTGCGCCGAGCTCTGTCCTGCTGGAGAAGTTAGCGGCTGCATTCTGCCAACCGGTATGCCGTCAATGATCAGTGCTGCCCTTACATTACTCCCACTTACCCATCCATTGATGAGCACGTTATCCCCTACTTGTATAGCACTTACGGTTGAGGCCACCATGTCCTTGCGGACTTTCGCGTTACTTGCGTCGACCATATAGGTTGTTGTGGCTGCTGAGTTAACACCAGTTCCACCAACAACAGTTAAGGTCGTACCCGCTATAACCGTCACCTTGCCACGCAAGACAGGCACGACCATAAATGGCGCTTGGTGAGGCATTGATCCCATCCCACCGCCCGGTGGAGTGGTATGGTTTGTCATACCAGGAGGTGTATGGGGTGGAGATGTGTGACCTCCGAATAAACTTCCCCAAGCTATTGAAAGTCCAGCGAATACACTAGCCATGAGAGTAAACATAGAAGTAGCAGATAGTTATTAGAAACGCAGTACGCGTTTAAGATAGTATACCACAAATTGCCTTCGAGTATAGGGGATGGGGAGAGTTTGAGTAGGCTCTATGCTTAAACAAATCAGGATATGAGTCCACCATTCACCATAGCAGTTAGAAATTCTCCGTGGTATCTTTCTAGATAATTACCATATGAAAGTACTACAGAAAGTAGCCATTATCGAGCACGGTTATGTTGGTGTGGCACAATCAAATCCAATTTTCTCTTGATCGCCGTTACGACTTCGGGTAATTCGTTCTCGATAAAGTGTCCTCGGTTCCCATATTCGTGATATTCGGATGCCAGGTGTTCATGGACGAATCGTGCTTCCGCTATTGGTATAAAAGGATCATCAACGGAGGCAAATTGGATTATCCACTTCTGATTCTTCCTGATTAAATCCCATTCCCACGGATCTTTGTAGTAACCGCTCAATGTTTCGGTCCAGACACCTAGATCTGTGTAACATGCTGCAACAAGTATAGAGCCAAGTATTGTGTGAGTTTGTGCATATCGCATAGCTGCAACTGCGCCTGACGAGTGTCCAACGAGGATCGTCTTTTCATCAGTTCCGAGTGCTTCTATGAATGGAAGCCAGTATTTTCTGCGCGCAAGCAGCGCATCAGGAAACTTAGTATTTACAACTGTTATATGAGACGAAGAGGTCAGCGTTTGTTCTAGATAGTGATACCAAGAACTATTGGGTGTTGAGCCGCCGTTACCGGGTATGACAATAATCTTATATGCCATAAGCGGATACTACCACTTCTCTAATCTTTCAATGCACTTTCAAAAAATGAAGGGGATCAACATTTTACTTTTCTTTTTGTAAAGAGAGTATTGATCGGGAAACTCTTGAAGCTTTAGTTTTTCCTCACGATTTGCCGCATACAAAAAATAAATCCCAAACAATATAAGCGGAATAATCCATACAAGTCCTTCAACGAGTACCGACCCGATCATTGTAAGAAGCATTCCGCTGTAAATAGGATGACGCACGTATCTATAGGGCCCGCTTGTCACGAGTTCAGGATTCTCTTTAACGGACATTGGCATGCCCCAGTTCCTGCCTAGATATACTCGTGCCCATATCGCAAATGCAACACCAATAACAGCAAGAATATCTCCTGTGATGCGGATGATTGGATTCGCAAGTCTAACGCTTAAGAATGGGAATGAGGGATAGGAAATCTCTGGGAAAAGTTGCATGTGTAGAAAAAGTATCAAGATTACGAAAACGATTGCAATTCGGACAAGAAGTCCGTTGTAATTAAGGTACACATTTCTTTTTGCACCAAGGGCAGAAATGAGCCAGTACGTAACAAACACCAGCCACACAATGCCAAGAAAGAGGCTGTAATACTGCATGGCTTGATTATATCACTTGTTACGCTGCTGATTCATCCACTCCTCACTGGTCATAACGTCAGTTTGTCTTGGAAATATTTTGTTGATAAGAACAGAATGCACCTCCGAATCAAAATCGGCGCACAGATCTGAAAGAACGATCATTTGATAATCCTTATCGGCTGCTTCGCGGATGGTTGATAGTACAACACCGCTTGTGGCAATTCCGCTGAGTATAAGACACCGAATGCCCTGAGCGCGCAGAACGACTTCGAGATCACTACCACTGAATGCGCTTACACGACGCTTCACGACGACAATGTCGTCTGTAAGGGGCGCAATGGCAGGAAGTGGATTTACCATCGCAACAGCAGCTTCTTTTGTTATTGCGCCAAATGATTTGTTTAAACTACTTACTTCAACTAAGTTCGACCGAAAGCCGACAACAACGTAGATTACCAGAAGCTTCTTTTCATGAGCTATATTTATGGCCATCCTTACTTTCGCGAGATATTCATCTTTGTTTGGCAGTCGCTCAAGGATGTTCGGTTGTACGTCCATGACTAATAGAGCTGTCTTTGAGGTTTCGGTTGTCATGGCCAAAGTATATACCAGAGCTGTTACTAGAGTGTTGCTTTAATGTAATAATACCTGGAGTAGAGCGTCTTATCCTTTATGACAACACCTATGAAAAAATATATTGGAATATTGCTAATGACAGGACTTGTTTTCGTGTCAGCGCCTCAGGGAATTGCCCACGCTCAAGTTATGACACCTCCGATTGCCTGCATATCGCTCACTAATGATATCTACTACGGTTCTACCGATTACTCGTCAGGCAATGAGGTAACGACGCTTCAAACATATCTGCAAGAAAAAGCCTATTTTCCTTATTCTCCTGTAGGTGTTTTTGGCCCTTTGACTTTTGCCGCAGTTAAGCGTTTTCAGGAAGCGAATGGAGTCAATCCAACAGGATATGTTGGCCCAATTACCCGAGGGGTTATTGAGAACTTAACCTGTAGTTCCCTGCCGCCTAATTCGTCAGTTAGCATTCAGTCACTGTATCCTACGTCTGGTAGTGTGGGCACCCAGGTAACTATTACCGGATATGGCTTTACTTCAAATAACACAATCCTCTTTGGAGGTGGCCCCATATCGAATATTCCAGTCACTTCAACCATGAATATCATGTGCACGTCAAATCTTAATTGCGGAAATCCACTTGAAACATTAACCTTCACAGTTCCCTCTTCGATAGGACCAAATTGTACGGGTGATCTTATGTGTCCAGAATATGTACGCTTGGTAGGGCCCGGAACGTACACTGTTTCAGTTGAGAATGCGAATGGGACAAGCAATAGTGAGACATTTACAGTGACTTCAGGAAACGGAATTCCCGGGTTACCACTTACAATTAACGGAATTCAGGGCCCAGCCGAACTTTCACCTGGAGAAACGGGAACATGGACGGTGAATGTGGGAGACACTGGAGCCTCAACTAATTTACAGTATTCAGTACGGTGGGGAGACGAGGTTGCAGTTCCCTATCAACTCGAATCCGCTAATGCTGGAGGTGTTCAATCCTCAGCAACGTTTACACATGCCTATGAGAATGCAGGCACGTATGCGCCGATCTTTACCGTATCAAACGCAAGTGGTCAGTCGGCTACAGTGACCTCTACGGTAATTGTTAACTGATTGAGATTTTTTTGCATTCACCGCTGGAATTCTCTGAGAATAAGGGTACCGGGTACGGTACTGAATCCAATAGGCCTCAAATAGTGACAAAAGTGACACGAAAACAGACTTTTAAGTGTCACTTTTTCAGCATAATGAGCTGATTTAGCAATTACATTGGCTTTTTGGGAGAATGTTGGAAATTTATTCAGTATATGCTATTCTTTTCTCTGCGTTTGTTCATCTGGGAGAATAAGTTTTGGCTGATGGTAATTTTGCCCAAATCTTTGGGGATCAGTCCGCGTGTGATTTCATCACGCCGCGTAGACCTCGAATGCTACTGGGTCCAGTAATGGACTTTCGAACTCGACCGGGCGCAACAATCCGATACAGCTGGAGGATACTCGGGCTCGAAGCTGTTGATCGCTACCTCAAGCTTGGGGCCCATTACACACTCGATCGTATTGTGATCGGCGTTACGCGCCTCAGAGTTTATCTAGAGGAGGAGCCGGGCATTGATTTCTCCATAGAACATTTCGAGAATGTTTCGCCTAATTCGAGGCAATTCTGACCGCGTCTCCGGCTTTAAATCCGGGGACGTTTTTATTATTAGAAGATGGCTTTCTAAAAGTATCCAGAATGCTTCTAGCCTAAGTGAGCATGGTCGTTATACGTCCATACGTACCACGAGTTTCCTTTATGGCGTTTTCCATATTTTATGACAGATAAGCCGGTATTTTCCATCTCTGCTCGAGATTGAAATTCTCGGAAGTTATCACCGGTAAGAGTATTACCCACTACTCTTGAACAGTTAGCGTCAATCGCTATGGCATATCCGGCTGCTAAATACTTTTCAATCAGTGGATAAATAATCTCATTGAGATCCTCATTTGAATAACTTATTCCTTTCTCAATAAAAAGTTCTCTGAGCTCGTCAGACGAGAAGGGGCCGAGCTACTCGACAACAACAGCCCCTTGCCACGCTCAAAGCGTTCGCAGCTAGTGTGAAAACCGACCGGAATCTAGGCAGGTGTGGTTTCCGAACACTTTGCTCAACCCGCGATGAGTGCATGGTCACCTACGGATGGGACGGATATGAACGTCATGATGAAGGGTGCCTCCGGGAGAGCGGCGTCTCAGCCGGTCCGCCGCTTCAAGGACTTCATGCGGACCACTCGCAAGAGCTGGAGTACCCGACGCCGCGTCGTCGGCAAGTCCGAATGGACCCAGGGCGAGGCCAACCCCCGCTTAGTCGTCACCACCCTTGACGGTAGCGGCGGGACCACAGTGATTGATCCTGCGGAGCAGGTCCAAGGTCTTGCCGCCAGCCCCGCAGCCGCTGGCCAATTCATCGCCGCAATGGCCGGCTTCGGTGGCAGGCATGGTAGCGGGCTAGCTATCAGCCCATTCGAGAACTGGCGCGGGGCACCAGCCGTCCTGGCGGGGCCGAGGTTCCAGGTAGTCTAAAGCTTCCGCCCCGGACAGCGCCCCGCTTTTCAGATCCCGTCCAATCGTTCGGATTAGCCCTGCAATAGGCGGCCCTTATTTCATTCGCTCAATGAGACAATGTGCTCGTAGAAACGCTCTTGTAGACTTGATAAAACGTCAAGCCATCGGAGTTTTTGCACGTCCCCAGCTCCGATAAATACGATATATAGCTAGACGGGATAACTGATTCGGGAGTGAAATAGTTACCCGGTCCAATTTGACCTAAGAATGTCACTGGTCCCGATGGCGCATCCAGCGATACGCCCGTCGCATTTCCATTATTGAAGACGGAGATCGAATATGTCGAGCTACGACATACAAAATGATTTAGTGTCTGTACATCTACAGCTGGCTTTTGTTGGTAATATGACGAGCGTAGAATATATCCACCGACAGTAAGGATTATCAATAGCAATAATGCAACCGAAACGGCCGCATAGCTTAAAGCGCGCTTTGACTTTGTATCTTCCTTCCTTGTACGTGGACTAGGACCGTTCGTATCAGGTGATGATTCCATAGTGAAAAGTTAACATATCTCTCAATTGTTGTCATTGCCGGTTGATACCAATATGGTCTCCTGGAAATTGATTGCCACCGTTTGGTTATTCGCCATGGGACCTCGATGCACCAGGCAATCTTCCGGCACCCCCTCAACGCCCGAAGGGGCTTGGAGTCATCGCAAACCACCTCGATCAGGCTATGGCGCTCTCCTCGCCGGATGGGCTTGTGTATGGGAAGCCGGTCGTGGCCGACGCACCACCCTGTCCGCCGTTGGCTGGCCCCTTGTGATGCCAAGGCATGACGAACTCCCCGGCACCCGCTTCGATGGCGGTGATGATCTTGTCGGTGACGGCCTGGTGCACGTCGGCCCGCGGCTTGGAAAGAACTGTACTGTTCATTGAAATCTCCCGTGCATGACGGGAGCGTCGGAACCATTCCGGCGCTCCCGAATGCGCGGGAGGTCCGGATTGATTTTGGGGTCGGTGGCCGTTTGGCGCACGACGGTGCTCTATGCGTCACGCGCATACGATTGCGGCTTAGTTCCGCGCGAACCGACCTAAGTCTTTGCCAGGGCGCGTCGGAATCACCGGAGCGTGCAGGTCGACGACCCAATCAGCGGCGGCGGAACACGAATCCAAGACCCTTTCCCTTATGCAATATCCACCGTTGGGATCATTCCGAGTCCTCCTGGGTCGGATCGTCCGGACCATTTCTGATTTCCGCTACTTCGGACTCAAAGTCCGCCGCCTCCTCAGCTGTCAGACGGCCAAGCGATTCATGCAACTTGATTTGCTCCTCAACTCCATGCAACCAAGCCTCTGCGTTAACTGGGTAGCCTGCCGCAAGTACGTCTTTGGCGCGGGTGAGTTGATTTCTCACCTCCGCCTGGGCCAACTCTCGAATGAGCTCGTCATTCATCCAAGCTGGCGCCTGGCCAGTGGCGCTTACCTCCGAGGGATCGGCCATGTATTGTTGGAGCTGCTCAATCGTTCGTTGCGCAAATAGAAAAGTGCCCGCTAAGATTCCGTCAACACGACCCTTGAGAACTTCGACTCTCGCTTCGCGGCGACTTTCCGGATCGACAGCACGTGTAAATCGCGGTGCTTCAGACATGATCACAGTATACAATGTGTATTACTGGCCACCATTTTCCACCTGTTGATAGTGAACTTTATACAGCGACATTTCTCTGGGAGATCGGATAATGTCTTTTATTGACGACCTCAGGTACAACTACGAATACAACGTCAAAACTAATTTCACCTATCCCCAATGGATGAGGTACCGCTTTCAGATGCGCGGTATTGGCTTTATCGCCGACCGTCAAACAAGAGAGCTTGTGGCTAGCATAGATGATCTAAAGGAAATCGGACTCCAGGTTTCCAAAAACATGGCCGATGGAAACGAATTGCTTTCGGGCCGCCTCAGTGATGTCGCGCGGACAAACCTGGAGGTGCGTGAGAGCATCACCGACCTTGACAACACAGTTCGCAAAGGCCTCTCCGGTATCGAGTCCGAGATCCGCGATTCAAGCCGCGAAATCGTTTCGGCTTTGGAATGGGGTTTCAGTGATCTATCCGAACGTCTTGGGGTGTTGGATGAAGGTATAAACAATCTTGTAGTTATTGGTAGGAATCCCTCCGCCACGGATGCTTATGAACAATTTCGGTGGGCGCAGGATGAGGCACGTCGAGGACTTTACGCCGAGGCGCTTCGGTCAATTCGCGTTGCGATTAATGGCGATCATAGGCAGCGCGGTCTGGACACTGGCGACCGCAGCGCGGCGGCGCGGCGCGACGTCCTTGATAAGGCGAACGATCGGAAAAATAATGTTGGCTTGCGATAATGCTGTCCACACGATCGATGGCGCCGAAGACTGAAAATCGTGTTAGCATTCTAGGCAAATGCAAAGTTACGAAAGGAATACTTCTCCAAATATTATTAACAATGATCCCCTGGGCAGGCGGCATGACGTCAAAGCTGCTATAGATAGCTGGTTTGCGTCGGTGTCTGGGGAGTCAGATCGGGACAGACACGACGTCAATTCACTATCTATAGATGATGTCGCGGCAATCCTTGTCGGGGACACCGCGCTCAGAGACTCGGTGAGAAAATACCTGTCTGTTGGTGTCGCGTACGACGAGGATAGAGAAGCAGCAATGTCATTCCGCGAAAGACTCGCGTGGGCGATGGTCGACAGGTTCGATCGTCTCCTGACGCAGAATCGACCCGCTTGATTCGAGAGGCGGAGGTCCCGCTTCAATCTGCTGAATTGGTCCCGATCTCAGTCGCAATCTGACGATTTTCATTGACCTCCTCCGGCGAAGATTTGTTTCGACGTGGGACTGACCCGGAATAGGAGCGGGCCCTTTGGATTGAGCACGTAGAGGTATCCCTCGCGGATCCGCAACTCGCCCCCGTTGTTGTTGACGATCGACAACGCTCCCCCATCCAGCAGAGCAAAGACCCGGTTTTCGGTGGAGAAAAAGACGGTGCCGTCGTCGGCTACTGCAATTGATTGTATCGGCGACTCTCCTGAGTCGGCCGCCAAACGAAAGAGAACAACTGGCGTGTCAGCGTCGATCTGCAGAATGGTGCGCCCTGTGGCGGCGTACGCCCCGATCCGGGTATCGATGACTGGATGACGTCGACCCTCGAACTTCTCAACGACCAGTTGAAGGCGGAACTAGTCGCCGGCCGCGCGTTGGCGGAAAAGGCGCTCAAGAGCGTTCAGGGACAACTCCGTGAGCTCACCAGCCTACGGCTGCGCAACCTACTCACTGATGAGGAATTTATCCTGCAGCGAGAGACCCTTCAGGCAGAGCAGCGACGATTTGCCGAAAAGCTTGCTGGGCCTGCGGAGTCGGAGGATTGCATCAAACCCTTGCGCCAGCTGATTTCGTTTTGCAACCAGGCCGCGGATTGGTTTTCCGTCGCTCCCGACGACGAAAAGCGGATGATTCTGAAAACCGTTGCATCAAACCCCACGATGGCGGCTGGAAAACTCAACGTCTGCGCCGCGAAACCGTTCCTGCTGATGGCCGATTTGGCGACCTGTCCAAGTCTGCTGGGAGACTAGGGATCGAACCTAGATTCACGGCTTCAAAGGCCGCTGTCCTACCGTTAGACGATCTCCCAATATATTCATTTTAGCGCACTTGCAGAGCACAGACGGCACTCTCATGCGCTTTCTCCATCCTGCCCGATAAGCTCAAAGACGGCAAGTTCAAGTGATAGAGATGGAATCGGCGAAAAACGCATCCGTTCGGTGGCATCGAGTAGGACACGGAGTGTCTCGTGCGTTAGCTTCGAATCCTTAGCCATTGCTAGCTTCTCCACTTCAGCATATTCATCAGTGCCAAGCTCATCCTCTAATTCCTTACGGAGTTCAGAGGCAAATCGAACCAACAATATGGTGCGAACATACTCTAAAACGAGCGAAAGATAGAGCGGCATGTCAATACTTTCATTCGTAGCACGACGAAGGACACCAAGTGCGCTGCTTGCATTCTCCTCTGATAGTGCGGTAACGAATTTTTCTATGAGTTCGTGCTTAGGCGCGCCGGTCGCAAGTTCTGCATCTTCACGCGTAATTTTCTTTCCCTGCACTGAGCCAAATATTCTCTCAAGTACTGAAAGTGAGTCGCGATAAGAACCTTCTGAAAGAATTGCGATAAGATCTGCTGCTGAGGATTCAATCGTATATCCTTCTTTCTTTGCAACTTCGACAACTAATTTTGCAAGACCCATACGTGATGGTTTCTTGAATTCATATACCTGGCAGCGCGATTGAACAGTTTCAGGAATACGCGACAGCTCGGTCGTCGCAAGAATGAATATTACGTGCGCAGGTGGTTCTTCGAGAGTCTTTAAAAATGCATTCCATGCGCCCTTCGAAAGCATGTGCGCCTCATCGAGAATATAGACTTTATATTTCGACTCAAATGGGAGCGTGTAGACATTTTCTGTAAGTGCACGGATGTCGTCGACACTGTTATTGGAAGCAGCATCAATTTCATATAAGTCACGCTCAGTGGTGCCAAGTTCTTTTGCGAATATTCGCGCAATTGAGGTTTTGCCAAGGCCGCGAGAACCGGCGAAGAGATAAGCATGTCCTACCTTTTCAGAAGCCATCTGCTCAATAAGCGCCTTAGTTATTTGTTCCTGTCCTACAACCTCCTTAAAGTTTGAAGGACGATACGCACGATAGAGCGACTGATGAGCCATGCACTCAGTATATAGGGATTAACTGCTTTTTTCCAAAGCTCGCATCATGCGGGTCATGCCAATCCCACCCCCAAAACGGGGGAAGAATGAAAGCGCTAGAAATTGCTCGAGTTCGGCCTCAACCCGCTCCTGCCCGAAGATCCGAAAGAGTAAATCTGCGTATTCTCCGTCTGAGATGGTTTTAAATCGCCTGCGCATATCTTCTGGATCAGTGCTGCGCTCCGCCGAACCTATGGTCTCTATGCCATCAATAATGACGTCAATTTTCGCAGCACCTTTTTGTGTACGATTCATATTCCAGAATGGTGATGTTTCTTCGGGAAAATATTCAATGAAGGCAACTCTTCCGAAATCTTCCTCGATGCGTTTTTCATGTTCGCTCGTGAGTTCAGCAGTTTTGTATCTACTGGCAAGATCACGATAGGTGTGGTGCGTAAACTCCTGTGCACTTCCGAGTTGAAGATATTTCACAAAGATCTACTTCTAAAGTACGCAGGTCATCAATGGTTCCGGATGCCTCGAATTCGAACATGGGAAAGATTTTGTCGTGTCGTCCTGGAATGGGATTAGGCTCATTGCGATAGCTGGTTGAGACGCAGAAGACTCCGGCATATTGAGGCTGGGTCAATAACTCATATTCGAGCCACATTTGGCCCGTCTGCGGAAGTGGCCAACGTTGGTTCTCATATTCGTATGTCGCAACGGTTGTAGGATCCTCACAGGCAGCGAGGATACTAAGTCTATCTTGCGTGTGAACTTCAACGAAGTCGCGAGCAAGAAAAAACGCGCGGAGCGCGTTGATAGAGGTGCTGAATGAGGTTGCCTTGTGGCTCGCCTTGTATGCCATGTTCATAGAATGGGTTTTTTAGATTTAGTAAATGAATCAAGTAAAAAGAAAAACGCCTTCCGGTTGGAAGGCGTTTTTCTTCGCGCCAGGGGCGCGCTTGTACTGATCGCTTTTTAAGTCGGTGTTCCAAGTTCCTGAGAATCCTAGCATGCCTCTATAGTGTCTGCAATCAGGTTATCCCCATATAAAAACAGTCCTGTAAATAAAGAGTGCTTAATGCGGAACGAGTTCTTCAATCTCGCCTATCATGGCTTCGATGCTCTCGACCTCCATAAGCTTCTGCCTCAGTAAAGCGGCACCTTCAAATCCTGTGACAAAAGCTTTAACGTGCTTCTTCAAAATGTGGAAGGATTTTTGAGGGCGGAGTTCCCCAAAATATCTCGCGAGCTTGGCTAGCGCATGAAGACGTTCTTCAAATGATATATCTGCCGGGATGCGAAGACTAAAAAGCCAAGGGTTGCCGAAAATAGCACGCCCAAGCATAACTCCGTCTACACCGTATGTAGCAGCTTTTTCATGCGCATCCTCCAGATCCTTTATATCTCCATTGCCAATAACAAGTGTTTCGGGACTAAGTTCGTTTCGTAGCGCAATGATCTTTGGCATGAGTTCCCAGTGTGCTTCTACGCTCGACATCTCTTTGCGTGTGCGTAGGTGTACCGTAAGCGCATCCGGTTTTTCTTTAAGAAGAGTTCCAATCCATTCATTGATACTTTCATGGTTGTAGCCAATGCGAGTCTTAATGGAGACTGGGAGTGGATCCCCATTTGCCTTCCCCTGCGCAGCTCCTCTTCGGGCTGCCATCATAATTTCTTTCACAAGTTCTGGCGTCTTTATCATCGCCGCACCGGACCCTTGTTTCTCGATTGATTTATCGGGGCATCCCATATTGAGGTCAATCCCATCAAATTGGTGGATAGCAGCAAGCCTTGAAGCATATTCGATCATTTCTGGCTTACTCGAAAAAAATTGAGCCACGACTGGCCGTTCACTCTCTAGATACTCTAGGTCACGCATGAGTGGGTTTTCATCATCCGGAATGCCTCCCTTCTCACGCGTGTAATACAATCCATCAGCCGATACAAACTCGGTCCACATAACATCTGGTGCATGCGTCTCTGCTATAAGTCGCCGGTACGCAGGATCCGTCACATCCGCCATTGGCGCAAGTACGAAAAAGGGTTTCGGGAGTCTTTTCCAGAATGATTCCATAGAAGCACCTTAGCGTACAAAGAACGAATACTCCACGACTACTGAGACGTGCTGGTTCCTTCGCTTACGTTGCCTGTATTAGAGCCACTGGCAATTTTCTTGAAATACACCTTGCCGCTAAAACGTAAGTCCACATATTCGAGCGAACCGTCATTCAGGTTGAGTGAGGGAAATGCGGAGCTCGCAAGTTCTGCGGCTGCTTGCTCATCGCCAAGTACGTATGTAATGCGTGTACCACTCTGCGCATAGAGGTCGGCCTCATCGGATCGAATCACTAGCGATACAATTGGTACGCCAAGTGTCTTTATTGCTTTCACAAACTCAAGCGCGTTAGGGATTGAGGTAGCATTTTCAACTTTCTGTCCAATCGGGGATGCAGAGGGATTCTGAAGAGGATCATATACCTCAAGCACGCCAGTCGAAGAAGCAGCATTTCCCGCAGCCGAGAAAATGAAACCTTGATTATCTGTGTTGTAACAGGTTAGTGGAGCTGACGGGTTTGTGGCTACAGAAACTGCTTGGGGACTTGATGACGACGTCAGTATGCTTACCGTGGTTTTTTGTGGCTCTGAAACGGTACTCGTAGCAAGAGGGGTGATCGCCAAAGCAGAATTGGTTGGTGACACGTCCGGGCTCGATCCATTTCCATATTCTTGTCCGCACCAAAGGAATGCTGATTCTCGCGATATGCTTTCAAGCACAATTGAATCGAAAGAAGTACGTGAGATTGAAACCGCTGAAATGTCTGGGTATTTCTTAAGTATGGCTAGACGAATCTGTTCTTGCGGAAAAAAGAAGACGGAGTTCCTTGGAATAACGTACCCGATAGTGCCATAGAGATTGGTTGTTGCGGTAGTTTCTACGCCCGTAGCGTCTGGTCCCGCTGCTTGGACTTGCTCAATACGGAATACGGGCTGCCACAAGGCAATTAGTATCCCTATACCAATAAGAATAAAGAGTATGCACAAAATCATCCGCAGGCGCTTGCGAGCGCGCTTGCGACGTGCCTTAAGTGGTTCACGATCTTTCCCTTGCGGTATCTTTCGTCTACGGATTGGTTGTGCAACTTTTTGAGCGCGGGACGCGATACGCTCCTGAGCTACCAGTGCTCGTTCTGGCTCCACAACTACTCGCCTCTGGCGCATAGGACGAGGCACGTCATGCATTGGTCGCCGCTCCGAGAATCGTGACGATCCCTGCTCTCTTGGAGCGGGAGTTTTCTTTTTAGGCTGTATGTCCCAGGATTTCCTTTCCGACATACGGTACAAGAACCTCCGGCACGCGAATAGTGCCATCGGCTTGCTGATAATTCTCTATAATAGCAATAAGTGTCCGACCAATTGCAAATGCCGTAGCATCATTCATGTGCACGTGAGCGAGTTCTCCACTTGTACTTCGAACGCGTGTATTTAGGCGGCGTGCTTGATACCCCCCCATGTAATCTGAGGTTTGTGTTTCTCGATAGGCGTCCTGTCCTGGCATCCAGGTTTCGATATCATATTGCCGATGATCGGGCTTGCCCATGTCTCCTGTACAAATGAGTACGACTTGATAGGGAAGCTCCAGAGTTTGCATAAGATGCTCTTGAATGGCGACAAAGAAGTCCTGCTCTCGATAACCGTCTTCAGGGCGTACGAAGCTTTCCATTTCAAGCTTGTCGAATTGATGGAGGCGAAGGATGCCTCGAGTATCTTTTCCTGCAGCGCCAGCTTCGCGACGAAACGAAGTTGAGTATCCAACGTATCGCAGGGGCAGTCGAGATTCTTCTATAATCTCATCCATATGCAGTGGACCAAGAGTATGCTCTGAGCTGCCGATAAGTACGAGATCATCTTTCTCAAGATAGTATCGCTCCTCGAGTGGGTGGAGACGTGCCATACGACCCATAACATTCTTACGCATCATGACAGGAGGTACGACGGGTATAAAGGGGCGAGAATTTACATCAAGACCAGCTTTGCGAATAATCTCCTCGAGCTTTGTTTTCGAGCCCAAGGTTTTAAGCACGAGGTCGACAAGCGCAAATTGCAGCAGTACGAGATCTCCCATGATATATGCAAACCGAGCTCCCGAAACTTCTGCGGCCTTTTCCGTATCAATCATGTGGAGTTCTTTTCCAATTTCCCAGTGAGGCTTCGGCGTAAATGAAAACACTGTTTTCTCTCCCCACTGTCGCACCACAACATTGCCTGATTCGTCCAGACCTTCAGGAGTGTCGGGCGACGGGATATTCGGCACAGCGAGCATGAGCTTCGTCCATTCCTCGGTCGCCTTGTTAAACTTCTCTTCAACTTCGGCAAGACTGTCTTTTACAAATCGCATGCTCTCAATGTATTTTGTGCGTTCTATATCCTTAGCGAGTGCGATTAAATTGCTTGTGCGATTTTGCTCAGCACGTTTCCTATCCATCTCTTGGCGCAACTGCTTCCGTTCTTCGTCGACTACAAGGAGTCGATCGATGTCGACTTCCACATGCTTCTTTCGAGCACTCTCTTTTACAAGCTCAGCATTCTCGCGAATAAAGTGGATATCAAGCATGATCGCTCCATTTTACGGTAGAAAGGGAAAGCCGGGAAGCGTAAGGAAATAATAAGTTGGTATAGATGCATTCTTATAAGAATATTAGCGTTTCATATTCGATATAAAGCATATATCAGTTGACTTTGATAACCATTTGCAACTTCATCATGAGTTAATCCTCCACAGCAAAAACTTGACCATTATATAGAAGATGCGGTATGAGTAGCAAAATGGCTTCACCAAAAACTACAACGCAAGGAAAGATACTTCTCATTGTTGAGTCGCCTGCTAAAGCGAGAACTATTCAACACTATCTTGGAAGCGATTACGAGGTGCTCGCATCGGTAGGCCATGTGCGCGATCTCCCAAAGAGTAACAAGGATGCCGTCTCGATCGAAGAGGGGTTTATTCCACACTACGTCGTACCCGCTGAAAAACGAGAAGTAATTGAGCGCATTAAACGTGCTGCGGCGACTGCTCGTGAGGTACTACTTGCAACTGACCCCGACCGTGAAGGCGAAGCTATCGCGTGGCATATAAAGGAAGCCGTTGGTCTTAAAAATGCAAAACGAGTCGTATTTCATGAGATCACAAAGCCTGCGGTTGAAGAAGCTATCGCACACCCACGTCAGATTGATGAGCATTTGCGACGCGCGCAGGAGGCACGACGCGTGCTTGATCGCATCGTTGGGTATGACCTCTCTGGACTCATTTGGAAAAAGGTTCGCTATGGACTTTCAGCTGGACGTGTCCAGTCACCTGCACTACGTATTCTTGCTGAACGCGAGCGCGAGATTCTCGCATTTGTCCCCGATACCTACTTCGTGCTCGATGCCTTATTCAAGACAAAACAGATACAAGCGTACGCTGAATTCCCTGCTTCGTGTACCGAGAAGCCTGCGACCGCCGAGGAAGCAGAGCGCCTTGTAACCCTCGGGCGTAAGGCCGTGTGGACAGTAGCAGAAGTAAGTGAACGTGACGAGATTCGTAACCCGCGCGCCCCATTCACAACATCAACACTCCAACAGGTAGCCTCAACACGTCTTGGCTTTTCACCATCACGAACGATGCGCGCAGCCCAAAAATTATATGAAGCGGGTCATATCACGTATATGCGTACCGACTCGGTGAATCTGTCCGTCGATGCGGTGTCGAAAATGCTTAGCGTTATTGAGAAGCAATTTGGTGGTGAATATGCCGAGAGGCATATCTACAAGACGAAGAGCAAAAATGCACAGGAAGCCCATGAGGCAATTCGACCCACTGATCCTCTTAAGGAACGCGCAGGTACGATACCAGATGAGCAGCGACTCTATGAACTTATTCGTGTGCGCGCACTCGCCTCCCAAATGAAAGCGGCGAGAACCCTTGCGACACGGGTTCGTCTGGAAGCAGATGCATCTATTCCCTTATTTGCTGCGTCCGGCTCACGAATTACGTTCCCAGGCTGGCTTGCACTTGATACAAAGGCACGAGGCGAGGACATAGAACTTCCAAAGCTCGTTGAAAAAGAACCTGTAACTCTTCTGTCTCTCGGTTCCCTTGAAAAACAAACCGAACCACCAAACCGTTATACCGAAGCAGGACTCGTCAAAGAGCTTGAAAAGCGTGGAATCGGTCGCCCATCAACTTATGCGTCCATCATGAAAACAATTCAGGATCGCGGCTATGTCCTCAAGGAAGGACGCACGCTTATGCCAACAGCAACCGGTATGGTTGTTTCAGGATGGCTTGAGGAGCATTTCGCAAATTACGTTTCTGATTCCTTTACCGCAGAGATGGAGGACGAGCTTGACGAGATCGCACGAGGCGAGCGCGGGTACGAAAAAACAATGCAAGATTTTTACACGCCATTTGAAAAAGCAGTTAAATCAAAGGATAAGCTTCCGAAAGCCACATCGCTTGGCCCCGTTCCTGAGGAATTTAAATGTCCGAAATGTAGCTCGCCCATGGAGTTCAAACTCGGACGCGGTGGCATATTTATGAGCTGTATTCGCTATCCTGACTGCGATGGTGCTCGACAAGAAGATGGCACGGAGCTCAAAAGCGACGAACCGATTGGAAATGACCCTGTAACTGGATATCCTATATTTATACGCACTGGCCGTTATGGTCCCTATGTTGAGATGCTGTTGCCTCAAGTCGAGGATGAAACGACTAATCAAATTGAGCAGGAAAAGCCTTTAATCACAGTCGAGGAGTCAGCCTCAAACGCAAAAAAGAAAAAGGTTTCAAAAAAGAAGGGTCGGGGACGCCCCAAACAAGCTGCGAAGCGTGCGAGCATCCCACCGGGTACCGATCTAGGAACGCTCTCCCTTGCCGATGCTTTGAAATTTCTCTCACTTCCACGAGATCTTGGTCTCCATCCATCGAGCGCAAAAATGGTTACCGCTAATGTCGGACGTTTTGGGCCATACGTTGCACATGATGGTGAATTTCGCTCCATCAAAAAAGCGGACCCCTATACCATTACACTCGACGAAGCTCTTGCGGTTCTTGCAGAACCAAAAAAACCACCGCGAGGTGTCGATATTGTTAAAGAGATTGGTAAAAACCCAAAGACGGGAAAGGTAATCGTTCTTTACAAATCAAAACAAGGACTCTTTCTCAAAAAAGGACTGCGCCGCATTTACCTTCCAGAAAGCGAATCCGCTGAGGAGCTAACGCCCGAAGCTGCTGCAGAGTATTTAAAATAAAAAGAGGCGAAGCGTAAATGCTTCGTCCCTAGCGTAATATCGAGCTTGTCCTATTTCGTGCTCCTAAGCGGAATTACTTCGCAGGTGAAGGTTTTCGTATCCCCCTCATCAGACGCTTTGTCTAAGTTTCCAGCGATGCCATACAAGGCTTGTAATTCAGAGAGGTCAATTCCTCTGCACCAGATGCACAGTCCGCCGACGAGTTCGATAAATAGAAATTCTTTCTCACACCCCTTGCAACGCGAAGGATTTTCATCCACGATACGTTCCCTTCACCTAATTGTTGTGTTTTGTCGACATCGCAAAGCCAATGACAGACTCTTCCCGCAATGATATACTACGCCTTAGCATATGACAACCGTCAAGGAAATCATCGCAGCACTTCAAGAACATACGCCTGAGGACGAGGCGCTTATACAGAGAGCCTACACATTTGCAGAGAATGCACACAAGGGCCATGCACGGTACTCGGGCGAACCATACATTATGCATCCTGCGGCGGTCGCTTTGCATCTTGCAACCATTGGCATGGATGCTCCTACGGTCGCAGCCGGATTGCTCCACGACACTATTGAAGATGGAGATGTCACGGAAGAACAAATTGAGAAAGAATTTGGCGCTGAGGTGCGCTTTTTAGTTGAGGGTGTTACCAAGCTTGGTAAGCATAAGTATCGGGGCGCAGAACGTCATGCAGAGTCACTCCGACGCCTTTTGGTTGCAACGTCAGCTGACGTGCGAGTGCTCATCATCAAACTCGCTGATCGATATCACAATATGAGCACGATTGAGCACGTCCCAGAGCCGAAACGTCATCGCATTGCGCTCGAAACGCTCGAAATATATGCTCCGCTTGCCGATAGACTTGGTATGGGGAAATTTAAGAAGGAACTTGAGGATTTTTCCTTTCCTGCGATCGATCCAGATGCTTACAAACATGCGCTTGATGTCCGTAAATCAAAGACCAAGGAAACAGAAAAAGGCCTTGTACGCGTGCAAAGAGAACTTCAGCATGGCCTTGTTCGTAAGGGAATAAAGGATTTTCGTACCGAGATCCGCATGAAGGGCTTGTGGAGCTTGCATCAGAAACTACGTCGTAAAGAGGACGACATCACAAAGATACATGATATCGCTGCCCTACGTGTCATTGTTTCAACCATTGATGATTGCTACATTGCACTCGGCGTGGCTCATTCGCAGTGGAAGCCCCTTCCAGGGGAATTCAAGGATTACATAGCTTTTCCAAAACCGAACGGGTATCAATCACTTCACACAACGGTGCTCACGAGCGAGGCTGGTGTTGTCGAGATTCAAATACGCACAAAAGATATGCATCAGGAAGCGCAGTATGGTATCGCATCTCATATGTCGTACAAACAACTTGGAAAACAAGCGAATAAGAATGCATTCGAGCGACTTTCATTCCCCTGGATTCGCGACCTCGTGCCTACCCTTCTTAATTTTTCACGAAAGCAAGCTCCGGAGACCCCCATCCCTGATCACAAAAGTAAGAAAGCACCGAAGAATAGTATCGGCCCTTCGTGGCTCACCGAGCTCGCGGATGCACATGGCATGGATGGTGAATCGACAGAATTTGTCGAGGGACTAAAACGTGATTTCTTTTCTCATCGCGTATTTGTATTCACCCCACGTGGCGATGTGATCGACTTGCCCATCCACTCGACTCCGATTGATTTCGCATATGCAATACATGGCGATCTTGGAAACCATATGGCAGGCGCAAATGTGAATGGCAAACTGGTCACGTTTGATACACGTCTACGTAACGGTGACATCGTCGAGATCAATGAACGAAACTCCGCGCATCCAACGGCAAAGTGGCTTGAGTATGCACGCACTGCAATTGCGAAACGCCACATTCGAAATGCGCTCGAGTTACAGAAATCTAAATCAATGCCGAAAGCTTCAGAAACGAAATCAAAAAGTCGTCAGAAGAATAAGGGAAAATAAAGGTGCGTGATACGCCAAGCTTTAGACACTAAAATTACTGACTGAATAAAGATCGTCTTCAGGAGGGGCTCCACCTCTCTCGTCTGTTTGCTCGGGATTTGTCTTTGAAGTGCTCGAAATATCAGATATTTCATCTAACCCATCAACAAAGATAGCCGACGTATTAGGGCTCAGAATTTCTGCTGAATCTACAGGCGTATTAAGCACTGCAGCGATGTGCGAAAGATCTTCGGGTGAGAAAAATTCAATGAGTAAACGACCTCCATTGGGTCGACTTTCAATAATCACACGGGTACCGAGTGTTTCAGTAAGACTCTTTTCAAGCTCCATAATCTCAGGCGTTTTGTCATGTTTCCTGATCTTGTCTTGCGCAATGCGCCGCGCAAGTTGTTCGGTCATGCGTACTGAGGTTTTTTTAAGCATTATATCCTTGAAAAGCGTATTGAGTTCTTCGGGACGACTTGAAAGCATCAGTAGCGCCCTCGCGTGCCCTTCCGATATTTCCCGCGCGCTGAGAGCATTCTGTATATCCTCAGGGAGCGCTAAAAGTCGTATTGAGTTTGAGACAAATTCGCGACTCCTTCCAACCTTTGTGCCAATTTCCACATGCGTAAGACCGAAATCATTCGCTAATTGAGCAAGTGCTTTTGCACGATCCATTGCATTCAAGTCCTCACGCTGAAGATTTTCAATGATAGCGAGCTCGAGTTTCATGTGATCGGTCTGTTCACCCAACCGTATCACTACCGGTACTTCACGTAGTCCTATAAGACGAGCGGCGCGCAGGCGACGCTCACCTGCGATAAGTTCGTACGTACTCGAAAGGCCTCCATCTGAACGCTCGACATCAGCACGAGTAACCACAAGTGGCTGCAATACGCCATACTGACGGATGCTTTCAGCAAGTGATTTGAGTCGCTCTTCATCAAACTCGCGCCGCGGCTGATACGGGTTTGGCTGAATGCGATCGACCTGCACCCAAAAGACCGAATCATATTTTGTCGGTTCGCTGTAATTGAGTTTCGACCGCTGTTCCATTCGCGTAATTTTAGCATGTGCGTTGTCAGATGCGCACAGTCGGCGTAGGATTATCGATGAGCCGGAGTGGCGGAATTGGTAGACGCCACAGATTCAAAACCTGTTGTCCATTAGGGCGTGCGAGTTCGAGTCTCGCCTCCGGCACTCGTCATTTTGGCAATTTCATGGCATTTCTTTATGTGCCCTTAAGCTTTTGTGATAGCATCGTAGCTACTCATATGTCGCATAAAAAACGAGTGGTTTTTGTCGCTGGCCCAACTGCCTCGGGTAAATCAGCAAAAGCGATCGAACTCGCTCAGGAATTAAATGGGGAGGTAATCTCTGTCGATTCACGACAGGTCTATCGCGGTCTCAATATAGGAACCGAAAAGATTACACCTGAGGAGATGCAGGGTATTCCGCATCATCTTATCAATATTCGAGATCCGCATGAGAACTATAGCGCGGGCGATTTCGTGCATGATGCGCAGGAGTTAATCTTAAGACTACACGAACAAGATAAAACGCCTATCCTGGCAGGAGGCACGCACTTTTATTTCGATGCGCTCTTACATGGATTACCTCAAATCCCACTCGATGCGGAATACCGAATCGAACTTGAAAAAAGATCGACCGAGAGTCTTGCGGATGAGATTAGGAAAAGAGATCCGGTTCGATTTGAACAACTCGATGTACGAAACAGACGACGACTCCTGCGTGCACTCGAGATCATACGTGCACGTGGACAGGTGCCTCTGCGTACTGCATCCCGACTTCCTTACGAAGTTGAATGGATTGTTTTGAACCCTTCTAAGGAAGAGCTTCGTACGCGCATCGATACTCGTCTCAAAGAAACTCTTTCAAAAGGACTTGTCGAGGAAGTGCGGAATGTTCGAGAGCGAGTAGGTGATACCCGCCTGAATGAATTCGGCCTTGAATATCGGGTGATTGGAGAATATCTTCGTGGAGAGCGCGAAGAAGAATCGCTGTTCCCAGCACTCTCGAGTAAACTCTGGCACTATGCACGCCGTCAGAAAGCGTGGTTACGAAAACTCCAATTAGTGGTTATCAGCAACTAATTGCTCGGCAAGATTCTGAGGTACTCCTTCTTGGACAAGAGAAGGAGCATCCCATTCTCCGCCACCTAAGGAGATAACTTTCCATCCAGTTGCTGGATCATATTTAAGCAACGCTTGTCCTCCCATATTCCCGTTACCCCAATTTTCTAAAGCATAAGGCATGGCTACGATTGCCCCCTGCAATTGTATATTGGGAATTTCCTTCGATTGACTTAGGAATGCTTGATTGATGACAGTCGGAGAAGCGGCTCTTTGTTCCGCCTCTGGGAATGTATTCTGACTCATTGAGGAACTCCCTGCACTATTCGAAGATCGAAAGAGATAGATAATGACTTCCGTACATAGAAGAATTCCTAAAATTAGAACTAAGACTATGAGAAGAGTGTATTTTTTCATGATCCTAGCTAGTTCGTTACTTGATAAATTGTACCTTGCTGACCCGTTTGGAAAGTAGATCCGCTGCACCATTGGAAGCTGGCCTGCGATGAAGAATTCGACAAGACACTAGTGCAGCCTGTATTCATACAAACACCAACGTGTGATGCTCCATTCGCAAATATTAGATCTCCACATTGTGCTTGAGATGCCGGAATTTGTGTTCCTCTACCTGAATTCAATGCGCTTTGCACTGACGAAACAGCGTAGGGATTTGAACCCACCTGCGAAAGTCCTGCCTTCTGTATTACCTGATTCACTGACCATGCGCATGCTTTATTTCCATTATCGGTATTGGGAACATTGGTATTAGTACCGTAGAAAGCAGCAGCTTGTGCACATATCGCTGATGAAGGTCCACTTTCCCCTGTGGAAGGTTGTGGCTGACAACCGCTGCCACTAGGTACTGAGCTATTAGGCGTGGGCGACCCTCCAACCCCTCCTGCCACCGGCGGTCCCCCCGCTGCGTTGCCTGTAGAGCTTGTGTTGTTTCCCGCTAAAAGCCCCCCAATAGCGGTTCCTAGGCTTGGGGGAGGACCTTTAGCGATGATGCAGTTTGTGCCACCTGAACTGGTAAGTATGGAGTTCCAAGGACCAAATTCTCCATTGTATAAAACTCCCATCACCGTATTAACCAGAAGCCACGCACAGAGAACGATCACGAGTCCTATAACAGCGTTCAGAATGCGCGCATTGGCTTGCTGACGCTTCTCGGGACTTGTGGGACTCAGTATGTACGTGAAGCCGGCCCAGGCGATGAAGATAGTGATGACGATTGTTGCAAAGGTGACAAAGTCGTTTATGAGGATTTGAGTTGTTTGAAGAACACAATTCCAATCGGGAGCCGGCGTGCTTCCTGTACATCCACAGGCACCTCCCTGAGCGATAATTGGCTGAAAGACTGAGGAGATGGCGGCGTGCGCAAGAATCGGTGTGCTTATGAGAAAAACAAGGAAAATGACAGATGCGAAATGTGCAACTCGTCTCATGTTGTTATAACTATAGCAGCATTCTGCTAACCACTTGTGTATGTCTATTGCGGAAGCGCTATTGCTCCTGGACAGAAGCTAAATCCAAGATTCTCCCCAGCAAGTGCCGAATTTACACTAACGGCTGTTAGAACAAAATATTTAAGATTGCACATACTTTGTTCGGAGATCCCAAGAGTATTCATTAGAAATTGCTGCGCTTCCTCGCGCGAGCTTCCAAGAGGTTCCTGCAAAAGGCTGATGATAAAGGATTGGTTTTGCGTAGAATATACAACATTGAAGTCAGTAGAACTTGCACCTGAGGGACACGAACCATTTGATAAGCAATAGCCAAGACTCCCTGCAAGATAATAGTTAGTAGGGTTCTCAATGTCCTGTACTGTCGTACCATTATGAATAAAATCACTTGTGGCAATGGTGCCACCTAAGACTGATGGAACGGAGGTATTCCCAGCTGTAGATGTAGATGCCTCTGTTGGATTTCGGGAATTTCCGAGAGGAAATTCAGATGAGGTATTCGTACTCGGCGAGGTCTGCTTACTATTTTGTGCCAACAAGATTCCCATGATAACAACGAGAATCACAAGGAGGACAGCGAGGATAATAAGTAAACGTTTCATAAAAGAAATAGTAACGTCATTAATTATGACCCACAAGAGCCTTGCTTGCTTGCATTAGGATCAGCAGTCCAATTCTTAATACCACTCTGATCATAGAGCGCTGCTGCTGCTGCTGCGCTGCAACCAAGATTTGCTGCAGCTCGTTCACACGTCGCAGCAATTGAACTTCCGGGAATTGGATTGCCGCCGCTAAACCCCTGCTGACAATTTAGAGGGCCCGTGGCGCCTACAGCCGATTCACACGCTGGATTATTAAGATACTGCGCATTACTTTGTAGGGTGATCTGGAATGCGCCGTAAGCACTTGATCCATTCCCCCATTTATAATTCTGATTGACCGCGCCGCAGTTACTTTCGTATTGCGCAAGACAGGCAAGAGTGTTTGCGTCCGAGCTTGAAATATTTACTCCCTCCGCTGCTGCTGAAGACTGAACGTTGCTTGCGGAACATGCTCCGCCTGCTCCAGAGGCGTTGAGTGGTGCATTCGCTGTTGACCCTCCAACCCCTCCTGCCACCGGCGGTCCCCCCGCTGCGTTGCCTGTAGAGCTTGTGTTGTTTCCCGCTAAAAGCCCCCCAATAGCGGTTCCTAGGCTTGGGGGAGGACCTTTAGCGATGATGCAGTTTGTGCCACCTGAACTGGTAAGTATGGAGTTCCAAGGACCAAATTCTCCATTGTATAAAACTCCCATCACCGTATTAACCAGAAGCCACGCACAGAGAACGATCACGAGTCCTATAACAGCGTTCAGAATGCGCGCATTGGCTTGCTGACGCTTCTCGGGACTTGTGGGACTCAGTATGTACGTGAAGCCGGCCCAGGCGATGAAGATAGTGATGACGATTGTTGCAAAGGTGACAAAGTCGTTTATGAGGATTTGAGTTGTTTGAAGAACACAATTCCAATCGGGAGCCGGCGTGCTTCCTGTACATCCACAGGCACCTCCCTGAGCGATAATTGGCTGAAAGACTGAGGAGATGGCGGCGTGCGTCACCTGCGGCCCAAGAATACAAAAGAGCGTTAATAGAGAAGGGATTAGAAACCAGTAGGTACGTCGCATGTTCGTCTCTTCATTGTAGAACATGAAAATCATCTATGCTTACTTGCCCACAGGCCTTTGCCGAAAACTGCCCTTCTGTTATGGTTTAAAAGCGGAAGAAGGGCCTATAGTTTAGTGGTAAAATTTCGGTCTCCAAAACCGAAGTCCCAGGTTCGACCCCTGGTGGGCCCGCAAATCTAAAATAGTCTTGTTTTAAGACTTATTCTAAAAGAGCATTTAACCCGTTTACGAACTCCGTTTCGTTACTTGTTCATATTTTTTGACCCTTTGTCATATTGACAACATAGATATATTGTGCTATCTTAATACTGTCTCGATGTCGGGACTGATGGAGACTTGCTATGCAAATACGTTAGGGCGTATGCCCCACGAATCCAACATCAACGCACCTTTTAACATCATGAGGACTTCCTCAGGAGAGGTGCGGCAACGCATCTCAAATGACAGGAGGACTTCATGTCCAACAACGAACACAACTACGTCGTTCACCCTATTCCTGGTCTCTCCCTGTGGGGGCACCTGCTTCGTTCTGGTTACTGCAAACGCTGCGGTGAGCCGGTTCACCCGAGCAATGACGTGGTCTACCTGAGGCGCTTTATGGGCGGAGGAACTACTGAAGGGCAACCTTCTGAACACTTCCTGCCTGAACGTTCCCCAGATGGACTCGTCTTCTGCAAGGGCTCTCGTCTTAAGGTGTGCCTTGAGAAAGACTTTGAAAGCATGCCGCGACTTTCTACCAACGTCCGGAGTGCCCACGAGCAACTTCTCATAGAGCACGGCAAGGATGACTGGCCTAAGTGGATTGCGGAGACTGCGGTCGCTCTTAAGAAGGGCGATATCAGGAAAGCGGCTAACATCGTAAGCATGTGCTGGGCCCCTGGGCCTGGCGAAAACAGCTCCACATGGACTTGGCACGATGACTTTGGGTGCGCTGACCTCTTTAGGCACCCTCTCGTGCTACAGCACGCTTCTGAAATCTGGCAGTTCATCAAGGACTGGTACGAGCCGGAAGTGCTGTGGTGGTACGAGAAGTTCGCGCGTAGCTATCGTTGGAAAATCTAAAAATTGCCCCAGGTATGAGGTCCGACTCCTCTGCCTGGGGCAAAACTTTATACAGTACAGGCTTCAGAAGAAAGAAATCCTAATTCAGTCATCTTTTCCATACTGACCTTCACCGCCGGATATATATCGTATATTTCGTAAAATAGCTTAAATGCGCCGCATCAGGAAACCTTGTGTACTAAGTGACTTTGACAAATTTTGTTATTCCTTAATGGAAAACGAAAGTTCTCGCCTAAAAAAGAAAAGTCCCGGGAACATCGGGAGCCAGGTCGTGAGACCTCGCAAGAGAACTGTGGCCGCGATACCTGCTTCAAGTGAAACTCCAAACGAAGCAAGCACGCCAACAGCGACACCTTCAAAAAATCCCACACCGCCCGGCACGAGGCTTAGAGTTGCAATAGCGGAAGCCATCATAAAACTCAAAAAGGCCACCGGAAATGATATATGTACCTCAAGTGCAAGGAGGCATATCCATAAAGTTGCTGCATCGAGAACGAAAATCGCAGTCTGAAAGAAAAGCGATGATATCCAGACGGTCTTAGAGCGTAAGACGATCGTAGGAAGCTCGTTGAGCGAACCAATTAGCGGTTTCAAAAAACTAATGTGTTGTATCCATTTCGGGAGATTTCTACTCTTGGCACTCCATATTAAGACAGCGAGCGCGAGAAGAATGAGAACGAAGAGTATGGAGAAAGCAAGCGCGAGATGTCTCACCGTTTGTGTAACACCTTTCGCTTCCCACAAAAGTGTAAGCGAGAGACCGAAAAGAACGAAAAAGGCTACCCAGCGACTCACAACTTCGGTCACGATAGCTGCCATGGCTTCCCCACGAGCGGCACCGCGCCTTATAAATCCTTGCGCTACCATTAGACTTCCCCCGACTCCGAGCGTGGGAATGATCTGGTCGATAAAAAGCTTTGCAATCGATAAACCGCTAATTCCTCTAACCGAAATTTTCTTTGAGAATTTCCGAAGAACAACCGCAAGAAGTCCTCCTACGCAGAAATAGGTAAGGACCTGAAAGAAGAGTGCGAGAGCAATGTAGCCCAGATCCACGTTTAGGAGAAGTTGTATGATCTGTGTCTCATTCCCAAAATTAATCGCTATAACAATGATAGCGATTAGAAAAACCAGGTTCGTGATAACTACGGGACGCCTCCATATGGGCACCCGCTTACCACCCGTGTTTGGGTAACCCCAAAGTATATCCTTAGATTCCATTTCGATACTGTACCTCAGATTTCGCGTTTGGGCAGATTCGGCACCACGAGGAATCTTATCCTAACAACTGGTTGCACTGGTAGAAAGCGGCGCTGTCTCCTGCACAGCAGCTCCTGTTGAATCGATACACCAATATAAGGAGGATCCCTCGGTTAGAGCCGCTTGGACAACATATGCAGTCGAGCTATATCCATATTGAATACCACCTCCGGAAACGGCACCTGATTCGGTCGCAGCTTGATTGAGTGCAGCTTGAGCAGTAGCATCTCCTGCACTCCCTGCATCAAACGGATCGACACCAGCAGTACCCGCTGTTCCGGTTCCAATGGGATAGGAAGTTATTGGTGTTGCTGAAGGCGTAACGATCGTTGATGGGGCAGTATAGGCCTCTGGATACGAGTTATAATCAAGAACCGCTTGGGTCTGAACGGTGTTGAGGTCAGACTTGATTGATGCATCGACCCCCTTTGCGCGTGCAATACCAAGCGCTGCAAGTATGACTGCTGAGAGTATGCCGATGATGGCTATTACGACCAAGAGTTCAATGAGTGTAAAACCGCGTGCAGATGAGTTTTTATAATTCATGGAAAGGATCAAGCGCTATTATGTTCCAGGAGCGTGGAGTGTCGCTTGATTATTTGATTATAAGACGAAAATGAAACTAGCCGGGAGGTATCTGGGTATAACCGATGAGAACCCTATTACAATTTGTTTGCTTATTTGCGAACTTCCTTAAAAACTTCGCGTTTACGGGTTATGGGGTCGAACTTCGTTAGCTCAAGCTTGCGAGTGACTTTTTTCTTGTTCTTACGCGTAATTATCGTGTGGCCCGATTCAGAACGCATCTTTTGGAGTCGATCTTGTGACATATCGCCACTATAGCAAATACCTTGAACCCTTGCAATTTAATAAGACTACACAGTAGCTATAGCTTGTTTTCGTGCTCGTGCTGCGGCTTTACGTACTTCGAAATGTGGTTCACCGTTTTTAAGACTTACGGTAACCGTACCTCCTTCCATAATTCCCTGATCCACCATAAGTGAAGCTATTGGCGTTAATATCTTATCCTGGATAACACGCTTCAAGGGGCGTGCGCCGTATTGAGGATTGTAACCCTTCTGCGCAAGCCATGTGCGCACCTCAGGCATGATCGCAAGAGTAATGCGTTTGCCTCCCAAACGATCTATGACCTCTTGCACTTGTTTCTCTACTATTCCCGTGAGCGCATCATGTGAGAGAACATCAAAAATAATGATATCGTCAAGACGATTAAGAAATTCTGGACGGAAATTATCACGAAGCGAATTCATCACCTTGTCTTTCATTTCTTCGTATTGCGCCGTAGCTTCAGCACCGCTATGACCAAACCCGATGCGAGCCATGCGGTCCATGTACTCCGCACCAATATTCGAGGTGAGAATAATGATGGTGTTCTTGAAATTCACCTTGCGACCCTTGCCGTCAGTAAGATGTCCGCTGTCGAGTACTTGTAGCAGGATATTAAAAACTTCGGGATGTGCCTTCTCGATCTCATCGAAAAGTATAACCGCATACGGACGATGACGAATACGTTCAGTGAGCGAACCCGCCTCTTCGTAGCCTACATAACCTGGAGGCGCACCAATGAGTTTTGCTACCGAATGTTTTTCCATAAATTCGCTCATGTCCACACGAATAAGCGCGTCAGGATCGTTAAACATAAATTCGGCAACCCGCTTTGAGAGTTCCGTTTTACCAACGCCGGTGGGACCTAGAAAAAGGAACGAGCCAATCGGACGATTCGGATCTGCGATACCCACGCGTGAGCGTTTGACTGCGTCTGACACAATCTTTACTGCCTTGTCCTGACCTATAATCGCGTCTTTTAGAGCTTCGTCCATGCGCGCAAGTTTTGCAGCCTCTTCTTCGAGCATGCGAGATACGGGGATACCGGTCCAGCGCGCAACCACACCGGCAATTTCTTGCTCAGAAACTTCCTCATGGAGAATTCGGCGTGATTTCTGAAGTTGTTTGAGACGCTTCATCTTACCTTCTAGATCCTTCTGAAGTGTGGGTACCTTGCCGTATCGGATTTCTGCAGCAGTGCCTAGATCGCCTGCTGATTCGGCATTGTCCGCTTGTACTCGTAGCTTTTCGAGCTCCGCTTTTATAATACGAATACCACCGAGTATTTCGCGCTCGTTATTCCATTTAAGTTCAAGTTCACTGGTCTTCTCGCGGAGATCAGCGATTTCACTCTCGATAACCTTAATGCGATCTCGGATTTCCTTGCCATGCTCGCGCTCGTTACCGCTTGTTGCAACCTCAGTATCTTTTTGAAGTGCCTGTCGCTCTATTTCCAGACGCCTGATCTTGCGATCGGTCTCCTCGAGTAGAGGTGGCTTGTTCTCAAGTGCGATGCGGAGTCCAGAAGCTGCTTCATCGATAAGATCAATTGCTTTGTCCGGAAGAAAACGATCCGATATGTAACGCGAAGAAAGATCGACTGCCGAGACAATGGCACCATCAGTGATGCGAACACCGTGGAAGAGTTCGTATTTTTCGCGAAGGCCGCGCAGAATTGCGACGGCATCCTCAATGCTTGGCTCATTCACATAGACAGGTTGGAAGCGTCGGGTGAATGCTGCATCCTTCTCAATATGTTGCTGATACTCCTTAAGCGTCGTAGCACCGATGATGCGGATCTCACCGCGCGAGAGTGCAGGCTTTAACATATTGGATGCCTCAAGTGCCCCTTCAGCTCCTCCAGCGCCGATTATGGTATGTAACTCATCTATAAAAAGAATTACCTTGCCGTCAGACTTCTCTACTTCCTTCATCACATTCTTCATACGCTCTTCGAACTCACCTCGATATTTAGTACCCGCAATAAGGAGTCCCAGATCAAGTGAGAGGAGCTCTTTACCCTTGAGCGATTCTGGAACATCTCCTTGTGCAATGCGAGCCGCAAGACCTTCAGCGATTGCTGTCTTTCCCACACCCGCTTCTCCAATCAACACTGGATTGTTTTTTGTCCGACGTGAAAGTATCTGAATAACACGGTGGATCTCCTGATCACGACCAATGACTGGATCGAGGTTATTCTCTGAGGCCATTTTGGTAAGGTTGCGCGTGTATTTTGCGAGTGCTCGAAATCGCTTTGGCTCAGCGATTTGTCCTTCCTTACTCGTTTTGAGTTCTTTAAGTACCTGAAGAACAGTCTCTTCATCAATTTTAAAACGCGCTACAGCGTCAGCGGCAGGTCCTGGATGCTCAAGTACTGCAACGAAAAGATGTTCCGTGCCAACGAATGTGTCGTTCATGCGCGCGGCGATCTTGCCGACACCTTCAAGAATCTGTGCAAGGTCTGGAGTAAGAAATATCTGGAATGAGGGAGAGAGAACCGATGCACTGTCAGGTGTCTCAAGAAGTTCCAGCAAAGTATCGGAAAGTAGGAGGGTATCAATATCCATCCGATCGAGCACTGAAAAAACTAAACTCTCTTCCTGATGGACAAGTGCAGTGAGTAAGTGAAGAGGACTTACATGATTCTGACCTCGCTCGATGGCAAGTTCGTGTGCTTTTTTTACGGCTTCTTTAGCTTTTGTGGTCCAGTTCTTGAATGGTGGCATAGATGTATTGTACGTATATAAATAGTCTGAGTCAAGAAGCTCGTTCCACCGTTTGCGCGTGCCGCTCTCTATATTGTACTACGAAGAAAGTGTTGTGGTTGTTGCGGTCAAAAGAGTAGTGATCTTATCAGCTGGAAAATACAGTCCTGCGCTCCCGCTTGAAATTCCAACTATATCTCCTGAAAGATCGACCGCTGCAGCTCCCGCAGGCGTAGGAGGTAGGGTGGTCTGAATGCCGGTGTCATCAATTTTTGAGACAATGCCAGTAGCAGCGCTTCCATCAGCAGTGATTGATACGACTGTCTCGCCCTGATTCACCGAGGCTTCTGGGATCAAATTTGGTCCCGGTGCTGTCGGAAGCTTTGCAGAATCACCAAAGCCGTAGATTGTAAGCGTAGCTCCGGAATGAGAGAGCGATGCCTGTTGCGTACTGCCACCAGGGAATGAAATGGTAACTTCTGTCGGTAGACCGACAATGGTTGCGGTCACGACCGCGCTTGCCTTAGGTAGATATGTACCATAGGCGATCAGTGCTGAGGTGGTTCCTGTAGTACCGTATATGCCTACAGTGCGATCGTTATCGGCAGCAACTGCGCTCTGGAGCAGCTGATCATCGGACTCTATAACGGTCTTTGTGATTGTAGCGGGTGGAGTAGACGCGACTGCAGTTGCGAGCGGTGTCCCAGTGGCAACCGTCTCAATGGTGTGATCGACAATTTGGTTCACGGTCTGGGTAACTGTCTGCGGCGCTTCATCGAGAAGTGAGACGGTAAGGACTCCTGTTGCGATCGAGGTGACAAAGTTCACCAGAATCATAAGTAGCAGAAGTTGCGCCTTTGAAAGATCCTCAATATCCATAGGCCTAGTATAACGCAAAATTATTTTGCAAGTGAATTAGTACCCAGCTGATTTGTATCTAGAAACGCGATACTTCTAATGAGCTCTTCTGCAAATTTTTCGAGTTGTGAATCTTTTGTTGTGGGGCCCCAGGATATACGCAGTGTTGAAAGCGCACGCATCTCGCTACCGGTAAGCGCAAGTACCGCACGCGAGCCCTTGGTGTCTGTCTCGCACGCGCTTTTTGTTGAGACAGACCAGCCTGCTTCAGAAAGCAACATGACCACGTAGTCGGTATCCCTCCCGACAAACGAGACGTTCAAAATGTGCGGCACATATTCCCTTCCAACATTCACCTGTATATCAGGAATTGACTCAGTAAGCTGGGCTATGAGTTTGGTGCGAGTGCTTTGTGCACGAAGATTGAAATCGTCGCGTGTCTCGTGAGCCTCCGTTAACGCTGCGGCAAACGCTGCGGCAAGTGCGGGACTTTGCGTACCAGGACGTATTCCCTGCTCCTGTCCTCCTCCCTGAAAAAGCGCCTTGAGCCCTACGCGAGGGCTTGGACGAATAAGTGCTCCTATGCCTCGTACACCTCCAACTTTTTGCGCATCAAGTGTAATTAGATCCGCACCCAAGTGTGTGTGCTCAAACGACTCGACTAACGGAGCTTGACTTGCATCAACATGAAGCACTACATGCGAAGCAATGTGTGTTGCATCTGACTCTTTGGCCACATGACGCGCTGCATCAAGTACTCTGCGCACATTTCGTACATCGTATCGCGTCCCCGTCTCTCCACACACGAGGTCCATACTTACAAGTAGTGTTTCGGGTCGTAGCTGCTCTCTTAGCGCATGAAGATCAATGGCACCATCGGTGATCACCAGAGGCTCAGTAGTAACTCCATCCTGCTTGAGAGCTTGCATTGTTTCGACTACGGACGCGTGAGCTGTTGGAAGGTAGAGTACATGTGGGGAAGTTGCTATCCTATCTTGCTCAATGAGAGCCCCTACCGATCCATGAATTGCAATATTGTTCGATTCGGTTGCACCGGAAGTAAAGATGATGCTGTCAGGTTTTGTTCCCGCAAGGCGAGCGATGAGGAGTCGTGCCCCTTCTAGCACTTGCTTAGCCTTTTCACCTTCTTCGTGGGGTGATGATGGATTAGCAAAAACTCCGAGAGTCTCTAAAAATGCAGAGTGTACTGCTTTTGAAACTGGTGCTCCCGATGCCCAATCTAGATATACTCGCTCATTTTTGCCCATGCGTTAGTTGTAACAAATAATCCTTGAAATATGAACGGCGAATTGTATTCTGCTGCATTCTGTGTTGTACTCGAAGGATATGGCACGCACTCCACGTCCTCCAATCGTCGCCGTCATGGGCCACATAGACCACGGGAAATCATCGCTACTCGATTATATTCGAAAGAGTAACGTGACTGCTGGCGAAGCCGGAGGTATTACGCAGCATGTGTCCGCCTATGAGGCAGAGCACGAACATGAGGGTGCGCTTCGGACGATTACGTTTCTCGACACTCCGGGTCACGAAGCATTCCGCGCACTCCGGTCACGAGGTGCCCAAGCAGCAGATGTCGCCATACTTGTCATCGCTGCAGACGAGGGCGTAAAACCACAGACGAAGGAGGCACACCTTGCCATTGTTGAAGCAAACATCCCGTATGTGGTTGCATTCACAAAAATAGATAAGAACGGTGCTGATGTCGAGCGCGCGAAGGTCTCAGCAATTGAAAACGAAATTTACATCGAAGGGCTTGGGGGTTCGGTTCCTTTCACACCTGTGTCCTCAAAGACTGGAAGTGGAGTCCCTGAACTCCTTGATCTCGTCCTTATAACCGCAGACCTCGCCGAACTTACGGCTGATCCCGACCTTCCTGCAACGGGCTTCGTTCTTGAATCTTCTCAAGATCCGAAACGTGGCATCTCTGCTACCCTCATCGTAAAGAACGGGACCCTGCGAACTGCTTCAGTTGTGGTAGCTGGCAAAGCAATGACTCCTGTGCGTTTCATCGAAAATTTCCTTGGCAAACGTATTGTGGAGGGGAAACCATCCCAACCCGTTTCGCTTTCTGGATGGAACATGCTCCCAGTGGCTGGAACTATTTTCATAATGGCAAAAGATCGCAAAGAAGCTGAACGCCTTGCAGCAGAACCTGTTGCGCCTACACCAAACTCACGTGAATTAACCGAAGAGCAGGTGGGCAAAACACTCCTTCCCCTCATTATTAAGGGCGATGTGACGGGAAGCGTCGAAGCTATAAAACATGAGCTTTCAAAAATAATTCATGAACGTGCAGCAATTCAAATAGTTGCTGAGGGTGTGGGTGCAGTTTCGGAAGCCGACGTGAAAGCAGCACAAGCCGGGAGCGCAACCGTTATTGCATTCCATGTAGGTACCGACAGTTCTGCACGCGACCTTGCCGAACGCGCCGGTGTCCCTATAGAGAGCTTCACAATCATTTACGAACTCAATCAAAAAGTGGAGGAGCTGCTTTCAACACGTGCACCGAAGGTGCGAGTTGAGGAAGCTATTGGTGAAGTGAAAATTCTTAAAATATTTAATGCAAGTAGCGGCAAGCAGGTGATCGGAGCTCGACTTGATTCTGGTGAAATAAAGGTTGCTGATCATGTCCGTCTCTCGAGACGTGGAATCGATCTTGGCACTGGTAAAGTTGCAAACCTACAACAAGCACGCGCAGATGTGAAAGAAATTCGTACCGAGGGGGAATTCGGAGCACAAATAGAGACAAAGGCCGATATTGCAGGTGGTGACACAATGACTGTCTATCAGATCAAGGAATCATAGCACTTAGTTGTCCATGAACGACCGCAACAAGAAAGCAGAATCGTTTCTTCTCGAGCTTGCGGGAGGATACATCGCACGTGAAGCAGGACGCTCGACACTCATCACCCCCACACGAGTTGCCTTAAGTCCCGACCGCAAGAATGCAACGATCTTTGTGAGCGTGTTTCCTGACGAGGAAAGTGATCATGCACTTGCCTTTTTAGCTCGGCATCGCGACGAGTTTCGTGACTATATAAAGGAGCATGGACGTTTTGGTACACTGCCGTTCATAAAATTTGATTTCGATTTTGGAGAGAAGAGTCGCCAGCGTCTTGACGACTTGTCGAAGGATATATAGCGTGATGCCCTGCCTCGCGCTATCATCATAATTGCTAAGGCCTGATGGCGAAGTAGAAACGCGGCGGTCTGCAAAACCACTACGCGCGGGTGCAATTCCCGCTCAGGCCTCAAATTACCTGCCCTGATTAGAGGGGTTCGGGAATATTTTAGGTATACTTTAATATGCTATCGTTTTAGGTGCGCCGGGGTGATGGAATGGTAGACAGCGGGGACTTAAAATCCCCTGGCAGTAATGCCGTGTGGGTTCGACTCCCACCCCCGGTACCATGAATTTCCGCAGTGTAGCGCGCGAGGTACGACGCACATTTGATTCGCACGAGCCACTCGTCAAGGTTTCTATTTCCCGTGCGAATCTTATCGACAATCTAAATGCGTACAAGAAACGCTATCCTGATCTTGCATTTGCACCAGTTTTAAAAAGTAACGCATACGGCCATGGTCTTGTTGTCATTGCGCAACTACTCGATACGGAGAAAGTTTCGTTCTTCATGGTCGATTCATTCTATGAAGCTCGAACTCTCCGAAGGAATGATGTTCGTACCAAAATCGTTGTTATGGGGTATGTGCGACCAGAAGAAATAGCAACGAGTAGACTTAGGGGTACTGAATACGCTCTCGTTGATATAGAGCAGCTTCGGCAACTCACAAAAATTGCACGTAAACCTGTTCGAGTTCATATGAAGATCGACACAGGGATGCATCGGCACGGAATCCTTCCCGAGCAATTGCCTGAAGCAAGCACGCTACTGCATTCCAACAAAAACCTCAGGCTCGTGGGTGTTGGCTCTCACTTTGCTGACGCAGACAATCCTGACCCAGAACACACGCTTCAACAGATCTCTCTTTGGAATACCGTGGTTAAAAAACTTGAGTATGAATTTCCGACTATTGAATATCGTCACATTGCTGCGACCAAAGGGGTACCTCTAAGTGCAGAAGCGAATGCAAATGTGGCACGGCTCGGTATTGGTCTCTACGGATTTGATACATCGCCTGAAGGCACAACCTTTCTCAAACCCGTTCTTGAAATGTCTTCAGGCTTAAGTTCGATACGTGAAATTCCACCAGGAGATTCAGTCGGGTATAACGCAACATTCACGGCTACAAGACCTATGCGTATTGCGACTGTGCCGGTGGGTTATTTTGAAGGAGTTGATCGACGTCTTTCCAACAAAGGATCAATGCTCGTACACGGAAAGAAATGTCCTATTGTGGGGCGCGTGAGCATGAATATGAGCAGCCTCGATGTGACCAATGTCCCGGAAGCGACACAGGGAGACCGGGTTGTTGTTATCAGTCGTGACCCCCAAGACCCAAACTCAATTGAAAACATAGTAAAGGCGATTCAAACACCCGAGTACAAGGAAACGGAATATGTGATCTTAATTCACATTCCAATGCACTTGAAAAGAGTGGTCGAATAAATTTGCTAAGGAACTCAATTGCGCAAAATATTAAATCAATTGGCAAGACGCTCATGATTACGGCGTGCCCCCGATGGAAACTCACCCACGGTTCTAGCGTAGTATAATTATCCTATTAACCATCACCAACTGATTTATGGGATTCGAATTTTTCAACTCTAAGCCAAAGAAGGAGAAATCTTCTGAGCAGCAAAAATTGGACAAGGAGACTAGGGCCGGACTCGCTGTAGCAGCAGCCGGAGCAGTTGTTCTTGGGGGAGTGGCATACGAGGCGTCCCAAGAAAAGTCAGTGCCCAATTCCGTTCATTTAGTTAGTGCAGAAGCACCAGCTCCAGCAAACAACCCTACGCTTGGTATGAAGTCAACCGACGCGCCCAAACCTATCTCCCTCCCTGCCGAAGCTGCTCCCAAGAAGGAGGTCGTCGACCTAGAAGAAAAACCTGTAGTGATAAATCTTGCTGAAAAGCAGGACGTGGTCCAGAACCCTGAACACTAGGAAGCGCATCCTTATTTTGCACAAGGGTGCACTTTATGTAGTCCGCCCACCAGGGCTCGAACCTGGGACCCATTGCTTAAGAGGCAATTGCTCTACCAACTGAGCTATAGGCGGATTTTCTCACTGTAATCTATATCACTTTGGCTTTCAACCTTTTATACGCAGTTGATTGTCCCTATGAACATTCGGAAGCGGGACTCGATTGTGATTCTTATTGACTTACCTTTCTAAGCATCCTATAACTCACTAATGCTAAAGACATTCGAACGCATGGGACAAAAAGTGCTGAGTCCTGCAGGTCTCACGATAGATGGGCCTAACGCGTATGACCTACAATTCAAGGTTCATGGATCAGAGCGTACGCGGGTACTGCTACGAATGCTCGTACAACGCTCACTTGGCCTTGCGGAGACCTATATCGAAGGCAAATGGGAATGCGATGACCTTATCGAATTTTTCGAGCGACTACTCCTCCTTTCTTCTCAAAACGAACGTGGAGCCAAAGAGCTAACGATTCGAATCCAAGACACGCTAATTAATCGCCAGACGAAGTGGCGATCGAAACAAGTGGGCGAACGGCACTATGACATTCCGCCTGAGTTGTTTCTTGGTGACGCAATGCTTGGCACCTCAGGGCTCTACACCTGCGCCTATTTTATCGATGGAAATAAGGACCTGACGACAGCCCAGAGCGCTAAGGTAGATTTGCTCATTCGCAAGCTCAAGCTTCAACCAGAAATGACAATTCTCGATATTGGCTGTGGATGGGGCGGCATGGCGAAGATGCTTATCGATCGAGTTCCTGATATTAATTATATTGGTATCAGCATCTCGAAAGAACAAATTGAAATCTGTAAGGAAAAGGTTGGAGATAATCCGAGGGTAAAATTTCATCTGATGGATTATCGTGATATCCCTTCATCCTGGCAAGTTGATCGAGTCATCTCGCTTGGCATGATTGAACATGTGGGCCACAAGAACCTCCGCAGCCTATTCGCAAAAATAGAAGCGGCACTGAAGCCAGGTGGTATGGTGCTCGCGCATTTCATGCACGGGCTTTGGCCAGAACCAAATGATCCATTTCTCGACAAATACGTGTTTCCAAATTCCGAGCTGCCAACACTCGAACACGTACATCAGGCAATCGACAGCTTGTTTGTTATTCAGGATTACCATGAAATCGGACGACATTATGCACCGACTCTCGCTGCGTGGGATGCGAATTTTCGCAAATACTGGGAGAAACTTTCAGACGAGAAAAAGGCAGACGTGTACGGTGTGCTTTTCCCAGATTTCTGGAAGGATTTACCAATCAACGCTAAGACTCCCGAAGAGACCAGACTTACGCGTCTCAAGCGTGCCGAGCGTTTCTATCGCATGTGGCATTACTACCTTTGCGTCTGTTCTGCAGCATCAAGTGCTCGAAGATTTCTGCTTTTTCAGCATTTACTTGTAAAGCCTGCTTCTGGAGTTGTGCTTGAAGATCCGGTACGTTAAATCCTAAGTTTTGATGTAATTGCGTGAAGCTTTCTAGTCTAATTCCTCGTCATATACAAAATGCTTTGAAGGACACCATAAATGCGATATTCTGTAGCGAAGCCGGGGTGGCGAAATTGGTATACGCACCTGCCTTAGGAGCAGACGGGGTAACCCATGGAGGTTCAAGTCCTCTCCCCGGCACACATATAAAGTAGTTCGAATTTAAAACCTAAAATCGAACTTATGAATAGGAGTACTTGACTTATATCTATTTGTTGTTGTATAATTCAAGCTGAAAAATTCGAACGTTGGGAGAATGAATAATGCATATCAAATCATCGAGAGTCACATATATCGATGGAGCCTTGTTTTCGCTTGCAGTGGCGATACTCCCTGCGGGATTCGCCTTCAAAGTAAGCGACTTCGTCGATTTCGGATGGACTCCG
>CAWKPH010000001.1:0-687765 GCA_963851445.1 uncultured bacterium | reverse complement strand
ACCTTGTATGCCTTCCGCGCGTCCTTCTAGTACCACGTCCTGAATGGTAGAGGGGCTGTTTCGCAGATTCTCGCGCCGTGTGTCTTCACCCATAGAAAGAAATGTTCTAATAAGAAGCGTGTATTGCGGATGCCAGTCAATCACGATCTCCCGCCAGTTGTCATCCGAGAAATCTTGTGAATCCTTAACCATACGTCGCACCGCAAATGGTACGTCTGAAGATCGATCATCGCTGCCTCCAAAATTCTTATGCATTATAACACGCAGTATATAGGAATCAAGTATCGAGTCGTGTGTGAGGTCGAACCAGAAAATTTATATCACACGACGACAAGTATCGTGCCGATAACAGTGAGCGTAAAGAAAAAGAGTTTTCGAAGCGCATCTGATCGAGTTATATTTTCCTTAAAAAAATCAGAATGTTTCTTTCGAAACACATAGGCATAACCCAAAACAAATGCCGGTTGTGTGGCTCCAATTGCTTTTGCGACTGAAAGTGGAAGGGCAAAAATGGCAAACGAACCGCTCAGGTTACCTGCGGATCCAAGCACTTCGTTTGTGAGAAAGAGCCATCCTGCCGATTTCATCTTAGAAAATCCATCTATCAAAGCGTCCTTACCTGCAAAAAGTGCAAAAGGAACGGCAATAAGCAGCTGGAAAAGCGTTGCCGGTACAACAACACTGCCCCACGAAACCCCTTGCTGGTAGATGTATTTATAAAGGATGGCCTCAACAGCAAGAATAAATGAGGCAGCAAGCATGAGGAAGAATGAGGCGTTCAAGCGTATCTTCTTCATGTCGAGTGTAATCATGATCGCTGAAATAATGATGATCCCAAATCCTATATATCGAATAGGCGCGAGTCTTTCATGCAGAAAGAAAAACGCCATGATAGGAATCATTGCTTCACCTAGAGAAAAAAGCGCAGCAACAACTGATGTGTCGGTAGTACGAAGAGACCAGTAATAAGGAAATAGATAAAGCACCTCAATAAGAGAGATGCAAAATACAAGCCCTAGGAGTGGCAGCGGAAGTAAATGTGGCGGGCTTATAAACATCACAAAAGGTAAGAAAACTAAATTGAAAGCCATTCCAAAGAATAGAAGGACTGAGAGTTTGGGAAAGACAGTGTTGGAGAATTTGCTGTCGATGATGTTTGACCACCCATGAACGACTGGCTCTATAAAAGCAACGAGAACCCCAGTTAAGTAAGAGGGCATTGGGCATAAGTATACGATATCGAAGTTCCAGTAATAGAAAAACCCGCATGCAATAGTTTGCAGCGGGATTTATTGCTTAGGCCGTCAAAGCAGCAATCGAACGGTTAAGGTTGGCCCTGGCCTGTGCCTCATACCTATCTTGAAAGTGCTTGAGGTTGTAGATCGACGGACGATCCAGAAATCCTTGAAGAATTCCTGCCCGCACTGAACGGAACTGATTTTCCGGAACGAAGCTGTACTCACTCCTGATATCTCGCTCGTACTGGTCGAATCGTTCTTCGGGCTGACCGAGAATGGCGAGGTCGATAGTTGAAGTGGGAATTCCTTGTTCCTGCAAGACACGTTCGGCGAGTCTTGCGCTTGCTTCCTCGTTGTTGCTGCCGGGCTTCGTTTCCTGCATGATGTCGTGGTACCAGAGTGCAAACTCGACCGCATTTCTGTTTGATGCAAGGTATTGCACAGCATCAAACTCCCAAAGACAATGCTTGATGTGTTCAAGAGTGTGATACGCCCGGTGCGACTCCGAGTACCTATCCACCAGGTCCGTATACAGGTCATTCCACGAGGCGAGGGTTCCTGTGGACCCAGCTCGACCCAGGAGCTGTAACCAACGGCCTCTCATCAATGTAGACAGCATCATTTCAAGCCTCCGTTAAAGCTTCCTAGTGTTTTATACAGTTAAATCCCTGTTTTCGCCATGTAATAAGAACCTGTTTGGGAAATGTATTGCATGCCACACTGATAATCACGGAAGTCCAGGAGCAGGGAAGTGAGACTCCCCCGATAGGATAGACCTTGCCTATGAATGACTTTCCTGGAGAAGAATTAAAAGTCATAGATTATGAAGCATGGAGGGACCGGTATTCGTACCAGAGAATATTTTCATACCTGTCGTATCGCCATTTGAACCTAAATAACAGGGAACCCGCCCAGGACGAGCCGAGACAGAATCCGGCCCACTTTCATAATTATATGGTAATACTAGTCGCAAAAGATATATTGTGCGACGTATAGATATGAATCTCGGAAGGCTCTCTAGGCCTCGCTCGGCTCCTAAAAATCTGCCCCTCCTCTTCCCTATTTGAGGTGATCTACAATAAATTTCATGACCCAGTAATGGGTCCTCCACCCAGCTTCGTATGCAAAAAACATCAAAGAGGACAAATGGGGCACTTCCCCGAAAAGCCGAAAATGAGCGCAGGGAAGCCGAGATTATATTCCAGAAAAAGCGCCTTTAATTTGGGGATCTCACTTCCCCACACTCTTCTTTATATACTCCATTGCCTCATCGACGGAATCGACGACTTCATAAAGCTTGAGATCAGCTTCATCAATAGCATGATACTCATCGAGAAGTTTTGCTTTGAAGATTTCGAGAATCGGCTCCCAGTATTCTTTGTCATAGAGCACTATTGGAACATGTCGGATTTTCTTCGTTTGAACCAAGGTAAGAATCTCCATGAACTCATCGAGCGTACCGTAACCACCGGGAAAATAAATATAAACTTCTGAAGCAAACGTGAGCATGACTTTTCTCACAAAGAAGTGATCGAACATCATTTGATCTGTCACAAATTTGTTCGTTGTCTGATTATCCTCGAGCCGAATATTGAGACCGACTGATGCGCCACCTGCTTCGAAGGCTCCCTTATTCGCTGCTTGCATGACGCCAGAACTTCCACCGGTTATAACAGCGAATCCCTCCTTAGCAAGACGCCCTCCGAGCTCTGTGCAATCACGATATACCTTGCTATCGAAGGACTCCCGAGCGGAGCCAAATATGGTTGCTGCCTTTGTGTATTTACGGATCAGATCAAATCCCTCGACAAACTCGGACATTATCTTGAATACCCGCCACGATTCAAGCTGATCGGGTTTGGAGATGAGCGGGCTTGGTAATTCAGGGACCTGGTGCTTCCCCACCTCAATTGCACTCGTAAGGAGATTGGCCATCGCATGGTGGTGCTCGTTGTTGCCAACTTCATCGTGAACATCGTCAGGCGACGGAAGTGCATCTATTTTGGGAGATTGAATAAGGGGTTGATCGTCTTGCATGAAGTGAATTTGTGTATGGTATCGCCTCTTACTTCCCTATTTGCCATGGTATGTCAAAGGAACTGAACTCGGGCAATATATTCTTAGTATACGCTATACGCGAGAACACTTCAGCATGGGACAGGGCTCCGGTGAGTGCATTGTGCGGCTTTGGCTCTTCGGGAATACCACAATATTTGAGTGCCACATCGAGAGAAAGAACCGAATGCCTATTCTCGGTTGGAGGGGTAAGACCCCGACTTACCATATGGAACCATGCAAGCGTATGAATATCGACTGTACGATCTGCAAATGGGAATTCAATACCCGCACGACGGCAAGCTGACTTTATATAATCACGATCAAATGAGACGTTCTGGGCAACGAGTGTACGATTAGCAGGACGATCCATAGCCCAGGAAAGGAACGCCTCGAGAAGTTCCCTCTCAGTCTTCTTTTCTGAATCATTCACTTCTTCAAGCGTAAATCCATTCACCGCGAGCGCTTCATCAGCTATCTGTGCACCGTCCCATACCCGACACTCGTCATAAAACTGATTTGTTGGCTCGTCAGTATCAATTGCCCCAACGGAGAGTATGGAGCCGCGAATTACATCGGGACTGCTTGCTTCAACATCTATAGCGATCATAGGATAACGCCTAAAAGCCTGTGAGTATTGCGTTTTAGAGGCTTTTCCGCTATATTCATACAAACAGTTTATCACCCTTATCTATGGCACATACAAAAGCAGGCGGCTCCGCCAAGAACCTGCGCGACTCCCAACCAAAGTATCTCGGCGTTAAGCTTGCAGATGGTCAAAAGGCTTCTCCCGGAATGGTTATCGTGCGTCAGCGCGGTACCAAGTTCGAGGCAGGTCAGAATGTATTGATCGGCAAAGATCATACGCTTTTCGCAAAAACTTCTGGAACCGTTACCTTTAAAGAAATGCGCAAGACGAATTTTGATGGCAATGTGCGACGCAAGAAAATCGTGAGTGTTGTCTAATAAAGTAAAGAAACCCCGCAGCTTGCGGGGTTTCTTTTTGCTCCTGTGTTATTCACTTACGCCTGCGCTTCTATAAGAATGGAGAATGTTCCCGAGGTCTCCCCTGCCAAAACAGGTACTTCGAATTCGCCAATTTCCTTTATATGTTTATCAAGCTTGATAGCCTCTTCTGGAAGATCAATTCTCGCTTGCGACTTCACCGCAGCGACGATCTCTGGAACTGAAACCGACTCATACAAATGACCCTTGTCATTTGCCTTCATGGTGAGAACAATATGAGCATCTTTAAGCGCAGCAATATTTTGCTTCAAAAGACCGGCGTCAATGACCTTACGATCTGCCTCCTGTTTCTGACGGAGTTCTGCATTTTTGACGGCTTGTAGAGTAGCTGGGACAGCCATCTTGCGAGGAATAAGAAAATTAATCGCGTGGCCATCAGACACCTCCATGACGCTTCCCGCTCGACCCATATCGCGAACATCCTTAGTTAGTACGACTTTCATAGTTCCCGTATCCTACCCTTTCTCAGGGTTGTACGCAACCAACTCCGAAGCGAATGTTTTATAGATTTTCTATTGCCCTGTCTCTAAGAATTGAACCGCTCGTGCCATTTGGGGATCTTGCCCTGCCGTTATATCTGTATCGGTTGTCGTTGCTAAAATGTCTGGTGTAATACCGTTCCCCATAATGTTAATCCCCGCAGGAGTAAGCCAGCGCGCGATAGTGATCTTGAGAGATCCTCCATTGATATTCACAAGCTGTTGTACTGAACCCTTTCCGAACGATTGTTGGCCGATGAGTGTCGCTACGTGGTTATCCTTAAGCGCACCTGAAAGAATTTCGGAAGCTGAAGCTGAGCCTTGGTTGATGAGTATTACCACTTTTGTGCCGGGTGGTACATCGTCGGTGCCTGTGCTGGTGAGTACATCATTTGGCTGTTTGCCCTCATAGTCCTCGGTTACGATAGTCGCCCCTTTCGGCAGAAAATGGCTGGCTATGTCAACCGCAGCACTAAGATAGCCTCCAGGATTACCACGGAGATCAATGATGAGCTTATTTGAACCAGAAGTCTTAAACGCATCAAACGCCGTGTCGAAAAGTGTGGCTGAGTTCTCCGTGAATTCATAGAGCGCAATGTTGTATACGCCTGTTGTTTTATCAAGACCATACTCAATCTCTGGAACCTGGATGGTGTCACGCACAACGGGGATAGTTAACTCTTTGCCATTCCGAATTATGGTAAATGTGATCGTGGTGCCCTTGGGACCGCGGATCAGGTCTACGGCACTGTCGGGGGTAACGCCCTGAGTTGAATTACCGTTGATACCAACAATCTCGTCACCAGGCTCGATGCCCGCCTTATCTGCGGGAGTACCTTTAAGTGGTGCAATTACGACAAGAACATTCTGCGCGTTCTCACCGAGCTCCATGCCAACGCCATCGAAGCTTCCCGTAATATTGTCCTGAAAATCCTGAGCTTGCTGTGGTGGGAAAAAGACCGTGTATGGATCGCCATACGAAGCAGTGAGGCCTTCAATTGCTCCATATATCTTCTCCTGAGTTGTCGGAATAGTTGAGGATGCATGAGTGATCACATACTGCGCATTCAACTCATTCCATACTTCCCAAAATTCCGTCATATCCGCTGAGGGATCAGGGGTAGAGTTAAGTCCGCTTCCAAGTATCGGAATATTAGAGAACGTACTGGTGCCACCATGAGTACCGAGATAGTACCCGCCAACAAAGCCGATTACAATCGCAATAATCACTACGATCGCAAAACGAAACCCTTTGAATTTCTTTATAGAAATGTACGAGAAGTATTGTGTCGATTCGTCCTCAAGTAACTCATCATCCATGATTAGTAGTAGTATACACTCGCCTCTTTCAATGTGTGTACAGCGTAGCTCTGTATAACGCTCTAGCGCTTATACTTACCGTAATGGTTACTCGACATACTCGAGGGAAAGTGCGGTGGATTGATCTAGAATCGCCTGATCGGCAAGAGTTGCGTGGTGTGATGCAGGAATTTGGAATTGACGCTCGTATTGAGGAGGAAATCGCGGAACAGACCCCCTACCCCATAGTCCTCTCATCGCCTCGCTATCTCTATCTCATACTGCATTTCCCCGTCACTTCATCCTCTGGAGAAGCAAGAACTCAGGAGATTGATTTTGTCATAGGCAAGAACTTTGTCATTACTGCTCGCTATGAATCAATCGGGAGCATCCACGGCCTTCATAAAGTATTTGAAGCTGAAGAACTCCTGGGGCTTCCAGTAGCGTCTAGCACGGCTGATGTTCTTCTTGAGCGTATTCTTCGACGCCTCTATGGAGCTCTTCGAGAGGAGGTTGATTCAATTCGTAAAAAACTCGATTACATTGAAGAAGATATTTTCAATGGCAAGGAACGTTCGACGGTGAGAACTATTTCAAATATGAATCGCATTCTGCTCCGGTTCGATACAACTATCGGACGGCACTCGGAATCGCTTTCCTCTCTTTTGGCTGAACTGTCGGAGCCGGCATTCTTTGGAAAGAGCTTTGCTAAGCGGAGCGCACACATCGATGCCGAACGCGAGCATGTCGCTACGCTTATTGGATCGTATAGGGACGTCGCAACTGAGTTACGTATAACAAATGACTCTCTTCTCAGCGCCTCGCAGAATGAAGTGATGAAGAATCTCACTGCTGTTATGTTCATCATCTTGCCTCTCTCGCTTGTTGTTGCGCTTTTCCAAATGTCTATTCCTGGAGTGCCCTTCGCACATACACCTGATGCGTTTTGGATTGTCATTCTTCTCATTGCTTTTATCACTGGTTTTCTAATTTTCTTTGCAAAGCGAAGACACTGGCTATAGTTTCGATTCCGGCATGCAGAACAGGGTTGACAAAATATATTTAAATGATATAGATAAAGAGAACCTTCGGATCTAAATCCGTTTGTACCCATTCATTTTAGCTCAAGGAGAGGCTTATGCCCGAACTCGACAGTCCCCACTGGTTTCACAAGGAAGGGGCATGCGTAAAGCATGGCATTCCAGAAGTTCCCTGTCCTGCGTGTCTGGCCGAAGCGGACCCCGACGTCACCGTCAGGTTTACGGAAGCTGATCGGAATCAGGTCGACTGGGACCCGGAGTTCAAGCTCGTCGACCTACTCCCAGCCGCCTACCCCTGGCTCAAGGACCGTGTCGTCGCCTGAACCTAAGCAGCGCTCTAAGTCCCGAAGAGGTTCTGCCTCGACGGGACTTCTTCATTTTCATACCAAACAGGTTCCAAGGTCTCCATCATGTGGAGCAATAAGAATGTAATATACCCAATGCATCCTGGACACATCTAATACTTTATTGTATTTTCAAATCTATACATATAGCCTCGCAACATGTCTAATTCCAAAAGCTTGCTTTCTGTGCTCGTCATAGTATTGGTAGTTGTAATTGTGGGTGGGGGTGCGTACTGGTACTTTACTCAATCTGCAAACACACCAAGTGCGGTGACAGTAGCCACAACTTCGCCGACAACAACGCCAGCACCTGCTGCCACCACTGTTAGCACAAATCATTCTACTGCCCAGACGGCTTCTGCATCCTTCCACCCCATAGCTTCTGGCACTCTTCTAGCTTCGCAGCCGACCACAAGTCGATCTAGTGATTTCTTTTCTAGAATAAAATTCGCGTACTACTATGACGGCTCTTCAATTTTCTATGTTGAGCATGAAATGGCTCACAGCCTACCGATGGCGGACCCGGCTACATTTATTGATCTTCCTTCGGCAACAGATGCAGAGGGGTATGCGTTAGATAAAAATTATGTTTATTATCTTGGAGTGGTTATTCCCAATGCGGATCCAATGACATTTCAAGACTTAATCGAGGGAGATTATGCGCTTGATGCGCACGCAGCGTATTGGGATGGGTCCGTTATACCCGGCGCTGACATAGCGACTTTTACGGAAGCCCCAGGATACTATTCTAAAGCGAGTGACAAAAACCATGTGTACTGTTGGGGTAATCCATATCCCCTAGGCACTGCTACAGGGACCGATTGTGCAGATGTCGCTCTACCCTCCCAACCACTGCAACCGCTGAGTACTCTGTAATTTGTTATTTGGTATGAGTTTCCTCATACCACCCATGTTCTAGCGTCCTCTATCAGGCGGAGCGTTGAACATGTAGAGGTTTTGACCTTCAGACAAAGAAAAAAGCCTACTCCCCCGTGTGGGTTTTCGGCCTTCTTGTGCTTGAAGTAAGCGAATGCTAGCGCTACGAGTACAGAGGAACCCGGACGAGTTCCTCGTCAGGATTACCATACTTCCCCGAAAGACGTCCGTAGTGTCGAGCGCCGTACAAGCCAACTGGCTTGATGTGCTTGACGGAAGAAAAAGAACACCACCACAAGAAAGATTCCCAGAGACGATCACACCTGCTAAGCCTTTTACGGAAGCGCTTCCGCGCAGAGCCAGCGCTGATATTCACGACTTCGGCCATAAGAGCCTCCTTATAGTTCGGAACATAAATAATAATACACAAGCATAAGGAGTCAAGCTTTGTATATATGGGTACAGGTTCTAACCTCATACATGAGATGGAGCATACTTGACAAATACCGATATTGATTTAATATATTATACATTCCTAGCAGTTTTACTAGGTAAGGGGTTACCCTCCCCGAACGCTTATAGAAAGGAGGTGAAAGTACTTTGAGAGGGGCGTGAGCAACTTTCTTGCAACATCTTGAAAGGAGCTTGCGATGCAAACGTTTGACTATCGAATCACTGAAATCCTCAGCTACTTCCGTCATCAGGTCGAACCTGATCAGTACAAGACACTAGAGAGTGTGAGCTACTCGCGGGAACGAAGATTGAAGCACTGGCACGGGAGGAGCATTGACTTCGGACAACGCCTCTTGAGGCGCCAATGCCCCGGGCTCGAGATTCAACCCACTCAGACACTGAGCGAGAATGTTCAAACGAGCTTCTGGTACATCGTCGATCGCCGAGTCAGTGGTCGTAAAGGCCGCTGGAAAGTAATCGGCACCATAAACGAATTTGCGGTCTAGACCGCACCGGGCCCTGCGAGCAATCGCGGGGTCTACTTTTTTATATTCGTATACACGTTCTAACGTCCTCTATTATCGTGCGGGGCCTAAATGAGGGCTTATCCCTTTAGGACACATTCGGCTGTATTGTTTATTTTGATGTAAATATAATCGGATAGATTGAAGCTCGAATCGGCAGCTCTGACATCGAGTAAAACTGTGTAATAACCAGTTGGTAAGAGATATTGCGTGAAGTCTGGAGTTAGTGTCGTAACCAAGTTGTTGTTTTTTGGCTCCATCCATGTCTCTCCAGGAGAATCGAACTCAACGCGAAATGCTTGACCCTGTTTAACCACACCAGGAATGATGTAGTAATTTAGGTAGGCTGGCGCACCTCCATTTGAATTTGCATTTACATATTTCACAAGTCGAGCTATTTCTGCCTGATTCGAATATACCGTAATTGTGATATTCCCTCCTGATGTTTGAGCGCTCACGTCCTGCTCTGGTCCATATGCTCCTTTATCAAGACCTAAATATGAGAAGGAGTGGTATGAAGGGGTCGTAGCAGTGGTGGGAGCGGTTGCTGTTGTGGTGGGGAGACTCGAAGCCGCAGCCGCAGCCAGATTCAATCGTGGCAGCGTGCCACTTAAAGCATATGCCGAGCCTGTAGTAAGGATCACTCCGACAACAACCAATGTAATGGTGAGGGACAAATTCGAATTTTTCTTCGTGTTTCTTTTCATAAAGTTAATGTAGCATCAATCTAGATAACATTATCGTGCTGTGGGGATAAGTATAAAAATTCGATTCAAGCTAAGATGCAGTATTTGAGGGCTTCTGACCTCAAACGCAAGGCAGAGCCAGTGAATGTGTGAACTCCATATAAAAAGAAAGAACCGCACCTTGCCGGGTACGGTATGCTGTGTCGTTGTTTTAGGCCATGGCGCGTTTGAGATTCTCGTCCACCTGTCCGACAAGAGTCAGCAATTCCTCGCTGGGAACTTGATTAGGAAGAAGATAGGCTTTGCCCGTCTCGTCGAAGCCGCCGAGTAGAGAGAGATCGTGGTTACCCACGATATAGACATCACACTGCGGCTCAGGACCTTGGGGGTCGTAGAAGGAACCGAAGTGGACATGATTCGTCGGGTCCTCGATAACATAGGCTCGAATAGTTTCGGCTCTGTCGAGAATCTCACGAACTGCAGGTTCTGTGGCGACTGCGGGAGTGGCCGTCAGAAGAAGCTCGTAGCTGATGGCCGTTCGTAGATCCTGCGAATCGGGAGTGCAAAGACCGAGGATACCAGCTTTCACTTGTTCCTTCGTATACATGTAGAACTATTCCTCATCTGGGGTTGATTCCAAGAGAACAATACTCTCTTTGAGAGAGGTCTGCAATTTGTGAAGTTTATGCCAAAGATGTTCCCACTTCATGCACGGACGGAGCATCGAACTTTCCCTTACTATCCGTACAGTTGGGCTTTTACCGTCTCAAGCTCTGATATTAGCTCAGGATCAGTAATGAGAGTAAATCGTGGTATGGAAACCCCTTCTTTAAGAACGTTTTCCATAAACATATCGAGGGGTCTGGATTGGTAGTCAGCAGGAGCCATCCAATCATTTTTATAAAGCGGTCTATATAAGACAGTATAGGTTTTCTCTTCAGTATTTCGTCCAATACCAATGACTTCATACATGTAGTTGTGCAAATCCCCATTAGGATCGTGTTTGTAGTGGACATAGAATCCTCGAGCAGGAATGTGAACTGGATTATCCATATGAAAAAGTATACCCGATTAGATGCGGGTGTGTCGCAGACAAGACCTAGACAAATTCATTCTAAGAAGTAAAGTCACTCGAGACATTTACACGGAGGGCTTATGCCTCATCAAGAAATAGCTGTGCTTGAGCATAATGCCAAGCAACCGCCGCCAGGTGTCTCGGATTTGCTGGAACGCGATCCGACTCATCGATTAGAGTTCCAGAGTAGGGCTCGTAAACCGTATCTTTTTTTCGCTGCCTCAGATACTGAAGCGCGCATACATGTTGCGGAGTATCTTGAAATCTCATATCCTCTCGTTCAAGGAGAATTTGAATTTGAGGGTGGAAGAGGCATCTACCGGGAGGGTAGCTCATCACCAATTTATCCGCGTCTACAAAATTAGATTTACTTGATCGCTTGCCACTGGGTGAGCGATCTTTTCTTTTATATAAAAATCCGAAAGTCGTATAAAAGGCAACGCAAAAAGAAAAACAGCTCTTGTAAAAGCTGTAAAAGAGACGAGAAACGATCGTCTGTATCCAATCAGGTCCGAGATTCGTTGGGAGTGCAAATTTTCTGAATTGTCCTCATAATTGAATCTTTGTAGTTCTGAGCCGTGCGACGACTGATTCTCATTACAGAACAAATCTGCACAAAAGGGAAACATTTAGATCCAGATCTTCCGTAATACAGACAGAAAAATCTGCTCAGATCTATTTCTCCGGCCGTTAAACGCCTATGCACCTCTCGCAAAAGGAGCTCAACTCCATCTTGTGAAAGATGGAAGCGATTCATCAGGCTCTTATGTCGTTCAGCCCTCTTGGCCTCGCTCTCTGATTGATTTATCAACTATTCCCTCCCCGATTATTGTTTCGCTAATGAGCACGTGGCTCTGTAAGGATTCCAAAGGGATTTAAACACAAAAATGGCCTAGTTGCCATAGACGTCTTCATATTGGCAGGTCTGAGATCCCTAGATTCTAGAGGCTCTCTAGTTTCATACAATCCGCAGAAATAAGATTGGCATCAACGCTTGTACTCCCCACCATTGAAAGCTAAGATGGCAAGTATGTGGCCTTTCTTTACCAAGAAAACATCTCCAGCCCAAAAAGCAAGAAGTATTCCCGCGTCCAGTGGTCAACCTATTTTTTTTACGAATACGCTCTCAGGGAAAAAGGAAAGCTTTATTCCCATCAAGCCCGGATTTGTAACGATGTATTCATGCGGCCCAACCGTCTACAGCCGTGCACATGTAGGAAACATGCGCGCCTACGTATTTGCGGACCTTATCGCACGAACGCTACGCGCCTCGGGACTTCATGTACGCCAAGTTATCAATATTACCGATGTCGGACATTTGATTGGTGACGGCGATGAGGGCGAGGACAAAATAGAAAAGATTGCTAAGGAAGAAGGTCAAAAGGCCGAAACCATTGCAAGCATGTATGCCAAACAATTTATAGAGGACATTGGTCAATTAAATCTTTCAACTAAAGAGATTCTTTTCCCACGAGCAACAGAGTATATCCAAGAGCAAATTGCTATGGTGAAAGAACTTGAGAAAAAAGGCTTTACGTACCGCATCCATGACGGCGTCTATTTCGATACAAGCAAATTCCACGGGTATGGCAAATTGGGGGGCATACATGAAGCAGAGCTTAAGACACACGATGCCGCATCATCTAAGGAACGCGCCATTGTTGATGCTGGACGACGTATCGCCGAGAACAAAGAGAAACGGCATCCTGCGGATTTTGCTCTCTGGAAATTCTCACCCCTCACCGGACAGCGTCAACAAGAATGGTCGAGTCCATGGGGGCTCGGATTCCCAGGCTGGCACATCGAATGCTCAGCGATGATACGCGCACTTCTAGGTAAAAAAATTGATATTCATACAGGCGGCATAGATCTAATTCCTATTCATCACAATAACGAGATAGCCCAATCTGAAAGTCTTTTTGGGGAACCCTTCGTGCACTACTGGATGCATGGCGCATTCTTAAACATCGAAGGCGAGAAAATATCAAAGTCACTTAAGAATGATTTTTATGTTTCTGATCTTGCTTCTCGAGGCATACATCCACTAGCGCTCCGGTATTTCTTTCTCCAGGCGCATTATCGTTCCCCACTTTCCTTTTCATGGGATGCACTCATGGGAAGTAATGAGGCACTCGGGCGACTTTGGAGACTCTGTTTGACAATCGAGCTCGACTCGAAAGGTGAAAGTGTACCCAGTGATATGCAAAGGAAGATTCTCACCCTCCTCCATGATGATCTTGGCACGCCCCAAGCACTTGCGTACCTTTGGGAGTGCCTACGTGACGATGATATACCCCGTAGGCAACAACGAGGCATTATTGAGGCAGCAGATCCAATACTCGGGCTCTCGCTTCTTGATCCTCCCGAATCGGCACGCAGGCGAACAGTTAATGAACTTCCTGATGATATTGAGCAGCTCACCAGAGATCGGGAAAAAGCACGCCTTGCACATGATTTTGAAAAAGCAGATACCCTTCGAGAGAAATTACGCAACAGGGGATATCTTGTGGAAGACGGGCCTTCCGGACCTCTGCTCACCATACTGCCAAAATGATAGAATGAGGCGATGAGCGATTCTAGCCTTCGCATACCGCCTCAGAGCCTTGAATCTGAACGTGGACTTCTTGGTGCCCTTCTCCTCAAACCTGATGCCATTCACGACATTTCAGATCTTGTGCGCGCTGAATCTTTTTATGCTGAAAAGCATCGACTTATTTATGAATGCATGCGAGAACTTACCGAGCGAGGCGAACCAATTGATATGCTCTCTGTGTGTCAGCGGCTCGGCGATAAGGGGCATCTGGAGCGTGTCGGTGGTCGCGCATACGTGGTTGAGCTTGCGAGCAGTGCCCCCACGCCGGGTAATTTCAACTACTATGCCGAGCTTGTACAACGCAAGCACATGATGCGTTCCCTGATTGAAGCATCCTATGAAATAACTGAAGCGGCGTATGACGAAGGTCGTGAGACGGCCGAAGTGCTCGATCAGGCTGAAAAAACAATTTATGCAATCGGAAATGCCTCTTCAGCACATAAATTTGTTGCTATTGCGGACAAACTTGACGACGCATGGGAACGTATTGAGTCAATGTCAAAAAACCATGGCGCAATACGTGGGACGCCGACTGGGTTTGCAGAGCTCGATAACCTCCTTTCCGGGCTCCATCCATCTGATCTGATTATTCTCGCAGCACGACCATCCGTTGGTAAGACATCCCTTGCGCTTGATATCGCTCGAAATGCAGCCGTACGCAACAACGTGCCGGTTGGCATATTCTCACTCGAAATGAGTACAGAACAAATTATTGACCGTATGCTCGCAGCTGAATCATACGTAAACTCATGGAAACTTCGTACAGGCGCTATTCACGACGAAGAGGACTTCGGACGTATCAGAGATGCACTCGAGAGTCTTTCAAAAGCTCCAATCTTTATCGACGATAAGCCAGGAAATGACATCCTTGCGATGCGTGCCGTTGCAAGACGTCTTAAGCGCGAGCAAGGTATTGGTCTTATAATTGTCGATTACCTTCAGCTCATGGCACCAACGAGTAGCAAAGCTTCTGATTCAATGGTGCAGCAGGTAACTGAGATATCGCGCTCGCTCAAATCGCTGGCGCGCGAACTTGAGGTACCTGTACTTGCACTCTCACAGCTTTCTCGTGCGGTCGAGCAGCGTGGTGGTAAACCGCGACTTTCTGACCTGCGAGATTCGGGATCGATTGAGCAGGATGCTGATGTCGTTATGTTTATTCACCGCGAGGAAAAAAATAATCCAGATAGTGATCGTCAGAATGTTGCCGAAATTCTTATCGAAAAACACCGCAATGGACCGACCGGGAGAGTTGAACTTATTTTTGACGAAAAACGAACAACCTTCCAATCAGTCGATAAGACCGGTTACGGCGACCTTGGAGGCGAATTTTAGTATGAGTGATCGCGTTGAGGATCTATCAGGTGCGTTCTCGAGATTCCCGGGTATCGGTCCACGTCAGGCGCGCCGTTTTGTCTATCATCTTCTTTCGGCGCCACAAGCTGAACGCAACCGTTTGGCAGAACTTATATCGAATATCGCTGCTGAAGTGCAACAATGTACGAGCTGTTTCAGGTTCTTCGATGGCTCAGGGACAATTTGCAATTATTGCAGCGACTCGTCGCGCGACAGCAGCATTCTCATGGTACTTGAGAAAGATCAGGACCTTCTCGCAGTTGAGCGAGCAAATGCGTATCGCGGCAGATATTTCGTTCTCGGAGGTGTTCTTACTCTTTCGGGCAAGGGACATATTCGTGAACAGGAGTTAGTAGCCGCAGTCGACAGGTGGCTGTCACAGGGACTCACTGAAATAGTGCTCGCTCTTTCAGCGACCAGCGAAGGTGAGCACACCGCTGATCGAGTGCGCGACGTACTCACACCGCTACGAGACCATGTAAAGCTTTCGACACTTGGCCGAGGCCTCGCAACCGGTTCCGAATTGGAATACGCAGACGCGCCAACTCTCTCAGGGGCACTTCAGAATCGCAAAGAAACCTAAAAGAAAAAGCCCATTTGAGGGCTTTTTCTAATTCTATTTTTTTAGGATTAGGAGATGGTGTCAATCCTAACTTGCACAAATGGTTGGCGATGGCCATTGCGCTTGAGATAGCGGCTTTTGGCTTTATATTTAACTACTTCCACCTTTTTCGCACGACCAACAGATTGTACGGTTGCCTTGACGGAAGCGCCAGAAACAGTTGGAGTACCAATGGTAGCTGCGGATCCATTATCGGTCATAAGAATCTCGGAAAAAGTAACCGAGTCCCCTTTCTTAAGGTCCTGGGTATTTATACCCCGTCCGAGCTTTTCGATGGTGAGAGTTGCTCCAGGGGCGACCACATATTGTTTGCCGCCTGTTTTGATCACTGCGTAGGTCATGTTGGGTATATTCTAGCTTTTTCTGTCTAAAAAGCAAATTGGGCCCTATTCGAGCTCAAGGGTGGCTGGTTTTTCAACCAACACGGGTTCGATTCCCGTATGCATTTCAGCAATACGATATACATCCTTATCAATCTTGCCTAACTCTTTGTATGCGCTGTTGTAGTGGGAAACGGTCGTGCCGAGCGATGAGCCGAGCCTCCGATAGTAATCCTCGTACGCACCCAAATGCTTACCAAGTTCACCCACGCGTTTTTGAATAATTTCAGCCTTTTGTTCAATTTCCATTGCCTTAAGCCCTTGCATAACGGTCTGCAAATATGCAAGGAACGAGGTCGGCGAAACAATGATGACCTTGTATTTTGATGCAGCACGCTGTATAAGATTTTCGTCTTCCCCATCGAGACCTCCGCTCCCAATGGTATTCACCAGTAGTTCGTAATAGATTCCTTCGGAAGGAATGAACATGAACGCAAAATCCATGGTGCCTTCTTCAGGGCGAATATATTTCGCGGTTTCTGAAATACGAAGTTTAAGATCATTCACGAAAGCCTTCTCGTGGAGAGCGCGTTCGGCATCGTCACGTGATGACGCATAACGATTATAGTTATCAAGAGAAAATTTAGAATCAATTGGTACGATTTTGTCGTTGATGAATACTGCCGCATCGACAATCTCACCGTTTTTGAATGGATACTGCATCCTGTACATGCCGGGCGGAAGAACGTTCTTTAACACGGTCTCAAGATAGTATTCGCCGAGAATACCTCGTTGTTTAGGATTCTTCAGCACATCCTGGAGCGACTGAAGCTGCTCCGCGAAACTCTGTGTCTGTCGCCCTATCTCCTTTACGGAAGTGATCTCCTGAGTGATCTCGCGAATAAGACGCGCGGTTTCGTTTGCTTGCGATCGTGTTGATTCATTCTGCGTTTTCATCGTCTCATGTACCTGTCGTGATGATTCCGACATTCGCGAATCAAGCGCTCTCTCAAGTCCATCAAGACGCTGAAGCAGCAGTACCGAAGCCGTATTCTCCTGTATCGTATCTCCTGAAAGAGGGCTCCCTGGCATTTGGAGCTTGCGGAATATCCACCAAAGCGCGAGACCCTGCAGAACAAAGAGCGTTAGGAGTATGAGTATGATAAAGGTGACTTGCATAAGCTGATTATAACGCGTGATAAACTATAGGCATATGACCATTCATGAATCCATTAAGGGCGGTATTCCTGAGGCCCTAAAGGCACGTGACGAGACGCGTCTTCGAACACTTCGCTCCCTTTCAACCGCAATGACCAACGAAGTCGTTGCCAAGAAGCGTAAACCCGATCAACTTCTTAGCGATGAGGAAGCGTTAGCAGTTATAAAGCGAGCTGCTAATCAGCGTAAGGATTCTATAGAACAATTCGAGAAAGGGGGTCGTCCTGAACTCGCTGTGCCTGAAAACGCTGAACTTGTGATCCTTGAGTCATATCTGCCCGCGCAAATGAATCGCGAAGAGATCGAGAGACTTGCTCGAGCAAAAATTGAAGAGCTGGGCATTTTAAAAAAAGAAGATGTCGGAAAGTTTATTGGTGCGCTAATGCGTGATTTAAAGGGTCAGGCAGATGGAGAACTTGTGAAGGAAATTGTAAATTCACTGGTAAGTGCTTAGACTGTTTTTGTATTTAACCCATTTTCAAGGAACAGAGCAGTTTGACAAATTGTGTGGATATCGGTTAAATATCTACGGAGCTTGGAGATTTGTACTACTATGCCCTCACCTTTTGAAAAACCTAAACAAGTGCAACGAGCAATAGACAAAAATGATGTCGATAAATTATCGACTCTCGGTAAAGTTGGAGCACGTGCGCGCCACCGACGCCAGGAAGAATTGAAAGAGCGTGCTGCTCAGATTGCTGTGGAAGACGCAATCATGAGTGAACATAGAGAAGACCAGCGAGCCTTTGAAATCTTTCAGATGCGGAGGAGTGCCGGTGAACTTGACGCCCCCTTACCCGATTAGTCGTGCGAATGTAGACCGAGCAATCCGATCCGCTGCCGCAAGTCCCAACGGTAAGGGAATTGTGTTGATCGAGGCTAAGAACGCTCTAAATGTCATTGCGATTGATTCCGTTCTAATGCTCTTACGTGAAGTTGAACTAAAGCGGGATGAGCTACGGGAGAAAAACATCGAGGAAGATCTTCACCAGATTGTCGAGGAGCGTGTCAATTTCCTCTGCACGGCGCTGAACTTGGGTAGCGGTAGAGCAAAGGCATATCGCCAATCGATCATGCAGTTTTATAGGGACCGGCGGGAATTTATGAGATTGCAGCGTAAAGATCACCCAGTCCCACCCAGAGTAAAGCAGCGGCCACGCAGACCACGCCCTGCTACAATCTTGGTTCTTGAAGGCTAGACGATCTAATCGATCGTCTTTTTTATATCCGAGCTTAGTCCCCATGAAATAGAAAATTGTTTTGCTTAAGCAAAATATCTGCTACAGTGTCACAGTCGGTAATTTGGGCGCCTTTGAAGGAAGGACATAACCTTTCTCAGGAAATGCACCGACATGAATGACAGTACCTTTACCGCAATGATAGTGCGGCCACCCGTATCTTTCGAGGAGTTACGTCGCGGATATGAGCTCCAGCTCCAAGCCCTTCCTCTCGGAGGGTATGGTGATCAGATCAGTGACGACATGCTGATGAAATTCAATGCCACCTATGTAGGTAAATATCAGGCCGAGCGCGTTGGTGACGGAAAAATCCTTTTCACTTCGGAAAAGACGCTCGTATGTACAACCGGAGGCATGTTGTCCCAAACCCTTAAACTCAAAAGAGTCCTAGAGAGTGAGTTTGGCCTCATCGCGACCTGGTAAATGAACTAATTCCCATTGTGAAGCAGCCGGCCACCGCTTGCTGCTTTTTTATTTTGTATAACAAGGTCGATACTCAAGTTTTATTATCAAGCAATACTATTCCCGATTGCCGAGATATAACGATATTTGGACCTACAATATTTCCATATAAATCTTCATACGTGTTAGCCGGAACAGTAATGGTATATGAATTATCTGGATCAGGATTCACAATTGCTAAGCCATTGGAGTAATCCCGCATATAAACACCTTGAGATTTATACATGGTGTCGATTGGTGATCCGATGGAGGTGAAATACTCAGGGTGTAGCCAAGCGAGAGTAGAGCGCGGATTGTTGGTTTCAATAACACTTGGGGGACTATTGGGTGCCGTATACTCATCAACCAATGAGAAATAGGTATGGTTACCCTTAATGAGAAGATAATTGGAAAGCGCCCACTGAAGAGTATCGCGCGGGTTAGTATTTGTATAACTGAGGCGACTGGAATAAACATAGTAGTCAAGAAGGAAAAGCCCCTTTCCAATAGATTGCTCGTATTGCTCAAAATTCATGATGGTAAGCCAATCAGCAACACTTGAGTCTCCTGTACCCTTTCCAATAGAAATCACATCTCCTTCTGGCATAGCTATATCAAGATTTTTTGCAATTATTTTAAGATCCTGATCATACTGAATTGGCAATTCAAAATCGTAAGAAAAATTCATGGTCACGCTTCCGCCTATAGCATGTATGGCAGGGTAGAGGGCTTCTATATAAGAAACTATGTTGCTAATATATTCAGGATCGTAAGGTGCCCCACTATATTGTTGAACCCAGCCTCCATTATTCGATGCAAAGTGTCCGCATCGTTTCCATTCGTTGCTTAGATTTACGTTATCAACAGCAATGCCTTCAAATCCATCCTTAATAGCAGGCTCAAAATACGTATTTACAAGATACGGCAAGACTGCTGGATTGCTGATATCAATAGGTGTCCACTGCCCCCCATCTTTAGCCTCGCCAAACTCCCACGCAATATCAGAGTCAGGGACACTTGCTTGGTTTGGGTAGGAGGATGCGGCGCAGGTGTATTCAATCCAGTCGGGATGATTAGCTTTGAACCAGGAGAGGGTGTGTGTATCATTTACAGAAACTAGACCAGAAGTTGGATCTGGATTTTCTTGTAAGGGATCATAAAACGTCGTGTACACCCCTTTCGGCGCAGGCCCAGAGGCTCCCCATACAAAGTCGATGAGGCCAATCTCATCAGCGAGGGTATGCGTTGGATCAGTAGGGCCACCAATACGAGAGTCAAAGGCTTGCCCAAGATGAATACCGTTGGTGGTGTCGGGCGGTAGTGTAATGCCTTCTGAAGACTGGGTGAATGAGGCAGGACTAGAGGATGGGTTGTTCCCCTCAGGGGTAGCAAGTGTAGATCCCAGAGTATTCTGTGTGTCACTGGATGACGCATGGTGGGTGTAGAGCCACCAGCCTGCTATGAGGACAAAGAGAAGGAGTGTGAGGGGTACGAGGAGTTTTTGTGTATGGTGTCTTCTCTTTCTTTTAAATACCTTGTTGAGAGAAGGGTCTATGTCCTTAGGAGAGAAGTCATTAGCTATAAGTGCTTCTCGTATCTCCTTCTTGGTGTAGCCTTTCTTGTGCTCGGTGTGTATGAAGTCAAGGAGGTTCTCTTCCTCACGTTTTAGCATATGGGGTAGTATAGCAGGCGTCTGAGACGTCGCTAAAGTAGGGTTTGTTATCAGAATTATTTTATAAAAGTTTGTAAGAAAACGAGTACGCCACCGTCTTCTGCTGTAGGACCGAACCTAAAGATTATAGTAGGTCTTTACGACATAATTATCAGTACTCATTAAACAAACTATAAATTTATGAATTCAGCTAAACTCTCAAAAAAAATACTCCTTGCCAGCAGTGTTCTTGGCATAGGCCTAGCTATGGCATCTGCATCTCTTGCATTTGCAAGCGCAGATACGACACCTCCAACAACACCAATTGGGCTTGTAGCTACGTCCGTCTCCACTTCACAAGTAAATCTCACATGGACCGCCTCAACGGATAACGTCGGCGTTACAGGCTACGATATCTATCGAAATGGGACTGAAGTTGGAACAACTTCGGCAACTTCATATTCCGACAGCGGACTCGCCGCGGATACCACCTACTCGTATACGGTAGACGCGTTCGATGCAGCGGGCAATCTCTCCACGCAATCTACGAGTGTTTCAGCAACGACACTTGCAAACACAGCATCACCTACAATTCCGACCGAGCTCGTAGCAACAGCAGTTTCTGCGTCTCAGATAAATCTCTCGTGGGCTGCGTCAACAGATAGCGCCGGGGTCACAGGATATGATATCTATCGAAACGGCACCGAAGTCGGAACCACTGCAGCGACCTCTTACTCAGATACAGGTCTTGCTGCTTCGACCGGGTACACCTATACCGTAGCAGCCTTTGATGGCGCAGGAAATAACTCTGGTCAATCAACGAGCGTAAGTGCAACGACACTTGCCTCAGGAACGACCGTAACAACACCAAGCTCATATACGATAGCCCCAACGATTCAGATCGGTGCGAACGGCAGCATCCTGATTCATGGTCTAACGGTGACGAGTGTCGGTACGAATACCTTTACGGGTACCGTGTGGGGTATCACCTACACAGTGAACTACAGTCCCTCGACGACTTCGGGAGCCTTCAAATTCCTGCTTCGCGGAGGTAATGCAGCATCATTCAACTCGAGTCAGATTCAAGTTGGTGATCAGATTGGTGTGGAGGGGACAATCTCGGCAAGTTCGCCGATGGTGATCCAGGGACAAATTGTGAGGAATTACAGCATCGTGAATCCGCGTTCTCAAAACCATACTTCCGGATATGGAAATGGAAACGGTGCATGGAATAACAAGGAAAACACACCAAATGGTTTCCAAAATTTCTTCCAGAAATTCTTTCAAGGATTTAAGAATGGAAAAGGAAACAACTAACTAGAAAGGAACGAAATAACTTATTCCATCTGAATTATAAGGAATAAGATAGCGCCGTCTCTGGTGAGTAGAGGCGGCGCTATCTTATATGTCACCAGGGAAACTGGCGATCCTAATCACTTTGTGACCCTACGGGGAGTCGAACCCCGCTTCCATCCTTGAGAAGGATGTGTCCTAACCGATAGACGATAGGGCCAATAATCTGTACTGTAGCGAATTTTCTTGTTTTTCGCTATCGCTTCTGCCATTCGGCATCCTGCCGAACAAGTTTTGAACTGTCCTCTGCACTTGCAAGAAGCACACGGACAATGCGTTCCATTCGAATGCTTTGTGATCCTTTTACAAGGATAGTGTCCCCTTCTTGAAGGAGAGCAGGAAGAGCTTTAGATGCGGCAACAGAAGTCTCATATGAATGAATGGATTCTTCGGGCATACCGTCAGCTCGTGCTGCGTCTGCTATTCCTCTGGCTCGGGAACCGACTGTCACAATGACGTTAGCGTATTCACGCGCGATATGTCCAATACGCTCATGTTCGGGGATGGAGTGGCGTCCGAGTTCAAGCATATCGCCGAGAACTACTACAGTACGAAGCGGCTTCAGAAGCGGCAACGAACGCAGCGACTCCTCTGTTGCAACCGGGGAAGAATTGTATGAATCGTCAATTAGTGTCGTTCCTCGAATTCCTGCGAGAAAGTGTCCGCGTCCTGGAGGTAGAACATAGGAACGCAAACCTTCCATTGCCTCATTCGCTGTCATGCCAAGTGAGAGCGCGGTAGCGAGAGCTGCTGCAGGGGCATAGAGTTGCGACTTGCCGAAAGAATTCACTACCTTAAATGGATACGCCTTCCCACCAACCTGAAGACTTCCTTGCATGCCTTGGGGTATACCATGCCCAGGGTGATCCTCGCTCCAGATGTGCGGCTTCGTGATCCGAACTTCTGCAGCATCTGTATAGCCGAATGTATGGAGTGCAGCATGTGGAAGCCGGGCCGCATAGATAACGGCATACTCGTCGTCGGCACAAATAATGAGTGGCGCTCCTGCAGGAAGCATCGATGCAGGCGAGAACTCTTCTTCGCGTACTGCTTCGGGTGTCTCATATGCTTCCACGTGCACGGGTACAGACGGTAGAAAGGTTACGACAACTACACTCGGCTTTACGATCTTGCAAATCTTCACCAGGTCTCCAGGTCTATCAGCACCGACCTCTAGTACGAGAAGCTTCGGATACTCTTTTGTTAGGAAAAGCAGCGAGAATGCTCGTTTAAAGACTTTGAGCCATGCTCCCACATTCGACCACGGATTCTCTACACCAATTATCGTAAGTGGCACTCCGATTTCGCTATTAAAGCTTTTTTCACTTTTACGGAGCGGAAATTTCTGCCCAAGCGCTGCAGCAATGGCATCCTTAGTGGAGGTCTTCCCCACGCTCCCTGTCACCATAACAACGGTGGGGCGGTATTTGCGAATAATGCTCCGTGAGAGCATACCGAGGATACTTGATAGAATATTTCTAAGGATTCGTCGCATCATATACCGTTGGATCGGGTGGGATATTGTAGTAATTCGCGAGAAAATTGGTCAAATCTATGAATGTCCCCGTGAGGGTTCCAGAGGCATACTCTACACCTTGCGGCCGATTCGTATAGAGCAGGACAATAAATTGGGGGTCATGGGCAGGAAAGTAGCCGTAGAATGAGTGGAAGAAAACCGTCCGGTAATAGCCCCCCGTGAGGGTCCACTACCTGTGCGGTTCCGGTCTTTGCAGCTATGAGTACTTTTGGAAGTACTAGCGAAGAGTCAGACTGCATAGCGATTTTTGCATCTGGAGGAAACACGGTTACGAGCATATTTGTTACGATAGCCGTTGTTGCCGGCTTGAATATCTGAACTGGGGGCGGATATGTAAGTTGCTCAGTGGTGCCGTCATTTAAGTAGAATCGCTGTACCCGACGTGGGGTGTTACGATGGCACCGTTATTTGCAAGTGCATCGACAGCCCGAATCATCTCAATTGGTGTTACGGCAATACCCTGTCCAAATGCTGCGGTGTCAAAGTCAACATCCTCATTTGTATTGAGGTTTCGAATGTCACCAGCAATCTCGCTCGGAAGATCAATGCCTGTCTTCGAACCAAGACCAAGTTCTATATCATATTTACGCTGAGTGGCATGGCCCATCTGCCCTGCGATGAAGGATGCACCCACGTTGAGCGATTGATCAAGGATCTGGATCATCGGAATAACGCCGCGTGCAACTAGATCAAAGTTACAGACCTTGTCACCATCTGGATAGATACATCCCGTATCGTCGTAGGTCTCATCGGGAGTAATGGCACCAGAATCAAGTCCTGACGCCATAGTTAGGGACTTTTGAATGGAGCCAAATTCGTACTCACTTTGTACAATCGGGTTACCAAAGTACTGTGGATTCTCGTTCTCAAAATCATTGGGATCAAAGGTTGGATAACTACCTATGGCAATAATGGCTCCCGTATGTGGGTTCATAATAATACCACCCGATTCAGTGCTGCTGTATTTTTTGGTCACTGCTTCAAGATCCTGGTCGAGACGTTGCTGCACCGTCGGCTCGATTGAGGTTACGAGATCCCCCTCACGAGCGCTATTGGCATCGATAATCGTATTATCAATATTCGCAAAAAGCTGCGCGAAGAAATTATCAGAAAGTCCTTCATTTGGACGCTCAAGGACATCATTATAGTATTCCTCGAGACCCGCGCGCCCCTCAAGATTATTATCATTATCATAAGCAACGAAACCAAGCGTCTGTGCTGCTTCGGTACCTGCAGGATACACACGCCAACGTTCACGCACCACTAATACCCCAGGAATATTAAGAGCTGAGACGGCATTGCCTTGTGCATCGGAAACATGTTGTAGGAGTACTTCGTACGGATCATTGGTCTTTGCTGCAGCGCCGGCAAAGGTTTGTTGGTCAATTGGCGTGATGGCATTGATTTGTCCGTATACCAACGATGGGTTCTTGAGTTCCTCAGGATCTATTGCAATAAGGAAGCCTGTTGCAAGAGTTGCGGCTGAAATGAGAGTTCCATCTTTACGAGTGAAGTAGATATTTCCGCGATCGTAGAGTTCCTGGTTCGAACTTTCGTACTGCGCTTGCCCCTGCGCTGCATAGTAGTCCCCTTCTATGATCTGTATAAAATATAGTCGAGCGATGACGAGGAGTGCGAAAAGAACGACGAGCCCAGCGAGTATGCGTAATCGAAAACGGAATGCGCGGCGCATATCCCTATTCTCCCATATTAATTGCCGTTGAAGGTGAGGTTTGAGCCTGCATTATTAGATTCAGCCACGTATTGCACATTGCTTGGCATAACATACCCGAGTGTACTTGGATCAAGAGAATTGATGCGATTCGTATCAGAATAGTACGTCGACTCGAGAGTTGCGATGATGCTTTCATTATTGCGCACTGAATTTAGTGCTTCGGTCTGGTAGGACGCAAAAAATATTGTCGTGATCATCAAAAAGAGATACGAGAGCGTTAGGGCACCGCATGAAATACTAAGTACAGGTATGAGACGATCTGACATACAAAGAGCAATATTTGATAAGATTCTAGGATTCGCTTTTTATAAACACCCGCAATTTAGCGCTACGCGAACGAGGATTCTGAGAAAGTTCTCTACGCGTTGGGATAATTGGTTTCTTCGTAAGAAGAGTTCCTATTCTTTCATTCACCGCTTCTCGAAACATGGTTTTCACGATCCGATCTTCACTGCTATGAAAGGTTATAACCGCAATTCTTCCTGAAGGGGCAAGTCGAGCGAGTGCCGCTATTAGTCCCTCCCGAAGCGCTCCGAATTCGTCGTTTACATAGATACGCAGAGCCTGAAAAGTCTTGGTTGCAGGATGTAATCGCCGTTTTTGGTACCACTCGGGCGTTCCGTTCTTTATAGCGGCCACGAGCTGATTGGTAGTCAATATCCGTTCCTTCTGACGCATTAGGACTATTGCTTTAGCAATCCCTCGAGAGAATTTTTCTTCGCCAAATTCATACAGAATGTTCGCGAGATTTTCCTCTGTGGCTGAGTTCACCAGCTCAGCTACAGATGTACCCTCCCGCGAATCGCCATAGGTCATAAGAAGTGGCTCATCGGTTTGGAACGAAAACCCACGTCCGTTTGAGAGCTGATAACCACTCCACCCGAGATCAAACAAAAATTTGTCTATCTCTTTGATTTGGCGTTTGTCGAATATTTCCTTGAGATTCCGGAAATTGTCCGTTATAAGCTCTACGTCCGGCCTATCAGAATCTGAAACCTCTGACACTACCTGCTGGGCCCTGAGACTAGCATCTCGGTCAGCATCAATGCCAATGAGCGTACCCTTAGGTCCAAGCTTTTTCAAAATGGCGCCAAAATGGCCTGCACCGCCAACAGTCGCATCTACCACAACATCATCGGGCGCTATAGCGAGGCTTTCAAGAGTTTCTTCCTGTAGCACACTCTCATGACCTCCTGACATGCGAGAACTAATGGGCCACTCCATCCCCAAGCTTTTCAGCAAACTGATCTGCGTCACGCTCAATGCCCTTTGTGTACTTGACCCATGCATTCTCGTCCCAAACCTCTACGCGATCAGAAACTCCTGCAATGACAGTCTTGGAGGTTAGTCCAGCGAATGTCTTGAGGTAATCCGGAATGAGTATGCGCCCGGCACTATCGATATCCGCCTCTGATGCTCCTGCGAGTATGAGACGCGAAAGTCCTCGGCCTGCAGCGCTTCCCGTTGAATGAAGGGCGATACGTGCAGCTTCTTTCTTCCACGAAGCCCGGGTATATAAGAATAGGCAATGATCAAGTCCACGTGTCACGATCACCGAAGTACCGAGCTCCTTCCGAAACTTTGACGGAAGTGAGATGCGATTTTTCGCATCGAAGGTATGACGGTATTCTCCGATAAACATGTGGTTGGCAAGATTTTTTCGGTAAGATGAGGGCTTTGGGAGGTCGACTTCCCTATTCCCACTTCATCCCACCTAGAGGTGAGTATATGCCACTCTCTCCCACTTACGCTATGTTATCCACAGAAAAGTCTAATGAGCCCCTTGAGATTTGACTAATAAAATCCATACTCTACTCATGAGTACATTTCTTCGACTGCTCTATACTGTAATGCTGACCCGCCTTCAGCCGGTTACTGTTTCAATCGAGACTGCTTCTAGATAAAATAACCTGCTTGGGGTTAACTTTGGGGTTCTATAGGATCCCTACACTTTCGGACGCATTAATGGAAAAATCTGTGCTTCACGGCCCGATATTCCCTCAAAATAGCTAAACAGTCTTTCTGAAACCCCGAAGCCAAAAGTCGGAGGCATCCCATACTCAAGTGCCTCTATATATGACGTGTCGTTCATCTGGGCTTCTTCATCTCCTTGTTCTCGGAGCGTTTGTTGGTGTCCGAACCGTTCAGCTTGATCTATTGGATCGTTGAGCTCGCTATATCCCTTACCATTCTCTGAGCCTCCGAGGATGACTTGGAAACGCTCGACGATTTTTGGATTCTTGTCGCTGCGTTTGGCAAGAGGTTCGAGGTATGCGGGAACACCGAGTAAAAATCCGGGACCTCCGAGCGACTTGCGTATCTGCTTCCAAAGCAAGTCTACCCCACGTTCTATATTGAATCCATTTGAGTCATAGGAAATGGAGTGGCTTTCAAGAATTCCCCGCACTTCTTCAGCAGTGGTTTCCAAAGGATCAATACCAAATTCTTTATTGATGAGGGTACAGTAGTCATACAACTCCCAGTTCTTACCTAAATCAATTGTAAAATCCTTTACCATAAAGATCTGCGTATCGTAGACCTTCGTAGCAATGGTGCGATAGAGATCGGTGATCATTTCCATACCCGCCTCATAGTCCTTAAAGGCTTCGTAGAATTCCATCTGCGTATAATCCTGTAAATGCTCAAAGGACATGCCTTCATTGCGGAAAATGCGCCCTATTTCAAAGACTTTTGGCAGTCCTGCAACCATGAGCCGTTTTTGCCACAATTCACCTGCTGAGATTCGCAGGAATACGTCGATATCGAGCGCATTGTGGTGTGTAATAAAAGGACGTGCGTCAGCACCCCCGGTAGTAGTTTCAAGAACAGGGGTCTCAACTTCAATAAAACCCTTATCGAGAAGATACGAGCGGATGGTATTCCAAAATAGTGAGCGACGCTTTATTCGGTCTGCGATCTCAGGAGAAAGCAATATATCGAGGTAGCGCTTGCGATACCGTTCATCCTCGTCCTTGATTCCAAACCATTCATCAGGAACCTGACGGAGTGATTTTGCAAGAATATGCCAGGAATCCACCTTGAGAGACGGCATGCCACGTTTTGTCGTAAACGCAGTGCCCGATACTTCAAGTATGTCGCTTGTATCGATGGTCGCTCGGAAGAGGTCGAAGGAATTCTTGTCGACAGACTCCTTTTCTAAAATAACTTGGCCCTTGCCTGTTCCGTCGAATAGATCAAGAAATGTAAGCGCACCGTGTTCACGGATGGAGGTGATTCGGCCGGCAAGTGTAAGCCGGGTAGCACTTTTTTCGAGAGAGGCATGCTCTTTAAGAAACTTCTCGATGGTATGCGTTCGATCGGTATGCGCTGGGTAGGGATTGATTCCCTCGAGACGTAAGCGATCTAATTTTGCGAGTCGTTCAGCCCGAATCGTTTCTAAGGACATACTAGAATCCTAGCACGTCACCAATTACGCTACCTTTTCGATGGTATAGGTCTGCTTGCCGTTTGGCGTTTCAAACGTGAACACATCACCTTTCTTTTTACCCATTATGGCAGCACCAAGCGGTGATACGTGTGAGAGCTTACGAGCACGCATGTCAGCTTCTTCCGAACCTACGATTGTGTATTCGTGTATTTCAGGACTATCTTCTTTCTTGATACTCACTACCGAACCAAAACCGATGAGATTTTTATTGCGACCTTCGGTCATGATTTGGGCACGCTTTACGAGCTCCTCGAGCTTTCTGATACGCTCTTCGGTTGCGGCTTGAAGTTCCCTGGCTTCCTGGTATTCCGCATTCTCTGAGAGATCTCCGAGGGAACGAGCGTATTCGAGATTTTTGGCAATCTCGGTGCGGCGTACGGTCTTCAAGGTTTCAAGCTCTTTGACCATCTCGTCAAATTTTTCTTGGCTTACGACTGTCTCTTGCTCGGTCATTGGGAACGTACTACCTAATAAATCTTGTAATTCCAGGTATTGTACGTTACCTGGAATTACCGTCAACGTGCCTACGTACATGCGACACTTGCCTAAGAAATCTTATTGCTGAAAATACTCAGGTGCTGTTTCGTGCAGTTGGCTTAGTACCTGGTACATCACGTAGACACCACCAATGTCGTCGGTTGATGGTCCGTGCTCCATGGTAACGACATAGACATATTTGGGGTCAGAAAACGGCCAAAAACCCACCGCCCATGAGTTAAAGAATTTATTGTTGGGCCCCACCTGTGCGGTACCCGTCTTGCCGCCGATATCGACAAAAGTCGAAAGTGGGTAGAGTCCCACTGAAGTCCCCTCCTCGAATCCTTCATGCATACCTTCGCGAACGACTTCGAGGTCAGCCGCGCTTACTGGTAGTTTTGTTTCCCGCACAGGCTGACCTTTGAGGAGTGTTGGCGTCACCAATTCACCGCCGTTGGCGACTGCTGCAATGGCGCGCGCTTCTTCGATCGGTGTTATCTGTGTCGAGTATTGGCCGATCCCTGTGTGGTACGTATCGCCTAGATTCCATGCCTGGTGGAAGGTCTTAAGTTTCCAGGCAGGATTTGAAACAAAGCCTGTCGCTTCGCCAGGCATCTGGATGCTGGTCTTCGACTCAAAGCCAAACGTATCAAACCAGTAATCAAGTCTCGTAATTCCAAGTCCTTTCACGCCACCATACCCACCACTCACCATATAAAAATAAACGTCTGAGGAAAAAGCGATAGCTCTACGCAGATCCTCCTGTCCAATCGCTTTCCAATCGACAAATTTTGTAGGATGACTCGGATCAAACGGATTGGGTACCAGAATATAGCCTGGATCGTAAATGGAGGTGCTTGGTGTAATGACTCCATCGGTAAGCGCGCCGCTTGCTTCTACAGGCTTCACAACGGATCCTGGTGTATAGAGGCCCTGGGTAGGACGATTTAGGTAGGGCAAGCGCGGATCGGTACTATACCCTGCGATTGTACTTGCAGGCGCACCTGCAGACATGACATTCGAGTCGTACTCGGGGTAGGACACGAGTGCTAAAACCTCGCCCGTTTGGACATTCATGAGAATGCCGGCGCCACCCGTGAAAGGAATACGGTCGGCAAGTTGTTGGATCGCCGTATACATCGCAGTCTGCGCCCGCGAATCGATTGAAAGTGTAAGGTCCTGGCCATTTTGTGTTGGAATACTGCTCCCCTGCGAGACGGTGCGCCCAAGCGCATCTTGTTCAACAAGTAACGTACCATTAGTACCGGAAAGTTGGCTGTTGAAAGACTCCTCGACACCCGCCAGACCATTGATGTTAGTATCATAGTATTGACCTGAACTATCCTTCTTTGGATATGAAACGTACCCGAGGAGAGATGAAAATCCAGGGAGAGAAGTATAGACACGCTCGACCGTACCATCACTTGACGCTTGATTTGTGACAAGCGGCACTCCGTTGCGATCGTAGATGACACCGCGATCAGCGAATAGAACTTCCGGACGAAGAAGGTTATCTTCACTACGTGTTGCATAGGCAGCGCCTTTAATAATCTCAAGGTCCGCAGCACGTGCACCGAGCGCAAGGAAAATAAGAACAATCCCAACGAAAATACCTAGATACGCGCCACGGGGAAGTGGTTGTTCGAGCCTTCCTTCAAGACTATTTTGATTGAAATCAGGAAGATTATATGAATCTAGAAAAATTTCATCTGGAGAGATTTCCGAATCCTTAAAACGACGGTTCCTGCCAAACATCAGCCCATGATACGCGTTTTCACAAATTGGTGCACGAAATACGTTATAATCGCACCTAAAATTCCTATCAGAGTAAAGTATGGCAACTCCGGACCACTAAAATAGAGAACATCTAAAAGAAAGCCTACGATAAGAATCACCGGAGGAATAAAGAAAGCAATTATGCATGCAATAATGAGTGCGAACTGCCAGGGAAAGAAAAAGGGACCCAGTAGAGCGAGTATTGTCGCTATGATTTGGAGCATACCCGGTAGGCGTAGAGTCATGGGGTTTAGCGTGCGATCAAAACCCACGTAACCGAGAAGAGGTTGACGAGAGGTTCGATATGAAGGACTACATTGGTTGAGGAATCAGGGCTATCAATACCCGTTACAGTCCCGATTGGAATGGCGCCAGGTCCGGGGAAATATACCGTGTCCCCTACGCTTACTGGGGTGGTTTTCGGGAGAATCGATGAGAACGTTCCCCCACCCGTACCCGTAAGCGTGAGTGGTGTACGATTCTCTCCTACCCATCCGTCAGTCGCGCGTCCTGGACTTGAATACAAGCTCACTTGAGCTATCCCTTGGGTCTCGTGCTTTATGGTGCCGATTGGTATGCCGCCTTGGCTAAACACTTGAGCGCCAACGGCAACTCCATTATCAGTTCCTGCAGCAACCACGAGCGTGTCATACGGCGACTCGGGCGGGCGGGCCAGAACACCCGCAGGAATTCCATTTTGAGAGCTTTGCGAATTACTTGCCGCAGTACCCGTTGCAACCTGCCCCCCCAGTAGCGCTATGAGGTCTTGTGAACGAGTGGTTAGTACTGCATTCTCTTGGGTGAGTAGCGTATTTTGAGCGATGAGCATTGAATTATTCTTTGCCAAAACTTCCTTGTTCTCAAATCCTGATACCATATTTGCGATCGATGTATCAAATGAGTTCCCCACTTTCCAAAACGGTGAAGCTATCGTGAGTACCACTCCAGGCATAAAAACCCAGCTTACGAGAACGATAAGTAGTACCAGAACGACTAGGCCAAAGGCCCAGAGCGCTTGCGGCGCGCTAGGCTTGTGCGAGTATGGCCTCTTCATAGAGGAAGGTGTCGCCCCATTTACGAGGATCTTCAATTACAATGCCCGTTCCACGTACGACTGCAGTAAGTGGATCAAGCGCTACATTCACTGGCACCCCAAGCATTTTCGCAAGGAGCTCAGGAAGACCTCGCAAAAGCGCGCCTCCACCGAAAACCGTTACACCTTGCTGGAGCACATCTGACAGCAATTCAGGTGGTGTATTTTCGATAACCTCCTTCATCGATTCCATAAGTGAATCGAGTGACGGCGCGAGGGCCTCTCTGATATGCGAATCGGTAAGCATGATTTCGCGCGGAAGCCCGGTTGCAAGATCTCGTCCACGAACCGGTCGCTCAAGCGCTTCATCAAGAGGCATCACTGCGCCAATATCAATTTTGACATCTTCAGCAGTGCGCTCACCAATTGCAAGCTGGAATTCGCTTCGTACAAAATCGCTGATATTCTCATTAAATCGATCTCCCGCCACGTGTGAGCTCCGCGAGGATACGGCGCCACCGAGTGAAATGACAGCGATGTCTGTCGTGCCGCCTCCTATATCAAGCACCATCGTACCGACCGGATCGATGATAGGAAGCTTGGCACCAATGGCTCCCGCCATTGGTTCTTCGAGTATGTAAACCTCACGGGCGCCTGAAGTCATCGCTGCATCGCGTACTGCGCGGCTTTCGACATTTGTCACACCCGTAGGCACACCAATTACAATGCGAGGACCAAGAAGTCTTGTGCGCCCGCCTTGTGCCTTATTAATAAGATAGGCAAGAAGCTCTTGTGTCACTTCGAAGTCGGAAATCACACCATGGGAAAGTGGTCGCACTGCACGAATATGAGGTGGTGTTTTACCAAGCATGACTTTTGCCTCTTTGCCGACTGCTACTACCTGTCCCGTTTTTGTATTGACCGCGACGACGGACGGTTCGTTCATTACAACTCCGCGACCTCGTACATATACAAGGGTGTTCGCCGTACCCAGATCGATGCCGATATCGCTAGAGAAAATTGAACTTCGAGAGATTTTGAGTGCCATACTTATTTTATGTCAGAATTTCCTCCTTCTTCGCTTTCTGCTTCCACAGGTTCATCGGGTGTAGCGATAGCAGCTGGCATGGGTGAGTTTGCGAATTGATGCAGCAATTCTTCGAGTTCGTAACGACGCACTTCGCCTGTTGCGCGATTTACAACTTCATACGGATTCCCCGCCACTGCTTCCTTCCCGACGATAATACGATAGGGAATACCTAGTAAATCACTATCCGTGAATTTCTCCCCCGCACGTAGATCACGATCATCATAGAGCACGTTTGCGCCGCGGACACTGAGTATGTTGTAAAGCTCATCGGCTGCTGCTACGACCTCCGGATCATTCGGGAGAGCACTGACCACGTGGAGTCTAAACGGCGCTATTTCAATAGGCCAAACAATTCCCTTATCATCCGCAAATATTTCGACAACCGTGCCCATAAGACGTGTGATGCCAATCCCATAGGAACCAAGTATCACAGGCTTTTCACTCCCCTCTTCGTCGCGGTATAAAAGCCCAAGCTGCTTCGATTTTACGTCGCCGAAGCTAAATATGTTCCCTACTTCTATGGATTTCATTTCCTCAAGTTCTCCGCTACTTACGCCAAGCTGGGTTAACACTTCTGGGGTTAGCACCTCTTTGTTGATAGCGATATTTTTCCCCTTATCAACAAAAATTGAATCCTCTCCTACCTCTGAAAGTGTCTGAAATTCATGGCTGAATTGTGTGAACGCTCCGCCAGAAGCGAATGTGAGGAAGGTGCGATTACCAAGGCCAACACGTTCGAATATTCGCAAATATGCGGCAGTGACCGTGTCATAAAATTTCTTATGCGACTCTTCGTCGATCGAATATGAGTACATATCCTTCATAATAAATTCGCGCCCCCGCATAATACCGGATTTCGCACGGAGCTCGTTGCGTAGTTTTGTTTGAAATTGATACACGTACGCAGGCATATCACGATAGCTTGAAATGAAATTCTTCATCATTTCGGTAATCGGTTCTTCATGTGACCATCCGAATCCTACTTCCATACCATTCTTGAACGTTGATTTGAACCACACGTCGACCTTGTCGTCATCCCATCGATCGGTTATCTCCCAAAGTTCCTTGCGCTGCAAGGCCGTCATGATCATTTCTTGACCACCAATGCTGTTCATTTCCTCACGCACTATCTTTTTTATGTTCTCAATAACACGTAGGCCAAGCGGCAGGTAGGCGTATACGCCTGCCATCTCCTTATGTATATAGCCGGCACGAATAAGTAGCTGTGCATTCTTAGAAACCTCGTCCGCCGGTGCTTCGCGCCTAGTCTTCGTAAACAGAGCCGATTGTCGCATTCGTTCAGTATACGTTGCGAAGTTGTGAACCGCAAAATAGTCATCTCACTTTAATTTTGGGAGCAAATTGACAAATCCCACAAGCATCATAAGGTAAATTGAGATGAACCACGAAGGATTGTTCAATGGGCATGATCGTAACTCTTACCGGCCGCTCGTGTGCGGGAAAGTCAGCCATAGCGGCTGGAATATATAAAAAGCTCCGGCTCGCTCGGCCAGTCATGAGTGTGACAACCCGTAGCGCGCGGCCAGGTGAAGTGGGAAATCCCCACTGTGAGTATGTGTTTGTCGATCCTGCCGCCATGGGTAGACACGGCCCCTTCCTTTGGGAAGAAAGGTGGAAAGGGGGAAATCTGTACGCTACTCCCCGAAGCGCCGTTGCACAGGTGCTCGACGAGCCAGAAGCCATCGGGCTTATGGTTCTTGTTCCCCGGGTGCTACCAATACTTGAGCACTTTATCGAAGCGCATACATGCAACCTATCAAGAACATTTCTGCCTCTCTATGTGTTTGCACGAGAAGAAGATCTCTTGCGTCGTGAGTGCGAACGCGGTGGTGACCCTAACAGTGCTGCCTCAAAAGAGCGGCGCGAGAATGAGAAGACCTGGGACTTGGCTGCCCGTACGCATCACCCGGCCGATTTCAAATTTATCTTCAACACTGGGCATATTGATGAGGCTATTCTGAGAGCTATGAGCCACATCCACAGGTTTCTCGAAGCCGCTTCTTGAGGAAGGCGGTTTTTTATTTTCTTTTGATTTTTATGACTCACACTTCTGATCAGAACAAATTCCAAATATCGTGACCTGTAATAATGACCATGAGGAGAATGAGTAGCGCAAAGCCTATGGCGTTCACACGTTCTGAGATTCGAGATGGTATAGGCTTTCGAGTGATCGATTCGATTATGACAAAAAGAAGTCTGCCACCATCAAGCGCAGGGATTGGTATCAGGTTCACAATCGCGAGATTGATTGAGATCAGAGCGGAAAGTGATAGTAGCGCTGACAGTCCTTGTGCTGAGGCCTGTCCGATCGCACCCGCAATACCCACCGGTCCTGCAACTTGCGAAAGATTAGCCGAGAATGTCACCAGACCCTTTAGTAGCGTCCAGAGGCCTTGGGCAGTGCGTTCAGTTGCATTCCAGGTGAGCTCGAGACCTTGGAGTGGTGCTTTACCGATTGCGGTCTTAATAGTGCCAACTGATGCAAGCGCAAAGCCGAACCCTACGCGAGAGGGATCGCCTACTACTGCTCCTTTGACAGGTGCCGCGGTAATAGTTATCGTCTTGCCATTTCGCTCGATCACAAACGCCATCGGCGAACTACTGGCATCAGAAGCGATGAGTGTGCTCAGAGCACTCGGGTTGGTGCCGTTGTAGCTTATCCTGAGCGTACTATTCAGTATGGTCGAATTCTTTATTTCGTCCCCTTCTTGGAATCCATCTTTAACTGCTGGCGACCCTGGATTAACAGAGTCGACGGCAAGATATACGTTCGTTGCGAGCGGAACCTGCTGCGCAGAAATAGGTTGCGGCGTACCAATCACGAGCGTTATAGTGATAAGAATAAATGCAAAAATCCAATTCATCGCGATGCCTGCAATAAGAGTAAGTGCCTGCAGTATGCGTGGTTTGGCAGTAAATGAACGACGCTTCGGAAGCGTATCCCCTTCGATTGATCCATTCTCTTTTTTCGCTTCATCATTACCATCCTCGCCATAGATACGTACAAAGCCGCCAAAGGGCAGCCAGTTAAGGGTATACTCTGTCTCCCCAATCTTCGCGATGGTAAGTGCTCGCGGTGGATAGCCGATGCCGAATTCGTCGACGCGCATGCCACAGATTTTTGCCACGATAAAGTGTCCAAGCTCGTGCACAAGAATGAGTACAACGATTACAACAAGGAAAATTAGTATTTCTGTAATGATTCCCATATTTTATTGTGTGATTTCGTCCTGCTTCTTCTTCTCGAGCGCATCGAGTGCTGCAACACCGCTATCTATGCGCTTCTGAATCTCCTCTTTGAGACGAAAGATTTCATCCTTCCCCACACCTTCAGATGATTCTAAAGATTTAATTGTCTCTGCACGATATCCACGAAGCGTTATCTTCGCCTGCTCGTGTCGTTCGTTTGCGAGCTTGAGAAGGAGTGTGCGGCGTTCAGCGGTGAGTTCAGGAAACGAAACGCGTAGACCCACCTCGTCTGGCGATGCTGAAATACCCAGGTCCGATTCCATAATTGCCTTTTCGATTGCTTTTATGAGGCTCTTGTCCCACGGGGTAATACGCAGCGTACGAGCATCCTCAATGGTTACCGAAGCAATCTGGCTAAGGGGAGTATGCGAGGTGTACGCATCTACCTTAATCGTATCAAGAAGCGCAGGAGAGGCCCGACCGGTACGAATGCTCGAAAACTCGTGTGCGAGCCACTGCTCTGTTTCCTTTATTTGCGCATCGAGGGGACCAAAGTCGTAGGCCATAGATATTCGTAGTGTAGCAAATTATAGCGATTGACCAAATGAGAAGGTAACTGAGCACGAACTTTTACTATGTCTGATATCGATTTATAGAGGAGACACGATGAGAATATGCTCGAAAATGAGTTTAAGGGGGGCTGAGCGCTCGTGCAGGATTGGTAAGAAGTGATTTAAATCCTCTAGGAATAACTGAGCATTTTTGCGCTGTGCGCTGTTTTTTTCAATCTGCCACTTTTGATAGACTGCCTGCGTCAAACCCTCCACCAACCGAACGGCAGCCAGTCGCCCTGCTTGCTTTTCTTCATCCTTATCTGAGCGTGCCCTATCGAGAAGTTTTCCGATGAGCTTCTCACGCTCAGTCCTAGGCGCCGCAAGGAATTCCTGCGTCTCAAGTGAAATTGGGAGGCGTAGTTCGGGAGCTTTCTCAGCTGGCAGTGGCATGAGTCGCGATCGTAGAGTTGGCAAGAGCATGCCCTCTGCCGGAATGACCAGTACAAGATACGTACCCTCAGGTGGTTCCTCAAAAAGCTTGAGAAGCGCGTTTTGCGCTTCGTGAAAGAAGCGGCTCGTGGAGATTATGAGAACTTTTACATTACCTGCGGCTGGGGAAAGATTGCCAAATGCACGGATAGTGCGTGCATCGTCTACTGACAAGAGGCCGTAACGCAAAACGATAACATCGGGATTGTTATTTATTTCAAGGCCAAGTTCATGCTCGATAAAGGCAAGCGCACTTGCTATTCCCTTCTCGGTCTCATTGCTGACGTAATACGCGTGATGCGCCATTCCCTTAGTATATCCTGTCGGAATTCTGGAAATTATTTTTTTGAGATGATGCTTTTCTTGTATTGGTCGAGGTGGCGAAGTGCAATGCCTGTGCCGCGCGCGACACAGAAATACGCATCCTGCGCGAGGTCCGCGCTGACACCCGTACGGCGATACACTAATTCCGGAAGATTGCGCAATTGCGATGTACCGCCCGTGAGCATGATCCCATTATCTATAATGTCACTCGCAAGCTCAGGCGGCGTGTCCTGCAGTACTCTGCGTATCGCACCCATCATCTCACGAAGTTCACGATGCATGGCCTCGACAACCTCATTGGTCTTGAGTTCGACCGTGCGTGGTAATCCTGATACGAGATCCCTACCCTTTACATTCATCATTAATTCCTCGGTCACCGGCACTGCTGAACCTATCTGAATCTTTATGTCCTCTGCGGTCTTATCACCGATCGCCAGATTATATTGCTTCTTCACATAATCAATAATTGCCCGGTCCAGTTTATTGCCGGCACACTTAACCGAGGTTGAAGCGACAATGCCTCCAAGCGAGATTACGGCAACATCAATAGTTCCACCCCCTAAATCCGCAACCATGCGGCCCATTGGTTCATGGATTGGGATACCTGCGCCTATGGCAGCCAAGATCGGTTCCTTCACCACAAACGCATCACGCGCACCAGCCTTTACGGCAGCTTCAATCACCGCTCGTTTCTCAGTTGAGGTAACGCCCGCAGGAACAGAAATGAGTACCGTCGGCTTAAACATATTGTACCGGCCAAGAGATTTACGTATGAAATAGCGAAGCATTGCCTCTGTTACGCGATAATCAGCGATCACGCCGTCCTTCATTGGACGATAGGCAGTAATGGAGTCTGGGGTGCGACCGATCATTTGCTTAGCCTCAACACCAATCGCCAAAACCTTATTGTTCTCGGTAGATACGGCAACTACAGAGGGTTCATTGAGTACGATGCCCTTGCCGGGTACAAAAACGAGCACGTTCGTCGTACCTAGGTCTATGCCTAGTTTTGGTGAAAAAGCAGCCATTTAGAGCTCAGTATACCGCGTTTCTTTATATAAGTTCAAATTCAGCAAAATTTCGCTCTGCTATACTTTGTAGATGCCACAAAATGAGGAGAAGAATTTTGTTGTTGAGGGTGGTAAAAAGCTATCCGGATCAGTAGAAACCAATCGCTCAAAGAATGGTGCCGTCGCTCTTCTGGCCGCATCACTTCTTAATAAAGGCACGACGACACTTCTCAAGGTGCCAAAGATCGAAGAGGTTCATCGCTTAATCGAAGTGCTCCGTTCGATCGGTGTCCATGTAGAGTGGCGCGACCATGACCTTGTCATAACGCCACCTTCGAAACTCACTCTTGATACCATCGACCGCATCGCCGCCACGCGCACCCGAAGTATTCTCATGTTTATCGGCCCTCTTCTGCATTACTTCAAATCGTTCGACATTCCTCAATCGGGAGGTTGCACACTTGGTCTACGTTCTGTGCGTCCCCATCTCTGGGCGCTTGAGCCGTTTGGTGTTGAAATCGCAACTGAAAGTGATCACTACCACGTAACACATACGAAACTTCATCCTGAAACGATTATCTTCTATGAAGCAAGCGACACCGCAACCATCAATGCCCTTCTTACCGCGTCACATATACCCGGAGTAAGTGTCGTAAAGGGCGCCTCTGCAAACTATCAGGTGCAGGAAGTATGCGGTTTTCTTAAACTGCTTGGCGTTGGGATTGAGGGTATTGGTACAACTACAATGACGATAACGGGTGTTCCTGAGATAGATCTGAATGTTTCGTACACAATCGCTGAAGATCCGACTGACGCCATGTTCTTCATTGCCGCTGCTGCGACAACCAACTCAGAACTTACGATCCTGCGCGCACCCATTGATTTTCTTGAGATCGAATTATTTGTACTTGGAAAAATGGGCCTCAGGTATTCGGTACGTAACGCCGGAACCTCAGAAAATGGTATCACCAAGCTTGCCGATATTACGATTGAGCCCTCAAAACTGACTGCCCTTCCTGAGAAAATTCATGCGCGTCCTTATCCTGCGCTCAATATCGATAATCTTCCATTCTTCGCAGTTATCGCAACGCAAGCAGAAGGCACGACGATGATTCACGACTGGGTATACGAGAAACGCGCTATCTACTACACCGAACTAGATCGATTGGGTGCAGAAACTATACTTCTCGACCCGCACCGTATCCAGATACTGGGACCGCGCCACCTACGCGCTGCGGAAATGATTTGCCCTCCGGCTCTGCGCCCTGCAACAATCCTTCTCATTGGGATGCTTGCGGCCCAGGGCCGTTCTATACTTCGCAATATTTACAGCATCAATCGAGGGTACGAAGATCTTGTACTGCGTCTCAAGGCGATAGGTGCAGAGATAGAAACAATGGATTAATGTATCCTAGTGTCATATACTGCATCATCCATGAAACAATTTATACGGTACCTAAAGAAATTCAGTCTTCTTATCATTGCGCTCATACTTGTTGCCATTTTAGCGAGCGCATATGAACTTGGATATCGCGTTGGCCCGGGGGTAACCCTTTCACGAGTTGGTACACTTACACTCCTCAATCTTTCAAAAGGCGCCTCCGTATACACAGATACGGCCCTCAGAGGCACCGCAGAAAAGGCGGGCAATATGACGTTCGACCTTGTCGCAGGCAATCATGTAGTTATCGTTGCTAACCCTTCAGATTTTCCCTGGAGTGCCATCGTTGACATTTCTTCGGGCGAAAATCAAACGGTTGATCCTATCCTGGTAAGTACTTCTACTAAGGTTCAGCTGCTAAGTGGGAGTGCGGAGACCACAGCTCTTGCCACAATCGCTTCAACAACGCTTCCTACATTCTCTCATCCGCTCAAACTTGAGAACGGCTGTGCTCTTGTATATGTCGAGAATAACCAAGTTCTCGCTAGTGCCACATCTGCGAGGGGCTGCACAACCCCTTCCTATCTTTGTCTTGTCGGCAAGTGTGCACCGACTATTATATTCGCACCAACGAATTCTCTTACCGCCGTGCTTCAATATCCTGGCCGGCAAGATGCGCTTCTTGTGGGGCTTGGTAATTCACTCTATGTCATAGCACTTGACCCTCGAAGCCCTCAATTCTTTGCGCCTATTGTTGGCGCTGTTGCTCCCCCCACCTTTGGACAACTCCCGAATGGAACGATAGTCGCACACGAACAAAAGTCAGTATTTAGCCTTTCATTATAATCTCTGATTAAGGGTACACTGGAGGAATGTTTGTCATCGACGTCATCCCTCTTTCACGAACAGCTCCCGCACAGGCGCTCTCATACAGAAGTTCTAAAAAGCTCACCCCCGGAACAATTGTCACCGTACCGCTTCGTCGAAAACTCCTACCGGCAGTGGTGGTAGAGAGCATTCCCGTACGAGAGGCGAAAGCTGAGCTCAAGAACGCTTCATTCTTGCTCCTGAAAAGTACCTCCAAAACGCATGGCCGCTTGCCCAGGGCCTATGTGGAAGCTGCCAAAGCCACGGCCCTGTATCATGCCAGTACATTCGGTAGTGTACTCTCGTCGCTCCTCATTCCGATACTCGCAGGTGGTGAAGTCGAACTAAAAATCACCTTGCGCAGTAATGTGCGCGGAGCAAATAAAAAAAGAGGAGAAACGGCTAGCGTTGTCCATAAGGAGGCTCCTCTTCTTTCAAGACTTCGGGACTACGAATCCCTCGTAACTTCTAAAACTCACTCTGGAACACTACTTATTGTCGTGCCAACCGAAGCCGAAGCGCGAACCTTTGGTGAATATTTTAAGGAATTTAAACCAGTGGTGATTACGGGAAGCATTTCAGAAAAGCGTCGGGGGACAGTTTTCTCGAAAGCGTATGATTCCACAAGGCTCGTTATTGTTACGCCGGGTTTCGTATGGATTCCGATCAAGGAATTGGCAGGGATCATTATCGATCGGGTGAGCGCGGGAAGTTATTCCCTCCCCAAGCGTCCCTATATTGACATACGCGTAGCACTTCAAGCGCTTGCCCGTGCCAGAAATGTATCGATCACCTATGGTGATTACCCACTACCACTTGAGTATCGTCCGAAACCGGATTCAGCACTTACGGGAGGTATACCTAAAAATATTCGAGTTGTTGATGTGAGAATCCCGAAGGGAATTAAGGAGGAAAGGACGAAGTGGCATGCGATTCCTGAACCGATTCTGCGAGAAATTCGTACGGTCCATCAAGGAGGAGGCCAGGTAGTGGTGCTTGCGGTTAGGCGTGGCTACGCCCCTGCAGTGGTGTGTCGCGATTGCGAGACACCGGTGACCGATGCGTATGGTCGTGCACTCTCGCTTGCAAGCGAGAACAACGCACGCATTTTACGCTCGGCGGATGGAGCAAGTATCGAAAGTGCCAAGACTCTTTGCAAATTATGTGGCAGTTGGAATCTTGTACCACTTGGTGTTGGAAGTGAACGAGTAGAAGAAGAGTTGCGGAGCGCATTTCCAAAAGGAACGGTAATTCGTATTGATCAGGACACCAGTTCTGCAAAACTTCGTACCATCGTGAAGGTAGCACAGAGCGAACCAGGCGCAATACTCGTCGGGACGGAACTCATGTTGCCGTGGCTTAATCCTTTTATGCAGCTAGAGCTTGCGGTTGTCGCTTCTGCGGACTCGCTCCTTGCGCTTCCCTTTTGGCGAGCACGCGAGCGACTGGTACGTATAAGCCTTATGCTCGCTGAACGAGCGCAGCGTTTGATTATTGCAACACGTCATCCTGAAGATGCTGCGCTCCAGACACTTATGAGTGCAAAAACGACTGCAGCAACCCTGGACGATACTTCGTTCTGGAAGGAGGAAGTGTCGCTACGTAAAATTCTTCATTATCCACCATTTGGAACACTCATCGTTTTTCATATCGAGGGAAGTACGACACTTATTGCACAAATGCAGCCGCGTATACTCGCCGCATGTGCTCCGTATGTGCCTCAAATGCTTCCCCCGCGAGCACTTTCGCCCTCGCGCTGGCGCAGTACGAGTGTGCTTCACCTTACGGAAATCGTATGGCCTAATCCAGCGCTTTCTGAGAAACTGTCTTGCCTGCCACCCTCTGTTCGCGTGCATATTAATTCAGAGACACTTTGGTAGGAGTTCATCCGCTCTTGGTTTTATTTGCTATAGTCTTTGCATGCCAAAACCTATACTCCAGAGCGGCGAACCCTTACTGCATGAGGTTATGCAGCCAATGCCCGGAGGCCTTTTCGGGAGCGATGAGCTTAAAGAGATGCTCAAGGATATGGAGGAAGCACTTAACCAGGAACCAGATGGGGTCGCACTCGCTGCTCCCCAGATAGGAATTCCTTACCGCATATTCATCGTTCGCTTCGATCGCGCGATCCCGGAATCCCGAGAAGAAGAACCCTCCGTGAAGACTAGGGAGAAGCCAGAGCTCGACCCGGAAGTTGGCGTGTTCATCAATCCCGAATTTGTAAAGAGTTCTCGTCGACGCGTTGAAGTTGATGAGGGATGCCTTTCGGTGAGGGGCGTATACGGACAAACACTGCGCCATGAACGAGCAACCATTCGTGCCTACGACCCAAAGGGAAAGGTATTTGAACGCGGAGGAGGTGGACTTGTAGCTCAAATATACCAACACGAGACCGATCACCTGAATGGCATATTGTTTACCGATCATGCACTAAGTCTCGTTAAGGTCATCAAGAACGAAGATGGCTCTGAATCATCGAGAGAAATTATTGAGAGCAAGGGAACGCCTGATATACGATCTGAGATCCTATGAACGAGAAACCATCATTTGTATTCTTCGGCACGCCTCACTTTGCCGCACTTGCGCTTGATGAACTGTATGAGGCAGGTCTTGTACCTGAACTCATCGTAACCGCACCCGACAAGCCCGCGGGGCGGGGCCTCGAACCTTATGAACCAGCTGTGAAAAAATGGGCCGTCCTGCACGGGGTTCCTTTTATACAGCCCGAATCTCTAAAAACAATACCTCCTGAATTAACTCAGAAGTCATACGATGTATTCGTCGTTGCGGCATATGGAAAAATACTACGTCCTACGATACTTTCACTTCCTGCTCACGGATGTTTGAACCTTCACCCCTCGCTTCTTCCAAGGTTTCGTGGCGCCTCACCAATTGAGAGCCAGATCCTTGCAAACGAGCAGCCTGTCGGTGTCTCTATTATTCTTCTTGACGAAGAAATGGATCATGGACCAATCATCGCGCAGCGCGAAGTGCTGATTCCTGGATGGCCGATCGGCAAAATAGCACTGACCGAGCTTTTGGCCAAGGAGAGTGGAAAACTAGCTGCAGAGACTATCGCTCCGTATGTTTTTGGTTTGTGTAAACCAAAACCTCAGGATGAAACCCGAGCAACCTATACTAAAAAGATTGAGAAATCAGAGGGCCTACTTGATCTATCAGGATCTGCGCATTTGAATTACCTTAAATATCTCGCCTACGAAGGTTGGCCCGGAACATTTTTCTTCATACAAAAAGGGGGCAAGAATCAGCGCGTGAAGATTACCAAAGCATCTTATTCTGATGATACATTCACGGTTGAACGCATCATCATTGAGGGGAAATCGGAGCAGGATTTCAAGATTTGAATCCCTTCATGATCGACTTCAGTGCTGCTCCTCCCCGCTTGATGATATTCTCCCGTTGCTGTTTGGCTTTCTGAAGTTCGTGCTCGAGTTCTCTAACTGAGGTCCCAATTGATTCCTGAATAGTTTCTCGCGTCGCGTCGGCATGATAGCGCCTGCCATCATGGTCGAGATTTATCTGCGTTCGCCATATATTACCTTTTTGGTGAGCTTCACTAACTTTGCCAAACTCCACGTACACCTGACTTACCGCACTCCCCTTGCGTAGATATTTCTTGAGCGCACGTACTTTTTTCTCCGCCAAAGCACTAATCTCTGGTTCTATATTCTCGACAGAATGAGTATTTGTGAAATTAATTTCCATACTGTTCATTGAGGTAGTTAATGATCGCATCCGACTCATACATTTCCGTATCATTTCCGTCGTCGATGAGATACGGCACTTGTCTTTTACCACCACGCTCAATGAGCTCGCTAGCAATATTGGAGTCAGCAATATTCTTTTCGGTAAAACTCACTTTTAATTCTTCACCTGCATGAAGAACCTTAGCGCAAAAGGGACATCCCGTTTTTACATAGAGTGTGAGCATAGAATAAAACTGTGGTTACGGGTATAACTGCAGTATAGCAACCTTGTCTAAAGAGATTGTGATTGGGGATATTGATTCTTGTTCGATTTCCCTTTAACTTCAATAATCTCATTTTCTCCCATTGCCGAACCTACGATTTCCGTTAGAATGAGGTTTGCCGAGCCACAAAAGCTCGGCAATAGTATTCCGCGGTAGCTCAGTGGTAGAGCGGCTCGCTGTGGACAAGCCCAATGGTATATTCATGTGTATATGCCAGAAAGGCGAACCTATGCTGATCGTGCCGAATATTTGAAGAAAGCTGTTTCTGCAAGGCGTAAAAAACTTCGCGATATGGCTCTCGAATACGGTGGAGGCAAGTGCATTTTATGCGGATATGACCGATCTAGACGAGCAATGGTATTCCATCACCTAGATCCTTCAAAGAAAGATTTCGGTCTTTCGGTGAGGGGCCTTACAAGGTCGTGGGGAAAGATGCTGGCTGAATTGGAAAAATGCGTATTACTTTGCGCAAATTGTCACGCCGAAGTACACGATGGCATCACGCAGCTTTCAGAAGGAATTCTGGATGAAAAACGAGGTGAATTCGGGGAAACCCTAATCCGTCGAATATCGAAGGATGGGCGATCCCGAGCCAAGCCGAGATCAAAATCTCGGAAGGTGTAGAGACTATCCCGTAAGGGAGTACTTAATCGCAATGGCGATTTGGGAAGCGCCTCGCATCGAGAACCGATGATGATATAGTCCATCCCTCACGGTAACGAGAGGAGCGATGTAACGAGTTGGTCGTAGGTTCGATCCCTACCCGCGGAGCTCGACTTGACAAACACCACATTACGTGGTGTTTGTCGTTTTCACCAAGTAAACTCATGGGTTTTTAGCCTTAAGGGTTTTCTCTTCCGCTTCTTTGTCGAGCGACGCAAGCCAGTGGTTGCCCACGGGTTGCCCAAAATCCATCGGGATGGCCGTTCTCGGGCTCAAGAGATCTATTGCTGACCGCATTGTTGAAGGCGCAACATGCGCGTATCTCATGGTGGTAGAGATGCTTGAGTGGCCTAGAAGTGATTGAATTGTTGTTAACGGAACGCCTTTCGTGGCGAGCTGAGTTGCGAAGGTGTGGCGTAACGTGTGCCAGCCAATTTTTCGTAGTCCAACCTTTTTGCATACTCGAGCTATTGCGACTGTCATACGGTCATGGGTGAAGAGTTTTCCTTTAGCAGTTAGGAATACGTACCCAACTGTAGCTTTTTTCTTCAGGAACGTTTCGTATACATCAATATCTAGAGGGATATTGCGTTCTCGGTTGCTTTTTGGCGTGCCAAGTACCTTGCGATAATCATCTTGGGAATGTCGCACCACCACATTGCGATTTTCCCACTCAATTGAAGTCCACTGAAGACCTTTCAGTTCACCTTGTCGCATTCCTGTCCGCAACGCGGTGAGAATCATCTCATGAATCACACCTTGCGAGTGTGATAGGAGCAGCTGACATTCCTCTGCCGAGAGATAGTCTGTCCTAGGCGGTAGGCATTTGAGTGGTTTTATTTTAGGAGGTACAGATTCAAGTTCCATCCATTCATATGCAGTCATGAGGAGCTTACTCAATATCCCAAGATGATTATTCACTGTTTTATGGCTCGAATCCTTTTTAAGGCAATGTGCCTTGAATTGATCTATATGGTGCGAGGTAATCTTTCGGACAGGTATCTTTCCGAAGAAAGGAATCAGGGAGCCAGCCAGAATGTACTTCTTCATTTGCTGCGTCGAGTACTTGTTGTTTGGTATAACGTATTCGTCATACCACTTCCAAGCAAAGGTCTCAAACGATTCTTCTTTCGATAAGACGAGCTGGGTTTTCTCTATTTCCTCTCCTCGTGCCAGTTTCTGTCGCAAGACAGCTTCATAGGCCTGAGCGCCTGCCTTTGAGTTTTCAGGACTTCGCTTTCGATATCGTCTGTGATTGAAGCGTATGTCCACCCACCACGATTTTTTAATCATTCGTACTGCCATATATCATCTATTACTCGATGGATTCCACTCGCTGCCTTCGCAAATAAGAAAGAATGTCTTCTTTGAGAAAGCGCACACTGCCACCAACCTTGATGAAGGGAATAATTCGCCGTTCTTGTAAGCGTCTCACTCCAGTAGATGAGATTCTAAGAAACTTCGCTACTTCAGGTATGGTCAACAGCGTGAGAGAGAAACCTTCGAAATTGTTTTCAAAGTGCAGTACATCATCGGCAGCACCGACGGGTACCTTAATCATACCAAACCCTCCTTTACGATTAAATCTCCTATCTCCTTTCGAAGATGCCCTTCTGCTCCCAAGATGCCCTCGTTTTGAAGGTGGGCATCTTCGTATTCTTGGGCATCTTCGTGCCTAGGCAACGACCATACCCAGCCTTTATTGAAGCCATCTTTCTTCCTCTTGATTCCGAGCTTTTCTGCTGCACGTCTTAGACATTTTGGTGACACACCAACTTGCTTTGCACTTTTGTTGATTTCAGCAACTGGTACAGGACCGTCAGAAAGCTCACCTTCCAAAAAATCTATGGCCCAATCAGTGTCTGTTTTCTCCACATTAGAATCTAACGGAGTAAGTGCCTCATCTGCTGTTATGGTTATCGCTTCGTTCTCCCATGCGATGACTGGTGCACCATTATCTGCGTTATGAACCGAGTAAGCCAAACCAGTATTGTCTGTTGCGAGATTATTCTTGACCGGCATCACGAGCCGTCGCTCGGGGTCATTCTGATCTTTAATAACGACGTATGCAGCTCGTACGGCAGCAACGAACGCCACAGAACCCATCGAGCGATACATAGCGCTTCCTCCGCTGTTTTTGTTTAAGTGTTGAACTAAAACGACTGCAACATTATGATTTGACGCGAACTTGGCAAGTGGAGCTAGCAGTCCTCGAACGTCGCTGTTCTTATGACTATCTGCACCTTCTAGATACGCTGAGATTGGATCAATAACGATGAGGCGACAATCTGGCAAGGAAAGGAGTAAGTCTTCGAGCAGAGCAATATCACGCTTAAGTGAAAACATGCGTTCTGTGGGATTTCCTGCTGAATCAATGTCCTTAATGGCTTGCAGTATGTGAATGCGTTCGCAATCAGCGCTTACAGCTTCCAAACGAGGCTTGATAGTGTCTGCTGGATCATCTTCAGCAGAAAGTAATACGACGCTTCCAATTGGACATGGGGTTTCTTCAAGCGGCCACGAGCCGCCCTTTGAAACAATCGCCGCCATTGTCGCGGTCAACAAGCTCTTTCCGAGGCCAGGATCCCCAGAGATAATAGTGAGCTTCCCAAGCGCGATACGCTCATGCCAAAGCCAGCTAACCGCCCTTGAGGTTATATCTGAAAGACGCGTGAGAACTGCTTGTGATTTTTTATCGTCATGAGAGATCTCTTGTACAACCTCCCGACTCTTTCCTAACTCCTCTACCCACCCTAAATCATCAGGTAGCTTGAAGGGGTTAACAGTGCGAGGATCTATCGAAATAAGAGGGTCGATAGAGATATTTGGCGAATATGGTTTCTCCTGACTCATTGTGAGCCATCGTATAGAAAACTAGTTACGAAGAGTTAGCTAACTAAGATTGGTATTCTACATGAATCGAAACCTGATATTTTGTCACATCTATAAGCTTTTTCCTGCTTGTGAGATAGCTAACTTTCTTATTAATCCTATTTGCTGCTTGATATATCGATGTCCAGTTTTTCTTTGCTTTTTGCTCATATGCCTCTTTATTTTCAAAAGACTGCCACTCCATCCAGAAATCATCACAAGGCATTGATTTCGTTGGCTGGTTGAAAAGAATCGCCAGCATCTCTGTTTCTTTATTCCCTGAACTTCCTAATGTCATTCTCGCATTAATAAGTACGGGAATACCACGTACATATAACTCACTCGTTAAATGATTGTAAGCTATAGGTGTATTAGTCTTAACTTTCTCATTTTCCTGTTCAATGATTTTTCCCCTTGCTTTATGTAGTGTTTCCAGTCGTCGAGAGGTTTCGCGCTGTATACCAGAGATCAATTCTTGAGTATCTACTGAGTAAGAATCTCGCTTCTCATCTATCACTGAGAAAAAAGGAATGCTGTCTGATTCATCCATGACCTCACTTTCGTCCATAAAGGCCTCTCCTGCATTTCTCAGGATTCGCCTTGCGCAACCTCGCCAAGATATGAAAAATTGTCTGAGGTCGTCGTAGAAATATGGATTAATGCTGACATGTGCATCTGCAATGTACTTCTGACTGTAGTTAGTGATGTTTCCTCCTAGTTCAATAAGCTCATTAAGAGCGTTGCTAACCTCATTTTCATTAATGTTCTCAAGTATTTTAAACTCGGGAATATGTATCTCAGGATTAGGCCTTGCATTCATGGCATCGGATTAGTCTGGGAATCCTATCCTATCTTTCTTGCGATATCCAGCAATTCCTCATTGGAATAACGCGGACGTTTGATCGTCTGCCATCCCGTATCCCATACAGGTGCCTCATTAGGGCGTACACGCCGCATCCAGTTGGCATGGTCCGCAATTTCGCCCGTCTTCGGATCCTTGCGTGTGTAGTGAAAGATCTCGCAGTTGAAGATGGCATCGTCCTTCTCCTTGGAAAGGTATTGTTCCTTAAACTTCTGCTGCGGCATGCGCTCAAGCAGAACACGGAAAGCGCGCATCACTTCGCCATGACAGACGATGATAACCCGTTGATCGCTGTTTTCCCGATGGAGGGTGTCGAGGACGCGATCAAGGCGCAAGCAGAGCTCAGCGAAGGATTCGCCGTTGGGAGGTCGCCAAAAGAAAGGCTCGATAACCCGCATCTTGAGAGCAGCACCAAACTTCTCTTGGCGCTCGTCTTCAGGACAGTCTTCGAGGTCGCCCCATGAGCGTTCTGTTAAATAGAAGTTCCGGAACCATTCAGCGTTCGGGATATCGAGGAGGGCCGCTGTCTCCATCGCGCGGTTGTATTCAGAAGTGATGTAGCGGTCGAACATTGGCTTCTTATCAAGCCTAATGAACTCCCTCTGGATCCAGAATCCGGCTTTCATGGCCTGGTCCCTTCCGAGGTCCGAAAGGCGATAGCTTCGCGTGTGGCGATTAGCCAAGAGGTCGTATGCAGTATTGTCTCCCTGCTCAGACATGCGCTTCGCGGCATTGCCCTCAGACTGGCCGTGGCGGACGAGGACGAGATCGAGGGGAAGTGGCATATTTTCTATTATAACAAATGGCCTTTATAGGCTTGAAAGGGTGAAAGGTGGCAATTCATGCGCCCCCCGATACCACATAGTGCCGAAGAAAAGTATGAGAATGGACCATGTAATCACAGGTTGCGATGAAAAGTCATTTCCAATTCCATCCCAGGCAAGTATCAACATGCCCAGCGTCCCGATCCATAGTATCGGTATGGTCCATCTGGCCTTGCTGAATGACTTGGGATTCCTCCATTCTGGACCCTTGAGTTCATCCTCATTCAGGGGTGAGAGTGCTTCTAGGTTATTCATTCCTCGCCATATCACAGTGATGAGGAAGACTAAAAACAGCATACCGGTTATGTTTTGCGAACTGGTCGAAATCGTTCATGTACACATTCACCAAGAGCTGCGAGGTGAGGTTGCCTAGCGGAAGCCCTGTTCCCTGCCGCTCAGTGTTGAAGCTCATGATCACCTGTCCGAACAGCCACATGATGCGTTCGTCGGGGATATACCGCTTCAGAATATTCACTAGCACTCCATGGTCTATCGAAGCGAAGAACTTTCGTATGTCACATTTCAGAATCCATACGGTACGCATGTGGTTTGATGAGGCTTTATAGGCATAAGCACGGAAGCGCGCGAGCGCCTTATGCGAGCCCTTATCCTTCCTGCATGAATACGAGTCGCTTATGAACACGCGGTCAAAGAATGGGTAGAGCTTTCGATAAATTGCATGATGGAGGAGCCTGTCCCGTACGCTTGCCTTGTGTATGTCTCGCGGCTTCGGATCGGTGATGCGGAATGCTTCGTATCCGTCATGCACGTATCGCATAACGGACAGGTCTTCATGCAGATTCAGTACGTGGGATAACAGGTTCCTCTCGAAATGCTGCACATCAGCGCGATGCTTTTTGCCTCTTTTAAACTCCCGCCACGCTTCAAGGAGATTCTCCACGGAGATGATATTCTCGTATGTATCCGTATACTGAATACAATCCATAACCTATGAAAGTACCCCCCCCCCCGAACCTTTTACCAGTGTTAGAGCGTGTGAAATCGACATATGTCCTATGGTGTGGATTTTACCAGACGATTCCGAAGATACATCGGTATAGTTCGGGCGAACGCGTGGACACTCTCTTTATTGAAATCATAGAAGCGATAGCCTGTGCTGGTTTCCTCGCGCGAAATGAAAAGCAACCGTACGTGCGACTTGCGATACGCAAGCTCGACACTCTGAAAGTGCTGCTCATGGTGCTTTGGGAAACGAAATCATTTGATACGAAAAAATACGCAATCTTGTCTGTCCCGCTCGAAGACGTTGGAAAAATGCTCGGCGGATGGAACGGACAACTCACGAAACAAAACTCTCCCGTTAGTACGGGAGAGAAATGAAGAGAGTTGCCGAGCACGGCCGTGGGGTTGTTGCCGTTCCAGTCATTGTTGAGCCAGTTGTAGTTCGACTGCCAGCGACCCTCGTTCCAGTACCAGTACCGGACGTACAGGTTGTCGTTCGTCGGGTTGCGGAATGTGCGGAGCGCCATCTGTGCCACCACCCATCGAGTACTCTCCGGGTTGAATCGTATTCGGCATCGCAATGCCCTAGCGCTTCGCACCAAGTATCTTCATTTTTGAAGTTTCTACATACACCTCTCCGTTTGAAATCGTAATCAGAAACGCTCTCGGTCTATGGATACTGGATTCGGCAGGAAGCAACCGTAATCGCTTCCGTACTCGCCTACTACCGTTTCTACTATATGACATTATTTTGTTTTGAGCGAAGCGATTTAGAAATAGAAATGCCCTTGTGGTGCAAAAGAAAAGCTCCGCACCCGTCGCGATGACGAAATGCGGAGCCCAAAATGCAGAACTAAGTCCTAAGAGTCTGAGAGACCCGAGGAGCTTAGGCCTTAGGTTCAACCTTGCCGAGCACGGCCGTGGGGCTGATGCCGTACCAGCCATCGTAGAGCCAGCGGTAGTTCGACTGCCAGCGACCCTCGCGCCAGTACCAGAACCGGACGCACAGGTCGTCGCGCGTCGGGTCGCGGAAGATGACGGCGAAGGAGAAGATGAAGCGGGTCTTGCCGTTTTCATCCACTTTCCAGCTTTCCGGCATCAGGCCATGTTCGATGGCGGCGTCGATGACGTTCGGATGAACCGACGTCATCTTAGCGAGGGCGGTGCGCAGCTTGTGGCCTTGCAACACCTTGCCGTTTTGCTGGCCTTCGTCGAGGTGCAGGTCGACCTTCACGTCGTCGACATAGAGATCGTCGCCGCGCTTTTGGACCGTGACCCAGCGGTCGCCCGAGTTGGTATCGATCACGGCTCCGTTGAACGGGAGCTTGGAATCGGCACCGCAGTTGACCTTGATGGTCGTCTTATTGACGATTTTCACGCGATCGCTGCCGGGAAGCTTCGGCGCTTTGGGCGCCTTAGCGATGGCGACACCGCCTTCGATCGTGAACTTGGGACAGTCGGCGGCGAGGTAGGCCAGCAGGTTTTCGCGCTTGCTCTTGATGCTGATGGGCGCTTGCAGCTGGTCGATAGTGGCGCCGCCCGTAGCGAGCAAGCGCACCAGCCTGATGCAGGTGCCGAGAATACTGGTAGCCTTGTCGAGAGTGTCGATGTTGGACATCGAAGGTCTCCATAGCCCGAATACGTCGGACACGTCTGTCTCACATCGAGACGAGCTTTTTACGGCCTAGTTGTAAAAATCGTCCAGAACTTGCGCACTGAAGGTAAGCCGTAAAAAGCTCGTCTCGATTGGTTGAACCTTTTGTAAAGGGACTTGTAGCCGTATACGATATTACACATATTTAGGTGTTTTGTCAAGTTCTGTCACAATCTTCTCAGACAAAATGATTGCCCTACACTCTCATATAGATAATAGGAGTGAAGGCCATTCCCCGTCCTAGCATCAAGAGTTAAAAGGAGTAAATTGTAGGTATGGGTAAAGGATCTGACAGAAATCTTCCGTGTCACTGCGGGAGCGGAATAAAGTATAAAAATTGTTGCTGGAATAAAGATACGGCTCCTGCCCCTACCATACCCAAAGAAGTTATCGAGTTTTTCCAGAAACAACAAGCGGAACGAGATCTTCGACATCAAGCAGGTCTCTTTGATCACTACGTCGAGCCAGTAATCTTTAATGGCAAGAAAGTATGGGCTTTTGGAAGTGCAATCTACACTTCTAACGATGTAAATCAGACCTTCCATGAGTTCTTAGTGGATGTGCTGAAACGCACCTTGGGAGTCGAGTGGTGGGAAGAACAAATGAAACTTCCTCTCAATGAGCGGCACTACATCGCTTTATGCCTAGCAAAAACTGGTGAGTGGATACTGCGTGAGAGAGCACGTATAGGAAACATACCTTTAGATGGACCCTTAAACGCAATGCCGGACGGGTATGTTAAATCATTACTTTTGCTCGCTTTTGATGTAAGCAGTCTCGTTCAGAAGAACATATTGCCAGAGACATTACTTCAGCGTTTGAAATCACGTCGAGAGTATCAAGGTGCTCGTTACGAAATCGCAATAGCAGCTATTTTCTCAAGGATGGGTTGTGACATCGAATGGACAGATGTAAATAGTAAGAATAAGCATTGTGAGTTTGTTGCTAAACACAGAGAAACCGGTTTTACGCTCGCTGTGGAGGTTAAGAGCAAGCACAGAGCTGGAGTGATACACGAAGAAGGAAGCCCCGTGGAAGAGCTCTCGGCACGAATGAGAAGAACTTTCAACGAAGCCCTCACTCAAAATCCGAAAGACGTTCCTTTCGCAATTTTCATAGACGTAAACTTACCTGCTACTCCAAATGTTGCATTGGATGAAAAGCCTTGGGTTCAAGAAGCAAAGACGATGGTAACCAAAAAGCTAAAAGGACTTGACCCAGGTGACTATCCTTTAAATGCAGCTTTCTTTACCAACTTCTCTTATCACTATCAGAGCGAGAACGAGGCAGAGCAAGGTGAGAGTATGGGTGTGATTATTCCTCATCCAAAGTACCCTGCGCCTGATCCAGAGTTCTTTAATACTTTGAATGGTGCTCTCAGGCACTACGGGTACGTTCCAAGTCCGGATGTAAGAAAGCCATTATAGAACGGTCAAACATCGCTGCGTACGGTACCACTCCAACAAAACACTCCATTTGCAATTTGGCCTCCTACAGAAGCTTCGTCGTCAAAATAAGAATCAAGACCTAAGCTATCGAGGTCTACTTTTTGCCCCTTTTTTATTTCTTTTCCGTTCACAAGAACCATGTCAATTTGTGCTTCAAAACGTCCATCTACCTCTGTCTTGGAAAATAGTTCGTGCATTTTCATACGTCTAAGTATAGCTCCTTGGGACAGAACGTGCTTCCGGGCGGGAGCATTGTTTGAGCCAGCAGCAATAGTAAGAACCACTGCGAAGCAGCGTTTGAAGATTCAACTTTTATCACTCTGATGTACTGCTCTTTGTTGGTAATGTCCATGGTTGCCCATGGGTTGCCCTAGAAGTGATAAGAGTTGGTTAGTTTTGATGATGTGTGGGTATCAGTGGTAATTGCACTTTTGCTAATAATCTCTCGCACTTACTTGATATTTGCCGTACTTCCTAAATGGATTTCCATTCCCAGAAAATGTAGGTTCGTAGGTTCGAATCCTACCCGCGGAGCAGAGTAGGAAACACAGAGGCAAAAACAGGATTTCGTTCAGCATCTGCCTCACAATTTTCAGGTTCGAACGAAGGATTTATCGCCTTGGCGGTAAGTAGGCCATCTATAATCTTTTTATACACTCCGCTGTTGTAAACAGTGAGTGTTTTGGCTTTTATAGTTAGGTTCGATCCGATTTCCAGTAGGGTGTCTTTTTTCTCCTCTGGGGTACCACTTTTGAAGATTTCTTCTATACCAAGGGAGAGGTCAAACGCTCTGCGAGCCTTCTTGATTTTCGCTGGGTCTATAGGTTTTCCATTCTTGGCCAAAGCTTGCTCTAGCACGTCAATTTCTGCCTTCAGGATGCCTTTCAACTCAAGGAACTCAGCATCGTCAGCAAGAAGTCCGCGTGCCTTCATTAGCACGAGTTCCCTCTGCTCATGCTGCTTCTTGGAAAGCGTGGTCTCCAGCGATGCTGTTTTCTCGACATCATTCTTTGCATCCTTAATATCGAGGGTCTCAAGGTTCTCTATGCACCAGTCGTGCAAGGACTGTGAGATTTTGAAGTTCTCCTTGAAGTACGAAGCGAGTGTGTCGTCGATGTAGAGCTCCTGGACGCTGCCCTCGCGGCACGTCGGATCTTTGGTACGGGTGCAGTGGTAGTAAACGTAGTGGAGATAGAGCGGATTTACCATTTTATCTATCGCGACGCCGCATCCCGGGCACTCTGTTTTATTCATATAATAGAACTTGAGCTTACAGTCGCAAATGACCTGGTACTTATGCTCGGCCGTCACCACGCCATCGCACCCGCCGCATGTCGTCGGTCCAACATAGGCGAAGGATGTTTTGTTCTTCGAAGGTCGCGCTCGTCCTTTGTTTCCGAGTATCTTCTGATTCTCCCAGTACGTCTCCTCGCTGATAGCTCGCGGCACTCTCGCATCGAGTTCAAACTTTTTACCTTTTTCCGTATCAGTATCTGCAAAGAAGAATCCTGCATACACTGGATTCTGGAGCACGGTCTCCATAAAGTGCGAATACACAAGTTTCTTTCCACCTTGTTTCTTGTGCTGCGGCGTACGCAGTCCCATCTCATCGTTAGCGATTCGAAGCAACGCTCTGGTCGAATATTTGCCCGTGTGAAAGAGTTCCAAGACTTGAGCAATGAGCGGGAACTTCTCCTCATCCACGAGCCAGCCACGATTGCCCTTCTCAACGGAAACATCGTTAATGAAGCCGATGGGAGCAACACCGTTCGGGAGTCCTTTTTTGTAGCGGCCACGGAGCCCTCGCTTCACCGCGTCACTCTTATCGTCCGAGTCCTTTTTGGCGATCATACACTCAAGCGCGAGCATCATCTTTTCTGTAGAGGTGTTGCCGTATATGTGGGAAGGCGTTCTGACATGAAAGAGCTTGCCTTCGTCGATAAGGTTGATAATAGCGCCGCTGTCTACAGGATTTCTTGAGGTACGATTGGCGTGCCACACGAGCAACCCGTTCGAGACTCCTTTCTCAATACGCCCCATGACCTCGTTGAACACTGGTCTGCCGGGATGGTGAGCACTTTGCGATTCCTCGAACTCTCCGACGATGGTGAGGTTGTTTCTTGCGATGTACTCGTTCAGCTCCCGTCGCTGGTCGGGAATTGATTGAACCTGCTTATCCTCTGCATCGCTGCTGGACCTTCGCAGATACACGTCATAACGAATGGTTGTTGGTTGGTTCATATTGGTTTAGCTTTATTCTTCTCCAAAAACTTCTTTAACTCATCTTCCGATATTCGCCACAAAGAAGTCTTTCCGGTTCCTAGCTTATATCCCTTCAAGGTCCCGCTTTTGAGCCAGCGTTCGATGGTGCGGGGATGCACGCGCAGGTACTTGGCTACTTCTTCTCTCGTTAAGAATTTCATACGTAAAGCATACTCCTAGTTGTACATAGATGTCAACCGACCAAATCGGGGGTTGTGGGGATTTCCGCAGCCTTCATTTTCTCTAAAAGTCCCATTAAAGTAGCACGGTCTTCATTCGTGAAAGTGGGACCACTTACTGCCTCTTTTGCTTCAAAAGCCTTAATCTGTTCGACGATTTGGACTGCTTCCTCATTGCTCATGTTTCGGCTGCAATAGGAGCCGAACGTGGTGGTGACATTGGCATGACCGAGCGTGATGCTAAAGGCACGCTTCTGTTCTTCGGTAAGGGGTATTTTTGCCATGACGCTTACGGCCAAGTGTCGAAACGAGTGAGGATGAAAATACGGCACGCCCGCTTCCATACACCTCTTCTGGAATACCTTACGGGCTCCCGATGGGTTGCTCCAAAAAACATTTCCGACGAATCCGCTACCGTGAGCTGGTTTAACGCGACCAATCTCACCGACCGTTGCTGGGAATATAGGGTCGTCTGCTTGAGAGCCCGTTGCCTCACGATGCTCGAACCACTCCATGAAGTACTGCTCAGGCGCGTCCCATCCTATTGGATACAATGGCGTGAGTATTTTCTTGGAATCCTTGGTATGAACACCATCGCCGGGATTTTGGGACACCAAGCGTTTTTCCTTATCAAAATTCTTCATCCTAAGGGAAATGAGGGCGGAGATGCGGCAGCCAGTGATTGCGGCAAAGCTGATGAGTGCCCTATCCCGCTGGTCTACCTCATTTTTTATTTCAATGCCCTCGATAAGCTTTCTTGCTTCTTCAAGAGTTGGATTGGCTCTGGTCGAGCCAGATCGGGCTATAAGAGCGTCCTTGTTGGATAGGCGTAGGAACTCAACATCACCCTTCAGTATCTTATTCTTGAAGCCAGGACGATCCGAAAGCCATGAGAAAAAGCGCTTCACGCGACGGAGATAGTTATATTGGGTGGCAAGACTGAGCCGCCCCGCCTTGGTCTTGGTCGGTCGAGTGGAGAGCCATTCCTTAAACGCTAATGCCTTTGACTCATCAAAACTGGCAAAGTCATCGCCGTCCGAAAAGAGTTGCCATTGCCAGACTGCTTCTGCATATGAGTGAATAGAGCTTTTCTCAAAGCCCTTCGCACCTCGTAGGTAGGTGAAGAAGGCTCTCTTTAATTGCTCATTTTGATAGGTGGTTTTTGTCATACCAGGGGCGATGGCGGAGGGTCGTCAAAACCGACATTTATATCAGGGACAGCGGTATCAGATAGTAGGTTCCTACGAGATTTAATTAGCTTGCTCATTTTGCTGTTACAGACACAGCAGTTGCCTTCTTTTCTATCACTCAGAATCTTGAGTGTGCCCCTTTTTGCGAGACGCGGTAGTTTGCATTTCATGCAAAGAAATTCATTTCGTTTCAACTTCACCTTATGTTTCGCATCTTTGTTTTTGAGAAACTCAATGAGGTCGTCGCCCAGTATCAAGATTGGATTTTTACCGCCAGGGACGATTGGCAAGCCAGCGCCCATCCACCGTTCGAGCGTCTTTTCGCTTTTATGCAACAAACCGGTGAGTTCTTTTATGGTGTATGGCATATGCTTGCTGATGCCTGTGCGGTTGATTCTCGTCATAGGCATTAATCACCCCATCCATCGCTACTTTCCTCCAAAAATGCTGTCGATGCTGTCGTGCTGTCGAACTCAAGCGGCTCCTGCTGGTCTTCGCCGTCAGCATAGTTGGCAGCAACGCTACCGATGCTGTCGTCGGTTTCCCATATGTTTTCTGCTCCATCGGTGCCAATGACAGCATCTACAGCATTCCCTCCGACCTTGGTGAGAATGACTACTCTCTCTTTTCCACTTGAGCGACCTATACTAATTCCTCGCGCAAGAAGATTGCTGGCGATGGGCGTTATGCGACGCCACATCCAGCTTGCTGCATTCGGCCAGGTCTTTGCTTTCTTATCGAGATGCTGGTCAGCGGCTATCTTTTCAAGCTCGTTATAAAGTTCCGTAGGTGTGCCACGCCACTCGTCCTGTGCCTCCATAAGCATCTCAATCGCCTGGGCTACTGGGCTCGCATCGACTGCTTCTTGGTGCTGGAGCCCTATATTCGACTGGTACGTGCTGATGAAATCCTTGGCTTCGTATCCGAGAGCCTCTGCGATGGCGCAGCCCCAGCGGGCGAAGTCAGACATGCGGAACTGGTTCTCCACGGGAATATCATCGACCCGCTGCAATGCACCGACGAGCGTATCGAGCATCGCCCCTAGAATGAAGGGCTTAACCTCCTTGAAGCGTTCATTGAAACTTGCTAGATTCTGAACCCTCTCGACCTTCTCAAGACCGAAAATCACACATCGCTCCATGAGGTCTGGTTTCTCGACTACCAAGTTGATGCCGTTAAGGCTTCCAATATTCTGGAACGAGTACACGACATCGTCGTCGTCCGAATAGAGTTCGCGTTTGCTAAACCCCTCGCCAGTGCACGCACGGCACAGTGCATCGGAAAGCCATTCGTAGAGATTGCTGAGGTTATCAATGGGGAGAAACCAATGGTGAGACCCGACTTGAATGAATTCACGTAGATTATCAGGAGGAGAGGATAGACGCAGCTGCGATGGATCGAGAAGCTGTTTGAACACCGACCCGCACGTACTCTTTGCAGACCCCTGCGGTCCATGGAATATCGGGAAGGGATGCGGAATGCCTGGCACCATCGCTGCGACACACCAAACCATGATGAGCAATTGCTCCGACTCATTTTTGATGTTTATGAACTCAAGTATTTTCGCAAGCGAACCTCCACGCTCAGGTCTCACTTGCGCCTCCTGATGTGGGTAGCGACGGAAGAGAACGGGAGGATTTTCGACGATTTCCCATCCTTCCTTCGATATTTTTACGGCAGCGCCGCCGAGGTCGTACCAAATCGCGTCCCCACTCAGAGCTACGCGGACATACAGTGTATGCTCCTCACCATTAAATACGGCGAGACCCGCCAGTGTCCCGAGGACCGTGCGTATATCTTCACTACGAATTGGTTTCTTGTATTCTTCCCAACTGAGCTTGGCAAGCCAGTGGCTAAACTGCTTTGACTTCAATCTCAATGTTTCCGCGCCACTGTTGTTCAAGGCGATATAGGCATCGCCAGATTGGTCATGGAAAAGAAGCGCATCGGTTGCTAGAACGAGTTTTATAAGCTTACTCGCATGGCTGTTATCTTCGCGGTCCGCTCCCTTACCCTTCTTTTCCGTTGCCGCAATGGAATCAAAGACGCTGCGTAGTTCCTTTTCTGGGAGTGGTGGCTTGTTTTGTTTATTCCAAGCAATAGCACCAACCCACCCGATACTCTCCCAGTCGGCTTCAGGCAAGCCGTGGAGAAGCTTGCCGATGTATGCTGCGGCCGCGCTATTGCGACCTCCTTCTGCGACTCCAGCGGTTATTGCGCTCCAATCCTTTTTGGCTCCGCCCCTTGATTCGATTTCTTCTTTCAACCAGGACGGTACCTCTGCATAATCCGCATCCTCGGGAGCGACAGCCCATTCGTAGTGCTTCCCTGATTTATGGAGCGAAGGAGGCGCAATGACGTAGCCGCCTTCTGCCTTAAAATCCATCTTGTGACGGAAACCATTCGAACTTTGGAGTAGAACACCCGAGGGAAACTTGAAATAATGATGCCAGCCCCCACCGCCAGTTCTGACGCTCGGCGTTGATGGTAACTCCAGGCTGCTGGTATCAGCGCCTACGTCTATATCCAAAACTGCAATTCCTGAGATCTTGCCTGTGACGATACCTATACCCACTGGATTGAGCGTACTGCACCATTTAGTGATTTCTTCCTTGGTCGGATGCTTGGATTGATACTCTTTCCATGTTGGAATGAGTGGCTTCTTGTCGCTGCCAATAGGAATGACGGAGAATCCCTTCTCCAAATATGCGAGCATTGATGACTGTATAGCGTTTTGCATGTTGCGGTCGGGTTCCCGAGTCGAGCTCCAGTGCCGACCGCAAAGTCTTTTCACTGGAGCTCGACTCGAAAACAAAGGTTAGCTTGTGTTTGTAATTGTTATGGCGTGCTTATCCTCTGTCCGGTTAAAAGCAGTCATTGCGAGGCGAGTGATTTTTAGCAAAGAGAGACCGAACTTTTCGGCTTCTTCGTCATTGAGGACAACGCCATAATCTCGTTGGATTATTTGCTGGAGATCTTCTATGCTCTTTGCTTTGAGATGGGTAGCGGTCGTGGTCATTCGCGAGGCCGCTTCCTGTTTGCTTCGAGTGCATCGAGTGCATACAACTGCATTCGAGCGCTTTCAACATCAACCAGAAAGGGCTTGCGATTGAGTAAATCAAAACCACCAATCCTCGATGGACTGGTGGTAACTGGTGGGACTTATTGCTTTTTTTACCTTTATTTTATAAATATTATTTGGTCTCCCATGAAAAATATATGATTATCTACCCACGTCGCACCACGCGCTCTACAAGCCACACGCTATGGGGATTGGTTTTGTTATCAACCTTGAGAGCCATGCGGAATCTGAAGTCTTTCAGCTTCTTCCGCGCCACATAATCAGTAATCGCCCTGTTAATCTCTCTAGCCTGACCCTCTAGAAGTCTCAGCTTTAGAATGTTCCCTCTATACAAGCTTTCTAGGTTATTATCCGTTTCATTCCTTTTAACTTTTGCAGCATCGAAGGTAACCACGATAGTTTTAGCTACTCCAAAATTGAGGCAGAGCACTTCGGCCAGTCTGAACTTACCGCTGGATGCGTCACCAACCGGTATTCTTTGGTCATGAAAAATGAGGTAGCCGAGGCCGTCTTTTCCAACTTCGGTTCTTGGCTTCTTCTTCGTATCTTCTGACTCATCTTGACTCGCTTCAGCACGAGGTTCTTCAGCTGGCTTTATGGGCTCTGGACTCACGGACTTAACAGCGGCTACATAATTTCTGTAGCGCTCCTCGAAATCTTTTGGGAACCGAATCCGTAGTATGCTACTCATATGCATTTACCTAGAGTCATCAGTTACACTAAACTCTTCAATGAGTCCCTCTTGCTTGAATATGGTAAGTATATTTTGTAGCTGGTGAAAATCCTCTATCCCGCACTGATTCATCCAGCCATTAAATCTGGACCCTGAAATATATGTCTCTCCGGCGCGATGTTTGTAAACCATTGTCGGATCGGTACTTTGCTTAGGTACAAGCTCCCATTCCTCCTTGAGCTTCTCCAGAAGGCAGAGCTTCTTCTTGTCAGCCGCTGATAGCTCTCTGACTGGACGCGTGCTGAATGTTGTGAGGATGTCGTCTTTCACGCTGGGCATAGCATCGGCATGAGCTTTGACAACGTCGTAGACCTCTGATGCCCAGTCCTTTATCTCTTTCGGCACATCAACCGAAGCGCTTTCAGGGCTTAAGGCAGCACGTTCGTCTGCCGTCACCACGGAAAGAATCACCTCGCTTTTCCGTAACTCGCTAATGGTGACTCGACGATCCTTTTCTAGAGCAAAGAGTGATTCAAAGATTCGATATCGGTTCTCACGACCCGCTTCCCATTCACCATGTGTCGCAATAGCCTCAGGGGAGACTAGTAGATTTTTTACACCGAAGTCGAGGGTCATTACCTGTAAAGCCCCGAACACGTCTCTTATTTGGATCCATGGCGCAAAATACTGAACTCCCGGCGGACCCACCAGATTCCCCGCCACGAAGTCATCAATGTACGCGTCTAGTTTTGCCTGAAGAGCGGGTTTGTGTATTTTTATCTTCATCACGAGACAGTCGTGTAAGGTGGCATACCTCGCGCTCGCCAACTTTCTGAACTCGTCATCTGAGAGCGCTTGGCCAGCTTCTGTCTTTTTATAAATACTCTCACCAAGATCACAAAATGGGTCGTTCAGATAGTTGTCATTTGGCTTGTAGGGACCGCTGCTTGATCTGCTCATGCCCAGACTGGCCAGATGCTTTTGGTGCTCCAATGTTTCGTATGCTCTCTTCTTAGCTCGATACCGCTCGATGTATTGCTTATGCAAGCGTGCAGTTATCGAAAGTACTTGCGGTTTAGTATCCATCAGCTCAACAAGCGCAGCCATGATGCTTATGGGGTCGTTGTTGTAATACTCGTCAGTGATAGGATGGCGGCCAGTGGTATTAAGCTGTGTACGTGCACGACCAGCCAGTGCAGCATTGTATGCAGTATCGTAGGTGTGTTGAATTGAATCAATCGTACGCCGTCCCTCTGCCATCATTAACTGCATTTGATCTTCATCAGTAAAGAACATGAAACTGACGACCATGGGTTCTTTTTTATCGAACTCCTCTTTGTTCAAGAGTAGTTTTTTCCAAAGATAGATTTTCCATTCAGGTAGATAAGCGGTCGTTTTCATATAATCAACAGTTACGAAGCATGCGACGTTCACCTTGACGGTGAACGAGTGAGCGTTGTGAACATTCTACGCCTTCTAAAAGGAGCACGCCACTAGAGTATTTAGTAACCTGTTTGATTAAAACTCGTTACTACGGCCGCCGCTCCTACCTGGTCAATTTGCACCTTGCTTGAAAGAAAGTGTGTGTTTACGACGGCAAACCCAAGTACGACCACCACAATAGCCATACCAGAAATGCTTGCGGTCATTCGTGGAAGACGCTTTCGATAAATCAGACCCGCAATAAGCACCGAAAGGAAGAAGGCGGCAATCACTACGAAAATATCGTTTGCTGTACTGAATGGCGAGGCGAGGAGTGTTTGGATCTCACTTGGCTGCTTTACGACTGGTGCTGGTGGGACTACTGGAGCGGGTGGCGCAGTGGTTTCAGCTCCAAGCACGACTGGACCAGTTATTTTCGTGGAAGCTAATGCGGAAGAAGGTACATTCGTCGTCATGAGTTGCGTAGGAGCTGGAACGGTATTTGCGATAGCTACCTGACCCGATCCAGGCGAAGCCGGAGAAGCGGTCGGGGTTTCTACCGGTGGAGGGGTGGTTTCTGGAGCTGCTCCTGCTGGTTCTGGGCTTGCAAATTCCTGCACCACGAAGGTGGTTTCTTGCCCCTCGTACATACCGCTCGCTACGCCGATGCCGGTCTCTGTGTATTGCTGTTTTAGAATATTCGCCTTATGCGTTGGTGAGCTCATCCATGCGTTCACCACATCATTTGAATCATCAAAATTAACGGCTAGATTTTCTCCCGCGAATTGGTAGTTGTATCCGACGAGCTTGAACCAGTACCACGGCAACGTGCCGTCTGGGCTTACGTGTGCGAAATAACCCTTTGCCGCTTCATCATTTGCCTTGTCCTGCGCCGCTTCAGTCAAAAGAGGGTTCACGGTGAGTGCCTGGAGGCCGTTATCGGTACGCTGGATATTGACTAGATCCGAAACCACGGCAGGAAGCACGCTCGCCATGTAGTTCGGACTTTTAAAAACAAGAAGTCCCTGAGCCAGCACTCCCGTTTCTAAGACGAGGACTAGACACAATACCGCGAATACAACTTCCCTCTTAAGTACGTGTGGATGATGGTTGTTGGCGCGCATTGGGAGTATCGCGTGACGTGCATGATGAAGCAGGCTCTTCTTGCGAGGAGTTATAGGGCGAGCTTTCTTCGGAGGAGTCGGAACAGGCATAGCTTTGTATATTTAGTATGCCATATGAACAAGAACACCCGCGCCTTTCGGCGCGGGTGTTCGGGATAAACATGACTTTCGCCAGTGGTTTATTAGATGCTTGTTGTAGTCGTAGAAGTCGTGGTTGAAGTACCAAGAGCAGCTTTGAGTTCTGCCTCAAGAGTTTCAAGCTGAGCCTGTAGACCAGCAGTAGAGCTCATAGAAGTAGTTTCCTGTGCAGATGTTGGAGTTGTACCAGCATTTAGTGCTGCAAGCGTAAGCGGACCTACGAAGCCAGTACTAGGGATACCACGGTCAGCCTGATACTTCATGACTGCAGCCTTCGTTAGAGGACCGAACCATCCAGTTGGAGCTCCAATATTGAGGTATCCATCAGCAATAAGAATCGTCTGAAGCTGGGTTGCATCCTCACCTCGTGCACCGATGGTTAGATCAGAAGCAAAGTTGTATGCGGACGCACCGAGCACCTGTCCTGCTCCTACTGAAGGAGTTGAGGCTGTTGTGTTTGAAACACAAGCAAACGTGGTGAAGCTGTAGGTTGTGCCTGCAGCACACTCAATACCGCCGCCTCCGCCTCCTCCGCCTCCGTATCCGAAGTCAGCGTGTGCTGCTGGAGCGATAGCAAGAGCAATAGCGCAAACCGCTATTACAGCTCCGAAAGAAGAAATTTTAGTAATCATAAAGCGAGTTTAAGGTCTAGATAAAGTAATTATAAAGAAAAGCTCAAATACTTATGAACTCCCCTGAATGCTCTAATCTATATCACATAATGCGATATAACGCAATAGCTGGGTTATGCACAAGAGGGACCAGCAGCTTGGAGCTCAAGAACGGGTAGTGGTAGGGGTCCTCAAAGACCTCATCTGGCGTAAATATGACGTATTTGACGCCTAAGCTCTTGAGGAGCTCTACGGTCGCGTCTGGGTTCGCTGTGTTTGATTCCACGGCCTGATCTATCTGCTGATAGCCCGGGAAAGGAGTATTACTTACCTGCTCACCCACGTCGCCAAGCTCGGCATCGTTGCTTCCGATGATGGTACAGTTGAAATAATCATAGGAAGGGTTCGCAGCGAGGGTGCGATGTGTAAAGTTCGCGGTGTAGTACTGGTGCCAAGGAAGAAAGACCGCGACGCAAGATTGATCTTGTTTGAGAATCGCATTCGCAGGTGCCCAACCTGCTGGATACCATACTGGCTGCAACTGATTTTCAAAACCAAAAAGCATTGTGGGCGTGTAGATGACGGGTAGTGCACATAGGGCAACAAGAAGGAGCGGACGAGTCTTCCCTTTCAAGTATGAGTGTTTGAGCAGGAACCCAGCACCGATTCCTAGCATTAGTGCGTATCCAGCAGCAAGTACAGCACTCCACTTTTCCGTGTCACGGAATCCGCTCCAGAAACTAAAATGATTGTAGAACCACCAGCTAATCGGCGCAGTGAGCGGGCTACCAACTCCTGCGGAAAAGATGCCTGCGACGATACCGAGTACAACGAGCCAGAGCAGTCCCAAGCGTGTGTTTCTATGTAGCAAGCCTTTTGAGAGACCGATGAGTAGGAGTATCGTCAACAGGATTCCTGAGAAAGCCCACGCCCACATATCAGCCTTTGGAGAGAAATAGTAGGTATTTGAGTGCTCATGCTCGCTCCAGAAGCCGTAGAGAGCCGCTACGTTCCCTAGCGTGCCTATATGAGGATCTGAGGCTGTGCGGAAGCTCTGCCACTCGCCTTGGGTGAAGGACTGAAGCGTTGCGGTTGCTTGGTGCTCCGTTAGGATGGGTACGATCCAATAACTACAAAGTAGGAGCAAAAGCAGTCCCGCAGCAATGAGTTTCTTGAAGGTATTTGTGAACTTAAACCTGAAGCTTGGAATATGGGCATGTGCGAGGTCAAACGCGAGTACGAGAACTGCCGCAAGCACCCACGCGAACACGCCCATCACGAACACATGTATCGAGAAAAGGTTTATAGCCCAGAGCCAGACGCTTGCCCAAAGGATAGAGCGCCAAGAACGGTTCTGGAGGAATCGTATGAGGAGCGCGATGAACGGGAAAAGCAATGCATAACTGAAAAGCACATCCCACTGCCCTGCGAGCAGTCGCTCATATACGAATGGATTTATTGCAAAGAAAAGCGCGACAACGTATTCCTCGCCCTTGCCGCTTTTCCAAGGAAAGAAATGTAAGGGGAGGTAGAACAATAAGAAGAAGAGCCCGGCGAGCACAACTTTCTCAGTCACCCATCCAGGCAAGATGAACTGAAGAAGATAAAGCAGGTACTCGTGCGGAAATGTTGGTGCTGAAAATCCCGCAAATGACGGCATTGGTACATATGGTCCGAACACCATATCGAGGACTATCACGTAGCCAGGCAAAAGCATCTGCCAGAGCACGACCATTGTGCCTATGAGCGCGAAAATCTCGTAATGGAATTTCTTAAGGAAAGCCATAATTTAACTATATGCCCTTACGAGGAAAGACTTGCTTCTCGCGCAGTAGATTTGTATTCGAGGATCTGGAGCGCGACAGTCATGATAAGGAAGTAGTATGCATAGACCGCCATCGTCTCGGCAGTTGATTCTTGGCTCAGGATAAGCAGCACCGGACAACTTGCGAGCGAGAGGATTGCGCCTGTTGCGATGATTCGGCTATCCCAGCGATATACCGCAAATGCGAGGAATACGAAGATAAAGAAGATTGTCGTATAGCCGAAGTTCCAGATGAACATGAGCGCAAGAGCGATCATGAGGAGTACACTCGTGAGGGATTCGCGGCGTGCATCCTGCGCACCTTTCACGAGTCCCTGTCTTATTATGGAATCGTTCACGCTAAGCACCACTACCGCATACCCGATTGCCGCAATAAGCAACTCTTCAGGAGTAAAACTCCACATGAAGCTGATGACTGCGAGCACGATAAGGAAGAGCAGCTCAAGCTCGTGCTGTTGAAGAAAGTGGAGGGCTGTTCGTGCTGAATGCCAGACGACCGGCAAATCATAGGTAGCTAGTATAAGCGCAAGAATCGCTGCACTTGCACCTATCCACGCGAGAGATAGATGCCAGAGTGCTGTCAAAGCAATAGCCACGAGAAATAGAAGAATTTCCCAGCGCTTTCGCCAGACCAACCCTAAAGAATATGCAGTGCTTCCCATTACGCTTATTTATGCTATAGTTTCTGGCATCTGTAAAGGTTATGTCTAAAACGCCTAAGAAATCCCGCGCGCTACGTGTGCGGAAAGAAACCATCCTAAAAACCCTTATCGTACTGGGAATCATTGGCATTCTCGTCTCCGCCTACATTCAGTATGGTGTTCCCTATCTCCACGAGCGGCAGCTTGAGAAGCTCGATGCGCGACGCGTAAGTGACCTTACGACTCTTAATACTGAAATAGCGAATATCCTCAAGACAAATCCCCAGGCAAACCTTGGTGCACCTGACACCGTCTATGTATCCGTGCCTTCAGCGCAATCAGACTGTAGCGACCTCGACCTCCCTACCCTCGCACCAAACTGGTCCTATCACTGTGTCGCAACTTCAACACTTCAGAATGCTGACGGCACGGGTTGGCTGCCAATTGACTTCAATAAGCATTCTTCGACGACTGTCTCGACGATTCCAGTTGACCCGACAAATAATCCGAGTCTTTTGGATTACTATGCGTTTGTGATGGATGATACTGGTACAAGTACAGAGTATGCACTTACCACTGGTTTTGATTCAAAGAAATATGTTTCTGAGAAAGCAGAGACCGACAATGGTACTGATCCTATTCGTTATGAATTAGGAAATAATTTAACTCTTTGGGCATCTGCGAGAGGACTGATTGGGTATTGGACATTTGGAGATAGCGGAAGTGTTGCATTGGATCATTCTGGAAATGGAAATGACTTAACTTTGCCTAAATCAGATCTTTACACGAGTTCAGGTTGTGAATCTGGAGCATGCATTTATAACCGTTACAGTTATCCTTTGACAATAAATTTTCCAGAAATACTTCCGATAAGTAAGATGAGTTCGGTTTCTTATGGATTCTGGTTTGAGATTCCAAATGTCCCACAAACGAATGTCACCCTCTTCAATCCTGCGACTAATAGATTAGACATAAATATCGAAGGACCAACTGGTGCGCTGTTTGTCTGGTTTACAAGCCCAACTATACAAGAGCAAGTTTATAAATCTGCTGATGCACAATTTACCGATGGCAAATGGCATCAGATCTTTGTAGTAAAAGATTCAGATTCAATTAGCGTGTACATAGATGGATTGCCCGTTGAAGATTTAAGCACAATTGGAGATACCCAAAACGATTTGTCACAAGGAGTAATAAGTATCCTACCTGGAGAGAAAATGGAATCGTTAGTGTTTTACAACCGAACTCTTTCTATTCAAGAGATTGCGAACTCTTTTTAAGCCATTAGGTAGGTTGAAAATTGTGCCCAGACACACAAACATCGTCAAGAAGAATATAACTATCGCAATATTCTGATAGATTTGAGGTTCGAAATAAAGAATTATTCGAGTCTCTCCTGGTTTTCCAGTAAAAGTCCATTGATTACCAAAATTATTAAACGCATACGAATGACTACTTATTGAAACGGGATGGAAGATAAAGAGCAGATCATCCCACCAAAAGTTAGGCGTATTGCTGGTTTCGTATAATTTCCAGTCTGGATGATAGTTCTGTAAGAAACTTAGACCTGTTGTGGTGGCATTAGGATTGAGAGTAATAACGTATTTGGTATTATTAATCTTCTGATAACTAATTAAACTATTCCCACTGATTAAAGGAGCTGGGTTGTTTATCTTAATTATTTGATCGTTTATCTTTGTAACATTATTTCCATTTGTGGAGATTATCTTGCTTACAAAAGCTGGATTATTTTTAACATAACTAAGATTATCATCGTAAGAACTTGGTGGTACATACACATCCCAATAGGATTCGTAGATGTTTGAGAGATCAAAAATATATGTAATCCCCATTTTCTGTAAGGTTGTTACATTATAGTTTTGAAGAAGTTGTAATTGTATGGAATCAGGGCCTTGGTATGGCTGAACGTTGTCATTTAAGAAGTCGACCCCGGCATAAGGAGTAAAACTGTCCCAACCAGTATTGTTTAGAGGATATTGATTTGTTGAAAATTTAATTGGAATACTAGTAAATGCATATTGTTCCCAGAATGGATACACGACGATTCCTCCATCCTGGACATTATTATCAATAAATTCTTTATAAGGTTGAAATTCACTCCTTGCCATTGAATAACTAAAGGCGTGGTTTTCCGTTTCATAAGGATAAATGTTTATTACAAGAAATATTACCAGGACCAAATAGCCTATTACTTTTAAACTTCTAGGCATTGAGATTAATAGATAACCAAATATAGATAGGAAAAAGAACACAATAAGAGCTGCAAAATGTCCTGACTCACGGAAAACGGGATAAAAAATATCTATAGGCCAGATTTGTAGTGTGTTGAAGTATCCTGTATCAAGGAAAATAAATATTAAAAAACTAATGATAAAGAAAATTATATTTTTATCTAGCTGCTCTTTCTTTAGAATTTTGATATAAAGGAATATAAATACTAAAGCAAAAAAAGATAAAAAGAGTATTGGATTCACAAATGAATATGTCCTGTATATCTGTGTTGCTTGAGAAAAGGAAAAATCAAAAATATTCAGAGGTTGAGTAATCATGGCCCCGGAGAATGCAACCATGGAAGCCGATAGACCTGTACTCGATAGGCTGCTTGCGCCTACAAGAAAGTTTGATAACCAGACTAAATTTAATAAACCGATGAGGGCAAGAGAAGTGATGCAACCCTTAATTGATGCAAGCTTTCTGTTTACGATCAGATACATAATCACAACCAGCACATCTATTACATAGAATTGCAATTCCATTCCTCCTAATCCAATCAGCACACCAATCAGTACGTAGTCGCGTAGAGATCCAGTAAATTTCTTTAGTAGGAAATAGATCAGTATTATAAAAAATAGATATGAGCAAATGTAGTCAAAGAAACCAGCAAAGAAATTATAAAAAATCGCTGAGTTTATAACTACACCAACTCCTATTAGAAAGCCTGTGATTTTATGATTTTTCGGAAATAGCAAATAAGTAAAAAAACTAGAGACTGTAAAAGATAATACATAAAAGAAATAAAGAACATGCTCAGGCTCAAAAAAAGAAAAGCGTGAGATGACAAATCTAAACCAATAATCGGAGTTATAACTTAAAGGGGTGCCAAAATTATCTAAACTAGACCATGTATATGAATGTAAGGAGAAGTAGTTGCCAAGCTGATCTGAAAAAAATGGAAAACTATTATCCCAATATTGACCCTCCCCATGCCAAATAGGAATAAAGAGCAATACAAATATCACGAAAAATAGAAGTAATGCCAAAACATTCTGCTCTATAAGAATGTTTTCCAGAAAAACGGGTAACTTAAATTTTTTAAACATATCTAGGAAATACCCATGATGAGCTTATATATCTCCTCACCGGTTTTATCCCATGAGAATGTTGCAGCATAAGAACTAGCTTCACTCTTCATCTTATTATAGTAATCTGGATCTGAGAGAAGTTTGTATGTTTCTTTTGCAAAAGCTACATTATCCAAAACTGGAACTTTTATCATTCCTTCCTCAAACACATTAAATATAGGTAGATTGTATGCAACTACCGGCAACCCATTTGCCATCGCCTCAAGTGCAACTTGTCCAAAACTTTCATAATAACTCGGAAACACAAACACTTTTGCGCTTCTCAAGTAATCAAACTTCTCGTCGGACGAAATGTAACCTGCATAATAGAAGTTCTCTTGAAGACCCAGTGCGTTTAGTTCCTTCAGCAACTTCTTTTCACGGGCTTCATCGCCACCACCTATAATAACAAGCTTTACGTCTGGCTTATAGGATTTTATTTCTTTAAGTATCTTTGGTATTTCATCAAGACCCTTTTGTGGATGAAACCTACCCATAAAGGCTAGATCGTACTTGATTTCAGTCTCCTGAGTATATCCAGCCTTAACTCCAGAGTACTTATTGATTGTGTATACTTGTTCCCCGCCGAATTTCTTTAAGAGATAGGTACCCTTTTTCTTAAATAGACTCTTGTAATATGGATTCACACTTATAATAATCCCTTTTTTAGAAATAAGATTAAATAGCACTTGGTTAAGTTTATAGTGAATAATTCGTATGTTCGGCAAATGAAACTTACCTGTGAATTCTCCCATATAACCACGCCAAATATCTGGTGCCTTCATGTGGAACCAGTAAAATGTTTTCTTATTAAAATACTTAGAAAGCTCCCATGAAGGAATGGTGTTTGGAAAGAAATCGGAGTGGCACATCAAAACATCGCTCTCTCTATCTATTGAAGCGATGATGCTTTTCTTAATCTTGCCGAAGTAGAAAAGGCGTAGAATATAAGAAATGAATATATGAAATTTCGACTCAGTCCAGAATGAATCAATCGTTATATACTTTATGTATTCATCTTCCTTCAAACCAAGTCGCTCGTAAAGCTCCTTTCCATTGTCTGTCGTCAATATCACATTTACTAACTTCTTTTGAGTGAAATAACGAATTATCTCAACCATGCACTTTTCTCCGCCGCTTAAGCCGGTTCCTGTTTTTGCAAGCTCAATGTGGAAAATCTTCATAGTTTTCCAAAAATATATCCAACGCCTCCAAATCCAAACTTAAACAACGTATAAATTATAAATTCGCCTCCAAGAATGGGGTGCTTGAGGAAATTCTTCCAATTTTTAAAGTATACGGATCTACCAAGGCTTAATTGCTCCTTAGACTCCTCTTCATTTTCTGCCTTGTAATTAACAAAGTCTCTACCGTAAGCAAAATATTTCATCATGTGAGGCCAAAAGTATTTTGGTTCTCCATGATGAAGTGCTTCAGCTACAATGAAACCTGTCTTGTAACCCTGTCTATTTAATTTATTCTGAAAATCATAATCTTCTCCTGCAGTAATCTTTTCATTGAAGCCACCGATCTTTTGATACACTTCTTTTTTAACAAATCGTGCTGAGGAATGTGTAATGTCATATTTATACATATCTACCTCAAATTTTCGTATTTTTGCTATCCAGCTGACAGTTACATCGGGAGAGTTATGAACTATAATCGCATCAAAACCTTTATTTGCTTCTAATACACATTCTTCAACAACTTTAGGGTCTAAGGTAAAATCAGAATCAACTTTGTATACAAATTCACCCTTTGATTTCTCTACGCCATAATTAACTTGAGCACTTCGTTCGGGACCTTTTGTGAAAACAAGCTCTGTATATTTCTTAGCTATAATCTGCGTATCATCAGTTGAGCTGTTATCGACAACGATTATCTCAATGTTTTTATATGTTTGTTCCTTAATAGATTTCAAGCAAGCCTCTATGAATTGAGAGGAATTTTTAGTAGGAACAATAACTGATACGAGTGGATTAAACATGAGTAATAATATTTAAAAAATCTTCATAACTCTTACTAAAAGTAATCTTCTTATTGAGATTCCATGTTCTTTCGCAATACTGACTATAGGTATCACTTTTGAGCACATTGGAAATACCTACCGCAAGCTTCTGTGGAGTATTCTTTCGACAAACGATTCCTGTCTTTTCATCCCTAACACTATCACGAAGCCCATCTACATCATAGACGACTGCTGGAGTGCCCTGACTTCCCGCTTCAGTCACAACAAGTCCCCATCCTTCCTTTATTGAAGTGACTGCAAGTACATGAGATTTCTGTAGAAGCTCGATCTTCTTTTCTTTCGACACTGGACCGAGGTACTTTATCGAACTCGCATAAGACGAATCCTTCAGCATCTTTAATACCTTCTCGCCATACTTCCCTTCAGCCTTTCCAGCCACTACCAATTCCAAATCTGGAATAGCCGCTTTCGCAATTTCAAACGCCCTCACTATATGATCCGTACGCTTCATCGCTCGTATAGTACCAAGCGCGAGGACAGTAGGATGTGGGAACTTCTGCACTAAATTCAAGTCTGCTAATGGCTCAATCTCAATACCTTCACTTATTATATGTATCTTTTCTGCTTTGAATCCAAAACGTATAAGGTCTTTTTTGGTGCTTTCCGAGACTGTGATGACTTCCCTGTCGCGTAGGAGCCAGAGGTATATTGGCTCGATAACGTAGCCGATGATACTGAGCGGGAAGAACATTTCATAGAACCAGATTTCACGGCAAAGCTGGTGTACGAACAGTAGATTCTTTTGCTTGGCGTAGAACTTCGAGAAAAATGGAATCGTGTTTACTTCGTCTATGACTAAATCTGGCCATGCTGAAAGATGCTTCTTATAGTATTTATATGCGTGCCAATATACGCTAAAGCGACTACCTACGCGGACAATCTTAAATCCATCGCGCATCTCTTCAGCCTCACCTCCAGTGAACCCGCCAACCAGGAAAATCACTTCATGACCATCCGCTGCGAGTCGCTTCGCAAGTTCTTCATTCACCACTTCAGCTCCGCCCGCTAAAGGATTCTTTCTATCTTTCCATGTGAGCCAGAGTACCTTCATGACTTATTACTTCTGCTTGCGAGCCACATAGAGCGGTCGATGCGAGACCTCCTCGTTGATGCGGCCGATATAGATGGAGACGAGCCCAAGCATCATCATCACGATGCCAACCAGAAACGCATTAATGATGGAAAGCTGTGCTGCGCCCGAGACATGCCAATGCAGGGCGTCGGCAAAGAGATACCGTTCAGCAAAAACGACGACGCCGAGCACAAACGAACCCACGGTAATGAAGAGGCCGAGATATGCGGCTGCACGCAGCGGGAAAAGAGAGTTAGAGGCAATAGAGTTGAGTGCAAGCCGCACGAGCTTCGTGAACGAATACGATGCTGTCCCGTGCAAGCGGGCGGGGGCGGCAAAAGGAATCGTTTCCTTTCTATACCCGAGCCAACTGATAAGGGAGCGCGTCATGCGTCCACGCTCGCGGAGCGTCTTAAATGCTTCCGCCACCTCACGGTCAAGAAGACAAAAATCAGTTTCTCCCGGGATAAGCGGAGTATCCGAGATACGCGACATGAGCGCATAGAAAAGCTTAGAGCCGTAGCGCTTCACGAGGCCTTCCCCATTGTTACTCGAACGCACACCGACGACTACTTCCGCTCCGCTCTCCCAGCGTTTGATGAACTCGGGTATCAGCGCTGGCGGGTGCTGTAGGTCGGCATCAAGACAAATCACCGCATCCCCTGCTGCCTCACGAATACCGGCGGTGGTCGCTGCTTCTTTGCCAAAATTGCGTGTGAACTCGATGCCGCGCACCGCTTCGTCTTCAGCAGCGAGCGCGTCAATCGCCTTCTGGCTCCCGTCTGTGCTCCCGTCGTTCACGAACAGTATCTCGTATGCATAGGGGAATGCTGGACCCCCCCGACTATCTTTCGCAGCTCTGTATACACGAGCGGGATATTCTTTTCCTCGTTATGTACCGGTATGACAATGGAGATCACTTTCTTTTTCATATGGTGCGTGGCTTAGTGGTAAAGAAATAATTCGAGGCCATCAGTACGAGCAGGAGCACGGAAGATGCGACCAGCATCGTGGTGATGGCGAGGATGGAAGTGTGATTGAACCAAATAAGCCCCACTTCCACCAGAATACCGAGCCCTAGCATATAAAGGAATGACTTGTTGCCTACAGCTACGAAATAATTGATAAGCGCGAGCGAGAGCGAGATGCATCCCTCGGCAATGGCGTAGCGGCCAAGCACAGGAGCAACTGATAGGTACCGTGCTCCAAAGAGAAGACCGATAATGATCCCTGGGAACAGCGAGAAGAGCGCCCACGCGGCAAAGGCAGCAACCGCTATGACCGCCATAGAGAGACCCAGAATGTGCCGCTCTCCTCCGTTTCCTTTGGCGCGTGCGGAAGAGGCCATAGGCAGAAGTACGGTCGTGAATGCACCAATACCGTAGATGATAATGTTGCCGAGCGTGAAGAGGCCGCCATATTCCCCCGCAAGCGTCTCCGGCAGAAAGTGCTTAGCTAGGAGTAGATCCGTATTCGACAGGAGTGCAAGCAGGAACGTCGTGATAAGCGTCACGGAGAAGAAGAGACGGAGGGGCCGCGCATCCATCGGCTGACGTGGGGTATCCCGAGAGAGGTCAAGCGTGCTCTTCGTTGCTAGATATCCAAAAAGCCATGTAGCACCCTGTGCGCAGACGAGCGCTACGACCACGCCAAGTACCGAAAATCCAGCAAGCACAAGAAGGATGGCGATGGCGAGCTTAATGATTGCGCCAAGAACATTCTGCTTGGAGAGCGTGAAAAACTCCTGCAACCCTTGAAGCGTACCAGATTGCAGAGCTCCCGCGATGGAGAATGGAAGTATGAGACTAAATACTGCAAAGAGCAGGTATGGTATATGCAAGAAGTATGAAAGCAGTGGAGCGACGGCCAAAAAGAGAACCCAGAAGCCGAAGGCAGCGATGAGTATGTGCTTGCGTAGGAAGAGGAAGAGATTGCGCACCTCATCTCCACCAGACGCACTGCGGAAAGCGACTTCACGCGTCATAAGCATGGCTAGGGCGCTTGCGGGCACTGCGATGATAGTCAGGAGACTTATCATTGCAGCAACCTCGCCGAATGCAGCCACTCCAAGCAGGCGGCTCATAATGAGTGTGAAGATGTAGTTGAGAATATTGACGACGAACGCGCCAGCGAAGATGATCGAGCTTGCAGAGAAAAACCCTCTATCAAACAAGGGTTTTGCGATTGTGGCGGTGTTCGCTTGCATATGCGCTTGTTTTGGATTGTACAACATATCTCCTATTTTGGCTAGGGTTTTCAATAACACTCCCTATCTAACGATTTTTAGCTTTCTTGGGTGTGCGATTTCCTCCTGCTGCGTATACTCTCGCATCGTATGCTTTCCTCGTCTTCATATACTTGAGATACTTCACACGATACAGCTCCACCCCTAAATATTTCGCGATGTTTCTTTCAGTGAGATGGTCTTCGAGCATTTCTTTGATTTCCTTCACTACTTCTGGATGAAGACGGGGCGCACGCTCTTTTCGTTTCTTTACGACTTTCTTCTTCATACTTATATTCTAACGTACACACACGGCCTTGTGGCTGGTGAGTAATCCCATAGCGGTACACAGTAAACCCGCCACAGGTCCCGGCCGAAGCCGAGCGTGCAGGTTTCCCCACACGGCCGCTGAGACACCCCATGACGGATTCTGATGCCAACGTTGGCGATAGTGTAACCATTTTTGGTTATCCAACTTCAGGTAATTTGCTTGGAACCGGCCTGGGTGGTGCAATTGAAGGTTGAGAGCAGCCAAGTAAAAACTTGACAATATAGAGATACTATGTTTACATATAAGGGCGATTAAAAGAAGGAGATATCGCATGAATACCCAGTTCCTTTCGACTGCTGCTGATGTCTTCGCCGTGGCCGAAACCATTGGCAACTGCGACTTTCGCACTGCCATGTCCCGCTACACGACCGGCGTCGATGCGCCGTGGGTGATCACCGTCGGGGAGAGCCACTGGCACCGTCATCTGGTCGTTCTCGAGATCACCGATGACGGCGCCGTGCTCGGCCTCCTCAATTCGGAGCAGTCCGAGCGGCGGATCACCGACATCAACACCCGGGCGATCGAACGCACCCTGACGCTGAAGGAGCTCGTCTCGAACTCCTACACCGGCGTCAAGAAGCTGCTCACCGCGGAACTCGCCGCCGCCTAAACCCTAGGGCCACCTTTGCTAACGCATCGGTGGCCCTGAACTTTTGGTGCTGGTTGGGACATTATTGAAACTTTTAATTCAAGGAGGCGATGCTCGGCTTTATTTGACTACTGGGTAGCAGCCAATTCTAACATTGAGTGCTGGAAGTGTGGAACGAGATCCGAACAGTCTTGACTAGAATTTGAGAGCCGAAATCTCCTTTTCATGCTTGAGGATGTTATCTATATCCTCGATAGGAGTATCCTCCTCCCAAAGCAAGAGCCATCCAGGAATCATGGACATGGAGCTTGAACTCGCGCCTCCAGAAGACGAGTAAAGCTGAGCCCTGGCCGTAGGATTTCTGCACTGCTAAACCCGCTTCCACACCATCTCGAATATCTCTCGCATAGTCTTTGCCACGTCCGCATTTTCTATAGCTACGCCTTGAAGATTTTTATAGTCTTGGATTCGCACCACATCTCCAGAGACATCTATAGCAACTTCCGATGAGAACTCAGAAAAAGGTACTACTTTCATATCCCTGCCAGCCTCTTTGTCAGAGCTTCTGAATGTAGAGAGCGATTCATGGTCTGGAACTATGCCACGCATAGTAATGCCGAGCTTGCGGTTCTTTTCGTTCCACTCTGTAAAGTATTCGGTGAGTTCTTTCGGGAGATCGTTACTCGTAGCATAGAAGCCAACTATCTCCTTTCCCTTACTCTCTTTCTGCTTGTATTCCATAACCTGCTTAATTCCCTTTAATCCCTCAAAGTACACAGCGCTCACTTTAGTGTCTGTGCTTTTAGTCATCGCAAGCAGTTCGGGCAATTTCTGTTTTGCCAAAGCGAGTTTTTCTTCCAATGCAGTAAACGCTTGTTCTGGAGAAATAGCTCGATACTGTTGCTTCCGTGCTCGCGGAATTCGTTCTGCCAATCCCTTCTGGATCAGTTCCTCCAGAATTACATAGGTTGTTGGTCGTTTAAGGCCACTGTGGTCTGCAATTGAGTATGCGCTTCCCTTTCCAAGTTGGAGGAGAGTAATATATACAGCTGTTTGTTTGTCGTTGAGACCGAGAGTGGCAATTGCTTCTGAGATATCCATATAAACGAGTATATGCTAGTTATTATAAATAGTCAATAGTTCTGATGATAAATGGTGGGTAGCTCTATTATATGCTTTATTTACTATCTTAAAAGGAGATATTAGGGTGTTTGTTTTAGTCATAACACTTGACGTAATGTAAGAGAAAGCGTATAGTACTCGCAGGTCCAATGGACATTGAATCAACGGGCACCACCCACATCTCTTGAAAGGAGATTGACTATGAGCAGCCTCATCACCGAATACGAAGCTACGGTCAATCTCCTGAAAGTGGAGGCCTCGGAGGCTGAAGCCATCGGGGGCTTTCTTCAGGAAAGGGGCCGCCTGCCAGAGGTTACGGGTCATTTCATGGTATTCCGGTTCTCGGACTGTGATAATGAAACCTACCTTTGGGACGAGTATCCGCCTTGCGTTGAGGAGGAGCCGAGAAGCCTTGAGGGCATCTTGTCTATCCTGAACACGAGGCATGCCCTGTCACTTACCTATCTGCACGAGTGGAGTTCGTCGGATTGGGAAGAAGACAGGGAGGATGCTCCCGATTTCGAAAAGTTAGCTGAGCAGTTGCCAACCCTGGTTCTCCAGGAGGTGCTTGCAAGGCGACTTGAGGAGTCGGACTAGCGGAACGGAGCGGGTTGATATCCTGCTTGGCAACAGAAGTTTCTCAGTCCGAAAGGATGTGGAAACAAAACTATCACTTGGGAGAACTCGTTTCTCCCCTCTATTAAGGATTTGAGAAATCGAGTCCTTATCGAGATTAGTTCTTTCAAACACGGAGATTACGCCATGGGTTGCTTTCTCTCAGCATTCAAGGGCACCATCATCAAGGAAGCCGAATATCACGGCTCCGAACAAGATGGTTATACCCGAGTCACGCCTATGCAACTACTCACTCCAGCTGGTGTCATAGATGTTGATTTTACCGACACGTGGTACCCAGAGGTCAAGGTCGGCGATTTAGTCGAATGCGATGGCGGGACTGGTTGGTTCGAAAATGGCCGACTGCTTTCCTACGCCAAAGATGAAGTAACCATCAACGGCGCTGTATACAGAGAGTCAATTAGACATAAAGTAGCCGGCTGATACCCCGCTTGGCAACAGAAACAAAACTATCACTTGGGAGAACTCGTTTCTCCCCTCTATTCAGCTCGCGAAAGTTTCGTGAGCTGATAGGGCAAAGTCCCTATGCAAGTACATGTGCCCTCTCTTGGGCCACGGAGCGGTTTTGCTAGGTGCTTCATGTCACTCAGGTGACCAATGGAGCATGTAGTACTCACTAGCCAGTGAGTACCTAGCCTTACCAGGGTCCGAAATGCTTGATGAATACTGTTTTCCTGCAGCACACAAGTGCGGTGAGTAGCACTCGCCCAGGAAGATATGTACAAGCAACAGAGGTGGTCGCCTATCCGGCCACGTCATTCCAGGGATTCCAAGCCTGCGTTGGTGCATGACACCAATGGCGAGGGTCTGTGAGCTGGATGACGAAGATCCTGGATAACCTCTCAGTTGTTGAGGAATGGCACCCTCGACACTGAGAGGCCAGGATCAGATAGGTCTTTTGCAGAAATGCTCTTTAAGGCTTACCCGACATGCCTTCGACGGGAACCCCGGATAATACAGTCTGGGGTTTTGGGTGTATGCCATGGTTGTACTTTAAAGGTGAGTACAAGGTATTGAAACATTACGAACCCTTGACGTACTTCGATACTCGTGCTACTTTATTCAAGAATGTTCACCGCCAGTTTGTCTGGCTTCACAATCGAATACAAGGATACTCTCACATGCGCTCGATTATCATTCTCGCAGCCCTTTTCACTGTCGCTTCGACGGACGTTTGGGCTGCCAATCGCTGCTATACGTCTGGTCCCATGCGGGGAGAATGTCCGGTCAAGAAAGAGACCGTGCATACCTCCCGTAAACCGCAGTGGGTTCCGAGCGGCGATGGTGAGGGCTGTTTCTTGGAACCGGGCACCCTGACCAGCCTCTCTCAAAGCAGGGATGGCACGAGCGTGTCCGTTCGTTATAAACGGTCGTCGGAGCCACTTAATAAATCTATCGATAAGCTCGGCTATCCCTGCGACAATCACTATCCAAGGATCTGGATGTTGAAACGGGATTTCGAGCGCCTTCGAGTGAGGCATTAAGATTCAGGCTTAGCCCGATTAGCCACGGGAGCCTCGCAACATCTGGTTGCGAGGCTTTTTCTTTTATACTCCCTTCCCCTCCCACGCTTACGGGTATACCGAGAGCCGCGTTGCGGGAGTGAACGAGCATCTCGTTTGCTCGCTACTCTGCCAAAGAACTTCCCTATGGGGGAGTTTTTTGTTTATTCGAGCAATTGTCTTAAAAATCGGCCAGCCCAAATGAAGCTCCTGTGAAGCTTTGTGTAGGGCATATTTCAGGCTGTGTACAACCTTGTCTCCTTGCGTCAAAAGTGTATACTGGTGAGGTGTCTGCGGGACGTCAGTCCTATCTGGCCAATTTCTGAGCTGGAGACAGACATACTAAAGAGCGCCACCTTGTGTGGCGTTTTTTAGTACCTCATCATCATCTTCTGAAAGCAGACCTTTGCCAGTCGAACTCTGGATCATTTTTATATCTCGGTACTGCTTCGTAAACCAGGCAGGTATGACGCTATAGAACTCTTTCTTGCCGTTACCTTCTTGCTTGATGACGACTTTTACACGAAAGTTTCTGACCACTGCCACCAGTCCCCAGGTACGTACCATGACAGGCATCTCAATATACTTACCGTGCCTATTCACCTTCTTGTATCGTATGTCCTCATCATACTCTTGATAGGTCGTTGAGGTTTCGATAATAAACTTCGCTCTTTCAAGCATATCGAATCTCAGTATCTGAGCACGCAAATCTCGCATCTTCTTCGGCTTATCGTAGACAAGGTGATTGAAGCCTTCTGAGGTAAAATGCACAATTTCGCCACCAAGAGCGAGACATTTAACAGGCTTGAAAGTAGCGTAGAGCTCTTCAGCATTCTTACGAATCTCGTCGTACTCCTTGGCACGTTCTTCTATGGTTTTACCATCGGACATGGAGACAGTTTACACCGATATTGCGTTTGACGCTCTTTTGGTAACGGAGTACTATCAACATCGTTCCCTTTGGTATTCTGTGACCACACTCCCAGATCGGTTGCTGCCAGAATCCTTTCATTTTTTAGGTTCTGACATCGACCAACATGCGGAGCATTCTAGGACGAATTGAGGCAAAAACCTCATTTTCGTCAGACAAATCAAGGATATTTTTAGGTTCGAACGCTGGATTTATTTCCCGTGCCTCACGTAGGCCGTTTACGAATACCATCAGGTATGGATAGGTTGTCAACCGTTCTTACCCGTTTCGCCAAGAAGCTTAGAAACGAACGCCTCCGACGAGGTTTGAGTCAAGAATCGCTAGCCTCAGTCGCTGGACTGAGCAGAAACTACATTGGAATGATTGAGCGCGGAGAAGCAAATCTTACTCTTGGCACGATTGAGCGACTTGCACGTGCCCTTCGTATGGAGAGCTGGGAACTTTTGCGATTTTAATCCTAATTAACCTGTTGCTAGGCCTCTCTTAATCATCAAATCGACTTCTGGATTTGCATTAATATATTGGATTCTAATATTAGGATATTCATTTTGAAATACCCTAAAAACCTCATCTACAAAGGCCTGGCCGACCGATCCTACTCCCTTAAAATCAAGAACAATGGTTTGAAATTTCTCTAACCCCATCATTAGTCTCTTTGCTTGAGATCTAGATACGTGTGGGTCGTTAGGATCTTCACTCAGAGCCACTGCGACTATCGTTTTCGTGAACCCTATTTCCAAATCTGAGTATTTATCCATTATTTCTTCTGGTGTTATTTTTGAATCTAGCGACACTTCCATTTGTATAGAAGTTCCATTACCAAACTTCTCTGGTTTTTCGTTAGAAAGAAACCATTCCATACCTGAAAAAGAATAATACATGTCGTCCGACGAGATTGAAAACTTATCAAAAATCCTTGAGGTGAAGAATATACCTTGCCCCGTATGGTTTGATGGATCGGTGGTGAACTTCCCTTTTGACAAATGAAGTATCGCTTCACGAGGAGAGCTTAAGTTTAGGGCTTGTTTTATTTTTTCGTATATACCAATACCGTTGTCCATTATTGTGAATTGAAGCTTTCCCTGCGTACGCTGTAGGCTCACATATGCACTCGTTCCACCTGAATGGTCTATCGCATTGTTCAATATCTCAGTAAAACCATAATTCGCTATTCGCAAGATGTTGTTTGGATATGCAAGCACCATTGGTTTTATATATCTTAGCCAAACCCTATCCTCTGAAAGCCCTTCTAAAGGCAACTGAAATTCAATATGGCTCCCTCCCGCAAGGAAATAACGTCTTGCTCGAGTATTCCCAAAAGGTATTAGTGTCCCTCTTTCTACTTCTCTAGACAGGTAGAAATTGGCTCTTTGTCTGGAAAATCCAAATTCTTGGACAAGCAGAGCTGCAATATCTGTTGTATGCTCTTCAACATTCTTGAATATAAAGTCAACGACTGCCCCTTTGTCATCTGCCATTAAAGTTATTGTAAACCCCTTTTTGGCTCATTGTAAACCCCTCAAATACGCCCTTCCTCTATATCAAACACGTTCTAATCTCATAGCACTAGTCGTCGGTATTTATTGACTAGTACGCAAAATGCACTAGGGTAAGCTTTATATCGCATTCCGACCCTGGAAGCGATACTAGACAGGAGAAGGCCATGAGCCTCAAGGAACAGATCTTTCACATGACTATTGAGCAGTTGGGGTTGCGTTCCACCAGCACCAGTGAATTGATTCGAAGAGCGTGTCGACCTCTTGGCGAGGATACTGAAGAACGAAAAAGGAACGAGGCATGGCTTTGCTCTGTAATTACGGTTGAGCAAGTCTTGTATAGCTCTCGTCAGTATATCCGTCACTACAAAGCAACTTCGCCCATGCGTACTTTTACGCGCAAACTTACCGATCTCGGATTGACTCGTTTTGACTGGCCCTTCATGCCTCAAACTACTGTGACACCAGAAATTCTACGAGCTTTCTCAAAGGAAGAGCTCTTGAGGCAGCCGGCAATAGGCCTCCCCACAGTCTCACTCGAGCTGATCCTGTGTATGGAGAGCTACATTGATGATTTTGCGCCTAATGATCAGGAGTTCCTGCGCTTTAGGCGCCCAACGGTCAGCGAGCTGCTTGCACTTCATACAGACCGCGGAGCACCAGAGTCTCTCGAACATGACCTGCGGACTCGTTTTTGGCAAACGGTGTGGAAGACCCGAGATCTACTCCGCGAACTCGGCTTCGAAGATTCTGATGGAGAGTTCATGGTGTTTGGCGGTAGAACAGAGGCCTTGCGTCGCGGACTTGAGACCAAATACGGCTTGACGCACAATGAGTCCTCTCGAGTCGTCAACATCGCGCGTGAGGAGGGCTGGATTTCTAAATACTTAGTTGAGGGGGACTAGGTTGGTGGGTCGGCATGCAAGTGCCGACCTTTTTCATTTTATAAAGATTCCCACATCGGGGAGCAAATCTTGACAACATACTGTGCCTATCCTACTGTCACTGTAGTATTAGTTCGGCAACTGTTCCTATTTAGGAGACATATCATGAGCATCCGCTCAAGCTTGAAAGTCGGTGTTGTTCTGTCCTCCGTTCTCGCGCTCAGTGCGTGCGGCGTGCAGACCCGCAAGCCAGACCCAGAAACAGCCAGCGCCGCGGTGGCCAAGGTCACCTACGTGAAAGACTCTCTCTCCGGCGAGTGCTATGGCGTCACCATGAGTGCAGAGCTGGGCAAGGCCAATGCCGACAGCATGACCATCACCTGGGTTCCCTGCAGCCCAGGTGTGCTGAAACAAATCAGCAGCAACAAGTAATCCTCGAGGCTAAGTCTCACCCACCGGAACCCCTTCGGTGGCCTTTTTTATACCAAACACGTTCTAAAGTCCTCTATCATGCGGAGCAGACAATTTCGATTTCCATGCTATAGTCCCTTCGGAATCAGACATGAAAGGGTCGCAAGGTGAGCCTATTCCGCCAACAAGTTCTTCAACAGCTTCGGCAGGCGATGGTCATTTTTACCATCGGGAAGCAAGATGGGACGGTTGGATGGGGTTCTGGTTTTGCCTGCTTCCCCAACCGCCGCGCCACCCTTACCTGTGCACATAATTTTACTGGTGCCGTGCCGGAAACAGTAATTGCTCGGCACGTATCAACCGACATGCGCTGTGCTGTACCGAACGTCGCTTTCTCCAAGAACCTTGACTGTGCCATCGCGATTCTGCAAAGGCCACTTGTCGCCGAGCCGTTGCCATGGGCAATCTCTCTAAGTGAGGGCGAGCCTATAGCAATTCCCGAATATGTGGTGGGGTCGTCCGAGGACCGGTTCGAGGTGGCATGGAAAGGCACGCTGGCTGATACCCACCTTACAGGCTGTGCCACGGACATCATCATCAAATCGGCAATTTGGATTGGTAGCCGCGATCGTGCTCGGGATGTGCGACTGTTCGAGATTCCGGGAATCCATCCGGGATTGTCGGGCAGCCCAATGATAAATCAGGAAGGCGCTCTGGTTGGACAGGTAGCTGACTCGTTAGACGCCCCTAGTTCCCTCACCGTGAACAGTCACCTCCTCGAGGAGCTAAAGGCTGATGCGGAGAGCATGTACGCACGGGCACGAACCAAAGGGTACGTTTGAGATCGAGCAAGAACTACCTTTGACGCCGCAGGACGAGGGTCCAATCCCCTCTCTTGCGGTTTTTTCATACCCACGTTCTAACCTCATAGCAGAGGCGGAGCACAATTTGACAAGTTCAGAACTCCATTATATAAAACACCACAGTACGGGCTCCTGAAGTCCGTTCGTTCTATTCATTCTAGCAGCAAGAAAGGTTCAAACCATGAGCGACACATCGCTCGAACGAGAAGCCTATGAGCGTCAAAGAGACATCGACAAGACAGCCTCTCTGCCACGCGCCGAGCAGTTCGCCAAGCTGCTTCAAGAATGCATCGAGTTCTGCGGACTGAGCGACAAGATGCGCATCACCGACGTCCATCCCGGACATATCGGTGTCTGCAATGTTGGTGCGACGCCACAGGATTCCTGGCAGATCAATCTGCTCGCCGGTGCAGTAGCAGACGAGGACATGGCTCACCTCGAGGGAGTTGGTTTCGTCAAGAATGACGACTGCATCGCCTATGTCCGTTACGCTTTCGAAGGCGACTTCAGCATCATGCAATGCCAGATTCCGTGCCCTGGACAAAACTGGCCGACGAGTGAGGTTCGAAACTTCCGCAAGGAGGATGCGGCTGGTGCACTCGCTCACGTCATGCGGATCCTTGCGCACTTCAACTTCGACACCAAGACCGCGACGCCCATCCCTGGACGACCGGCAATTGCGAGCTACTCAAGCCCTGTCGATGAGGAGTTTGGGCAAGAACCACCCCTGAACTCGCGCTTCCAAAAGCACTGGTTCGACTTCCTGGTCATTCCGGAGAAGATTCGGCAGCAGCAGAGAACCGGAGATTCGATGGCCGTTCTCTCGTACGGCGACCAGAAGATTCTTTTTCCACTTACTGACCGCGCAAGGCACGAGATGCAGCGATATCTACCGAATAACCTGCCCAGGAAGTTCGGCGGCTATATTCTGCCATTTGCGAACTGGAGAGACTACGTTCACATCCTCTGGAGCGAAAAATGTTACGGCACCGTGCTCTATCTGGATCGCATTTACAACTGACCGCCTGAAGCCCCCGGAGTTTACTTCGTTGTGCTCCGGGCGGCTTTTTTCATACCCGCGTTCTAACCTCATAGCAGAGCACTTATACTTGACATGCATTGTGACCTTTGCATAATAGATGCAGTCAGAATGTTCATGCTACTGCCCTAAGGAGGGGTTTTGGATATGCGTGGTCGGTACCTTTTCCTTGGACTAATCGTCGTGTTTGCCATCCTCTATTTTCACGCCGTTCTTGGCAAGCATCACAGCGTATCGTCCTCCAATTCCCCACCCCCCGCAGAAGTCTCTGCATGGGTGGAGGGCTGTGAGTCGAATCCCGTATCTTGCAGCGGCGACATCTACTACAAGAATGGCTTTCCAGAACGCATCGACCTTGCAAACGGTAGTCTTGATGTTCTGAGAAGCCTCAAAGGGAGCGGGTCGTTGGGAATGATCAGCCGTGTCGTAAAGCTCAATGGCGATCCGACCGCATACGCCAAAGCTTCTCAGGACTTTTACGCTCGAAACGGACTCTGATCCGCATAACACTCAAGACCGTCCCTCAAGAAAGGGCGGTTTTTCATACCACCCGCGTTCTAACATCCTCTATGAGGCGGAGCATAAATTGACGAATCATTGGTTCGTGTTATTATCATTCAGGAAATTACGTCTGCATCGGAGATGTTAGTTAAATGTCGCTAGACAATTGCATGACAGGTCTCGAAAGAGAGCTGCTGGATAAGAATACTCTCTTCCTTCAAGGGGAGGTCGACCAACAAATGGCCGAGTATGTGCTTGCGGCCATGACCGTCCTCACAGCGCGCGACTCGCCCGCTATACAAATACGTCTATCAAGTCATGGCGGGTACGAAAGAGCTGGCCTTTTCATCGCTCGGCTTCTGCAAGACTACATGGGCCACAAGACCGTTCGTGTCTATGGCGCTGCGAGATCTGCAGCGGTAACGATACTTCTCATGTGTGATCGTCGCCTTTGTGAAGAAGGTTCAACAATACTTGTTCACGAAGGGCGGCACTCATGGATGAACCTTCCAACGAGCTCAGTCAAAAGCAAAGCTCGAATGCAGGAACTCATCGATGAAGCAGTTAAGCAAGAAGAAACAATCGTTCGCATGTATTCTGACAAAACCGGCATGCCGATTCGCAGGATGCGTAAGCTGCTTGCGGAAGATCGGGATATGAGTGCCGAAGAAGCCAAAGAGCTCGGCTTCATTCATGAGATTTTCTAATCGATCAGCTTAACGAAGAAACCAAGCCGTCCAAGCAATTGGGCGGTTTTCTTTTATACATAGGTTCTAACCTCATGACAGAGGTGGATCTGAAAAAAATAAAAAAGTGATATAACTCACTTAGATCAACAAGAGGTAGTCGAATGAAAATTGTAGAGCACTTTGAAGTGCAGGTTCCCTATCTGGGGTCTCAGACTATCAGACGCATTCTGAGACGGATTACACTAAAAGAGAATCCGCCAGACTACATCGATGCGCGCCTCACTGACGAGCACTTCCCACAACTGTGTTATGGGCTTCAGTCGGTTTCAATCGATCTCGTTTCCTTCGATTGGTGGATCAGCCATAAGGAAGACACGGCTATGTTGCTTCTGAATGAGGGTTATGAAGCAGTAAATGCCGCAGAGCTACTTGAGCTTCGGGCAAGCAATCCGCAACTTGAACATGCTCCTCCGATCACAGCTCCGAAGGATACATGGGAAGATCCTCGAGGATACCGATTCGTACCCTGTATTCATGCAGGAGCTGGACATGGAATACGAGTGCGCATCATCGATGCCGGCTGGGCTCCCTTCTGGAGATTTGCCGTCAAGAAAACCGAAAGCGTGTAGAGTAGACGCGAGTAGGTTTTTTCTTTTACATACACGTTCTAACCTCATGCACTGCGCGGAGCCTTGACAAACGCTCCTGTGCATGTTTTCATATACGTACCGAATTTGTTGCCAGACGTCTGGCTTTTCACAAAAGGATAACATCATGGATCGCAGCCTTTTCTTGTTGGCTCAGTTCGGTCGCAAGATCGAGCTTGTATCGGTCGGTGACAGGCACCAACCGGTGGTCGGCCTGAAGTTCGAACGCATGCCTGGTCGAGTTCGTGAACTCTGGACGGTGACCAAGCTCTTCAAACGTGAAGAGCACGACCAGATGGTTGCTCTCGCCACACTCATGGGCATCTCCGCCCTGAAGAAGCTCTTCGAGATGGAGCTGTCGGAACCGACAAACCTCATCGACCGTGTTGTGACCGAAGTGGCTTGAGACCACTTTCACGACCGCTTCTCTGCAGAGACTGTCTTTCCGGTGTCTCGGGGAGGCGGTCTTTTTCTTTTCATACCCTACAAGTTCTTACGTCATACGTGACGGGGCTGACAAATCGAGGGCAGATCGTATACTGAAATCGGGAATTACACAGGAGGCAATCATGTCCCAAGAGCGTATCGACGTCGAAGGTCTGCTTGCAGCCCCTCGTCTGATCTTCGACAGAGTGAGCGAGAACCATGGTGGTGTGGAAGAGATCAACTTCCCATGCGCGGGTATCATATCTCCCAAGCAACCACCGTATCGTGTACGTCCTCTCACAGAACTGACGGAACTTATCGGCCACTATGGTCTTCCCTCTCTTGTTTTTTTGGAGAGGATATACTCTCAGGAATACAGCGCTCACCTGCAAGTGCTTGCTGGCATCCCGAGGTGCGAAGAAGATCTGAGCATGTCCAACTTCTCTCGGCCAAAACGGCTTCTCAGAGTTTGCGTCGGGAAGATCTATGACTCACAAAACTCACACAGCCAACATGAGTGGAGACTTTCGGCGACGGCAGAGTTCGGACTGCTGGAACAGGAATTCTCATTTATCGGCTATGGCAAGTTCTGGCCACTCGTCTCGGAAGTCTTGAGTCAGTTTGCAGAGGCGACTGCACCCTTTGATGGGGAGTATCGGTTCTCTGAAGACAAGGTCTTGGCTCACGCATAAACCCTTCTCATTCTGAGCTCGCAGCAATGCGGGCTTTTTCATACCAAACATGTTCTAACGTCCTCTATCATGCGAGGCTAGGGTGAAAATCGTGAACGTCGTAAAGAAATAAAAATAATTGGCGCACACGGATTTTCTCCGCATGCGCCAGTTCTCTACTTGATGAGCAGGTTTGGCACCCCTGTGAGTCCCACTGAGAGGACAAGAAGCCACGCAGACCATGACCAAACCAGGGCAACGCGGCGCCACTCAGCCACAGTAGTTGCTGATTTGTATGCACGATTGTGACAGTGCCAACCATAAAGCAAAAGTATCACCCCGGCCATGCCGCACAGGGCTCCGATAAGACCGGCGAAATCTCCAACAATGCGGAAAGCATACATCTGTTTTCTCCATCAGGAACAAAATTCGTTAATACAATAATATATTATTCTTACTCTGTCAAGTACATCTTGCTATCGCTCATAAGCGATGCGTCGGCGATTTTTCATACCAAACACGTTCTAACGTCCTCTATCATGCGGAGCACAGTTGACAAAATAAATTTAAATGATATAGATAAAGAGAACCTTTGGGCTCATTGCCCGTTCTTTCCACCAACTATATAGTGCGCCAAAAGGACGCATGAACCATGTTTGCCCACTGGCAAGACTTGTGGCCCTGGGGCTACTCGTACCTCGTCGCTGGTGTTTTGGGTGGCTACGGCTTTGCCCTCATCTATCTAAAGTTCAGCGACAGGGAGAGGGTGACCGCTCTCTCAGCGATATTGCTCGGGGTGGTCATCGCTTCCACCCTCATGCCTGGACCGCCGTGGCTCGAGAGTCATATCGGTCACTTCAGCTGGAGGGTACTCAATGCGTTCACATTGGTCATCACCGGCGTGAGCTTCGTTCCGAGTTTCTTCTGGCTGAAAAACCAGGTGCGGCGGGAGATCCATATTTATCTTATGGAGGACCCTAACGAACGCGCGGAGCAATCCGAGATGGACTACATCGACGGCAAGATCAGCGGGGAGACGCGGGGCGAGATTGTTTCTGGCGATCCCTTCCGCTAACCGCCACCTCGGCGATTCGAAGATCACTTCTTCGTTTCGACGGAGGGGTGGTTTTCTTTTTATACTCACTTCTACAACTGCCAACCGAATATTCTTTCGGGTGATGTTGGAACCCTTGTGCAACTGTGCTAGATTCTGCTCAGATTCCGCATGGTTCAATACCTTGGAATGACCAAGGTACATGCCACACAAAGCCAGGAGGTGCCAAATGACTAATGAAGAGATTAGTGCCGGTTACGAAGAATGGTGTCAGCGCATTGCTGAACATCATACGCCCGAAACGCTCATTGAACATTTCCGCGAGCATGTGTGGGAGCACTTTACGCGGCATAGCCGCGAAGGAAAACTCAGCATGGATGTCTGGATGATTGGCGTATTCAACTTTGCCAATATCTTCCAGCGAATGTTCCCGCACGTTACCACTGCTGACCTGCTCTTCAAGCTTGGCCGCTACTATGTCAACCACGAGTCCAACGCCGGTCCGCCGCCGCCTTTCGATCTCGAGGAGTTCTTCCGCGGATACGAAGGCCCTATTCTGGATTTCCATCTCACTCGAGCTCCAGCTGAAGCCTAAGCTTCACAGATAAGGTTGAGATAACCATCACCTCCCTGCTTCGGTATGGGGGCTTTTTCTTTTCATACCACCCACTAACCTCATAGCAGAGGCAGAGCAGAGTTTGACAACTCTATGCCATAAAGATATAAAGCCTCTGTTCTTTGGGTAAACCATACGTTCGTAGAGAGGATTCGAAATGCTAAATGGGCTTATCTTCCTTGATTGGAGAGGTAGGAACACTAGCGCTATGGAACGGATGGTTCTGCATAGCGCTTCAGTCAAGGCACTTCAATCGGGAGGCAAAGACAGTAAGCTGTATTTCACTCATCCGTGCTGCGATGGTCTCTTGACCAACAAGGGTAATGGCATGTTCGGTGCGATCCGAGGGACCGTCTTTCATGCCGACCTTGATGAGACTAACGGAGAAGCTCGCATGGTTGAGTTTCTGCTTCGCTCCGGTTCTGAAAACTTGATATTCGATCCAGATGTGATTGGTATCTCAGTTCAGCCAATCATGACTGAGGAGGGACCAATCGTGTGCATCGAAGAAGTTGTGCCAGACGACGATGCCAGAATTCATTCAATGAATTGAGGCGTGAAACTCATCAACTATTCTAAACCTGCTTCAGCGGGTTTTCTTTTATACATAGGTTCTAACCTCATACACGAGGCGGAGCCTCTAAAATTGACAAAATGTATATCATATGTATTATATACATGGCTAATTCATGCAGGCTTTGCCTGTCCCACCTAATACAATCTGTCCCTTGGGAGAGGGTGAATTATGAGATCATTGAAACCATATGCCGCACTTGCGGCTCTGGGCATGGCCATCTTCCCTCTCGGGACAATGGCTGTGACCACGTATCGCACGACCAGCTCACATGCTGGTTGCTACAGTACCGGTCGCCTTGCCGGACATCGCGGTTCAGACTTATACGCCGATTACATCGGACTGAGCAGCCGCAATGATGTGATCCCCTCTCGACTTTGTGTCGATTGGGACAAGCGGCTTGTCGCGCTGTGGACGGCAAAAGAAAACAATCACGGCGACAGCCGCACGGTTATAGCAACGGCTCGGCAGTTAATTTCTGAATACCGGACGAAAGATCCGGGAAGGATGCCGATTCGCCAGTATGAGACAGATGCTAGCGAGGATGCGCATCTTCTACAGACGCACCTCGATTGGCAACAACTCGGCCAGCACTACCGTCTAACTGAGCGCAAGCTCAAGCTGCTCAAGCAGATCTCCAGTCATATTGGCGGACGTTCACTTGTGGCATACGCCATGACTGAGCTCTTGCCCGGTCGCTACAACGGTGCCTTCAATCGCGATTACTTTGACTTCCTGCTTCGGCACGGGGGTCGTCGTTTCGTGGAAAGTATCCCGGCGATACATGACGGGATCACTAGCTTTGGACCGTTCCAGTTCACTCCATTCGCCATCTACGACGCCCACGGACACCAGAACGGCGCCTCAAAAGCCAACCATTCTCTTCCTTCAAATCTTAGGATACCGGGGAGTGTCATGCGGCTTCGTTCAGACGACCACGCTAAGGCTGCATATCTTTTTGCGGTTTCTAACCTGGCCGATCTGATTGCGAGTCTCAACGAACGCGAACTGAAGACTCTCGAGCGGGTCTGGCGTACAAGCGATGTGGATCTTGTGGAATACATTGCCACGGCCCATAACAAACCGGCGTTCGCGCGGGATGCGGGGAGGAAATGGCTTTGGGACAAGGCACGGCTCCCGTATCTCGGGTCTACACGACCAACGGGACGTATCTATGCCACCAAGACCAAGAACAATTGGAGAGCGCTTGGCCATAAGTAGGTTTAGCATCTCAAAACTGATCAACTGCCACCCTTTCGCGAAAGCGGACTGGGTGGCTTTTTATACCAGCTATGTTCTAAGGTTCTCTATCATGCGGAGCCAGGATGATTCCAAGGTATTGAAACATAACGTGAACTTGACATGAAATCTTAACATGTCATACTAGACTCCGAAGTGAATTTGTTCCTATCGATCTGAAACCCCCCACGGAAAGAGACTGAGATGAAAATGATCCTAGTTACTTGCGCGGCAATCTCCGCTCGCACTTGGCGCTTGCAGCGACAATTCGTCGAGCAAGGCAGAGGCCTCGACTAGCCTAGGTCATGCCGAAGTGGACTATAAACATGCTGTGTTTATCGACGCCGTCGACTGTGACCCCAGCAAGGACTGCACGGTCCAGGTGTCGTTCAAGGTCAACCTCTTTCCGTTCCCGGGCGGCGAGGTAGACCCGTACGCGCAGTCGAGGCAGTTCAGCAACTCCTGCCGTGAAGGCGTAGACTACTGTCACTGCATCGGCACGGACTTCTGCTCGAAAGAGGTGAAACTCCAGATCAACAGCAAGCAGTACGACGGCATCGTCACCGACGTTCCCGTGAATGGCTCATACGCAGTCGTCAAACTCTCCGGAACCCGCGACATCGCGAACATCCTCCAAGGCGACGGGCTAATCTACGGCAATGGAGAAATCCCCGCACCACTTCCTCTGGCCTCGGCTGCGGCATCCAAGGCGTCCAACCGTAAGTAAGCATTGGGAGACACCAGGACGGTTTCGCACATTTGTGTGAAGCTGTCCTTTTCTTTTTATACCAAACAGGTTCTAACCTGGTGCACTGTGCGGAGCACAGTTGACAGAATATACTTTATATGATATAGATAAAGAGAACCTTCGGATCTAAATCCGTTTGTACCCTTTCATTCTAGCGCGGAGAGCATTCGATGAATCAGAAACGGGAAAAGAAGCTAATCGGCGGCTACTGTTATGCCGACCTCGTGCAGGCCACCCAAACCTTTTGCGGCCGTCGTACGCCACCGCCACTTCTGACCGATGGCAGACCAGCAACCACCGCGATTCGCGGAGGAACCATCGGCCTTGTGCATGGCATTGCGAAGTTCGTGGAAGACTGCCTCGACGTCGAGTTCGAGATCTCCCCTGGTGAGTATGCCCGGGTCGAAGCTGATCTGGGATGCCTCGCCCGCATAACCCCTTAACCTCGCCTGAGAGGTCAATCCAGTCCACCGAAGCAGTCTGCTTCGGTGGACTGTTTTCTTTTTTACACTCACTCCCCTTCCAATGAGGAAGGTATATTAAGGTAATGTTTGGGAGCTGAAAATCTACAAATTGTGCTATAACGTACCAAGAAACTTCATTGAGGATTGACATATGGCTCGCTTTTTCTTTCAGCGCCATGGCGAGCTTGGCCAGGGACGTGACCTAAGTGTAGATGGGATTAACGACATCAAGCGAGCCCGTACATGGCTGCTCGAACGAGACTTCATAGCAACTTTTGCTCTAACCTCTGAAGATGAAGCCTGTGTGACTACAGCTCGCCTTCTTCTTTCTGGTCAGCGACCGACACTGCACCCAATACTGTTCGCCTTCGGCAATCTCAAGCACGTGGGAGTTTCTATTCCCTATGTAGGCTCTAAGGAGGAAGAATCTGGACAGGGGTACGCGACACGAGCCCTAGACACTCTTCTGGAAACCGCGCAGATGGAGGAAAACGTTGTCGTCGTTGGTCATGACGAGGTTCCCGTACTGCTTGCTTGGCGTCTCATCGAAATGCAGGGTGGAAGAGTCGATTGGACACAAAATGTTCCTCATCGGAGTTTTTTCCCCAATCGTGGTGAAGGCTTACTGGTTGATGGTTGCGAGTATGAGGTATTTATCCTGTGAGTTTGTTTCCATCACCTAGCCAGACAAACTGCCCTTAAGAAAGGTGGTTTTCTTTTTATATACACAAGTTCTAACGTCCTCTATAGTGCAAAACGAATAACCTATGTCTCAAATATCAAGACGGCAATCTGTCGAATCACCGATTGGTGATCCTCCTCTTGAATCTTTTCGATGAATACAGCAAGCTCATCGAGAGTTGGATTTTCGTTTCCAAAGTGTGGAGTCAGTTCATTTAATTCGCAAAGGATACTAAAAACGAGTGAGGCAGTACGCTTGTTGCCATCTGTAAAAGGATGGTCTTTTATGAGGAAATACAAATAAGCAACGGACTTCTCCTCGGCCGTTACGTAGATTTCGCGCCCATAGTAAGTGTTGGTTATGTTCGCAACAATTGCTTCCACCTTATCTTTCGCTTGAGTGGTGAGTGCAAACGATACAAGCCCCTGACTACGGAGCAACTCGTATGTTTGGCAGACGCTGTTGGGCGGTACGGGTTGAAATGTCCTTTTTTCCGGCATCGTAGTCGCGAAGTGATTCAATCACAGGCATGGTTTTCTTGAGCTGCTTCTTGGTAACTTCCTGGAGGTTCTTTTTCTGTGATTTCTTGGAAAACATAAACATATGCAGAGTATACCTTATTCTCGTGAGAAAATCATGAGACGTAGGTTCTAACGTCCTCTATCATGCGGAGCTATTTAGTTTAGAGTTCCAATAGAGTCCTGTAATCTTCCGAGTCTTGTAGGGATGGAGACGTGGCATTCCCTTCTTGTAGTCGTTGCTGATGGCTTTCCCATTTCCCACATAGAAGCCGATATGCCTATGTACTTCCCCTCTATCTCCTTTTATAGGTTCCCATACAATCACACATCCAATTCGAATAGTTTTTGTATGTCTCCAACCAGAGGCTTTGAGATCTTTCACCGTGCCTTCGACGGTTCCGTGCATGCCTTCAATTAAAGAGAATCCAGAAAGAATGAAAGAAACAAAGAAAGCACAGGAGAGTTCACCCTGACGCATGATGTCTTTCCGCTTCCCGTCGACGAGGGCGTAGTAGGTGCGGAACATGCGGGTACCAACACTGTTCTTAATGACAGCCAGGTAGGTTTCGAGTTTGAGAGGGGTAACCTTTGGAGGAGTCATTGGTGTATTTTATACCAAACAGGTTCTAACCTCATACACGAGGCGGAGCTGACAATTCTGAATACTGTGTTATATTTAGTTTGAATTTGAACCTTAGAGGTGCAGAATGCATCCGATTCAGGAATACGGGTTGCCACTATTGCTTCTTGTTACGTCAGTGTTAGGAGGCATCGTTCTTTATATTTGGTGCTATTTTGCCATTCCGTTTAGGGCACTCTTCAAGCCTCGTTTGCATGACGCCATACTCGAAGGAATCCAGCAGAAATGTCGGAGAAACGTAGAACAGGGTTTAACAGTGCTCCAGTGCATGGATCAGGAAAATCCGGCGGTACTGCGAGCTATGGCTGCTTTACGCGAAGCACGGAATGAAAGCACCTACTCAAGTACACAAAAGGAAGTGTGTATTACGACTCATTTTCCTCCTCTCGAACGCAATCTCCTCGGTATAGTCACTCGTGATACCGATGATAAGACGTTGAGATTAACAATACGCTGGCATTTCTACATAATGCGTTCGGATTGGTTGGAGTTGATGATTTTGTGTTTCAGAGGGTTACTTAAAATCTTCTACGACATAAAAGTTGAACATATCGATCTATTGAAATAAGTGTCGCCGTGTTCCGAAAGGGGCTCGGCGATTTTTTATACAAAACACGTTCTAACGTCCTCTATCATGCGGAGCCCAAATTAAACTTGACAATTACTCATTATTATGATTATATAACAAAGAATTTGCCATCCTTAGCTGGAGATTTAATCATGGTTGATCCCGAAGTTGTTGAGCTTAAGCGCTTCAAGGCTTCTGTTCCGTACGGCGTGGCGGGCGGCATCGGTCTTTTCTTGGACGTCATCGGCATCCTGGTGCTGTTCCTTCCTAAAATGAAGGCGCCGTCTGAATGGGTTCCCGTCGGCATCATGCTTATAGGAATTATTCTCATGCTCGGCGGCCTCATGTGTTACACGCTCGTCCGGGCAGGCGGGTTCGGCAGCGGATCTTTCACCGAAGAAGGGTCCTGAGCCAACTCGACAGTGATCGCCTCTCTGCGAAAATGAAGACATAATGTCTTTGTTTCTGCGGAGGGGTGGTTTTCTTTTTATACTCACTTCCCATTAAACAGCAGAGGTATAGTAACGTGATGTTGGGAGCTCGTTTAAGATTTAGAGACAATTCCCTTACTTGTCACTATAATTGGTTAAATGAAAGTTTGTATTGTTTCTGGCTCGATCCGTGAAGAGAATACAACGCGGATAGTGGCCAAGAAGTGTATTGAGGTCGCGGAGGAAAAGCACGTGGCCTGCTCGCTTGTATCCCTCATCCCTTTCGATACTTTCTTCAGTGGAAAATATGTTACGTTTGAATCTTCGACACCAGAGCAGCACGCGGAATTAACAAAAATGCGAGAAGCAGAGGTCCTTCTTTTCATTGTACCCACCTACTATAAAAGTATGCCGGGCGTACTCAAGAACTTCTTCGATATGGTACGGACATCCGATATTTATACCCAGAAGACTATCGGATTCATAAGTAGTAACCAAAAAAATCAAGACTATGGGGCGCAACACACTCGCGCCGTTATACAGGGACTGCTTACCTTCTTTAACGTTCCGTCGGTAATCGTGCCCGAAATACTAATTCAAGATCACGAAAAACTTAACCCGCTTGAGATTGAGCGCTTCCTGAAGCTCCTTGAGGAATATCGTACTCTTTTTAGGAAAAAGGATTCGCCTTGATGGCAAGAGCAGCTTGGCAAAGGTTCTTTGCTGTGGTTTCAGCCATCTTATCGACTGCGAGGTTTTTCTTACGCCGTTCGCTATCAGTCTTTGGATCCATGCCGACTTCTCCCACCCAATAGGTGCAGCACTGTGGGGGAAGTGTGAAATTAAAGAATGAAAGAGCCTCCATAAGACCCGCCATGACAGCCTGTGCCCCATCTTCGCTTCCGGTTATGACAATTCCTGCGACTTTATTCAAAAGAGCACTTCGGCCGTCCTTGAGATAATCTTCGTCGAAGGCGTCCATGCGCTCAATCACGCGCTGCATAAGACTTGAGCGATTACCCCACCAGATCGGTGTAGCGAATATAACCACATGCGCTTTCTTGATCTCTTCGACTATTTGAGGCCATTCATCATCCTCGCTTTCTTTGTATTTTAATCCAACGGGGATATTCGAATCCGAAAGCCTAATTGCTTTCACCTCTATCGCAGCGTGCTCACGCATATGTTTTAGGACTTGGTTCGTAACTTCTTCGGTACTTGAAATATCGGGTCCGTGCTTAAGGGATGCGTTCAAAACAAGAACGTTGAGTGCGAGCTTATCCATATATGTCTGAATCATAGCATCTCAAAGATTCTAACCTCCCTAAGAAATGGGTGAGTGTGTTTAAGGTTGGTATGAAGTCTCAGCAACAATCTCAAGTGGGGTGGCTTTCGTTTCTCCACCTGATGCGATTCTATTCTGTGCCGTATAGCGTGAGAAGAACTCTTTGCTCTGGAGAAGTTTGGCAGCTTCGTCATCTGTTGCTATAGCAAGATGGTAGTAGTCTGAGCCTCCACGGGTTTTCATGGCACGATAGGATATTTTTCCACTAAGATCTGGGTCAGTGTTCAAGGCTTCAACAAACTGAGCTATTTCGTTATGCCAATCTGCTTCCGAATCCCCTTTGAAGGTGTACATGATGAGTGTGTATTTCATGGAATCAGTATACCAAAGGGGGCTCTAGCTTCATCTAGTGGCTTGACTAAATACCACTAACTTTTGAGACCATTTCCCTTTTTAAAAAGCCAGAGGGAAAGCATAAGAAGTGCGGCAATAAAAGCCCCCATTACCGCAAAGCTTATTCCGAGCGATACATCGGTTATTCCCAAAAATCCGTACCGAAATGCATTCACCATGTAGAGAATGGGGTTTATAAGCGAGAGGTCGCGAAAGAGAGGAGGTAGACGATTTACTGAGTAAAACACACCTCCAAGGTAAGTAAGTGGTGTGAGCACAAAGGTAGGTACAATATTAATACCATCAAAAGATCTTGCATAAATACCGTTGACGAGACCAGCAAGGGAGAAGAGCACCGAGGTCAAAAAGGCCGCAGTAAAAATAATAAGGGCATTAAAAATAATTAGGTGAGTGAAGAAAAGCGATACGATGAGCACCAACACCGCAACCAGTAGCGAGCGTACCACTCCGCCACTGACAAATCCTGCAATAATGACCCAGTTGGGCAAGGGTGACACGAGAAGCTCTTCCAAATATCGCTGCATCTTTGCTCCAAAGAAAGTCGAAACCACATTACTGTAGGAGCTAGTAATAACGGCCATCATTACTAGGCCAGGGACAATAAAATGAATATACGAGAAACCCTCAATGGGAGCCACTTGAGAGCCAATAAAGGTTCCAAAAATAGCGAAATAGAGCGATGTTGTTACCACGGGTGGTAGAAGTGTCTGAGACCAAATACGAAAGATGCGCCCCGTTTCCTTCCGCAACATCGTCTGATACCCCACCACAATGGGAGCACGTTGCTTGGTCATTGTTGAGAAAATTGGGAGAGCCATACTATTTTTCTCCTATCATATTAATGAACACCTCTTCGAGGCGGCTACCTGTGTTTCGAATATTGAGTACCTGTACTCCGACTGCCGTGAGCTTGCGCATTGCTTCATTAACCGTTTGCCCTGGCATAAGTTTCAGCTCAAGGGTTATATCGTCAACCTTGGTGAGAGGAAACTCTCTGAGAAGGGTCATCGTGGACGGTTGCACAGGCGCAGCAGTGTCAAGAAGAAGCGTCACAAAGTTTAAACTCGTGAGAAGAGATTTTACGGTTCCCTTCTTGATAATCTCTCCATGGTGAATAATAGCTACTTCTCGGCAAAGCTGTTCTGCCTCCTCGAGATAGTGCGTCGTAAGGATGATGGTTGTACCATTTTTATTAAGCTCTCGCAAAAAAATCCACATTTCTCGTCGAAGCTCCACATCAACCCCTGCGGTTGGTTCATCAAGAAGGAGTACTCTCGGCTCATGAATGAGCGCGCGCGCAATCATAAGCCTGCGCTTCATTCCCCCTGAGAGTGTGCGTGATTGATCATTTCGTTTCTCCCAAAGACCTAGATTCTTTAGAAGCTCCTCTGCTCTTGGCATTACTTTGTGTCTAGGAATGCCGTAATATCCTGCCTGATTTACAACGATCTCCAAGGATGTCTCAAACCAATTCAGATTAAACTCCTGGGGCACCAGTCCAATATAGGATTTCGCTTTCTCGGGATTGGAGTCTATGGAAATACCACAAACTTCGGCGCTCCCGCTTGTTTTCACCACGAGGCCAGCAAGGATACCAATGAGTGTTGATTTACCCGCGCCGTTAGGACCTAGTAACGCAAAAAATTCGCCACTTGAAACTGTAAGCGACACATCCTTCAGGGCCTCATGTGTAGTCCCCTTGGTCATTCCTCCGTCCCCACCTCCAACATATACTTTCTGTAAATGTTCTATTTTGAGAGCTGGAGAGCTTGTTTCTTCTTTTGAAGACACCATGATTGTGATACTCTATCTTAAAATTTCTCTATAGGGAAATAGTAATTTCAAACTACCAGGCGAAGCTCATAAATACAGGGGGCTATACTATCCCATATGGAAAACACTCCACTAATTATCGACAGCTCATTAAATCTGGAGGAAGGGCTTGGAAAGCTTACAATTCCCGTTGAAATCAGAACTACTCTATCTATCATTGATGTAGAATATATATCCTTCGACAACTTGCTTCATCGAGGGCAGATTATCCTTCACGAGGAAGTTGCTCAAGAGGTTCAGGAGATATTTAAAGAAATATGTGCGCTTCGATTTCCTATTACCCACGCGATACCGGTAGTTCACTATGATTGGGATGATGATGCATCCATGCGAGAGAATAATACTTCGGCCTTTAATTACCGGCTGATTTATAACACCGATAGACTCTCAAATCATTCATATGGACTAGCAATAGATATCAACCCCTTACTAAACCCTCAGTTTTTGCGTGATGGCACCACTCTTCCGCGTGACGCTACCCATGATCCACAGGTTCCGGGCAGCTTCCACGTTAACGAACCAGTCGTTTCTCTATTTACCTCACGAGGCTGGGACTGGGGTGGCACATGGGAGTGGCCTGATTGGCAACATTTTGCAAAGAAATTACGAGACTGAAATTGCTACAAAAGGTAACCCAAGAGGAACAAAATTCACTCTTTCAGACATGAGGTGCTTTGTGGTCTAGGGACGTACGGCGAAATTCGTTTATATTCTGGAGAACAAATAAAGCAAGTCCGAGTGCAGCAAATGTTTGTATAAGTAAGAGTACTCGCCCGGTTGAAGTTCCTGGAATATAAAGTGGGTTGAAGACAAAAACCATAACACTGTGGAGCAAAAGGCTTGAGGGATCTTGAGGTAAGGTAGGAAAACTCGCTGGCTGGACCACCAAAAGGAATAGATATTGGAATGCAAAGAAAACGACAAACTCACATACGACCCCGCAAAGTAATACGATCATGTGAAAGGCTCCCCGAACCTCCTCTATCACTTCAGTGGCAACATAAATTGTGAAAGACGCACCTAGAACCGATACAACAAGTACTAGCGTGATGCTTGCAGCAGTCTCCGGGAGAAAATGAAGCACGAGGAATTCAATAGCCACAAGCAGGAGTGTTCCTACCAATAAGTGCCAGAATCTAAATTTTCGTCTCTTCACGCGGTTAGTATAGCGCACATTCTTTTACAATTAAGTTATGTGGATCTTGAACTCGTAAGTCTTAACCCGAGCTACATAGTAAACATGTTAAAATGGGGCATGGAAGTAAAAGACAAAGTAGCGATAATAACAGGTGCATCCAGTGGTATCGGACTTGCGCTCTCGCATGAACTTGCACGTCGAGGAGCGAAAGTTGTGCTAGCAGCTCGTTCTGTCGAAAAAATCGAGAAAGTCGCATCGGAAATCCCAAATTCGCTTGCAATTCAGACCGATATGAGAAAACCTGCAGATATTCATAACCTCATTGAAGAGACTGAAAAAAGATTCGGACGAATCGATATTTTGGTCAACAATGCAGGGCAAGGCATGCGTTCGGCAATCGACAAAATAGATTTACATGAGTACGAAGAAATTATGGAGCTCAATGTGTTTGCCGTGCTACGCGCTATGCAAGAGGTGATTCCGATTATGCGTAAGCAGAGCCATGGGATGATCATGAATATTAGCTCGATGGTGTCGAAGAATTATTACCCTGGTCTTGGAGCCTATTCCTCGACCAAATATGCGCTTAACGCACTTTCACTTACCGCCCGAGCGGAACTTGCTGAAGATGGCATTGTTGTGAGTGTCTTTCATCCAAAGATGACTGCAACTGATTTTGGCGCAAATGCACTCGGGACCCCCTATTCCTCAGGTGCTGGCCGTCCCGGGATGATGGTAGATACTCCCGAAGCGGTTGCAAAGGAGGTCGTAAACCAAATCGAATCTGAAGAACCTGAGGCTCATATGTAGTGCAGGATGTCATTTGCCTCTTCGCTAATTTCTTATAAAATAGGGCCAGAGGTGGTCTTCGGATTATCAGCCTTAAACCAATGCTTATGTTTAGCATACGTAAGATTTCCGTAGTATTTATAAGTCTCGCAGTGCTTATAGTGCCTTCACTCGCTGCTCACGCCCAGGTCATGGGACCCAATGGGTATCAGGATTATTATTCTTCCACGGCACCTGACTATAATTACGAGCAAACATACTATCCATCCGAGTATCAACAGCAATATTCGAACGGATATTACCCCCAACAGTATTCGTATCAACTCCCGACCTGTACCATAAGCATCACGACGCCGAATACCTATGACGGATCGCAAGTACAAGGGACGCTCTCGTGGACTTCATATGGCGCATACTCAGGCTATATTTCAAGCCTTGGTGAGGTAAACACTGAAGGAAGTGCGTATGTCACTGCATATCCCTATGAGACGTTCACAATGTCAGTTTCAGGTCCTGGCGGCACAAATACATGCCAAACTGAATACTATCCTGCACAATATCCAACCTATTATCAGCAGCCAGTAACCTATTACCCACAGCCTCAGAGCTACTACGAGCCAGCTGCAGTATATCCGGCCTATAACTACACAGCTCCCCCAACTTACACCTACTGGACTAAACCAATAACCTACATACGCCATTGGTGGGACTCGATCCACTGGTAATTGAGCCTCTGTTGTACGTAGATAAAGAAAAAACCAGCATCAGTTTTGATGCTGGTTTTTTCTATTCCCTTAAGGTGATTCCCGTTACTTACTCACATTGTAAGCGGTCCTTTCTGCCTGAACGGCCGTCATAAGAGCAAGAGAGTTTATGGATGCGCCTGTTTGTGCAATTGTTGCCGCAAGATCTGGTGTGAATGAGCTCCCTCCCCCATCATTGATTACAAGAAACCGGGTTGTGCTAAGAGGAATTATGGTGGCATCAAAACGGAGTCCGCTTGGCAACATCGGCAAGCCTGAAATAGTGGTTTTTGAGACTTTTACTGTTGTTGTAGCGGAATTTCCACCATCTGCGCCTTGGGGATAGGTAACCATCAACTTCCCTGTCATCTCATCGTAGAAATATTTTGTCTGGGGTATAGGGCTTGCATGATTAAATGGTTCATCAGTTATTGTGCTCGCTGGAGAATTCACAACGGCAATAGTAATGGCTCCTTCAGGACCAACCTGTAGCTTTTCTACTTCGGTACCGCCGGGGAAACTAGCACTGTCATCGGTAGTAGATGGGACCACCTGAAGGGCGCTTGGATACCAGAATGTGAAACCGTAGGTCAAATCGCTATATTCACTCATACCTGCAACAGTACTGCTTACAGTAGGATTTGGAGTACCTGACGTAGAAGAGGCGGTACTTGAGGCCGTTTGTGAAGTTGAGGATGCGAAGCTGCTCTGAGAAACAGCTGGCATACTTCGAACAAAAAAGTAGTACATGCCACCAGCAACAACGATAACCGCTATGAGAACTAGTACGACTTGTAGTGTTTTCATTATCTATGAAAAATAGTACATTTGGGGGCAATTGTCCAATGGTATATTGATGCTATTTCTCAGCATGCCACTTTCATGATGGATACTGATATATAATTCAACAATATTCTAATCGTAATGCCAAACTACATGATAGCGCACACCAGTCTTCCCGTCAGCGATTATCACAAAGCGAAAAATTTCTATACAAAAGTTCTCGCAACGCTCGGATATACCCAGAACATGGAGTTCGGCGAAGCAGCTGGTTTTAATGATGGTAAGAACACGGACTTCTGGATCGGAGTAAATGAGAAGGGAGTCGTTCCACTTCATATAGCATTTAGTGCAAAGGACAGAGCGCAGGTTGAGAAATTTTACGAAGCAGCAATCGAAGCTGGCGCAAAGGATAATGGCGCTCCTGGATACCGTAAGGGCTATTGGCCTGGATACTACGGCGCATTCGTGTACGACGCGGATGGTCACAACATCGAGGCTGTTTTCTATGATTATGATCAAAAATAATCTATGCACCACTATACGAAGCAACAAGTTCTGATTATGGGCGGCATTTTGCTCTAAGTATCCTTAGGAATTATTTAGACTACTGTCTTTGGGAGAATTTGATATATGCGTCAATTTGTGTTATTATAGTTTGCATGAGCAAATACGCTGAAAAGTCTCGCATAAGCGAAGTCCCTGTCTCACTCCCCGACTTCCTTAAGGCATATAATCAAAACCTTCCGATTGGTTTTCCTCGTGCCACCTCAGGACTACTACGCGAGTTCAAAGGTTCTCATGAATCTCTCTTCAAACAGGGTGATCTGTGGTCGATAGATCTTCATCGTAAAAAGGTCATGGACTGGCTTCCGGCACACACAGTGACTTCGTAAATTCTTTTTTGTTCCTCTAGATATTTAATTACCGAGCTTTTTGTACGCATATCTCACAGCGACAGCCATAAGGCTTTATGTGTTCATCATAATATTCCTTCCCGTAGTCGACCGTAAGTTCCTGGCCTGTTTTGATAGGTCGTATCGAAAAATAGTAAACCTTATCTTTGTAGATTTCCGATTCACAATTGGGACGATGTGAATAATTTACGTAACGAGCAATATTAACTCTCGCCGCACCGTCTATAGTCTTTCCTTTGCGTATCTCAAAGAGATATTTGCTGCGACTTGTCTCTTCCTCCTTTTTGCTAACAATCCTACCAAAATATTCGATTACACACTTCCCCTTTGGAATATCTTGACCCGCAAAGAGTCCTAGCCCAGCACTTGATCTTTTGACTTTTAATTCGAAATTTCCGGGTGTGAATTTACTATTTTTCTTACGTTTCTGTTTATCAATACTTTTTTGCATTTACAGAGTATACTGTACCTTACGTTTATTTTCATGACTTCCATTGCAACGCTTAGTGCCGAGCTACTTAATCCTTGGGTTGTTTTTGGTTTTTTCGGCCAATTCGTCTTTTTTCTTCGATTCATCATACAGTGGATTAAATCCGAAAAAGAAAAGGCAGTAGTGATTCCAATGTCCTTCTGGTATCTATCCCTTGGTGGCTCGGTGCTTATCCTCATTTATTCCATCCACATACGAGATATTGTCTTCACAACGGCACAGATTGCCTCGCTTTTCATCTACGTCCGGAACATGATGCTTCAGATACGCTCAACTAAACATGCTGGGCTTGAACTAGGCTGAGGGAGGCTCCGTTATACACCGGCATGCCTGACAAATTGGGGTATTTTGCAATGAGCGCATCGTGCTGCATAGTTTCGTAGAGAACAAATGATCCCTGCGACACCGCTGCTGTCGCGCTTCCCATGAAGATTGGTTTTACGAGTCCACTATAGAACATTATTGAACCCAGGGTGGTCGTGTCGTATACGTAGAAGGTAGGAGCATGATCTTCTTTGAGAAGCGTCCCGATCGCTTTCTCCTGATCAGCGAGCGATACCTCACTCGCGTAATAAGAATTGATATGAAATGCATTGAAAATCGTGAGCCAAAGACCCATTCCCGTAAGTACTATTGCAATCAAACTGAGCAAAGTCCGGATCCTAGGGAATCGCAGGCGCCCAATTTCATATCCCATGAGTGAGACGCAAAGCGCTACAAAGGGGTATAAAGGGATCAGATAATTAAATGCCTTTGTTTTAGTTATAAAATCAACCGAAAAGACCGAAAAGACTCCAATAACAGAGGCAGCAAAAAGTGCCCGAACAGAAGGAGATATGCGGTTCCATATGAAGATTGCGACGATAATACTTACGCAAAAAATTGCAAGCCAAGGTGCGCCAAAACCGAATGCATACGAAATATAATCCATATTAGTAGGATGTATAGTAAAAAATACTTCATCAACACGATTAAGAAGCTGATCAACAAGATAGGTCTTCCAAAAGGTTAACCCAAATCGATATGTTTCATAGAGATGCCAGGGAAGAATGATCAAAAGCGATAGCAATATGCCCCACCAAAATGAGGGGTTTCGAATCCATTTGAAATTCTGATATACAGTGGCGATCCCAAAAATGGGCGTGACCGCATAGAGCGCAATAGGACCTTTGGCAAGCACGGCAAGCCCGACTGAGATTCCAAAGATTAAAAACCACCTACCACGAAAAGAATTTCTAGAGTTTAGAGGATCGAAAGCTTTCCAAAAGGCATATACTGCGAGGAGATCGAAAAATGTGACGAGGAGATCGAATCGGACCTGCCGCGCGGGCTCGATAAATGCGCTCGTAGTCAGTAATATGGCGCCGCCCCAGGCTGCAGCGAATGGGTTTCCTGTTGCCTCGTATGTAATGAGTATCATTAACGCGATAAGCGCCAAGGCTGAGAGCGCTGAAGGTAGACGGTCAGCTAGTTCAGGACTCGAAATGATCGACTTACTTGCATCGGTTAACCAAAAAAGAAGAGGCGGTTTATTAAAATAAGGATTATCAAGGAAGGTAAAAGAGAAGAAGTGGTGTGAAGCGAGGCTTTCAGATGTTATTTCCGCATAGGTTGCTTCATCGTAGTCCTGAAGTGGTTCAGCGCCAAGTCGATAGAGTAAGATCACCGAAGCACTTATAAGTATGGCAACAATAAGGATCGTTGCGCCTAGGGCGCGCTGGTTCTTCATTACCGAAAACCACCTTTCCACGTCCGAATAGTGTAGCAGATTATCTTGGGAGAGTGATCGAAACTATTAGAACTTTGCAAATGCGAGATCTTGACCACCTGTTACGAGAGCTGCAAGTCCTGCCTGGGTGCTCGGAATATGTTGGGGGTTAACGTACCCCACTATTTGAATGTGTGTTCCAGCGCAGGCACCGAGGGCTACTGCAGGATTTATATATCGGTCTCCCACAGGAACTGTATCGTATTGATTAAGCATCACGTCGACCTTGTTTTTCATTCGGATATTCATCTCGTCGGCAATTACGCGATACCCGATAAGACCCTGAACGTCGCTATAGCCACAGGTATACCCACCAGAAGAGGTCGGACCCTCAATGGCGATAATCGTCCCGTATGGTAGCTCGCCCGCAAGATCGTGAGATCGTGCTGCGATTACCTGCGAGTCAGAGGGGGCACCGCTCGCCGTGATCCACGGCGTCGGGCTAGTTTGAGCAGGAACCGCATTATACGAGGTAAGCGTCACCGAGAGACTGAGTGGTGTCGCTGTGGATTCCTGAACCGCTTGGTTGGTCGTCATGCCTGTTGGGGCGCTAGTCGAACTCGGGGTAAACGAGCCGGGCGCTGTCTGGGCATTGGCCATTGTTGGCGCTAAGACACTATTTGCTAGAAGAAGTAGCCCCATGAGGGGCAGGATCTTATGCATAAGTGAGGTAGAAAGGCGAAAGGCTCTACGAATAGAGCCTCCTGACCTATCTAACCCATAGGGCTATCCTATCATCTAGGGACCCTTTTTGTCAAGCAATTTCTATGGAACTTTGAATGGACAAAGCGAGAAAATATGGCCTAAAGACTTGCTTTTTCTCTTTGCACGGACTACACTTGCTACCCATGAAAAGATATCAAAAACGGCCCTGGTTTAGGGCAAAAAGATATGGCCTTGGGTGGGTACCCATCTCCATTGAGGGATGGTTTGTGACCCTCGGCTATGCCCTTATAATTGCGGGCTCGGTCCTTCTCTTCACTCTTCAATTCTCGAACGATCCTATTGCACTTGGCTCTACTCCCGCTTCAGCTCTTGTGGTCGCTGGTTTCTTTATATGGATCATCCTTATTACCATCATTGTCCTTTGGGTTTGTTACAAAACTGGTGAGCACGCGGCATGGCGTTGGAATGAGAAAAAGTAGAGTTATCTAAAACTATATCTTTTGAATATCCTTAACGTAGTATGGTTTTTGCACGGACGAGGTACTGAGGTAGATGCGCAGCAATAGATCAATGATGATGCCAAATGAGAATAGCATTATTGCCGCGATTAAAAGAAAGAATGTGATATAAAACCAGCCATCGTCATTCAGGTGGATACCCAGTACCGTGCGGTCATAAATAGTGAGAACAAGGGATATGGCGCCGGCCGCAAGCGCAGCAAAGCTCATATAGCCAAAGAGGTGGAGCGGGCGCTGTGAATATTTGTAAATGAACCAAATGTATATGAGATCAATAAGCCCTCGTACAGCCTTGCCATAGCCGTATTTGCTCTTGCCATGTAAGCGTGGACGGTCCCTCACGACGACTTCTCCAACAGTGAATCCCTTCCAGCGCAAGAGTGCGAGTATGTAGCGATGCATTTCACCCCCGAGTTCAAGGCTCTTTATAGCTTCGGCGCGATACACTCGGAGGGTACACCCGGTGTCATGAGCTGGATCCTGGATGAGAAACCGCCGGAATGCACGACCAATACGCGTAAGGACTCGAATACCATGATTGTCAGCGCGTTGCTTGCGCCAGCCAGTAACGACATCGAAATTCTTGTCCTCAAGCTCACGGAGTAGTTTTGGAATATCTGCGGGGTCATTCTGACCGTCGCCGTCAAGCGAGACGATCAAATCTCCTTTCGCTGCCTTGAAACCGGCATCGAGTGCAGTCGCCTGACCGTATTTGCGACGCAAATTAATAATCGTACAATCCTTCAATGTTTGGAGCTCAGCGAGCGATCCATCAGTACTTGCATCGTTTACATAAATAATTTCGTACTCTGAGCTACAAGTCGAAAGTACCTGGACGAGCTCCTCGTGGAGTCTTTTCAGGTTCCCTGCCTCATTATGAACTGGGATAACCGCAGAAATGCATGAAAATTTCATGATTTTTTCACTGTGTCACATTTTCTCTTATACGCTAGCATGATTTTGTATAGGTCGAAAACATAAATACGATCCTTGTGACTATAAGGATACTCAGAATTAAAAATAGACAAGAGCGATAAGAGATAGCCCGCCTAGTACGATACAGTACCATGCAAATGGTATGAGTGTGTTCGTTCTAAAGTACCGCGTAAGAAATGCTACAGAAAGGTATGAGGCGCACGCGGCAATAAGCGCGCCAAAAAGAAGCGGCATAACAGGATACTGAGCATGGAAGAGTTGTGGCAATTTAAGTGCTCCAGCGGCAAGTATGAGGGGCGTTGCAAGAAGGAACGAGAAACGTGCTGCGCTTTCGCGATCAAGTCCAGAAAGGAGACCTCCTGTGAGCGAAGCCCCGGTACGAGAGAATCCTGGAATAAGTGCGAGTGCTTGCATGAGTCCCGTGCCGAACGCAGAAAGCCACGAAAGTTTAGTTACTATCGCAACATCACCCGAGATACGCGTGTTTTCGAGACGTGTGCGACGGCGTTTTAAGCTTTCAGCTATATAGAGCAGTAATCCGTTCAAAATCAGCATTCCAGCAACGATACGTGGTGCAGAAAATAAGTTCTCAATCGAATTCTGGAAGAGAAGGCCCAGAAGACCTGCTGGAATGGTGGCGACCACAAGAAGCCATGCAAGCCGGCTATACGGATCTGTCGGACTAGTACTTTGTGTAAAAATCAACCGAATAAAACCCTTAGCAAGGCGTATCCAGTCCTGCCAAAAGTATGCGAGTAGGGTAAGTGCGGTCGCAACGTGCGTGATGACTAGAAATTCGACAAACATAGGGGCACTTTGCGATATCTGCCAGCCCAGAAGTGTGGGAAGAAGTACACTGTGGCCGAGGCTCGAAACCGGAAAAAGTTCAGTCACACCCTGCACGAGTCCTAGAATGAATGCTTGCGTGTATGTGAGCATACGCTACCTATACTACCCCACTTCCTGCTGAATTCCATTACTCCTTAGGAATCTTTTGTTTTGTCTTCCCCATCCTTGGTATCTCAGCCCATTTCGCTTCTTGCGAGCGCGGTGTTTTTTATATTGCCAATGGATAAGGAGTGCTGCAAAAAGCGCAATAAAAAATAGAATCGTATATCGCTCAAAGAGCCACAGGACAAGCTCATAGCGATTCCCAAAAATATATCCGATGAGAAGGAACTCCCCGATACCAACCAATACGCCTGGGATGTTATATAGGAGAAAAGTCCCGAAAGGGATTTCGAGAATACCGGCAAGGGTTGGTGCGATCTTTGAGAATGGGCCTACGAGTCGAGCAAAAAAAATTGCTTTCGGACCGTACTTGTCGACAAACTTCCGCGCATTGTGATAGTGCCTTATGTTCAGAAACTTCTTACGTTCGTGAAAAAGAGAAATGCCGAGCGCGCGCCCAATCCAATAGCTTGTTGTATCCCCCAAAATGCCTCCCAGATATACATAAAGAGCTACGAGCCAAATAAGAAGAACGTGTCTTCCCGCAAGAATCGAACCCGAAAGGAACACGACTTCACCGGGTATTAAAAGTGAAGGACCAATAAGTGCATCAAGATAGGCACCGATAAAAAGTGCTAGATATGCAATGTGTGTATGAACACTGAGCCAAGCAATGAATGCGGCGACTGGGGTCGTGATGAATCGAGATGCAAAATGCGTTGTTGCTTGATGCAATTTAGCGAACTGCTTTGTACTTGAAGCGACGATGGATTGAGGATGAAATGGAGGCATGGTTTGGAACTATCATAGCAAATATCCACATTCCTATCCAAATTGGGATTTTTTTCCAGCCACCATTCTGAAATCTGCGTGTTGATGTGTGAGCGTATGCAGTGTAAAAGAAAAAATATCGTCCCTTTCGTTTTGCGCATGTGATGAGTGATGCCTCCTCACCAACATGAATATCTTCTTCAAACGAAATCGACTCGAGTAGTTCACGGCGGATGAGGAGTGCGCCGCCGTAAGCGGCACCGGAGAATGAAAAGAATACATTCGTAACCGCGTATATCACACGCATGACTATGGTTGAGGGATAAGGCCCAAGGGATACTGTGCCGACGACAAATTTTTTAGATGCATTCGCGTCAAGGTATCGTAGGAACGATCGCAAAAAGGGTGGGTCAGGAAAGGTATCGGCGTCAAGAAAAAATACCCAGTCCGCATCGCTACGAACCTTCGTGCTACCCATATTTCGCGCTCTTGAAACGCCTGGTTCCTTACAGGTAAATACTTTGATAGGGGTATCCCTTCCGTGCTCAAATTCTCTTGCTTTCATAAGAGTAGCATCGTCAGAACCGTTCTCGACGACAATTACCTCATAGAAATCCTTCGGGTACTCGAGCGCACAGAGCTTTTCAAGCGTCTGTCCTATGTATGCTTCCTCATTATGGGCAGGAACTACAATCGAGAAAAAAGGTATCCGTTCCATAAGTGACAGGTGTGCTTAGTATACTTGCATAAGTTTATATGGCGAATTGACTTGAGAAGATGAATTCTGCTATGCACTTATTCCCCAGAGTAAACCGAGCGATTATAAGGTATTCTGTATATATCTTATGTCCCTTTTGTCTAATCGGTATGAGGAGCATCGCCCCTGGGGATCGTTTGAACGATTTACTGAAAATGAACCTTCGACTGTAAAGATTCTGCACATTGACGCTAACAAGGAACTATCTCTCCAAAAGCATACGCACCGCTCAGAATGGTGGAAGGTCATTGGAGGAGACGGAGTTGCTCATGTTGGTGATAAGGAATGGCAGATCAGTATGAACGACGAAATTGAAATTCCCCCAGAAACACTCCATAGACTGAGGGGCGGTGAGCAGGGCGTAGCGGTACTCGAGATTTCAATCGGAAACTTTGATGAGAACGACATTGAACGTGTCGAGGATGATTTCGGACGTGTATAAATTTATAAGAATATTATGAGTATCATCATCTTATTCCTCGCAATTATGCTCGCGCTGGGGACCACATTTCTTTTCTTATGGGGTGCTTGGGAATTATTCCGTCAGCCAAAGCGGATGGAGAAACAGCATGCCATAGACACGGCAGATTTTTCGCTCAAGCGCAACGAAGGCAATCCCCTTCTTCATCCGAGTGGTTATGATTTTGAGAAGGAGGCGGTAATGAATCCTGCTGCGATAAGTGATGGCGAAAAAACTCATCTCTTTTACCGAGCAATTGGCAGCGATGGCGTCTCACGCATTGGCTACGCATCTTCAAAGGACGGTATACATATCGATGAACGTCTTCCCTATCCTGTCTTTGCATTTGAAGGGCCTGATCCACATTTGGATGCGATGCGTCGCGCATATGCCCATGCACATTATCCTGAACTAATCGCATCAGGTGGGTCATGGGGTGGCGCAGAAGATCCACGTGCAGTACTCATGGGTGATCGTGTCTATCTCACATTTTCGGCCTTTCATAACTGGGATTCGGTGCGTATCACAACTACCTCAATTGCGCTTTCCGATCTGAAAAAGAAGCGTTGGAATTGGTCAAAGCCGGTATTCCTTTCGCGGCAAAATGAAGTCCACAAGAATTGGGTGCTTTTCCCCGAGAAAATAAATGGCATGTTTGCCATACTTCATAGCATTTCACCAAATGTTCAGGTCGCCTATCGAAAAGATCTTGGCTCAGTCGGTACGTCAGAACCTTATATTGAAAGTCCACGAGGAGCCAGGACCGAAGGGCGCGCGAATCACTGGGATAGTTGGGTGCGTGGCGCAGGACCAGCACCAGTTAAAACTGATAAGGGGTGGCTGCTCTTTTACCATGCGACCAGCAGCGAGTATCTCTATCAAATTGGAGCGATGCTTCTTGAAAAGAATGACCCTACAAAGGTAATTGTACGCAGTCCTATACCCGTGCTTACACCCAATACAGAATATGAGATGGGTGGTGCAAAACCAGGCGTTGTGTATGCCTGTGGCACAGCCAAAGAGAATGACCGGCTCACCGTGTATTACGGGGCCGCAGACAATTTCGTTTGCAGCGCCACAACCTCTCTTTCGCAATTTGTGAACAAGCTTCTCAAGCATGAGCCTCAGGCTCTTTCCCCCACTGTGCTCAGTATGCCAATAGGCGTATAACTATGTTATCGGTCTTCCGTTCACCAAGGAATCCACTTCTCTCGCCTGTGCGAGCGAATGCATTTGAAGCGATTGGCACTTTTAATCCCTCAGCGGTTGTGCATGAAAGCGACACACATCTTTTTTATCGAGCGATGGCTGAGCCAGATCAAATTCGTACCCCAGGACGCGGCTTTTCAACAATTGGTTATACATGTTTGCATAAAGACGGGGGGTTCGAAAATCGAAAACAGGTCATTGCCCCTAAAGAAGATTGGGAGACATACGGATGCGAAGATCCGCGCGCGACGTTCTTTGAGGGTAAGTGGTATGTTTTCTACACTGCGCTAGGTGGATATCCGTTCGGTCCAGATAACATCAAAGCGGCGGTCGCCATAGGCGATCGCCCTGACGAGCTGACTGAAAGACATCTCGTCACACCTTTCAATGCGAAGGCAGCTACGCTTTTCCCCGAACGCATCAACGGCCAAGTAGTGATGCTGGTAACCGCCCACACTGATTTTACCGAGGAACACCCACGTCCCACCATTGGTCTTGCACACGCATCGAATATTGAAGATTTTTGGAATCCCGAATTTTGGAATGTATGGCACGAGCATCTCGAGAATCATGCCTTTCCAGATGTAAGGCGTGCTGATACTGAGCACGTAGAGATTGGCGCCACTCCCATCTTGACCAAAGAAGGATGGCTTCTTGTCTATTCGCATATTCAAAATTATTATGATGAACGAAATCGGATCTTTGGAATCGAAGCGCTGCTACTAGATTCTGACGATCCACAACAGATACTCGCAAAGACCGAGTTTCCCTTCTTGGTACCCGAAGAACCTTATGAAAAGTATGGCGTCGTCTCCAATGTAGTATTTCCTTCCGGCGCGCTCGTGAATGGCGATACTCTGCGCATATTTTACGGAGCTGCGGATACCGTAGCGGCTGAAGCTGCGCTTTCTCTTAGTGACCTTCTTTCTTGCATGTATGCGGATAAGCGTGCTCAATTTATGAACCGAGTCAGCGAGCAACCAATACTTTCTCCAGATCCTTCGCATCCATGGGAATCACTATCCACGTTCAATGCCGCCGCGATCGAACTCGAAGGGTCGATACATCTCCTTTACCGTGCTATGGGAGAGGATGGGATTTCACGCCTTGGATATGCACAATCGAAGGACGGCATCCACATAGATGAACGTTTACCTGACCCAGTATATAAACCACGCGAAGTTTTAGAAGCACGTGGTACCGAAGATCCTCGTCTTACCCGCATCGGTGATGTACTCTATCTCACCTATACTGCATTTGATGGTGTTCTCGCGCATGGCGCGCTCTCAACGATTTCTGTCGATGATTTCCTTGCCAGGAACTTCAACTGGTCGTCACCACAATTTTTGAGCCCTGTGGGCATAAACGACAAGGACTTCTGTATATTTCCTGAACCAATTGGCGGAAAGACTATGCTTATCCATCGGATTGATCCGAATATATGTGTCGATTTCCTTGATGAATTTCCTCCACCACATGCCATGGATACTGCCAAGATAAAACGCAGCATCGATCTTATGGTTCCAAGGCTTGGTATGTGGGATGGCATAAAAGTGGGAAGCGCTGCTCCACCGATACGGGTTGAAGAAGGGTGGCTCTATCTATACCACGCGGTGGGGCCCGATTTTGCATATCGACTTGGTGCGGCACTTCTCGATGCGGAAGCCGGTATAAGTGTGATTTCTCGAACGGCAATGCCAATCCTGGAACCTATACTTGAATGGGAGCGTAAGGGACAGGTCCATAACGTCGTCTTTTCGTGTGGTGCTGTGTTGCGTGACGATACGCTCTATGTGTATTACGGCGGGGGCGACTGCGCGACGGGGGTCGCAACACTCTCGAAAAAGGAAATTATCAAACGGCTTCTTCCATCGCTACATATTCCTCTATGATCCCGAAAGCTATCATATTTGATCTCGACGATACCCTTTCAGAAAGTAAGGTGCCAATAACTTCCGATATGGCAAAACTTATTGCAGAGCTTTTGAATAAAACAATTCTTGCCGTAATAACGGGTGAAAAATTGGAGCAGCTTCACCATCAAGTCACCGAGGAACTGCCGCCCTCTGCTGAACTCCGCAATCTTTACCTCTTCCCAACTTCAGGTGCGGAAATGTTCGCTTATCATGACCAGGCTTGGGCGAAGGTATATGAAGAAGATCTTGATCCCAAAGAGATTGATCGGATAGAAACAGCGATTGAACAAGGTGCGATAGATTCTGGAGTCATCGATTTCTCTCTCCCTTCATATGGTGAACGAATTGAGACTCGCGGAACCCAAGTTACCATCTCCGCACTCGGCCAGGAGGCACCCATTGCCGAGAAGCGTCGATGGGACCCCACCAGCGAAAAGAAAAGGAAACTTCAGGAAGCGATCAAGGTGCTCTTGCCCGATTTTGATGTGAAAATAGGGGGCGCGACCTCGATTGACGTAACAAAGCCAGGCATTGATAAAGCTTATGGCGTACAACAACTAGCAAAGGAATTACATGTGCCTCTTTCGGCAATGCTGTACGTCGGAGATCGATTGACACAAGGAGGTAATGACGAAGTAATTACGAAAATAGATATTCCAACCCACGCAGTAAAAGGTCCACTGGATACTGCATCGTTTATCAAGACTTTGCTTGATGAGATACCTGTAAGTACAGTGCTCGAGATCCGTGACGATAAGGTCATCACGAAGGACATTACAACAACTGACACCCAATCAAATATCTCAAACGAGCTTGAAGAAAAGATACGGTCGGCAATTAAAGGTGACGTTACCGATGCGGAGTCTGAAATCGAAAAATATAGTCGCGATACAAGTCTCTTCAAGATCAAGCCATCGCTCGTTGTATATCCCAAAGATACACAGGATGTAGTTGCGCTAGTAAAAACCGTACGAGCTGCCAAAGATGCAGGCCAGAGTGTTTCCCTGACTGGCCGATCGGCAGGAACTGACATGAGCGGAGGCCCACTCACGAATTCCATCGTCACTGTCTTTTTGAAATATATGAACAGGATTATAAGTATTAACAAAGAAACAGATAGAAAATCTGATACGGTACCTCACGTCATAACTCACGGCTCTGCTGTTGCCGAGCCAGGAGTCTTCTATCGCGATTTTGAGAAACAGACACTTGCTCGAGGGAATCTTGTGCTTCCTTCCTACCCTGCGTCTCGCGAGCTCTGTGCGATAGGAGGTATCGTGAACAATAATTCAGGAGGCGAACGCACCCTTGAATATGGTAAAACTGAGGATTATATTGAAGAGATTGAGGTGGTGCTTTCAGATGGCACACTTACGACTTTTAAAGATCTTGACCCGGCAGGACTGGAAGAAAAGAAGCGCCAGCGGGACTTCGAGGGCGAAATTTATCGTAAGATGCATGCACTTATTACGGAGAATGCCGAAGTGATCCAAAATGCAAGACCAAAAGTATCGAAAAATTCTGCCGGATACGCACTTTGGAATGTAATTCATAGCGGAAAAGGTACCTTTAATCTCGCGCGTCTAATATGCGGGGCACAGGGCACGCTTGCTCTCATGACCAAAGCAAAATTACGACTCGTGAAAGAAGAAAGTCACCGTGCGATGTTAGTTATTTTCTTGAAAGATCTCAGGATACTTCCAGAAATAGTGCACAGGGTACTTCCCTTCAATCCTGAATCATTTGAGTCGTATGATGATCAGACTTTTAAACTTGCCATTAGATTCATGCCGCAAATGCTCTCGCAAATGGGCTTCAATCGCGCACTTCGCCTAGGACTTTCATTCATTCCGGAGACTGCCATGGTTATTTCCGGAGGTGTTCCCAAACTTATTTTGATGGCAGAATTCTCTGCCGATACCCCCACAGAAGCGCTTCAACGGGCACAAGAAGCACATGATGCCCTTCGAGACATGGGTTTACAGATGAGTATCAAAAAAAACGAACGCGAGTCGGAGAAATACTGGATCGTACGTCGCGAGAGCTTTGCCCTTCTTCGTAAGAATGTACATGGTCTCTATGCATCGCCTTTTATCGATGATTTCGTGGTACCCCCTGATACCTACCCACAATTCCTTCCGGAACTCGACATGCTGCTTGCGGAATATTCAGATAGGTTTATTTATACAGTCGCTGGTCACATTGGAAACGGAAATTTCCACATTATCCCACTCATGGATCTTACGAAGCCTAGTGTACGTCAAGTCGTCATCGACCTCGCCCCAAAAGTTTACGCGCTCGTCATAAAATATGGGGGAACGACCACTGGCGAACATAACGATGGCATTATTCGCACTCCATATCTCCCGATGCTTTTTGGTGACAAAATGGTCGCGCTTTTTGAAGAGACGAAAAGTATTTTTGATCCATCGGGCATATTCAACCCAGGCAAGAAGGTACACGGAACATTTAGTGATATTAAACACGACATGCTAAAAACAGTTTGAGTTAAGGGGTACCTTATTTATCTTGCATTTGAGACAAGATATGATCACTTTAAAGCATAATTTCTTAGTGTTGGGCTTAGGTGCGGGGACGAATGAGCCTAGGCACGGTATGCTGAATCCGTATGCCCGACGAGCAACAGAGCGACCAGGAACTCATAGAAAAGGCTCGGAGTGGCAATGACGAAGCACTTCAAGAGCTTGTTAATCGACATCTTCAAGCACTATATACATTCTGTGTGCGGTATATGGGAAATACCGAAGACGCACAGGATGCGGTTCAGGAAACATTCCTTAAAGCATGGCGTAATTTGAATCGCTTTGATTCTAAACGTTCACTGCGTACGTGGCTCTTCGCAATCGCAAAAAATACAGCAACTGACATTATGCGCAGGCGCAGATCGGTTACTTTCTCACGGTTCGATGCTGATGATGACAGTAATGTACTTATGGATACGCTCGCCGATCCTGAGCCACTCCCTGAAGAACTTTTCGAGCGCGCACTACAAGCAGGAGAAGTTCAAGAGGCCTTGAAGGAAGTTAGGCCGCGCGATCGGATGATACTGAATCTGCGCTACGAGCAAGAACTTTCGTTTGAAGAAATCGCAAAAATTCTCAAAATGTCCGCGAATACTGTGCGGAGCCTTCATCGCCGTGCGCTTATAACGCTACGCAAGGAATTTGAAAAGAAATACAGAAAAAGAGAAGCAGAGGCCTGAAGCTTTTGGCGTCTTACAACCTAGGCAGTGTCCTGGAGTCGAAGTTCTGGACCCTTTTTAGGGTCTCTGAGCAAGATCGATATGGGGACTATTACTCTCTAAAAATGCACCATTTCCGAGCTATACTGCGTATACAGCATATGGGAAGGAATTATGAGGAGCTTTTTAGAGCTTTGCCGCAAGAGCAACTACCTACGTATCTTTGCGAGCGGATATGTCTGGCGCTCGAGCGGGAACGTGAACGCCACGCGCGTACGCGACTTGTACTGTCTTCCCTTTCCGGCATAAGCTCCATAGCGGGGCTTATGTTCGCTATACCAGCACTTGTTCGTGCAGCGAGCGCTACAGGATTTACGAGCTATGCGCCACTCTTGATTTCCGATACTGATCTTATCTCTTCACATCTTGGTGTTTTTGCATTGTCGCTCCTTCAGGCATTTCCTGGTGTCGAAGTAACAGTAACTCTCTTCCTCATTGCGGTGCTACTCGTTTCCATTAAAAATTTTGTACAAGGAATCGTTCTTGCGCACCTCTCATTTCGCGCCTCAGTAATTCATTTCCGCATCTAAAATTAAGTATTTATGAATCGCGACTCGCTTAATAGATTCGTGCGCTCCCGCCTTTTTGCCGGCATTATCGCAGGCTTCAGTATTGCATGCATTGTTTTATGTATTTTTGAAGCCGGGGTTGCTGTTGGGCACCACGAAGGAATGTCGCCATCTCATTGGGGTGAGAATTATGCGCGCAACTTCGTTGATCCATCACAAGGACTCGGTATGCTTGGCCTCGATGATCATCAGCCTAACTCTGATGGCGCTTTTGGCACAATTGTGAGCATGTCATCGTCAAGCATTACAATAGAAAGCAATCAGATGCCGGAACAACAAATCGTTCTCGGAAGCGATACAGTTATTCGCTATCAGCACAGCAATGTAACAAGTGATGTCCTTGCCATTGGGTCCGAGGTCGTAGTGCTTGGCACACCAACGAGTGGTGGTGAGATTGATGCAAAATTGATTCGCATCCTTTCCCCAGTTCTCGGAAATGGATCGAGTACTCCTACAACATCCTCGGATTAATTTTTAGTACTTAAAATATGAGGACCTTCTTCAGCAAGTTATGGATTTCCATCAAGATCGGAACCCGACGTATTGGCACTTTCGCGCGCAAGCATAAAGTCGCGAGTGTTGTTATTCTGTTAGTTATACTTGCTGCGGGGTATTGGGGATACAGCGTGCTTGCTGCAGGAAGCACCGGCAGCGAATACGTACTTGCTGCAACAACACAAGGTCCACTCCAGGTAACGGTTACGGGCAGCGGGCAGGTCACGTCCAACGATACGCTAAGTCTGACTCCCCAAGGTTCCGCGTCCGGTGAGATTACTGAGCTCAATGTGACACCTGGAGAACAAGTAAAGGCGGGTACCGTTGTCGCTGAACTCGATACAACCAATGCCGCTGAGGCAGTTGCGAGCGCGCAGCAGGATCTTGAGAGTGCCCAGATCACGTACGAACAGGCTCTTACGTCCTCTCAAACCGGCGTCTCGAGCGATCAGACGGCACTCACTACCGCTCAAGCAAATACTACCGGGGCTATAACGACAGCATACACCGATCTTCCTATCGCGATGAACGGGTTGAACGGCGTGCTACACAATCTTTCAACGATTTCTGGCTACACAGCCGAAGAAAACATCGATGCCTATGCGAATTACATCAATACGACGGAATCTCAAGAGGATAGCCGGCAAGTGGCCGAAGACTATGCGAACGCCGTGAGTGCCTATCAACAAGCCCAAGCTCAATATGCTTCTCTCAATACAAGTAACATTTCGCCTACCGCTGTCGACCAGCTTGCACAAACGACAATCCGCTTGACCGAAACCGTCGATGTAGCGCTTCGCGATGAGCTTATATACTTGAATTACATCAACACACAAGTAGTGCAAGGACAGCTCATTGTTCCTTCGCAGCTTGCAAGTCAGATCTCTAGTGTCAGTTCGTACCAAACAACGATCAGCAATGATAGCGCGAGTGTTACAAGCGCAGACACAGCACTCACGGCTGCCGAACAGAATTTAGAAAAGGATACACAATCCTTGACCCCTTCAGGTAATACACCACTCACCGTACAATCAGCACAAGTTGCGGTAGAGAAAGCTCAAGAAGAAGTCACGCAAGCAGAGACCGATGAATCAGACTATATTGTAACTGCTCCTTTTAATGGGATCATCGGGACCGTGCCAGTGAATAAGTATGACCAGGCAGGATCCGGAACTGTCGTCGCGACACTAATCACAACCGGAAATTATGTCGATCTTTCACTGAACGAAGCTGATATCACGAAGATCCAAATTGGCCAACCGGTCACGATTACATTTGATGCCATTAATGGTCTTACCGCAACTGGCACAGTCGCTGAAATTGATCCCGTGGGCACTGTAAGTAACGGTGTTGTCACCTACGATGTAAAGATCGGACTCAACACTGCCGATAGCCGCATAAAACCGGGTATGACCGCCGATGCGACTATCATCACGTCCTCGCTTTCCGATGCGATACAAGTCTCGAGTTCTGCGGTTCAAACCAACGCGAATGGTTCCACATATGTGGAGGTGGCGACCCTTAAGAATGCGAGTTCGACTCTCGCGGCAATAAGAGGTGGTGCGGGAGGGAGACATCCCACGCGAGGTGCATCGTCAACGGCACCTTATGCCGGATTTACCAGAGGTACATCAGCGTCATCAACTGTAAGTTACGCGAGCGGATTCAGCCCAAACAGCACAGGGACATCGACAGTTTTATCCGGAAGCGGATTCTCGCACTCGATTACAGTTCCTGAAAGCGACGTGACCATCACTGAAGTTCCTATCGTTGTGGGCATTTCGAACGATACCACGGTACAGGTTTTGAGCGGACTTCGCCCCGGACAATTCGTCGTTACCTCGACACTTTCAGGTGCAGCAGCAAAGGCAGCACCTTCGAGTACAGGCGGATTCAGCCTCTTTGGCGGTCTACGCGGCACTGGAGCAGCAAGAGGTACTGGTGCAGCGGGTGGTGGTGGATTTAGCGGAGGTGCTACCACTGCTGGGGGTGGAGGAGGTGCGGCTGCAGGAGGTTTTGCGGGCCGGGGTGGTTAACGTGCCGTCTGAGGTCAGCATCATATGATTGAGATAAAGGATATTAGTAAGATTTACAAAGTCGCAGATAATGAAGTGTTTGCCCTTCGCGGAGTATCGTTCAAAATTGCTGATGGCGAATTCGTAGCAATCATGGGTCCTTCGGGGTCGGGAAAATCGACTTTGATGCATATCCTCGGCTGTCTCGATACACCCACCTCAGGGACTTATGATCTCGATGGCGAAGATGTTTCAACTATGACGAGCAACGAGCTTGCAGATGTACGTAAACGCCGTATCGGTTTTGTATTTCAATCATTCAATCTTCTGCCCCGTACGAACGTGCTGAAGAATGTCATGTTGCCCCTTACTTATGCAGATGTACCGGTCGAAGAGCGTGAAACACGCTCAAAAGAAGCGCTTTTGGCAGCTGGATTCCCTGCTGCACTTTTCAACAATAGTTCGAATCAGCTATCAGGAGGACAAATTCAGCGCGTCGCCATTGCGCGTGCACTCGTGAACGACCCTGCACTCGTTCTGGCAGACGAGCCTACCGGAAACCTCGATTCACGTACGACGGAGATTGTTCTCCACACGTTCGCGAAGCTTAACGAAGAACATGGACGTACGATTGTCCTCATCACACACGAATTAGAAGTTGCACAGCACGCTAAGCGCATCATCCGTCTTAAGGATGGTGTAATTGTAAGTGACGGTATCGATTTCGAACGACGTAAAGCAGTGATCGATGAAGAAAATGTTTTGACTTAAATCTCTTTACCTTTTTATGCCATTCTTTTTATAAATATTATGACCACAGGCGATCTCTTTTCGGAAACCATTACTGCGCTTTCAGGCAATAAGATTCGTTCGAGTCTGACCATGCTTGGTATCGTTATCGGGATTGCATCGGTAATTGCACTCGTCGCAATTGGTAACGGAGCGAAAGCGTCAATTACTTCAAGTATTGATTCGCTTGGTTCGAATCTTCTTACGGTCCGACCGGGCGCCGTTAGTACGAGCGGTGTACGGAGTTCAGTGGGATCGGCACAGACGCTCACGCTCGCAGATGCTACAGCAATAAGTGCACAAGTAGCCAATGTATCTGGGGTCGCAGCCGAAGATGCTCGAGGTTTTCAGATTACGGCGCCTGGTACGAACATAAACGCGACCGTCGACGGTACACAGCCAACCTATCCTACGATACACAATCTTACGATCGCACAAGGTTCATTTTTCAGCCAAGAGCAAGTGGTAACGGAGGCACAGGTTGCCATACTTGGGGCTGCTGTTAACGATACTCTTTTTGGAAGTGATACTACCAATTCGCTTGGTCAGACTGTCCGTATCAATGGCTCTTTGTACACAGTTATCGGCATCACACAGGCATCAGGTGGAACTGGATTTGGCAGCACCGATGATGAAGTATTTGTCCCAATTTCGACCGCACAACAATATCTAACCGGGGCACAGTATATAACTTCCATCGGAGTTCAGGCAGCAACCTCCAATGCAACAACACAAGTTGAGAACGATATTACCACTCTGCTTCTACAACGTCATGGTATTTCTGACCCGGCCAACGCTGATTTTAGCGTTATTAATCAGGCTACTATCCTTTCAACTGTTTCTACAATTACAGGTACATTCACCGTATTTCTTGGGGCCATTGCAGGTATCTCACTTCTTGTGGGGGGAATTGGCATTATGAACATGATGCTCACAAGTGTCACGGAACGCACCAAGGAAATCGGACTTAGAAAGGCTATTGGCGCATCTGAAGGCGATATCAGCAATCAGTTTCTTATGGAATCAGTTATGCTCACACTTATCGGGGGTGTCGTCGGGATTGCGCTTGGATGGATTGTATCGTTCGTTGTCGCGCTTACTGGTGTCATTACACCTGTCGTGTCACTTTCTTCGGTGCTGCTTGCTTTTGGGGTTTCGGGGTTGATTGGTGTAGGATTTGGGTGGTATCCAGCGCGTCGAGCAGCAAAAATGAACCCTATCGACGCGCTCCGCTACGAATAAAGTTTTTCGTTCACTGTTCGGTAAGAGTAAAAGTGTTCTATCCTCAAATCTTATTTAAATTTCCAATAGTAGAGTAATCCACAGTTAATTCTTAAGACCTTTGCGTTTTAGCTGGGTTTGTTGCATAGTGGGCCTAACTCGCCAGTCTCCTAGCTTTTGCGGCGTAAGCCAGATTAGGTTCGGATCAGCGAGAGTTATTAAGTTACAGAACAGCCCACATGGCAACAAACAAGCTCTATGTCGGTGGTATACCCTACCGCACGACTGAGGACGACCTCAAGACTGCTTTTTCGGAAGCAGGCGAGGTGACGTCGGTAAGTATTATTAGTGACCGCATGACCGGCCGCTCACGCGGATTCGGTTTCGTCGAAATGGCTGACGAGACACAAGCCCAAGCAGCCATTGATCGCTGGGATGGCAAGGAAATGGATGGGCGTATGCTCTCCGTTTCTTTCGCTCGCCCACAAGGCGACCGTCCTCCTCGCGACAACAATGGTCGTGGTGGAGGTGGTTTTGGCGGCGGTAATCGCGGCGGCTTCGGCGGTGGCGATCGCGGCGGCTACAACAATAGCTACTAACCCTACCTACAAGAAAATACCCCGGTGCAAGCCGGGGTATTTTCTTGTTTATGGTCGATCTCCTTATGCGGACTGAGGACGAGGATTCGAGAAGTGGGTGCTCGGAATAAAATTACCGCGTGAAGGGACTGTGAGAGTGTACGCGTTCACTGGGGCTTGTTGGCCACTGGTGTATGGGCGTACGTTTGCTTGAGGGAGACTACGTCGAACGCTTGCATGCTGCTCACGTGATGGACGACCTGATACGACTCCGTCGACGTCGAATGATTTATCTTCGATTTCCTGATCAACTTCATCAAAATGATGAAGTGAATCTGAGAGGATGCGACGAATGTCCTTAGCAAGGCGGTCGCGAACGACATGCGGCTCAAGTTGCTGCTTTAGGGTAGTATTTGATGTAGGCGTATTCATGCCAATATTATACACATATATAGATATATGTCAATACCCTCTAAGACTCAAAATACCGAGCTTTTGCTGCGTGAAAAATACAGTGGCAATTTTGAAACTGACTTGTCAAAAGATTTGGAGCGACTTGCCAAAGGCGAGCCGCTCGCCTACGTAATCGGATGGATCCCCTTTCTTGGGCTTAAGATTGGGCTCGATTCCAAACCCCTCATTCCACGTCCTGAAACCGAATGGTGGACCGACATGCTCATTACTCATCTCCGGGAACGTTTTGGTGAAAATTCATTCAGACTCCTTGATCTTTGCGCGGGATCAGGAGCGATTGGACTTTCGGTGCTCGCAAAGCTTCCAAATGCGCAAGTATCATTTGGCGAACTTTTTGCAGAACACATTCAGCAAATTTGGACCAATCTTCGTGTTAATGCGTTAGACGAAAGTCGAGCTGATATCCGTCAGAGCGACCTGTTTGAATCGTTTATAGAAAATCATTTCCTCACCGAACAAAATACTGAAGATATTTCAAATACTAGATTTAATATTATTGTTTGCAACCCTCCATATATCCCTGTAGGCCGTAAACTCCCCGAAAGTATATCTGCATACGAGCAACATGAAGCACTTTTTGCGGGAAGCGATGGACTCGAGATTATCAAACGCATCGTGATGGAGGCGCATAACTTCCTTGGTTCCCATGGAGAACTGTGGGTGGAGTGTGATGTGAGTAATATAGGCGAAGCGGCGAAACTCATTGAAGCTCGTGGAGCCAAAGACGTCGCTATCCACGAAGACCTCTATGGTCGCCGGAGGCTTATCGTGGGACAATTCGACTGATGAGTTCACTACTTTCTCTCTCAACGGGGGTAACTAGAAGTCCTTTATCTCCCGTCCAAGAAGTTCCTTTCCCAGCACAGTCTTTTACCTCGGGTCTTCAACCCGCATCTGTGCTCACCATTGTATTAATACTCATTTTCCTCGTCTGGGTCATATTCACTTTTGTCTTCGTCTATCATTGGTTCAAGTATGGCCATACTTCACGGGTTGCCATACCCTCACTCACCCTTCATTTATTCGTTTCAGCAGGATTATTTCTGCTCGCACTCAGTTCTTTTGCATAATATTAATATAGTATATGGAGGAATTCGAACTTGAACCGGGAGAAAAGATTACCCTCCTTGTACGCAAGCACTGGATCATTTTCTTTGGCCACATATTCCTGACAATTATGTTCGCCCTGTTACCGATCGTCCTCCTGTTTTTACTTCCTCTTATAGACAACATCCCTACAATAGGAACCTCACTTACAAAGGATATTGCGGAAGCCAGTTCCTATATCCGCTTTGGTCTTGCGCTTTGGTGGCTCCTGTTGTGGATGGGCGCGTACAGCGCCTTCCTCTGTTATTACCTTACCGTGTGGATTATAACGACGACTCGTATCGTTGAGATTCATCAATACGGGTTTTTTAGCCGTAAGGTCTCGAGTTTCCTCCTGAACCGCGTTCAGGACGTGACCACTGACGTAGAGGGATTCATACCGACTCTTTTTAGTTTTGGTTCACTTGATGTCGAGACCGCAGGACGAAGCGAGCAATTCGGCATGTATGACATCTCACGTCCGCAAGAGATACGCGATCTTATCATGCGTGAAGTCGCGGCTCTTAATAGTAACGGTCAGCCTTCTGCAAGCGGCGTTTGATTAGTGAACTTCATATTCTGCGAGAAAATTTCAAGAGCTGAGCTAACAGAGAACGGGTTCTTTTTGAGCTCGTAGTATCTCTGGTACACTAGAAGAATGAATAAGGGCGACCAGATCGGAACAGAACCATATAAGGGCGTACGCGATTTCTATCCTGAAGATTGGAGCACTTTTGGTGCCGTTTTTCAGGTCATCCGCAAAACGCTCGGATTGTGGGGCTATGAGGAGTATAATGCGTCTCCTCTTGAGCGCGCTGAACTCTTCGAATCTAAGACCTCTGAAGAGATCGTAACCGAGCAGACATATACATTTCTCGATCGCGGCGAGAGGCGCGTGACGCTGCGCCCCGAGATGACTCCAACATTTGCGCGCATGGTTGCTGCTAAACGCCGAGAGATTCCACTGCCGCTTCGTTGGTATTCGATCCCGAATGTTTTTAGATACGAGCGTCCTCAGCGTGGCCGCTTGCGTGAGCACTATCAGTTAAATGTCGACTTGGCGGGAACTGCAGATACAAAAGCTGATTGCGAGATTATAGTATTGGCATATGAAATTCTAAAAGCTCTCGGTGCGACGGAAAAGGATTTTGTTATTCGCATAAGCTCACGCACATTGCTTTCCGCAGCGTGTATAGCAACTGGCTTTGCCACTGAAGAAGCAGTTCGAATCTACAGTCGACTTCTCGATAAGAAGAGCAAAATGGACTTAGAAGAATTCGAAACTGCGCTCGGCCCTGGAAAATCAGATCCTTTGAAAGCAATCGAGTCGGGCGAAGATCGGAGAGTCTCGGAGGAAAAAGAGAAATTGACTCGACTCATCAAGCTACTTCATGAACGTGGAGTGACGAATGCTGTCTTTGATCCTGAAATTGTGCGTGGCTTCGACTATTATACTGGAGTTGTTTTCGAGATATATGACACAAGTATTGAGAATCCTCGAGCAATTGGTGGGGGTGGTCGATATGACGATCTTATTTCACTTTTTGGGGGTGAACCTCTTCCTTGCATTGGTTTCGCAATTGGTGATGTAACGCTGCTCGACTTTCTTAAGACGCATAACATTTTACCAAAAGCCACATCGTCGCCCGAAGTATACATTGGAACGCCTTCAGAAAACGATTTGTTTCATGCTCAAGAATTTGCACAAGAGCTCCGAAAAGCTGGAATTCGCACAATTGTGAATTCAACGAATAAAGCCCTTGGAGATCAAATCCGTGATGCATCGCGCCGGAGCATACCCTTCTTCATTGCTTATGGAGAACAAGAAGCAGCCGATGCATCAAGTATGATCCGCATTAAGATACTCGAAAGTGGAGATGAAAAGGAGATATCTCGGACAAAAGTTGCCGAATATTTTAAGTAGCTTTTATATATGCGTGTCATCACTTTTGATATCGAGACTTCAAACATATTGCCTGCACTATCACGATCAGATCTCTCGCGCCTTGATATCTCAGTTGTCGCAATTCATGATTCGGAGACAAACGAATATAGCTCATATACGAAGGAAGAGTTTCCAGTGTTATGGTCAATCATAGAACACGCTGAAATGCTTGTAGGTTTCAATTCGGACATGTTCGATATTCCCATACTCAACCGTTATTACCCAGGGAATCTTGCAGCAATTAAATCACTTGATCTCATGGTTGAAGTTCAGAAAGTACTTGGGCGTCGGATTAGACTTCAATCGCTTGCTGAAGCAACACTTGGACGCGCTAAGAGCGGAGATGGACTCAAGGCTGTTGAGTGGTGGGCACAGGGACTCGAAGACAAGGTTCGAGAATACTGCATCGAGGATGTTCGCATCACGCGCGAGCTTTTCGACTACGCACTTAAGAAAGGTATTCTCAAATTCAAAGACCTTCGTGATATTCATGACATACGACTCGATATAAAGACGTGGCTTGAACCTGCAACTCCACCATCACTCACTCATACATTGCCTTTTTGATGAACATGTTGTTTTATCCGCAGTGCATGTGCATCATGTTATGATTTTCGTACATGCATTCAAAAGTCTCTAGTCAGAATGAGTGGTTCCTTCCTGGCGCAATCGTACTGGCGGGCATCATTCTTGCGGGTGCGATTTATATAACCCGACATCATGCTCCACTGCCAACAGTTGGTGACCCTGAAGCTGCCAATCCTGTCTCGCTGTCCGATCATGTATATGGAAATCCTGCAGCGCCCATTGTTATCATCGAATATGCAGACATCGATTCTTCCTATTCTAAAGATTTTCAGCAAGTGATGGAGGAAGTCATGGCAAACTACGGTCCGAGCGGAAATGTGGCATGGGTTTACCGACATTTCCCACTAAGTGGTGCTGATCCAAACGACGGCGAACATGCTGAAGCCGCAGAGTGTGTTGCTGCGCTTGGTGGTACGCCCGACTTCTTCAAGTTTATTGACGCAATACAAGCAGCCGCTCCGGGTGACAATATTTTCGATCCAAGTGGTTACGATACGATCGTTTCAGGTCTTGGCATTTCGACAGGATCATTCAATAGTTGTCTTAGTGCACATACATATCAAAAAGTGGTTGCCGAAGATTACAATAACGCTGTTGCGGTGGGCGCAACAGGTTCGCCGTACAATATTCTCGAAGTGAGAGACCAGAAACCTATTGTTATTTCTGGTTCAGTTCCCTACGACACAATGAAAGAAGTCCTGGATCAATCAATCGCGAAGGTGCTCGATACGTCGGGCAATTCGGGAACCTAGAGGAGTTAATTGTGTCCAAATGAATTAAACCAGCTTTGCGAGGCCAAAGCGGTACTCGCACCAAATACAGTTCTTCTCTCCACATGGCGTATTCCAGAATGCGAGCGAGAGGATTTCTGAAACTGATTTCGCAATGAGCAATTCGAGTTCCTTCACTTCCCCATCACTAATATCAAATGTCTCGGAGCGAATATGACCAGAGTCGTCCGGCTCAACAAATTCGATTACAGCATCATGCATTATGCGTGGTCGTGCCGCACGAGCCAAGAGTAGCTTATAGAATTGCAACTGCCGGTAATAATTTCCATCGCTACTTACCGTCTTACCCATAAGTTCGTTGCGGCTTCGTATCTTGCCCGTTTTATAGTCGATGACGCGAACTAGACCTCCTGGAAGCGTGTCAACGCGATCAAGATTCCCCCGCAACTTTAATTCTTCCTTTCCAATCAGTAACATGACTTCAATTGCCAATTCAGCTTCAACTTTTTCTGGCCACGTGAATGAGCGTTCCTTCCACCATATATTCAATGCCTTTTCGCCCTTAATTTCGAGTTCTTTAATGTCTTTGGTTGCAAGTGGTGAACGTGAGAGTTTGCGTGAGAAAGTCGTAATTAGATACGCAGCTCCCATTTCTTCACCGCGAGCGCGACGATCAGCATATGCCTTAAGGGCCTCATGAATAGCGGTTCCGTAGAGCATGTATTTGTTCTCCACTTCTGGAAGTCGCAGTAAGCTTACATAGAAATATTTCCAAGGGCATTGAAGATAGTTATTGAGTGCGGTCGGAGAAAGTCCTTGGGTGTTGAATGCTTCACGGAGTGTTGCAAGATCGTCTTTCGTCGGCAAATTTTCTTTGGACCGTTCTAGCGAATCGTTTTTCTTTTCTATTTTGTTTAATTTGCTATTCATGTGATCTACTTTTTTTGGTAGCAAGAGCGGATCGACTTCTTGATTTATATAAACAACCTTCTCAACGAGTTTTGGATCGAGGTCTTCCAGGAGCGGCATGGGTTCTACGAGTCTTCCATCATTGCGAGTGCTTGCATAGGAAAGAGTTGCATGTTCTTTTGCTCGAGTGAGACCAACGTATAAAAGTCTGCGCTCATCTTCGAGTTCGTTTGCCCCACTCAACACATCCGGCACATGGAAATGCTCCACATGTGCACGTGTAGACCACACTTGCTCGGAGAGATGTGGCATGAATACGTAGTTAAACTCTCGTCCCTTGGCTTTGTGAACAGTCATAAGTTTTACGTAACCAGATACCTCATGTGAAGCAGATGGAAGGGAGAGATTCCGTTCTTCATATAGTGTCGCTAATTCTAGTGCACGCGGCAAAAGAGCATCATGCTCACGCTCGGAGAGCTCTTCTAGGAGTGTTAAAAAGGCTCGTACAGCAGCGAGAGACTCGACTCTGTCTGTCGCATTAAGAACCTCTCCCAAGAGCCCAGAGGCGCCTAGAGCAAGCTCCGCGACAACAGCAGGACGCTCTATGGAGGCTTGCTTAGCGAGGTGAGTGATAACTGCAAAAAGCGTCCGGACCGCTTTCTTATCCACAACTTTTATCTCAGCGAGAAGTCCCTCGGACGCCAACACCTCGAGTACTGGAATCTTCTCACTCCGAGCCTTTTGAATAATCCGCCAGGAATCTGCAGCAGAAATATCGAATCCTGGCAGCGACAATACGCCCGCGAGGCGCTCATCACGTGGCTCGTTAATAAGTTCGAGAAACCTGACGAGCGAACGCACAAATCGGTTATTGAGAGCATCCTCCCCTCCAACTGAGACAGGAATATTTCGGCGTGACAATTGCTCACCAAACCAGAGAACATCACGATTGCGGCGCACGAGAATGGCAATGTTCTCATAAGACACGCCGTTATCAGGTTCCCTTTTTTTGTGTAATTTTTCAATCCTTTCGGCAATGTATGCAACCTCTTCATTTGGTGTACTAAAACTTGCAATGGTAATGGGTGGAGTTTGCTCTTTCCTTTGCGAGGAAAGAGGCAGTCTTGAGAGCCGTTCATCTGGGGAGGCCGTAATCAGGGCGAGTGCGTTGTCTAAGATATTCTGCGTCGAGCGATAATTCTCTTTGAGTACGATTACCCGGGTGCCTTCGAACCGTCCCCGAAAATACTGTACGTTGTCGAGATCTGCTCCCTGAAAGCGATAAATGGCCTGCTTTTCGTCACCAACAATGAACAAATTCGGACGATCACTATATTCTACGAGAAGCTCAAGTATGGCGTTCTGCGCTCGATTCGCATCCTGATGCTCATCGGCGAGGATGTAGAAGAATCCTTCCTGTACTTCGCGCCGGAATCCCTCGTCCTCAGTCAGCGCGCGAACCGATTCGAGGATCAGGTCGTCGTAATCATATCGGTGTATATCGGCAAGTCCCTTCTCATACAGTTTGTATACGGCGAGGAGGTCACGTGTCTTCGCGATTTTTTTCTGCAATCCTTCAAATTCACCCTTTAGTTTCCCTTCGTATTTTCCTTTCGCATGACGTTTATTTGGAATTTTTTCAAATTCTTTTTCAGAAGCAGCTATTTTTTCTTCAAGGATTTCGGGGGTGACGTTTTCTCGCTTCAGCGTTTGTATCGCACTCTTCGCAATTGCGTGGTAGTAGAGAGTATCGCCGTATGGTCGGAGATATTCTACATCTGCTGTAAGAAGCGCCGCATCAAGGATCTCCGCGCGCTCAGCATCTGTTGCCACCTGGGCACCGATAATGCGTGGAAAATAATCTGGATAGCGGTTTACGAGAGATTCCGCAAAGCTGTGGAAAGTATGGAAACGGACCTTCGAGGCTCGACTGCCGATGAGTTTCGTAAGACGCTCTTTCATCTCTGCGACGCCACTCTCTGTGAACGTGAGCGCAAGAATATTCTCTGGTGACGTATCGGTTTTCAACAGTATCTGCGCGATTCGGAGTGTTAAAACCTGCGTCTTGCCAGTTCCCGGCCCTGCAATAACAAATACTGGCCCGTCGATTGCGTCGACCGCAATACGCTGCTCCACATTTAGAGCCTTGTATGCGGAGTCAAATTCGGGAGTATTTGGCATTTATATAGTTTATCGCAAACACTTCTGGAAGTATCCTTATGTCCTTTGTCTCTCCTTCTCTTAATTAGTAACTTTTGAGCCTACGAGACTTCTCGTGTGTTCTGATTTTTTCCAGAGCTTTAGCTTCGATTTGACGAATACGTTCGCGAGTGACGCCGAATTCCTTGCCCACTTCTTCAAGCGTGTGGTAAATACCATCAAGGAGGCCGTGGCGCATCTCGAGAATTTTGCGTTCCTTAGGTGAGAGGTCGTCAAGTATGTCACGGACTTGTTCAGTTAGAATGCGCTCTGAAGATTCTTGCACGGGCGATGGAATCTTGTCGTCAGCAATAAAATCGCCCAGCGTTGAGCGCCCATCGTCCTCTTCAGAACCGATGGGGTTCTCAAGCGAAAGCGTATCTTGATTAATTTTCTCGATTTGATAAATCTTGTCGACTTCAACTCCCATTTCTACAGCGATCTCCTCGGGCTGAGCATCTCGTCCGAGCGCTTGTGCAAGTCGACGCGATACTTGCTTGTATTTTGCTATGGTTTCCACCATATGAACTGGGATACGGATCGTTCGAGACTGATCAGCGAGCGCACGAGTAATCGCCTGGCGAATCCACCATGTTGCGTAGGTTGAGAATTTATATCCCTTTTTCCAGTCGAATTTGTCGACAGCCTTATGAAGACCTAAATTCCCCTCTTGAATGAGGTCGAGAAGTGTAAGATCGGGCGAGCGCCCAACATACTTCTTGGCGATAGAGACAACGAGGCGAAGGTTCGCGCGCATAAGTAGTCCACGCGCTTCGTCGTCACCCGACTCGATACGCTGGGCGAGGTTACGCTCTTCAGCAGCAGTGAGAAGCGGGTACTGACCAATTTCACGCAGATAAATCTGAATAGAGTCGTAGCCAGCAGACTCGCGGCCCTTAATATTGCGACTTGCGAGGTATTCGTCAGCATTGTCTTCAAGCATGCCGCCTTCGAGTATGTCAATGCCTGTGATGGTGAACCGCTCATATAAGTCATCGAGGAATGACACATCATTCTCAATGTGCGGAAATTCTTTCAAAATCTCGCTGTACGTTATGTATCCACGCTCACGACCTTTCTTTATGAGGTGTTCAGCTTTCTGATCACGCTCACTCATTGCTTTTGCCTTAGCACCTTTTGCAGCACTACGTACAACTGCTGTGACTTTTGATCGATTAAAAGCAGTCTTGTTTACCGTTTTTGTTTTCGAGCTTGTCTTTTTTACTGACTTTTTCGACACTTTCCTTCCTTTGCTCTTAGATTGCTTTTTGGGCCCACCTTTGCGTAGAGCTTTCTTAGGAGTCTTTTTTGGTGTTTTCTTTGTGAACTTCTTCTTACTTGAGGGTGCTTTCTTCTTGAGAGCTTTCTTTTTAGTGATAGGCATAGAAAAAGTATTTAGAAATTAATAATTGTAATGAAAATTCTATTGAGACGATGTGATTTGGAAATGCAAACAACTGGATTTAGGATAGTTTCGCGAGTTGGATTGAAATCTCTCTGCACGTGGCAATGAGAGTGGATATGACCGACATATCCTCGGTCGCTTCGGCACGGCGGAGTTCTTCGGTCGTCTTCTTCAGTTTTTCGGACAGAACAGCGTGCTCGAATGCGCGCACGAGCTCATCTGCATCAGATTCGGAAGGCGACTCCCCGTAGGCGAGTCCAGCCTCAAACAGGGCGCGTTCATCGAGAGGCTCCTCGGAGTCCTCTGCGCCAATAATACGAGCGTACTCGTTTTTCAATTTTTGTGCAAGGTCGGTTCCCGGATAATTGGCTCTAATGGCACGGATGCGGACCGCATACTTTTGGGGCATCGACGGCACTCCCTCGTTAGATAATTCGTCCGAATTAACCCTACCAGTGCGTCCTGGCTGACCTGGAAATTCAGGGCCAACAGGGCTCCTGGCTGAATTATGGTTGTAATTTGGGAGGCGATTAGAGTAACCGGAGGACTGGGTCAACGAGTGTGGCAGTGAAACTCTAATCGCGTCAGGCGGCATTCCAAGCATTCGTGACGTATCTTCTATAAAGCGTTCCCGCTCTATAGAACTTGGGATTGAAGAAATTAGTGGTAACACAATACTCTCAGCCGCCGCAAAAGCTTTATTTTGATCTGGCTCAGATTTAATGAGAACTGAGAGAAAGAATCTTATGATGGGCTGCGCTTCACTTATTCGTCTCACAAAATCTTTAGGATCTTCAAGTGCAAGATCAGCCGGATCTTTTCCTTCGGGAAGTCGTACAGCCTTTACGCGCATGCCTGCGGCAAGCGCTGCATGGGCGTTTTTCGCGCTCGCCGCAAGACCAGCGCGATCTGCGTCAAGACACAGCATCAGGTTGTCGGCATAACGTTTTATGAGCGAAAGATGCTGTGGGGAAAGTGCGGTGCCTGAGAGAGCAACTGTGTTTGTAAAACCGATTTGATGGAGCAAGATAAGGTCGAACTGCCCTTCTACGAGAATTAGAAACCCACGAGTCCGTATTGCATCCTTTGCACGATCCATCCCAAAGAGTACTTCCGATTTTTTAAAAAGATCAGTCTCAGGGCTATTCAGATATTTTGCTTGCTCATCGTCCTTCATTGTTCGACCTGTGAATGCAACAGTTCGCCCGGCCGTGTCACGAATTGGAAACATGAGACGATTACGAAAGCGATCATAAAAAGTTCCCGGCCTCCCATCTGCTTCCTTAATTAGTCCTGCTGCAAGAAGTTCTGCCTGAGTGAAACCGAGACCCGAAAGATGCTCCAGCAAAGCGCGCCACGCATCGGGACTGAATCCGAGCTCCCATGCAGCAATAGTTTCTGGACTTAATCCGCGTTTTTTCGCATATTCATATGCTGCAGTGCCCTCGGCAAGCTGAGCGGAAAAAAAAGCCACCGCTTGCGACATCGCCTCACGTAATCGCTCTGAGCGGTCTCGATTTTCCCCGCCTTTCTCATATACAATCTCGACTCCTGCTTTCTCAGCAAGCATCTTCAATGCACCTTTGAAATCAAGTCCCTCCATCTTTTCAATGAAGGTGAAATGATCGCCTCCTTGTGCAGTTGAGAAACAATAATATGAGCCACGCTCTGGCCAAACATAGAAGGACGGTGTCTTTTCCTTCGTAAATGGCGAAAGTCCACGCATATATTTGCCTGCCTTGGAGAGCTTCACATATGGCGTCACGACATCGATTATCGAGAGTTTCTCCTTTATACGCTGTACTGTATCGGCCATCGTTCTCTAATTTTACTCCAAAATTAACATATTCGCGCCTTACGAATTTTACTTGGAAAACACCGGATTCCACCCAGTGTTTTCCATCGCACATTTCCTTCTCATTGTTAAGTCTAGACCACCTTCGCTTCAGCCAACTCCCGTGCTTGTTCTATTTCATCGGCTTCCATAATATTTGCTCGCCGAGTGGCCTGTAGAGCTTCGATGGCCATACGCTTCTTGCTGCCAGGGAAACCAGTGCCAGATGGGATAAGGCGGCCAAGAATGACGTTCTCCTTGAGACCACGAAGCGTATCGACACTACCCTTGAGAGCCGCATTGATTAGGATCTTTGTGGTTTGCTCAAAGGATGCCGCCGAGAGGAACGAGCGACGCGAAAGTGCAGACTCTTTGATTCCAAGCACCATCTCGCGGGCCTTCGGCGGGATTTTTCCTTCATTCTCAACTTGCTTCACAATTTCTGCATATTCCCATTGCTCCATAACATCGCCAACCGAAAATTCAGAATCCCCCGAATCGGTAATTTTCACGCGTGAGAACATTTGCTTTACAATCACTTCGAGATGCTTCCTAGAAACGGAGCCACCTTGAAGCTCGTAAATTTTATTTGTTTCCGCGATGATATATTCCTGAACCATCGAACGGCCAGCGAACTCGAAGAGTTCATCAAGATCAGCAGAACCGTCCGTGAGGAGTTGCCCACGCTTAACTGAATCACCCACCTTGATCCAAACCTGACGAGGGTAGGTCGCGGTATATTCGGATGCAGTGCCATTCTTTTTGCCCTGGCCAACTTCTGGCTGCACTATAATGATCTTGTCGCGTCCTGCTTCCTTAATATCGGTAACGAGTCCGTCAACCTTCGAAACAATCGCTGGATTCTTTGGTGAACGCTTCTCGAAGACCTCTTCAACACGAGGAAGACCTTGTGTGATGTCGCCGCTCACTGATGCGGTACCGCCCGCATGGAAGGTACGCATTGTGAGCTGTGTTCCTGGTTCACCAATCGCCTGTGCGGCGATAGTTCCTACTGCCTCGCCAAGATCAACGAGTTCCTGGGTTGTGAGATCCATGCCATAACAGAGCTGACAGATACCGTAGCGTGTCTCACATGTCATTGCTGAACGGACTGTCACCGATTGCACACCATCAGATGCGTTAATTACCTTTGCATCGTCTGCAGAAAGATAGTGACCTTTTTTGAAAAGTACCCCGGAAGCATCGACGATGTCAGCCGTGAGCGAGCGACCGCGTACAGCTTTTGCGAAGTCGATCTGAATACCCGAAGCTGAAATACGATTAATCTGAATGCCACGCTTGGTACCACAATCCTTTTCTGTGATGATCGAGTCCTGGGCAACGTCGAAGAGACGACGAGTAAGGTAACCAGCGCGTGCGGTGCCGAGGGCAGTGTCAGTCAGACCCTTACGGGCCCCGTGAGTTGACATAAAGTATTCAACAGGATTAAGTCCTTCGGTCATCGAAGATACGATAGGAACTTCAATGGTTTCTCCCGCAGTATTTTGGATTAACCCTTTCATACCAGCCATCTGTGTGAGATTTCCGATCGAACCACGGGCACCTGAGCGCACCATGTCAGCAACCGATCCCATAGGGTCGAGCGCATTAGCAACGAGTTTTTCGACTTCAGTTTTTGCGCCGTGCCAGATCTCAATCACCATGCGTCGTTTTTCTTCTTCTGAAAGGAGTCCGTCGCGATAATCATCTTGAATACGCTTTACTTTCTCTTGAGCGCCTGAAACAATAGCTGCCTTGCCCTCAGGCACGGACACATCATCAATGCTCCATGATACGCCTGATTTAGTCGCATATTCGAAACCGAATTTTTTAACCTTGTTCACGATGCTTGGGATGGCATCGAGTCCATAACGAACCATACAATCGCTCATAATGCCGGAAAGTACTTTGTTTGAGATAGCATCATTTACGAACGGATAATCTGCAGGAAGGACGGTATTGAATCGGAGACGTCCGACGGTCGTTTCGAAAATTTTGCCTTCAAATGGCGCGTATTTCTGTTTATCAGCCTGTGGAAGAATGTTGACCTTTGCTCGCATGTCGATCGCACCATACTCCTGTGCAAGCATAGCGGCATTTGGCGAGGCAAAGTAAAGGCCTTCACCCTTGGCACCATCGATAGCCTTTGTGAGCCAGTAGGTGCCGAGCACAATATCGAGGGGCTTTTGTGTAAGCACGATCATGTCACCTGAACCCGGTTTCAGGATATTCTTATTTGCACTCATAACATTCTTTGCCTCCCACTGTGCCTCTTCTGAGAGAGGGACGTGGATAGCCATTTGGTCGCCGTCGAAGTCTGCATTAAAAGCAGGGCAAACGAGCGGATGCAACTGGATAGCATCACCTTCGATGAGTCGAGGACGGAATGCCTGGATACCCTGGCGGTGAAGTGTCGGCGCGCGGTTGAGGAGCACGTATTTGCCTTGGATTGCCTCTTCGAGAATCTCCCACACTTCTGGGACACCGTCTTCAATTAAGCGACCTGCACCACGAATATTGAAGGCGAGTTCGCGATCAAGAAGACCTGCAATAACAAACGGACGGAAAAGCTCGAGTGCCATGTGTTTTGGAAGTCCACACTCGTCGAGCTCGAGGTCCGGACCAACGACGATAACGGAACGTCCCGAATAGTCAACGCGCTTCCCGAGAAGGTTCTGGCGGAAGTACCCTTGCTTGCCCTTAAGGTAATCAGCGAGAGACTTTAATGGACGGCGTTGTGCGGGCGTAAGCGCACCAGCATTCGCTCCGGCTTTGCGAATCGAGTTGTCAATCAGTGCATCGACTGCCTCCTGGAGAATACGCTTCTCATTGCGGAGAATCACTTCCGGCGCATGGATGTCCATGAGCTTCTTCAAACGATTGTTGCGATTGATGACACGACGATAAAGGTCGTTAACGTCGGAAGTCGCATGGCGACCGCCTTCAAGCGCAACCATTGGACGAAGTGCTGGTGGGATAACCGGAATCCGCGTGAGGAACATCCATTCAGGTCGAACTTCGGCTGCGATCATGCTCGAGATGAGCGAGATACGCTTCGCAAGCTTTTCGCGATCAGCAGCTCCAGCGGTTCTGCATATCGTTCTTCGAGCATTTTCTTAAGTTCATCCATCTTGAGGTTGCGGAAGAGATCATAAATAGCCTCTGCACCGATTCGGGCTTCGAAGAGTGTGCCGTATTTCACTGAGAATCGATGGTATTGAATTTCATCGAATACCTTACCAATGACAACGCTATCAATTTCCTGACTTGCGATAGTCATACGCTCTTTTAATGCTTCTCGTTGCAGCATCAGTCCCGAGTGACTTATGCTTTGTCTTGTATTCACTTTCAAGTTCGTTGAGGAGACGCTTCTTAGTGTCTTCCTGCACTTTTGTAACGATGTAACCAGCGAAGTAGACGACCTTCTCAAGGTCAGCTGCGGAGACCCCGAGGAGGAGCGCCATGCGGCATGGCATAGAGCGGAGGAACCAGATGTGCGCTACTGGCGAGACAAGCTCGATGTGGCCCATGCGCTCGCGACGAACAATTGAGCGTGTGATTTCGACACCACACTTATCGCAGACGATTCCTTTATAGCGAATACCCTTGTACTTGCCACAGTAACATTCGTAGTCGCGTTCTGGACCGAAGATCTTTTCGTCGAAGAGCCCATGCTTTTCAGAGCGCTGGGTGCGGTAGTTGATGGTTTCTGGTTTTGTGATTTCGCCACGAGACCATTCAAGGATTCGTTCAGGACGAAGCAAGCGAGAGACGAAGCGCATTCCAATCCCCTCCTTGTCGGTGATTTCCGTAGCCCGTATTTGGACCTGTCTTTTTTGTGAAGTTAGCCATAGATAAATTAGGGTATTAGTAGGAGGCCTCTGGGGGAAGCTCGAGCGGTTCGAATATCGAGCGCAAGACCGCGGATCTGATTGGTAAGCACGGAGAATGATGCTGGCGTTCCGGCGTGACTAATCGGCTCGCCCTTCACGATCGCATCGAAGGTCGCCGAACGGCCGGTGATGTCGTCGGACTTGATAGTGAGCATTTCGCGGAGCGTGTACGCCGCTCCATAACCGAGAAGTGCCCACACTTCCATTTCCCCGAAGCGCTGACCGCCGTTCTGAGCCTTTCCGCCGAGCGGCTGCTGCGTGATGAGGCTATAGGGACCAATCGAGCGCATGTGGATCTTGTCCTCCACCATGTGATGAAGCTTCAAGATGTACATGTAGCCGACAGAGACTGGTTGTGCGAATGCTTCACCGGTGCGGCCGTCATAGAGCTGCATCTTTCCGGAACGATGCGAAGCCGGCAGCTTCAAGCTCGTCACGAATCTCGTCTGCGGTTGCACCCGCAAATGGAGGCACGACTGGCTTGGTACCCAAGCTCGTTCGCAGCGAGGCCAAGGTGCATCTCGAGAATCTGCCCGAGGTTCATACGCGATGGAATACCGAGCGGTGTGAGAATGATGTCGACAGGATTGCCGTCTTTGTCGAATGGCATGTCTTCGACCGGAAGCACGCGTGAGATGACGCCCTTGTTGCCGTGACGACCAGCGAGCTTGTCGCCGACTGATACGTTACGCACCTGCGCGACCGTGACGACAATCTTCTTGATAATGCCGCTCTCGAGCTGATCGCCCTTTTCACGAGAGAAGACACGCACGCCGATAACGCGACCTCGCTTGCCTCCTTCCATGCGGAGGCGACGTGTCCTTCACATCTTTTGCCTTGTCTCCGAAGATTGAACGAAGAAGGCGCTCTTCAGGAGTAAGCTGTGTCTCGCCCTTTGGCGTTACCTTTACCAACAAGAATATCGCCAGGGCGCACTTCAGCACCGATGCGAATGACGCCCTCTTCATCGAGGTTCTTAAGGCGAAGTTCGCCGACATTTGGAATGTCGTGTGTCGTGACTTCGGCACCGAGCTTCGTGTCGCGCACGGCACAATCGAAGTCTTCGATGTGAACAGTTGTGAACTTGGACTTCTCAACCATGCGCTCGGAGACGATGATGGCGTCTTCGTAGTTAGCGCCGTTCCAGCTCATGAATGCCACGCGCGCATTCTGACCGAGCGCCATCTGACCGTTGCGCTGACGAGCTTGCATCGGCAAGGACATCGCCCTTCTTCACCTTGTCGCCGAGGCGTAACTGACGGGCGCTGATTGAATGCAGAGTTCTGGTTGGTCTGCGTGAGGCCTTGGAGTTTGTACTCATGCGGCTTCCCTTCTTAGTCGTGAGTTGACGATAATCTTGCGTGCATCGACGTATGTGACTTCGCCGCTTCCTGTGCGATCACGAGGCGACCAGTGTTGCGTGCTGCGTGCTCTTCGATGCCTGTCGCGACGAGTGGCGCCTCAGGAATGAGGACAGGCGTCGCCTGCTTCTGCATGTTCGAACCCATGAGTGCACGGTTCGCGTCGTCATGATCGAACAAATGGAATCATTGCGGTCGCGGCGGAGAACATCTGATAGGTAGAAGCGTCCATGAGCTCGACTTCGTCGCGAGAGACCACTACTGGCTTCGCCATTTCGACGAGCCTCAACCGTTTCGCTCAATAATCGGTTTTCCTTGTTTCGTCGGCGTTGCGCCGTGTGCAATCGTATGTTCCTCTTCTTCAAGTGCGTTGAGATAGACGATCTTCCTCCGTCACCTTCCCTTTCTTCACGACTGACATATGGTGTCTCAATAACACCGAATTCGTTTGTACGTGCATGGAGCGCGAGACGAAGAATGAGACCGATGTTCTGGCCTTCAGGCGTGTGAATTGGACAAAGACGTCCATAGTGTGATGGGTGCACGTCGCGAACCTCGAAGCCAGCGCGCTCACGCGTGAGACCTCCAGGACCAAGTGCGGAAAGCGTACGCATGTTCTCAAGTTCGGCGAGAATGTTCTGCTGGTCCATGAATTGTGAGAGCTGGTTCGCCGTGAAGAATTCGCGAATGGATGCCTGAAATGGACGTGGGTTGATGAACGCCATCGGAAGCGATGTCTCCGATTCGATGGTCGACATGCGGTCCTGAATATTGCGCTTCATGCGGACATACCGACGCGCATGCGCGCCTGGAGAAGTTCTCCAACGAAACGTACACGACGGAAGCCGAGGTGATCGATGTCATCGGGCGTGTCCGTTTGGATCTGCATTAAGACGTGCGATTTCGGCTGTGATGCGCGTGAGGTCATCAAGAGAAAGTGTACGAGTTTCGAGCGCCTTTGTGGTAATTGGGAGGCCAAACCGCTGATTCAAGCGGTAACGACCGACCTTATTAAGGTCATATCGTTCTGGGGTAAAAAGTGCATTTACGTACTGTTTAGCGTTTTCCGGAGTTGTAAGGTCACCGTCACGCATACGGCGGTGAATCTCTACATATGCATCATCTGCTGATTTGGTCGTGTCATGGGCAAGGGTCGCCTGAATAGCAGCGAATGCGATAGGGTCTTTCGCAAAACGTGCCGAGATTTCATCACGTGTCCCCGCACCAAAGACTGTAAGAAGACTGGTGATCGGGAATTTGCGTTTACGATCAATCCTAACGTTAATTGATCCGTCTGCTTCAGAGTCGATCTCAATCCACACACCCCGCGACGGAATGATCTTAGCTCCAAACCAATTCTTGCCCTTGAGCTCTTCGGCAATAAAGAATGCGCCGAACGAACGCGCCAGCTGTGGCACAATTGCGCGCTCAACACCGGACACAATAAAGGAGCCGTGAGGCGTCATGATCGGGAGGTCAGCGATAAAAAGATCTTGCGTCTTTTCAGTGCCAAGTGTCTTGTTCTGAAGAGTGACTGTCACTTTGAGGGGTGCTTCGTACGTGCGCATATTTTCACGCGCATATTCTTCGTCACCCTTGGGCTCGCCTAGTTCGAAGCCATCAATGCGGAGTTCGAATTTCTTGCCCGAATAATCCGGTATTGGGGAAAATTCCTTAAAAAGTTCCTTGAGACCATCCTGAACAAGCCATTCGAATGACTTGCGCTGATGCGCTACGAGGTCTGGAAACTCCACACGAGGTGCTTTATATGCACCAAAAGTCTTCTGCGTCAGCTGTTTTGCTTTAGGCATGTAGATTATATGAAGATAGCCAAGGTATAAAACGTCGAACGGCTCGTACATACGTACGAGCGGCGCTACTCGTTTTCCGAGGCGCTGATAAAAGTACTCTCCAACTGGTTTTCTGCCCTAAATCTTCCCCACGGCTTTTATTGCCTGCACATAACGTAACCGCCCTTCGTTACTCAATCTCGTATGCCTATAGTAACGCGAACCCCTGTCTGCCGTCAACTACCCTTAACAGAGCCTGTGGAATAAATTCTTGTTATGCTTTGCGACTTGGTTTTGAGCGCCAGGAATTGATATTCGCATGGTGACCGGTTTGCAGAACTTTCGGTATTTTGTAGTTTTTGCCCTTCCATTCAATGGTTTCGGGTCTTGTATACACCTCGTGCGAAGCCACGCGACGCTCTTCGATTGAAGCGTCCTTTCCGAGAACTCCTGGGAGCCTGCGTGTTATGGCATCTATGACCGCGAGTGCAGGAACTTCTCCACCAGTTAAAGTGGCTTCTCCTACGGAATACGTTTTTACAATTCCCATGGTCTTGAAAAATTTTCAACGCGCGTTCATCGATACCTTCATATCGTCCACACACGAGTACGATGTCATTAAATTTTGCTAACCTGTCAGCGTCGCTATTCGTAAACGCTTTTGAGCCAGGCACAAACCATACAATGGCGATTTTCTTTTTATCTGTCCTAGCAGTGAGTGCCTTCTTCACGGATTTGACAACGGGTAGCGCAGTCATAACCATTCCCGGACCACCACCATATGGACGCTCGTCGACTTTTCCCCATCTATTGGTGACAAAATCACGTGGGTTCTGATAGAAAATCTTTATATATTTCTGCTTCTGAGCTCGTCCTACGATAGAAGCGCTTAAATAGGGTTTACAGGCCTCTTGAAAGAGCGTCACCAAATGGAATCGGATTGCAGCCATATAGAGTTTTTCATTAAAGATCCCCTAGTAGATCCTATTGAATTTTACTAACTCAGTTCGTCGACTACCTGGTCAATGGTCTTCATCTCCTCTGGACGGCGCTTGCCACCTATTGGCTCGTTGATCTTAAGATTGACACGTGCATTGTGGCGCATACCCACGACGCGCAGAAGTGTTCGCAGTGCCTTTGCGATATTGCCATCACGTCCGATAATCTTTGGCATATCAGTCGGACTTACAGTCAAAGTGAGAAGTACTCCCATTTCATCGACAGTGCGCGTGATTATTACTTCGTCCTTATGGTCGACGAGGGACTTGATAACGTATTCCAGGAAAGCGTAGTCTTGTTCTTGCATGGCGTAAAGATTATTCGGCGTTTAAGAATACGAGCATGTTACAAAGGAACCGGTAAGCAAGTTCGTGACCTACTTGCTGCCTCGAAGCAGCCTACTCTGCCGCAGGTGCTTCTGCTTCGTCAGAAGCACTCTCTTCTTCGGGGCTTGCATCAACTGCTTCTACTTCTACCTCAGCTTCAGTCGGCATTTCAGCTGGAACTTCTGATACCACTTCTTCTGCAGCAGGGATTGTTTCCGGAATCTCAGGAGGAGCCTCTGCGGCAGGAGCTGGCGTGACCTCGGGAACGGTCTCTTTTACGGGAACGGTCTTCTTCGGAAGAACGTTAATTTTCTTGGCCTCATACACTCCCTTGCTCACGAGAAGATTGTGGAGTGACGGAGAAACCTGAGCGCCCTTGGAAATCCAATCTTTGATGCGTTCTGGCTTTAAGTTCGTCTCCTTAGTTTTTGGGTTATAGGTTCCCACTAATTCGACATATTTTCCTGCCTTAGGACCTGCGGTCTTTTCGAGGACGGCAATGCGAAAAGCCGGATCATTCCTCCGGCCGATGCGTTGAAAACGGATCATCAACATAGTGAGGCAAGGGTATCAGAAATCCCTCAAAGAATCAATGGCGGCTTATCTACGTATCTGCTAGAGTCTAAGTAAATGAATTCTGAATCGAAGATATACGAAGGACCAATCGTGATTACACCGCGGGGCATCGGCTTCATGCCTATTGGCTTCGATAAGGATGGTAAGCCGCTAGAAGATCTCCTAATACCGCGTGAGTGGCTTGGCGGCGCATTCCCTGGCGACACGGTTAAGGTCGCGAGCGCTGGATATATCGATGGTACTCGTGGTGGAGTTAAACGGGCAGCAGGAAAGGTACTCGAAGTTACTTCACGATCTCGCGAGACATTTGTTGGGAAGCTCGTTGAGGATACGACGCCAGGAGCACCACATGGCCAAATTTTGATGATTCCTGATTGGAAGAAAATGTACACACCGTTCGAGGTGCGAGGCGAGAATCTGCCGCTTGGGTTCAAAATTGTGCTTCGGTTTAAAGGATGGGTAGAGAGTAATCCCTATCCCTGGGGAACGGTTGAAGAAATTATTGGCCCTGCAGGAATCCATGAGACAGAAATGCGCGCACTCGCACTTGCTGAGGGGTTTCGTTCTGAGTTCCCTCCGGGAGTCATTTCAGAAGCGAAGAAACTTGAGGCGGATGGAAAAGCGATGATCACAAAAGACGTTACCGAGGGGATTACAAGCGGACGCAGGCGTGATTTCCGAAACGTTCACACATTCACGATTGACCCTTTCGACGCGAAGGACTTTGATGATGCAATTTCAGTGAAATTCCTCGGCGATGGGAATATTGAGGTAGGTGTACATATCGCTGACGTCTCTTTCTTTGTGCGTCCTGGTATGGCAATCAATGAAGAAGCTGAGGTACGTGCAACCTCTGTCTACCTTGTTGATCGCACCATTCCAATGCTTCCGGAAGTACTTTCAAATAATTTATGCTCGCTCAATCCACACGAGGATCGTTTGTCTGTGTCTGCCGTGTTTGTGCTTGATAGAGATGCGAATGTACTGAAGAAGTGGTTTGGTGAGACCGTCATCCATTCTGACCGTCGCTTTACGTATGAGGATGCACAGGAGGTTCTCGATACTGGCACTGGTGACATGAAAGATGAACTCATTGCTATTCGCGACCTTTCGAAGAAGATTCGCGCTCGCCGCATTGCCAAGGGCGCAATCGAATTCGATACTGCAGAAGTGAAAGTGAAGCTTGATGAGACTGGCAAGCCAATCGAGGTCGTACTTAAAGAACGCAAAGACACAAATCTTCTTATTGAAGATTTCATGCTTCTGGCAAACGAATCGGTTGCTGAAGAACTCGCTGATGAATCGAAAAAAGTGAATCTAGAGAACGGCTTTATTTATCGTGTACACGACGTCCCGAATGCTGATCGCATTGAAGATCTATCTCAATTTCTGAAAGTTATGGGATACGAGCTCCCAACCCAAGCAGGCAGAGTTAAGGGAACAGACCTTAATACACTCTTGAAAAAAGTCGAAGGTACACCAGAGGAATATTTGATTAAAACAGCAGCACTCCGGTCCATGGCGAAAGCGACCTATACAACGCGTAACATCGGTCACTTTGGGCTCGCTTTTTCTTTTTATACTCATTTTACGTCCCCGATTCGTCGGTATCCTGATCTTCTCGTGCACCGTATGGTGAAACATTTCAATAGCGGAGAAAAAGTATCAAAAGAAGAGCTTCAGGAGCTTGATGCGCTTGCGCTCCATTCAAGCGAACGTGAAGTCGCAGCGGCGCATGCCGAGCGCGATTCAATCAAGATGAAGCTGGTCGAATTTATGGCTGACAAGTTAGGACAGGAATTTGACGGAGTCATCAGTGGTGTTTCGGATCGCGGCCTATATGTAGAGCTTAAGGAAACTCATGCGGAGGGAATGGTTCGCATCCGCGACCTTGGTAATGACTACTATATTTACGACGAGAAGCGGTATCGACTTGTCGGTGAGCGAAGCAAGAAGCAGTATGCGCTTGGCGACCCAATTCGCGTAAAACTTATTGCGGTGCGACTTCCTGAGCGCGAACTTGATTTCGGTTTGATAGAACAGCAATAAAGATTCCTTGTAGAGTCGTGAGTATAGACTGGTATCTTTGTTTATTTGGCGACAGCAGCAGCTTCTTCAAATTTAACGGAGAGCAGTTTCGAGACACCGTCGGCGCTCATAGTTACACCATATAAAATACCAGCTCGGCTCATTGTTTCGCGGTTGTGAGAAATTACGATTAGCTGGGAACGTTTCGCTAGGCTCTCGATCATATCACCATAGCGGCGCGAATTTGCCTCATCGAGCGCTGCATCAGTCTCGTCGAGAATGAGAAACGGCGGCGGGTTCACCTGGCTCATTGCGAAGATGAGCGCAATTGAGGTGAGGGCTCGTTCGCCCCCTGAAAGTTGCATTAGTGATTGCACACGCTTTTTCGGAAGGTTTACACTAACTTCAATGCCAGGTTTACGATGTATATGAAGTTCGTGCGGTACTTCATCCATACTTTCTTCTTCGTCATCTTCATTTGTTAGTTCTTCAAGCACGAGTTCTGCTTTGCCGCCGCCAAACATAAGTGCAAAAAATTCATTAAAAGATATATTTACCTTACGTAGGCCATCGGAAAATGTCTTGCTCAACTCTTCATCAAGCTCCTTGATCAAAGAGCGTAGACCAGCAGCTGATTTTGAAAGGTCCTCAAGCTCTCGTGCAAGAAATGCCTCTCTCTCAACCGAATCCTTATATTCTGAACGCACATCCTCACCTGCACCACCTGCTTCCTCAACGCGGATTTTAAGACGTTCGATAACACGTAGCCGATCTTCTTGTGCGCTGCGCTCCTCACGAGGAAGCTCTTCAACACCGACGTAGGAGAGTGCCGGCGTTCCTGCTAGTGCGAGAGCCTCGCCGCGCTCGCGCTCAAACTGAGCCTTGAGCAACACGAGGCGCTCGAGATGCGTCTTGCACTTGCTTATGATCCCCTCTTCACGAGCTTTCGTTTCGACGAGTCCGAGCATGCGGTGATTTTCCTCACGGCCAGTTTCCTCATGCGCGATTATAGCTTCACGCATGCGAGCAAGTTTCGTGCGCGCCTCCTCAAGCCCCGCGCTCAGTGTCTCTTCCTTTGCAACAAGTTCACCATGTTCCTTTTCGAGAGAGAAAACCGTTTTCTCCTCTTCAGAGAGATAATCATCGTTTGGGGTTGCAAATCGTTCAAAGAAATTTGTGACTGCGCGATGTATTGATTCTAGAGCTGCACGGAATGCTGAAGTATCGCTTGTCTCGCTAATCATGCTCTGACGATCGACTTCACTCTTCAGGCTTGCGAGATCATCGCGAGACACCTTCACATATGAATCCCGAGCCATTTGGATGCTTCGCTTGCGTGCTGATTCGACAGCTCCTTCAACACGACCGAGCTCTCGAGCAAGTCCTGCTCGCTCACTCGTGATCCGATCCACTTCTCGCTCAGCTTCGCGCACTGCCTGTGTCCGCTGCATACCGGCTGTATCGTGCGCAGTCTTTTTTTCGTATTCGGCAAGTTCACGTTCCAGAACCCGAAGACGATCATCAGTTTCGCTGAGCTCTTTTTCGGTTTGTTCTTTTTCAACCGAAAGATAGGTCTCTTCGACCGCAAAATACGTCTGGTATGCGGTCTGAAGATCTCGGCGGAGCTCGTCAGCACGCTCGAGACGTTCGACCTGTTTTGAAAGAAATCTGATGTGTGGCGCTATCTCTCGACGCAGCGACTCTACTTGCTTAACATTCTCCTCGGTCTTTTCGAGTTTACGCTCTGCTTCCTGTTTCTTGAATTCAAATGTCTTAAGGCCGAGCGCGTCCTCGAGCATTGCGCGTCGCTCGCGCGGGGCAGCAAGTAATATGCGATCTGCCTCGCCTTGGGAAATGATGTGGTGTCCCGTTTCGCCGATATTCGCACTTGCGAGGAGTTCCTGTACATCTCGCAAGCGTACACGACTACCATTTATCGAGTACTCGCTGTTGCCATCGCGAAAAACCGCTCGCTCGACAATGACTTCATCGAAATCAAGTCTCGGAAATATACGTCGCGTATTATCAAATACAATCGCAACCGCCGCACGATTCGCGCGCTGAATTGTGTGCGAACCCGCAAAGATGAGGTCCTCGCTGCGCTTCCCGCGCATACTCTTCATCGACTGCTCGCCGAGAGCGAAACGAAAGGCTTCTGCAAGGTTCGATTTGCCCGATCCGTTTGGTCCCACAATCGCAGTCGCCTGTGCAGAGAAATCAAGCACCGTCTTACGCGCGAATGATTTGAAACCAGCGATCTCGAGTCGCTTCAGCATTTGTAAAAGTATACCGCACCAAAGAGCTTACGTTACTACCAGCCGGTCTTCGCAAGCGCATTTTTTGCCGCTTCTTGCTCAGCCTCCTGCTTTGATTTACCAACGCCCTGTGCAATCTCCTTGCTGCCAAGATATACCCCGACCGTGAAATGTTTGTCGTGATCAGGACCTTCTTCGTGAATGGTTTGATAGTGAGGTGTTGTGTTTTCCTTATCCTGCGCGACTTCTTGAAAATGACTCTTTGCATCCTGCCAGGCACGTGTCTTGATCACGTCGTCGATTTTATTGTAAAGATGCTTCGCAAGAAACGATTCTGCAACCTCATATCCCTGATCGAGATAAATGGCACCAAGGAGTGCCTCAAAAGCGTTTGCAAGGATGATCTGTCTTGCGCGTCCAGTATCCTTGGCTTCCCCTTTTGAAAGCAGGAGCATATCGTTGAGTCCGAGTGTTTGTGAAATGTGTGCGAGCGACACGGTATTCACAAGCGAGGCCCGATACGCAGTTAGATCACCTTCATCACGATCGGGAAATTTATGAAAAAGAAAGTGAGTAACTGCAAGTTCCAGTACGGCATCACCGAGAAATTCGAGCCGTTCATTATGAGCGTGGACTGCATCACGATTCTCGTTTAGATAGGAACGATGGGTGAGCGCCTCGACAAAGAGATCAAGGTTACTAAAAGTTAATTCAAGTTTCTTAGCGTATTCAGAAAAGTCAGGCATTTATGAGGCTCGGGGCTTGGGTGCTGTGTCGAGTATTTTCTGCACCGCCGCCGTTACGATTGGCAGCATATCATCGTAGAAGTTAAGGTCAAGAATATCGGTTAGGCGAAACCAGCGCACATCGTCGAGACCCCCTTTTTCCTCTTGAAGTTTGAGAGGTTCAAATTCCGAGCGTGCGAGAAAATAACTTACGTGCTTGCGGAACTTCCCTTTTTCAGGGTGCGACGCGATGTATTCGTTCTCACCGATCTTTGCCTCGATTGTTATGTCCACGCCCATTTCTTCTTTGATTTCGCGGATTGTTCCTTGTTCTACATTTTCTCCTGGTTCGAGCTTGCCCTTCGATAGGGTCCAATGCCCAAAAACATCGTGCACAAGCGCGAGGTAATACTGCCCTTCGTGGTATGCATAAACGATTGCACCTCCTAACTGCTGTAGCGGAAGTTCCGCACGGCTTACCTTTTGCTTTTTCCCGGTTTCGTCTTTACCAGGCTCGCCCATCTCTTTGTATACAGCGCCAAGCACGCCGTTCACAAATCGACCTGATGATTCACCGCCGAAGATTTTTGCAAGCTCAATGGCCTCATTGATTGCAACTTTCGCCGGAACTTGTGTACGGTCAGCAAACAAGAGCTCGAAGAGTCCAATGCGTAAAATATTCCGATCAACGGGTGCGATCTTTTCAATAGGCCAATCGGGGGCCGCCTTGCCTATAACAAGGTCAAGGTCTTGACGTTTCGCGATGACACCCTTGAGAAGCTGTTCCATAAAGACGCGATCGGTATCCTCGCCCCCAAATTCTTCAACGTTGCGATCTAGAATTTCGATAACATTCTCGTCCTGGGCATGCGTTGTATCCCACTCAAAAAGTGTTTGAAGAACGACTGAACGTGCTAGATGCCGATTGGCCATATGAAAGAGCAGTACCTTACTAGAGTAACAATATTAGGACGCTCTGAATAGGCGTAATGAGGTGTATAAAGTGTATAAGCAAAAACCGCTTGAAGCGGGTTTGCATATCTATTCTTAGGAACCAGTGCCCGACCGCGAACGAGTTCTGTCATGAGTGACTTTCTCGAACAGTCCTTGTGATTGTCTTTCACTTTTCTCTTTCGCTTGATGCTTTTCAGTATGGATGGGTTCATTCACGCCGCCAGCAGGAGTGTGCTCGCGCTTATGCTTAGTTTTCGCTTCGTCCTTCTTCTCTTCTTTGCGAATCTCTTTTTTGGGAACAATCTGAATGCCTCGATACATACCGGTCGATTCATCAAGAGTGTGGGGCAAGCGAAGCTTGCCACTTTCCTTATCGGTCACGATAGTAGCATTCGATAAAGCATGGTGACTTCGACGATTCTTGCTGTGGGAGCTCGTATGGCGCATTCGGACTGACATGGGTCACACCGTAGCACAAGTCACGTGAAAAGGCCAGAAAGAGATCGTCGTAGAAATTGCTCAGAAATGAATGCGGCAAATTGCCTCATTTTTTATCAATTTCTAAAATTATGCCGGCGAATCCATTTCCGTTTTTTCTTCCAGCATTGCATTGTTGAATTTTCGTAGAAATAATTGCCTATGTATCTTGCAGGGCCCATGCTCTCGCAGTGCTTGATAGTGGGCTTCGGTGCCATATCCTTTATGTATTTCGAATCCGTATTGAGGATATTTATGCCCAAGCTGTACCATACGTCGATCACGGGTCACTTTTGCGGCGATTGAAGCGAGCATAATCTCAGGGATCAGTGTGTCCCCTTTTATGATGGTTTCCTGGTCATATTCCTCAGGCGCCTTGAGCGAACCATCTAGGAAGACCTTTCCAAGTGACGGGTTGGGCAAGAGCATCCTCACACCGCTTCGGACGCCCACGCCAATCGCTTCCGTGAGACCTTCTGTATCGATATACTTCGGACCCACCAGTTGGACATGGAATCGCACTTCTCCACGCAAGACGCTTTCTTCTAATTGTCCGAAGATCCTTTCACGCATCTCTTCAGAGAGCTGTTTTGAGTCATTAAGGCCTGGAAATATCTCAAGTAGATTGGTTCCCTCAGGAACGGCAATTGTTCCGACCGCAAGGGGTCCTGCGAGTGGCCCCCTCCCAGCCTCATCAACTCCAAGAATCAGTCTCATGGATCATTTGCCTTTTCATGCACTAATTTTAGCACTTCGCTATTCGCGCTATACTCATGATATGAGCCGTTTCATTCATCTCCATACTCATACCCACTACTCATTCTTACAGGCGCTCCCGAAGGTTGAAGAGCTCGTAGAGGCGGCACGTAAGGAAGGTATGGAGGCAGTTGCGCTAACCGATTCAGGTAATATGCATGGCGCAATCGAATTTTATAAGGCTGCTACAAAAATGGGAGTAAAGCCGATTCTTGGTGTCGATATATATGTAGCTCCACGCTCGAGACTTGATAAGGATCGCGTACTTGATGCGAAGTATTCGCGCATCGTCCTACTAGCGGAAAATAATGAAGGCTACAAGAATCTACTGAAACTTATCACGAAATCGCATGTCGAAGGATTCTTTGACAAGCCCCGTATTGATAAGGAACTAATGCGAACACACGCAAAAGGTCTTATCGCCATCATTCCTTCTTTCGCGGGAGAAGTACCTTATATGCTCTCGGCAGGCGACAACAATGGTGCTGCTGCTTCGCTTGCAGAATATGTCAGCATTTTCGGTGAGAAGAATTTGTACCTTGAAGTCACCTATCACCCGACGGTGCCAGGACATGAAGCAAAGATGCATAAACTGATTGAACTCTCGAAGCAGTCGGGGGTACCCCTTGTTGCACAACAAGATGTGTACTATCTGAAACCGGAAGACCGTGAGGCGACTGAGGTTATGCGACGTATCCAACACGGGCGGGCAGGCGCAGGAGGTGATCGTAGTAACGAACAAGAGGATTTTTCCTTTATCTCAGAAAGTACAGCTTTAAAGGTTTTTAAGGATATTCCGGAGGCAGTTGATAATTCGCGTACAATTGCAGATCGTTGCGAGGTGTCATTTGATCTTGGCACGTGGGTATTCCCTGCTGTACCAATATCTGAGGGATACAAATCTCATGATGATGAACTGCGCAAGAAGGCATACGCAGGACTTGCAGTGCGTGAAATGGAGGAGACGGAAGAAGTGAGGAAGCGTATTGAGTATGAACTCGACATCATTATCTCTAAGGGATTTGCTGTGTACTATCTTGTCGTTTCTGATCTTTTGAATTATGCGAAAACTGCCGGTATTTTGACGACGACGCGCGGCTCCGCCGCGGGCTCTTTGGTAGCATATCTTACGGGAATCACAAACGTTGATCCCCTTTTCTACAAACTACCTTTTGAACGCTTTCTTAATCCTGAACGCCCGAAAGCGCCCGATATCGACATGGATATGGCTGATAACCGTCGCGATGACATGATCGCCTATACAAAGCGAAAATACGGCGCTGATCATGTGGCACAAATCGGCACCTTCGGAACACTTGCGGCTCGTGCTGCGGTCCGCGACGTATCGCGTGCGCTTGGCCATTCGTACGGCATGGGCGATCGAATTGCAAAACTCATACCTATAGGCTCTCAGGGATTCCCCATGACTATTGATCGGGCACTCGAAGAAACGCCAGAACTTAAATCCCTCTATGACGAAGATGATGATGTCCATCAGATACTTGATCTCGCGAAGCGTATTGAAGGATGTGTGCGACATGTTGGGGTGCATGCTGCGGGTGTCGTAGTCTCGCCGACACCGCTCGTCGAATGGACACCTCTTCAGTTCGACCCCAAAGCGCAAGGGTCAGGCGAAGGGAAAATCATAACGCAGTATGATATGCGCTCGATCTCTGACGAATATGGAGGTGTTGGCCTTCTCAAATTCGACTTCCTCGGGATTAAAAATCTCGCCATACTTGCAGACGCCGTCGAGCGTGTTAAGGAATCGCAAGGAATCTTGGTCGATATAGAAAACATTCCGATTGACGACGCCAAAACGTATGAAATGCTTGCGCGCGGCGAAACTGAAGGAATTTTCCAGTTGAACGGCTCGGGCATGACGCGCTATCTAAAAGAGCTCCGACCAACAACCATTCACGATATCAACGCTATGGTTGCCTTATATCGTCCTGGCCCGATGGAAACGATTCCGCAATATATTGAACGAAAACATAACCCCAAACTTGCAACGTTTCTCGATCCACGCATGGCTGATTATCTTGATTTTTCATACGGTCTTCTCGTGTATCAAGATGATGTGCTCTTATCAGCGATACGTCTTGGTGGCTATTCGTGGCTCGAAGCCGATACGCTCCGCAAAGCAATGGGTAAAAAAGTGCCTGCAATTATGCGCTCCGAGAAAGCAAAACTTATGAAAGGATTCATGGAGTACGGTGGTCTAACTGAAAAGAAAGCAGATCAGCTCTGGAAACTTATTGAGCCTTTTGCCGCATATGGATTCAATAAAGCACATGCGGCAAGTTATGGAAAAGTTGCATATCAGACCGCATATATGAAGGCAAATTATCCTGTGGAGTATATGGCAGCGGTCCTCACCGCAGATGCTGGTGATACGGAATCGATCGCGCGCTCGGTCGCCGAATGTGAGCGTATGCAGATAAAAGTTCTGCCTCCTGATGTCAACGAAAGTGGCACTGATTTCACTGTGGTCACAAATCCCGCGCTGCTGGTTGAAAGTGAGAATTCCGATACGAAAACTCACGGAAATGTCCCTGCAAAAGTAATCCGTTTTGGTCTTTGCTCAATAAAGAATTTTGGCGAAGGTGTTGCAGGAACAATTCTTGAAGAGCGCGAGAAAAACGGGTTATTTCAGTCTCTTTCAGATTTCTTGTCGCGCATCGAGTCCCGGAATTTAAATAAGAAATCACTCGAGTCTCTTATTAAATGCGGTGCACTTGATCGATTTGTTGACAGAGTGAATGGTCGCGGGACTCTCTTAGCAAATTTAGATGCGATGCTCGCCTTTCACCGTGATGCTACCGCCGTGCATTCACAAGATTCGCTCTTTGGAACAATGGTAGCAGCGCCGATATTTACGCTTCCAGCCACTGAGTACCCAATATCGCTTGGTGAAAAATTGTCATGGGAAAAGGAATTACTAGGTATTTACGTATCTGGTCATCCGCTCGATGCACACGAGGCTATAGAGTCACGAGCACACACCACCATTGCCCAGATCAACGATAAAGCAGAGGTGGGCATGGCACTCATCTTGCCGGTGCTCGTGGGGGAAGTTCGTACGGTCCTCACAAAGAACGGCGACCGCATGGCATTTGTCCGCTTCGAGGATCGAACTGACTCGATCGAAGCGGTGATTTTCCCAAAGCTTTTCCGAGAGCATGCCGAACTCGTCTTGCCAGGCTCATGCCTTCTGATTAAAGGGACAGTTTCAAACCGCAATGGCGAGACTAGCCTTGCTATTGAGAATTTGAAAGCATTATAAGCTCCGAAATAATGATCTTATTTCCTCTGCCTCAAGAGGTTTAATCGCATATGCTATGCTCCTAGTATGCCCTCTTCAAACGCCTCACTTGCTGAAAAACGCCATACCTTGGCTCATCTTTTAGCGGCGGCTGTTCTTGAACGATATCCGCATGCCAAAACGACTATCGGACCTGCTATCGACAACGGCTTCTACTATGACTTTGATTTCTCTACTCCTAAAGATGACCAGAATAATCCTGAAATAAAAAGGGAGAACGATGCGCCTAAGGAAACAGATCTTGCATCGCTTGAGGAAACAATGCGTGAGTTGCTCGCATCTTGGAATTCAATGACTGGCGTTGAAGTCTCGGAAAAAGATGCGCGAGCTCGTTTCGCTGAAAATCCCTATAAGCTCGAACTTATCGATGAAATCGTGGGTAAGGGTGAGAAAATAATGTTGTACAGCGCAGACGGCTTCACTGACCTATGCCGTGGGGGTCATGCGGAAAATCCATCTCACGATATTGCGCCCGACTCTTTCGTGATCGATCGCATAGCAGGTGCATACTGGCGCGGCGATGAGACCAAGCCAATGCTTACTCGTATTTACGGTCTTGCATTCGAGACGAAAAAAGATCTCGAGGATTACATTGCACAGCGTGAGGAAGCAAAAAAGCGCGACCACCGGAAACTCGGCAAGGAGCTTGATCTTTTCACCTTTTCCGACCTTGTTGGGAAAGGTCTTCCACTTTTTACTCCAAAAGGTTCCGTGGTACGTCGCGAGCTCGAGCGATTCATCGTCGATGAAGAAATACGGCGCGGCTATCTTCACGTCTATACCCCAGATCTTGCAAAACTCGATCTGTACGAAAAATCGGGTCACTACCCGCACTACAAAGATTCGATGTATGCGCCAATAGACATCGATGGGGAGAAATTTATGCTGCGCCCGATGACGTGTCCACATCACTTCGAACTTTATCTTCGAAAACCCGTAAGTTATCGCGAGCTTCCCATGCGTATAGCAGAACTTGCGCAGCTTTATCGATATGAACAATCAGGTGAACTTTCGGGACTTTTGCGCGTGCGCACGTTCTGTCTCGCAGATGCCCACATTGTAACTGCTTCTGAAGAGCAAGCTATTGAAGAAGTTGGTGCGGCTCTTGATCTTATAGAATTCGTGGCTGGAACGTTCGGCTTGGTGCACGGAACGGATTATTCATATCGCTTGTCCCTTGGAGATCGTTCTGATAGCGAGAAATACTATAAAAATGACACTGCATGGGACGTAGGAGAAGATCTCCTACGGAAAATGCTCATAGCGCGTGGAGCGCATTTTGTTGAAGCACCGGGAGAAGCTGCTTTCTACGGTCCTAAAATAGATATTCAGATGAAGAATGTGAACGGCAAAGAGGATACTGCCTTTACGGTGCAATACGATTTTTGTATGCCAGAACGTTTCAATCTTACCTACGTTGGACAGGATGGAACCGAAAAGCGAGCGTTTGTGGTACATCGCTCTTCAATTGGAGCTCTTGAACGTATCATGGCATTTCTCATAGAAAAATATGCAGGCGCATTTCCTACGTGGCTTTCGCCGCTGCAGGCACGTATCGTACCCGTATCTGAAAAACATGTTGCCTATGGACGGTCTGTCTTGGCACTACTTAAGGATGCTGGTATTCGTGCGGATATTGATGATGCGAATGAGTCTCTCGGCAAAAAAATCAGAACTGCAAAGACTGAAAAAATCCCTTATGTACTTGTCGTTGGGGACAAGGAGGTAACCGATCAAACAATTACTGTAGAAAGCCGCGACGGCGAGAAGTCTACACCAGGATCTGTCCCTGATTTCCTGAGCAAAATCAAGAAGGAGATCGAGAATCATACGTAGAATGTATTAAGAAAACAGCCTCAGCATTTTTCATGCCGAGGCTGTTTTCTTTTTTGTGAAATGTCTTATTAATTAGCCTTCTACAACTGCAAGTGCTCGGGTCGCAGCAAGCTTAGCGCCTGTGATACCTGGCGAGTAACTTGAGTCGACGGCATTGGTGAGCGACATAACAATACGCTCAAGGAATGCTGGTGCACAATTCTGTGTGAGTTGTGCAATCTCAAGATTAACCGGTGTGCCGTCGAGCGGCGCGCGGTATGCATCATCGAGAGCACAAACAACTTGCGTGAGAAAGTCCTCAGCATTGCCCCCCTCACGAACCATCTGACGTATAGTGCTGAATACCGTCTGACGATCTCCATCAAGGAGTGCTGCAACGAAATCCCGGACATCAGTCGATACCGGAGCTACATACGTAGTTTGAGGTGCGGGAGCTGTCTTTCGGACAGGAGGCATAGGGTTAGTATGAGCTGCCTGCCCTGTCGCTACAAGATCTTCCTGTTGATGAGGAGGTTGTGAGACGTATGCCGACTGCTGTGATGCCGCTGACTCACGGGAAAGGCCTTTTACAATGTCATCAATCGTGAGTGCTGAACCTGCTGCAGCAAATGAACGAAACCCTTGGGAAGTGTTGTTCGCATACGTTGCGGTTGGTGCGGCAGAATATGCGGCGTACGAAGCAGGAGCGTAGCTGGGCTCAGCTGCTGGCATACCTGGCTGCATATGGGCTCGATATGCTTCGTAGGTTGACGCTACGGTATGTCCACCTGCAGCTACAGGGGTAAGATTCGTAGGATTGTTGAGCAAATGCCCGACATTAGCCCCAAAGGCCATTAGACTCTTGTAAACGAATGGGATGATGACAAAGAGTGCGAGATACGCAGCAGCAAGGCACCATGCCACAAGAAGAACCCAATAGATGACCGTACCGACGGGACCGAGGTCAAGACCGGTGTACGGAATCTGTGAAAGATAGACCTCTGTCTGTGGAGGTGGGGCCTGGGTGACGATTCCGCCACCCCCGCCTCCCCCTCCACCACCGCCGCCCCCACAAGAATTGGTGGTTGAACAACTCGGTGCTTGAACCGTTACCGTTACCTCACAATTACTATTTGCAGTTGCTCCAGGAACTGTAGCGATGTAAGTGACTGTGCCCGTAGGATGTACCGTGGTTGAACCGGTAGCAACCGGGGTAACGTTGCCGATTCCTTGATTGATTGATATCGAGGTTGCATTCTGAGATGCCCAGGTAAGCGTAACTGCCTGTCCAGGTGTGATGTTCGTCTGATCTGCATGAAGATAAAGACATGCGGGAACATTTGGTGGCGGAGGTGTTTGTACGGTTACCGATGCCTGACAATTCACGCTATGAATACCATTATTCACCGTCGCGATGTACGTTGTGCTTCCAGTTGGATGTACAACGGTTGAACCAGAATTTACCGGTGTAACTGAACCCACTCCATTATTAATTGAAATTGAGGTTGCATTGAGCGTCTGCCAAGAAAGCGTTACGGCCTGACCAGGCGAGATGTTACTCGCACTTGCTGTGAGGAATTTACATTCAGGCAGCACCGGTGGTGGAGGGGGTGGAGGGGGTGGTGGCGGTATTACCGGAGGAGTCACGGGAGGAGTCACGGGAGGAGTCACTGGGGGTGTAGGGGTAGTTGGCAAAGTGCAGCAAGGTGGTGCAACCACTACTGGTTCAGGGTTTACCGGCAACGTGCAGCAGGGTGGAGCTACTGTTACAGGTTCAGGAGTATTCCCTGTGTCAGTATCTGATGGAGCTGTGGTTACGGGTTCTGGGATACCGGAATCATCGGGGAGTGTGCAGCAAGGTGGAGCAACTATTACCGGTTCAATATCCGAGATAGTATCGCCCCCTGTGTCGGCATCTGTATCGGTAGGTGCGACTGTAACTGGCTCCGTGATATCAATAGTGCTGTCGCCATCAACGCTATCATCGAATTGAGCATGGGCCATTACGGGATGTGTCAATCCTGTCGCGAAAGCAACCCCAGCACTAAGTATCAAGACGGCAAGTACCGCAAATAGCCCGATATAGATCGAGCGCTTTTGTGAAGCATGAAGTGTTGTTTTATTGATTTCCATAAGTTGATAGCTGACGCTTGATAATGGGATGACGATGGTAAAAATATGACACATTGCCGACTTAACCGGCGTACAAAAAAGAGGAGCAGCGATCGGGATCCAAAGGAATCCGACCGCTACCTCTCTGTTACTCAACTCAGATTCGCCGACGTTACTTCGACGGCATTTGGTCACTCTCCGGCTCGCATTCCTGCGACCCGTCTGCTTGGATCTTGGGATAGATCCAATAGAGACGGGCGCCTTCCTTGTACTTCTCGAGCGGGATCGCCGCGCGGGAAGCCCAAAGAGTAGCCATGCCGCCGTGATAGTTATAGGGCACGACGAGCATGGTGCATGACTGCTTGCCGGTGTCGGCCTGCTTCATGCAAAATGCGGTCATCTTGTCTGAGGCCGCCGCGGTGAAGTTCTCGGGAACTCGGAACCAGACCTTGCGAGTCCCCGAAGGAACCGGCAAGGAATTGGTCAGGAGCACGTCCTTATGGACCTGATTCGCCGCCGCATTAAAGCGGCAGTTATCGGGGCAGTTGTCCTGCCACGGATTCCATTGGACCTTGTCCAGGCTCCAGGCCAAGCAGTGACGACTGTCCTGGATTGGTGTGTTGCCGAGGACCCCCGAATGAAGATTTTCATCTTCGTCCGGAATTTCGACCCCGATTGTGCCGCAAGTAGGGGTGACAGGAACTTCCGATACGGTGGTGCCAACCACCGCCTCTGCCCAATTGTGGCAGCTGACGGGGAGGTAGATCGTGTGGGTCTCGCCCTCGTACTGGAAGGTCCAGACCTCGACGTCCACACCGTCGCCGAAGCTTGGACTGGACATAACGATGATGTCGTAATTTACGACACCGCCGCCGGACTCCATGCTGTGCAGATGCATACCGGGCTTGAGACCCTTGGTCTCAATCGTGCCGGCGACCGAAGTCGCTTTCATGGCTGCCTCGAGCAGTCCGCCGGACCACCCGATTTGTTTGAAGTATTGTTCGCGTCCGGCCATGGCGGCCTGCCGGTTCGGAAAGGCCGGGTCGGCGTCATAGTTCCTCCAGTGAAAAGCCGCATGCGCCTGGTTAGGCACAGCGACAATTGCGACGGCGCCCGTAAGGCACGTCGCCGCAAACAGGCTAAGGAATTGCTTCCTCATCGGATTAATCTCCTTCGTTTTGGGTTGAGTTTTACTGCGATCCCGGAATGGGACCTTGTCTCCTTTCACAGAGATCGCAGCAGATTTATGAATGTTCTTGCGTCCCTACTCGCACCTTGCGGTGCGCTGGGCGTCTTCTCCCGAATACTTCCTAGGAGCTATACACGCGGGAGCCCGACTTTTATTGAGTCGTACTTCCGAGCGGATAGCTTCCAACAAGCGTTGCCGTGACGATGAAACGATCAGTCTTTACAGTAAACGAATCGCAGGTAGAAAGAGTAAGCGTGTAACCGGTATCAGTCAATGGAATTGAATCTGACGTCTCACTTTCCTTCTGTTCGGTATCGACTGAGTACACGTACTCCTTGGTAGTGCTGTATACGTCAATCTGGTCGCCTGGCTTCAGGTTCTGAATACCATCAAAAGTCTTATATGCCTTGTTATACACAATTGGCAAATAACTTGAGTGGCCAAACAGAATCATATTGCCCTGTTCACCAAGCGTCGCCGACGTCGGGTAACGAGCAGCTCCATATGAAAGGTAGTTGTCGAGTGCATTCACATCAAGCGTATCTGGGTTCGCAACGGTAGCATTAACTCCGATACTTGGAATTATGATGTGGACTGGCAAGTCTCCTGACATATTGATCTGCCCATTGAGCGGCGCTGCGGTGCCATTGCCCGTTATCGCTGATGCGACGAGCGGAGACGTCTCTACGTTCGTTGAAGGCGTAGAAGAAGCCGTGCTTGCCGATACTGGGTCAGGGATGAATCCTGTTGCCGAACATATGCTCACCGTCACTATCAAAACCACAATAAAAACAGCCAGGAAGCTCCACTTCCGTTCTGCGATCTTTTTTGGGGCCCTGATAAGGGCGACAAAGGCTTTTGCTGCGGTCATATGTTCTTAAGCATTAATACACCACTTCATTCTCTTTGTCAAGGTTATGCTGAGGCCCTTTCTCGAGATATTGACAATATCCCGTAAAATGGGCTTATCCCAGATAGGTTGACAAAAAATACTAGGTATGTTAAATATAGGGCTATATGAATCAGTCGAGCACGAACGTAGGGAATCCACAGAATCAGGACGCAAGTAACAACAAGGGAGCCCGTCAAGCTGCGGTTAATGGTCTTGCCGTTGTTGGGTTCGTCGCACTTGTCGTTTTTGGTATTGCACTCGCAATCTATAGCGCACGCTACGTGCCACAGGCAGTGACGAAACTTGCTACCCTCTCAGGCACATCGACCACCCCAAACCCTTCGCTTGCCGTAGTTCCTGCGACAACAACTATTCCATTCTCTGCAATTCCGGAGGTAATGACTCCTACGCAGTCCATTCCTAATGCTACACAATCTCAGAATTCTAGTGCTCCCGCTGGTTACACAACTCAATCGAGTCAGACCAGGGCACCGGCAGAGCAGCAACCGGCTTTCTATGGCCTTCCTGATCTCTCCGTAACAATTACCGCCGTTGGTTATCTTGCAGGTGATACTACGGATACCTTCGTGCCGGCAACAGTCATTCCACCAGGTGCCCATCCTGCGGTGAAGTTCATCGTAAATAACGTCGGCACAAATATTAGTCCGGCTTGGACTTTCAATGCAGACATTCCTTCGGCCACTGGTCCGGTATTTAATTCCCCACTCGAGCCACCAATTGCTCCTAAGAATGGTATTAGCTTTACGCTTGGCTTCAATCAGACCGTGCCTGGCAATCAGGTAGTCAGTATCGTTGTCGATCCGAATGATCAAATCCAAGAATACAACAAAGCCAATAACGTCGAGACTGCAAATATAGAAGTTGGAGGTCCCTACGCACTCCCCGCTCAGTACTAAACTAAATAAACTTATAAGAAAGAGCTTGTGGTTTTGGTCACAAGCTCTTTCTTTTTGTGTTACACATCCAAATTCGCAAGCTTGGCGTTTGATTGGATAAACGATTTACGTCCTGCAACATCCGAACCCATTAATACATCGAAGATGCGGTCAGCTTCGGAAGCGTCTTCTACGCGTACCTGTTTGAGCACCCGATTTTTCGGATCCATCGTTGTCTCCCAAAGCTCTGATGGATTCATCTCACCAAGACCCTTATATCGCTGGATGGAGACTTTCGCTGATCTCTTTGTCGTTGCGGCTTCTTCAGATTCCTCAGTTTCAGCCTTTTCAGCTTCTTCCTCTTCTGCTGCATCCATTACCTCAGTATCCTCACCAAGAAGTTTAAACTTTTCCTCATCGGAATACGCATACATGATCTCCTTTCCTCGCTTGATCTTATAGAGCGGCGGTTGTGCAATATAGATGAAACCGCCATCAATGATCGGTCGGAAATGCCGATAGAATAGCGTGAGGAGAAGGGTGCGAATGTGGGCACCATCAACATCAGCGTCAGTTGCAATGATGATCTTGTGATAGCGTAACTTGCTAAGATCAAAGACGTCACCAATTGCTGTACCAAGCGCAACAACGAGATTTTTAATCTGTTCGCTCGCAAGCATCTTATCGAGGCGTGCGCGCTCTATATTCAAGATCTTACCGCGGAGCGGAAGAATGGCTTGTGTGCGACGATCGCGACCCATTTTCGAGGAGCCTCCCGCTGAATCACCCTCCACAATGAAAAGCTCTGATTCAGAAGCATCCTTGGTCTGACAGTCAGCAAGCTTACCGGGAAGTGTCATGCCTTCGAGGGCTCCTTTACGTAAAATTGAATCTTTAGCCGCTTTGGCCGCTTTGCGAGCCTTGAGTGCCAGAAGTACCTTGTTTACGATCGCGCGTCCGTCATCAGGATTTTCTTCAAGAAACATTGAGAACGCTGCAGTAAATACCGTATTTACTGCCCCCTGTGCCTCAACTGAACCGAGCTTCCCCTTCGTTTGCCCTTCGAATTGTATCTCCTGCATCTTAACTGATACGACTGCAGTGATTCCCTCGAGTGCATCATCTCCTGTAAAATTCTCCTCGCTTTCCTTGAGGATGCCTGATGTACGAGCATAGGTATTCAAAGTACGCGTAAGTGCCGTTTTGAAACCAGTTACATGTGTTCCTCCCTCAGCATTGTAAATATTATTTGCAAAAGCCGTGAGACGCGGGGTCATATCGTCAATGTATTGCAGTGCGATCTCGACTGATACATTGTCCTGCTCTTTTTCGATGTAAAAAATATTCTTGTGCACCAGCGTTTGGTGCTGATTGTAGAAAGAAATAAGAGAACGAAGACCACCTTCGAAATAAAAGCTCATCGACGGAACTTCAAGAGCAAGCTCACGTATGTAGACAACCTCCTTATCCGCAACTTTTTCGAGCCCCCTAGCATCGATAACTGAAATGCGTGTAGCTTTCACAAGATAGGCCTGCTGCCGAACGTGCGACACAATGCGGCTCCATTCGTACTTTACTTCAGGGAAAATGGAAGCATCTGCTTCAAACGTAACGATCGTACCCTGGTGGTTGGTTGTCCCGATTTTCTTCACTGGTGCAAGCGATTTTCCTATTTTATATTCCTGCTCGTACTTACTACCATCCTTATGGACCTCGACGCGCGCATAGGTTGAAAGTGCGTTCACAACCGAAGCCCCCACGCCATGAAGACCTCCTGATACCTTGTATCCTGATGCTTCTCCGCCGAACTTTCCTCCCGCATGCAGAGTAGTCATAATCGTCTCAAGAGCGGAAACCTTACTGTGCGCATGTTTGTCTACGGGGATACCACGACCGTTGTCAACGACACGAACACGGTTGTTAGGAAGAAGCGCGATCTCAATATCATCAGCGAATCCACCCATCGCTTCGTCACGTGCATTATCAAAAATCTCCCAAATCAGGTGGTGAAGACCATCTGGACCGGTCGTACCGATATACATGCCCGGACGTTTCCTGACCGGTTCGAGACCTTCGAGGATGGTAATCGAGGATGCATCATAACTGCCTCTGTCAGCCGCTGTAGAGCCTCGAGACGGTGTTTTTTTAGAAGTGCCCGAGGCACTGGCAGCGGCGCCTTTGGCGCCGCTTTTCTTAGCTATTGTATCCTCGCTTTTAGGCATATTTCGTATAGCCATTATAGCATAAACACCTATAGATTGCCTCCTCGATTAAGCCCTAAATTTAGGCACGCATGGCCAAATTATGAGAGCTTTTGGGACCCCACTTTTACACAAATCACCCCTAACGTACTTCCCACCCCTCACGGGCGTTTAACGCTTTCGTAATCCTTTCCATGAGGGGTTTCAAGTCTTCATCTGAGAGTGTACGTTTGGGAGATTCGAACACGAGTCTGAACGCATATGACGCACGGCTTGCTACTCCCTGAGCATCCTTCTTTTCAAAACGGTCAAAGAGATCAATTCGCACCAGAAGATCGCCTGCCTCTGTAGTGATAGCACTCGAAATCTCATTCTCCTGAGTTCCCACTGGAGTCCATACCGCGATGTCGCGCAGCGCGAACGGATACATAGAAAAGGGAATAAATCCTCCGAGCGCAACACGTTTCAGTTGTGAAGCCGCTACACTGTCATTCTTCACGATTGCATTTAATTGCTCATTGGTAAGTATCGTTGAAGCAATCAAGGTATTTGATTCCCGTTGATCCTCAAAATCACCGAGGTTGAAACGCTCCTTCATTTGGGCAATAACCTGCATGAGAAAATCCGAACCATCCTTACCCGCCAGCTGCGCGTAGCCCAGACAAAGCGAAAGACACTCAGATTCAGATTTAAAGATGGTACCTATCTCGAACAAACAAAGATTTTCAGCTGCCCCATATATGCGAGGCGCGATCGTTATAGCACGAGAAAGCGCCTCATGCATATTTCCGGTAAGAGTGGTCCGGAGTGCGGGGCGTGTTTGGTCGAGTGGGTTTGCAAGCCAGACATCCCCTTCCCTGGTAAAGGTTTGTGTTGAAAGCTCAGTAAAGCCGTGCTCGGTGAGAAAATCCTTGATATATTCGATGCTTTGAAAGCGAATCTGATCTGGCGCTTTTGGCATGGGAGGAAGTTGTCTTGGGAGAATCCGATCGTAGCCGATAATGCGACCAACTTCTTCGACAAGGTCTTCAGGAATTACTAGGTCGCGTCGTTCAAAGGGCGGCGTTATTGTAAAGGAATCGCCAGTCTGCTCGTACTCAAATCCAAGGCCCCTCCATGTGTTTGCAATGTCTTCATTAGAAAAGGTAGAGCCTAGAAGCCCGTTGATAATTTGACTTGATACGATTACAGTCGACGCCTGTCGCGCTTGTTCTGCTCCTTCTCCTGGATACACATCCGTTACGCCTACCACCTCCCCACCCGCGATACTTTTTATGAGTGCCAGAACGTCACGCATACCATACGCTGCAAGGTCAGGCGATGGTCTGTTTTGAAAACGCTGTGACGCATCTGTCCAAAGTTTTAGGGCTTGCGATGCACGGCGTATAGAGGTCCCATCAAAATTTGCTGATTCGATGATAATATCTGTCGTCGTTTCGCTAATTCCTGAGGATAGGCCACCCTTAATTCCCGCAATGCCGATAGACTTACCCGCAAATGAATCCGTGATGAGTATCGTATCTTCCGGTAAGATATATTCTTCGCCCGTAAGCGCCATAATCTTTTCGTCTTTATACGCGGCGCGTACTTCGATTGCATATGTGCCGTCATTCGTTGCCATATGGCTTGCATCGAATGCGTGGAGTGGCTGACCTATATTCAGCATCACATAATTGGTCGCATCAACAACGTTGTTTATCGACCGCTGCCCAACAGATTCAAGTGCTTCTTTAAGCCATGTAGGTGATGGTGCAACTTTTATACCACGCACGAGTGCGCCTATGTATCGAGGACATTTCTGCGAATCCTGAATTTTTATTGCAAGCTTATTAGTCTTTGGATATTCATGGAGCGGCTCTCGGAGCGGATCATTTCTCATAGGAACATCTAGTATTGCCGAGATCTCTTTTGCGACCCCACGATGACAGAACAGGTACGCAGCGCGATCGGGCAGCACTTTCACATCGAGTACCTCATCTCTAGATTGGTTAACAATCTTTTCTACACTCTCGATTTCGGCAACATGGAACGTAAGTGCATCAACGATTTCTTCTGTGCTTGGGAGCTCCGTATCAAAATAGGTTTGCAACCATTTTCGTGAAATCTTCATACGCAATAAGCTGGATTCTTCATCGCACGCTCTCGTCAAAGCCATATATAAAGCGCAGGTCGCCTGAATGGAAAAGTCGCACATCGGGTATCCCGTGCTTTATCATGATCAGTCGCTCGATACCACCACCAAATGCGAAGCCCTGATATTTCTTCGAATCGAGCCCTGCATTCTCAATGACTGAAGGATGTACCATCCCACCACCCATGACCTCGAGCCACCGTCCTTCTTTTCCCATTGGCTCGAACCATACATCGACTTCGACTGAAGGCTCGGTAAATGGAAAGAAGCTCGGCCGAAACCTGACCTTCGCATTCTCCCCCAAATACTGTTTAAAAAACTGATCGAGTGTTCCTTTTAGGTGGGCAAGTGTAACATCTTCACCTATAGCGAGTCCCTCGTTCTGGTAAAACTGTGCTTCGTGCGTCGCATCAGTGGCTTCGTTCCGGAACACCTTACCCGGTACAATGACTCTATAAGGAGGTTGTATACCTTCCTTCAATTGTTCTTCAATGTACCGCACCTGGACTGGTGAGGTATGTGTACGCATGACTTTCTCTTTTTTATCCTTGATCCAGAACGTATCTTGCATGTCGCGCGCCGGATGGTCACTTGGAATTGCAAGCATATCGAAGTTGTATCGCTCGTCCTCAAGCTCCGGCCCAAATGCTACCGAAAATCCCATCTCTGCGAATATGTCTGCTACCTCGCGCGTTGCTGCGGTTATAGGATGTAGTCTTCCCTCCATATTCGAAGTATATCCCACGGACCGTCCTATGAATACAGGCTTTTATTTGCTATAGTTGCAGACATTAGTCCCTATGGGGTTTGCCCTTGTCGCCTATCCATTTCTCTTCGTATCAATTTTTTTTGAGACGTTTCTTCTTGTTACCTTTCTTTCGGAGCCAGCTCGTCTAAGTCGTAAGAAACGTCCAGTGCTTGGGTATACACCGACGGTCGCGGTCATAGTTCCGTGCTTTAACGAAGAAAATACTATACAAGGAACTATTGATTCGCTTCTTGCACTCGATTATCCGAAAGAAAAACTTTCGATTGTCCTTGTTGATGATGGTTCGACAGATAATACAGCGAATGTCATGGATTCATATAAGGATACGCCACATATAACGATCATCCATAAAGAAAATGGCGGAAAGCATACCGCGGTAAATGCAGGGATCCATATTTCGGCGCAAGCCGAGTTCGTTGGATGCCTTGATGCCGATTCATTCGTAGCGCCAGATGCACTTCGCGAAATGGTTGGATACTTCGAAGACCCTCAGGTGGCGGCAGTAACAGCGGCGATGTCGATTCATGAGCCAAAGAAGTTCATCGAACACATGCAGAATATCGAATATATCTATGGTATCGCACACCGTCACACCATGGCTTCAGTTAATGGTTTGTATGTGACGCCAGGGCCATTTTCATTCTATCGACGAAAAATCATCGTGGACCTCGGCTATTTCAAGAAAGCCCACAATACTGAGGATCTTGAAATGGCACTGCGCCTTCAGCGCGCTGGATATCTTATCGAGAATGCGCCGCGAGCGCGGGTCTATACGAAAGGTCCGAAAACCATCCGTGGTCTCGTTAAACAACGCACACGCTGGACGACGGGGTTTGTTCGTAACGTGATGTATGAATATAGCGATCTAATTGGTAATCCAAAATTCGGCACACTGGGTATTCTCGTACTTCCACTCGGACTCATCTCGATTATAAGCGGCCTCGCACTCTTTTGTCTGGCCATATATCAATTTATTCAGAGCATCACGAGCGAATATTTCCTTACGCGCGGGATACCTCTTTCGTATACACTCACTCCGCATATACACACCATTGAGTGGTTCTACATCCCAATTACTGCCGTGGTACTTCTCGGGTCCGTTGCAGTCATAGGATCAATCGTATTCACCATACTGGGACAGCAGATTTCAAAGACACCAGGGAAACTGTTCGCCGGGATTGTAGCCTATACCATAGTGTATGGTTTCATTTCACCACTCTGGCTTATGCGAACGGTATACGACGTGACGACTGGCGTTCGTCGCTCTTGGCGGTAGTATATTCATAAGAACATCTATGTCCCTCTTCACTCGTAATGTCATTATCTCGCTTGTCATCACCGTGCTCATTATTGGCACCGTTGTATACGCGATTAACTACTTAAATCAACAGCGTATTGCCGAACTTAATACAATCGAAGATCAGCTCTCTACTGATTCACTTAATATAGAAACGCAGTACTCGCTTCTTGCTGACGCTCCTTGTAGCGATTTCACCAATGGCTCAACCACCGAAAGCACGAGTCTTTCACAGGAAGTAAGTGATCTGGGCGATAAACTTTCATACGCAGAAACAACCCTCGGCAATGACAACTCACAGGTCATTCAGCTCAAGGAGCAGTATACCCTGCTTGAGATTCGTGATTACTTACTCACAGAACAGATCGCACAGACCTGCGGCGCAAATCCTACTGTCGTACTATATTTCTACTCAAATACACCAGGTGAATGTATCGATTGTGGACGAGCTGGCGTGGCGCTCTCGTATCTTCGTCAGACCTATCCGACACTACGCGTATATTCGTTCGACTATGACCTTAATCTGGGGGCCCTCAACACTCTTATATCTATCGAGAAGGTCGAACCGCCTCTGCCAGCATTCGTGATAAATCACGAGCATTATTCAGGTTTTACAACGCTCGATGATTTGGAGAAGGACTTCCCTTCTTCGCTCTTTGCGACAAGTACTGCCACGAGTACGACAGGTACCACAAGTAAATGAAGCTTCTTGGAGCCGCCTCCCAGGCTTGAACTGGGGACCTACTGTTTACAAAACAGTTGCTCTACCAACTGAGCTAAGGCGGCTTTTGGACTAGACTAACATCTTTTATCTGGTTGTGCCTCCCTCATCCTCAGAATGCTCCCGTGTTCCCTTGTGCTCAGAAATGCGGAACATCCTTTGGAGATATTCCTTTGTCTGGGCAAAACTTGAGGAACGAGAGGGGTGCGGCGCAAGAACGTTGGGGCGGCGGTTCCGTAAATACTGAACAATATTCGTAAGCTCACGTTCAACAAATCGCACAAAAAGAAGCGACCAATGCGCTACATCATGCACGACGCGTGCGACCATGCTTTCCACTACATGGGAAAGGAGGTCACCCCAGTCAATATGACGAGCGACAAATGCCATGCGCATAAGATACGCATCAAACCTTCCTCGGGGTCTTTCTAAGAAACGGACCCCCGTTTCTGCTTCCATAACCGTTAACCCAAAGAATCCTAGGAATAGGAGTAACGAAATAATGAGAAGGATGAGCGCCATGCCCATAGAATATTATCCGCGCGCAGAAAAACGGGACCAGCGAGTTATCTCGATACGCTCACCGAATTTCTGCGATGCCTCGGTGATAAGATCGCGCACCGTTTTTGTCTCATCTTTAATGTACGATTGCTCTAGGAGAAGCATGTCCTTGAAATAGCTTCTCATCTTGCCTTCGAGTATTTTCTCACGCATATCTGCGGGCTTATCCTTCACTTCTTCTTGAAAAACCGCTTCAGCTGCCTTTTGAGTTTCTGGGTCTATCTCAGCTTCAGAAAGATATTTCGGGTTCGTTGCCGCTATCTGCATAGCAATTTCGCGCGCAAGTTTCGGAAACTCCTCGTTACGAGCCACAAAATCAGTTTCGCACGAGAGAAGTACCATCGCTCCAATTTCGAAGTCGTGGACGTAGGTACCAATAGCTCCAGCTCCAAGTTCGCGATCTCCTTTCTTTTCTGCTGCAGCGCTTGAGCGCTTTCGCAGCACTACCTCTGCTTTATCAATATCGCCAGCGGTCTCCTCAAGCGCCTTTTTGCACTGTGCCACAGAGACGCCGGTCCTATCGCGAAGTTCCTTCACTAGATCTATTGAAATTTCCATATGCATCTAAAATTACTTCTCATTAGTATACAAAACACATCGATAATCCGCGAGTTTATGAAGAATTTGAAAATCCCTCTAAGAGAGATTATGCTCGCCTGCCCTCCTCGTATGCCTCAGTTAATTCGTCGAGAATGAGTCGTACCGTCTTACGTGATGAATCGTTTGTCACAATCGGATACTTTGCATCCTTAAGGTCACAGTCAGAACTCATAATGCCAATGACCGGGATATGTGCATCGTTGGCTTCCTTGGTCGCATGAGCTTCGTGACGAGTGTCAACGATGACAAAGGCATCAGGACGCTTTGCGAGATCACCGAGACCTCCAAGGCGCTCATTGAGTCGATCGATCTCACGGTCGATGTAGATACGCTCGAGCTTCGTGTATATTTTTGCAAGTTCCCCCGAATCACGCTTACTCGTAAGATCAGCGAGGCGATCAATACGTTTCTTTATTTCAGAAAAATTAGAAATCGTCCCGCCAAGCCAGCGGCCAGCCACGTAGGGCTGCCCGATACGTAGGGCTGCTTCGCGAACCGCATCAGACACTTCGCGCTTACCACCAACGAAAAGAACTGTTTTGCCAGCTTGTGCGAGTGTTTTCATGACTCCTTTAGCGGTCGCAAGTTGTTCATCGGTGAGAGAAAGATCGAAAATCTCAACTTTCGACTTCACGCCGACGATAAAGCGTTTCATTGATGGATGGCGACGACTCTTAAGCTGTGCAAAATGAGCGCCCGTCTCGAAGAGACGGTCGACGCCAACACCACTAGAAACACTAGCCGAACTATCGGTATTCATACCTTTGAAGATAGCATGTGCTCTAAAATCACGCAATTTTACTCACTTTCCCCGGCCGCGCCGATCCCACCTGCTAGAGCTGCCCTCTGGAGTGCCTCTAGAATCGGATCTATGCCGCCTAGCATGATCTTTGGTAGATTGTGCCACGATTCCTTTATCCGGTGGTCTGTGACCCTATCTTGGAGAAAATTATAGGTGCGGATTTTCTCTGAGCGATCCCCAGTGCCAATCTGCCCACTTCTAAGGTCAGCGTGTTTTTTCGCTTCTTCTTCCTCAGCTATCGTATCTAGTTTAGCCGCGAGGATCATCATGGCCTTCTCGCGGTTTGCAAGTTGTGAACGCTCTGAGGATGAACGGACATCAATCCCTGTAGGCTTATGGATAAGTCGAACCGCAGTCTCGACTTTATTGACGTTTTGTCCCCCTGCGCCACCGCTTCTTGTGAATTCCATTTCAATGTCAGCTGGATTTATTTCGAATTTTGGTTTTGTACGAATTGGGAGCGCTGCAACCGATGCGGTCGAGGTGTGAATGCGTCCTGATTTTTCTGTGACTGGAACACGCTGGACGCGGTGTACTCCTGTTTCGTACCTGAGCGCGTCATAGGCAGCTGCGCCCTCAATTTCAAGCGTAAGATCATCGATGACACGCACCCGCCATCCCTTTCCTTCAGCGTATTTCTGGTACATTTCCTTTAGTTCCTTCGCAAAGAGGTTTGCCTCATCACCCCCAGCGGCAGCTCGGAATTCAAGTACAATTGCTTTAGGCGCTACAGCTTCTTCTTTCTCTTTGGCAAGAATTTGTTCTATTTCAGCAAGTATCTCTTTTTTACGGAGCGCGATGCGAGTCGTATCCTCCTTTGCCATTAGCAAAAGCTCCGGATCTTCTCCTGCCGCATGCTCGGACTCCTCCTCCTGCGCACTGAGTCGTTCATATTCCTCCGCGAGATACGCTGTCTCGTGGTTCTTTTTGAGTTCCGACGAATACTCCATATACAGATAATAGCGCAAAAGCGCATTATCGGTTGATCTCTATTTCTTCTTCGCTGCTGCAGCCCTCTGCTTGAACTTCTCGACGCGGCCAGTCTTATCAAGCGTGCGATCCTCACCTGTATAAAATGGGTGTGATTTGCTCGATATCTCGACAGTCACCTTGGGGTATTCCTTACCATCCTCTTTGAACTTCCCCGTCTCAGTGGTACGTATTGTCGAACCAGTCAGGAATTGTGATCCCGAAGACATATCTTCGAAAATTACTTGGCGGTAATCGACCGGATGAGTGTCCTTTTTCATTGGGCGCACTATAACAAGAAAGACGAGGTTCTGCAATACGCAGTCTTACTTTTTACTACACTATCCTAGACCTAGAACTCCGTAACACCTGGGACAACATTTACAACTGCGCATGCTTGCATTGCAGTATCTCCATCGCAGGTGAAGCAGTATTTGGTTTGGGTAGTCGGCGTAACCACGAGCGTATACGGAGGAGTGCCCGGAAGATCACAGGAAGTCGCATCATAAGTCTGGCCTGGGATCGGCCCCGTGGGGTCACTAAGGATACATGAAGTGTTCACATTATCAGTGGCGCTAAACGTGAGAGTTGAAGAATTTTTCGACGGGTCATTAGGATTTACAAGGTTTGGACTAGCGGTGATGGTAGGAGTGGCGGTGCCACAAGAGCCATCGCCAACTGCAACTGGTGAGCAACTTGCTGCAACAGTATTTGCACCTTTAACGGACATTGTTTCATTGCCCGCAATTGTATATGTACAGACCTTCGTCGCACTTGTGCTTGCTTTACACATGACCAGATTCGAACCAGTCCAGGTATATGGGGTTGTCACGGTTCCAGAAGCTGTTGCGGTGTATGTAACAGGGGTGCCAATTGGAGGATTACCACTACTTACGCTGCAGCTAACCGACGCTGAAGAAGGAGATGAGGAGACCGTAACCTTTGTCCATGTAGGACTACAATTATTGCCATAATTTGATTCGTCCACAATATTCGTTCCAGAAATATTCTCATTAGCACACGCTCGTACGTAATAGGTACCGGCTGAAGCAAAAGTGTATACCGTCGTTGCGTGTGTTGTTTTGCTTGCGGCAAGTTTAGGATTCGAGAATGTTGCTTTCCAAGCCGGGTTGCTTTCACCTGCCACACTTGTTGCAACCTGGAAAAGATCTGGAAACGCTTCTGATGTTGTCGTTGAATTTGAATTGCTTATGGTGGCACCGAGGGTAGTTGCCGCACCAGCTATCGCGGTTGAGGGGGTAACGTCAGAGGCGGTGAGGTCAGGTTCTGGAGCAGTGATGACAACGGTATATGAGGCCCAGGCAGATTTCTCACTCGTGCTTGCATCTTCTGTAAATGCCTCGAAAGTATAAGTACCGGCAGTACCCCATCCTGGGTATAGATATGACTGCGTGGTGCTCGAAACAACACTCCCGGTAAATGATGGTAAGTACGTTTGCGCAGTACCAATATCGGTCCAGTCAACGCCGTAGCGTATAGGGTCTCCGGACGAATCAGCACCCGTAAAGCTATACGTATAGGCAGTACCGACAGTACCCGTTTTTGGACCAGTAATTACTGGTGGGGTTGGAGCGCCAGTTGGCGCAACTATAGTAAGCGGATACGGAATAGAATCAGATGGAATTATAACCTTGTATGCTGGTTGTATATCGGTGGACGGTGTGGTGGTGCTTCCTAATATGACAGCCCCAGGTATGAGATCCCCACCAGGTAATGCGCTTGTGCTCGTCGAGTTCCCGTTCGCGGTGGGGGTACCATAAACTCCAGTCATTGGAATATTGTTCCCGTAGCATCCGGCGGAGTCGCCTGGCCAATACCCGGGATCAGAATATCTGTAATAAAATTCACCGTAGGTATTCGAGAAATTGAAGCTTGGATTGATGGTTTGCGGAATGTTAGAGGCGGTACAGGTATATATGATTGAAGATGTGGCACTATTTGATTGCGTTACTCCCTGATTGCAACTTAACCCCGATAAGTTGCTAACCGTTCGAGTTGGCGGACTTACTTCAAAGGGTATGTATACACCGTAACCAGCACTTAAACCACCTATCGAAAGTGTGGTGTAATTCAAAAAGTCATTTAGGTCGCAAGAGACCTGATCAATTCCTTCTGAATCATTAACACGTGCCGGCGCTACCACCCCTGGATCCCAATTACCATAGGGCGAATCCATCGAATATCCTGTGCCGAACCATCCAATATTCTGGTCAACTAGTGGAGCAAATACGAGCTCCAGGGTTTGGCCCTCTGGTATATTCGAAGAAGGAGCTACAGGCGTGGTACTTGCGCCATTAACTTCGAGTACGGAAAGATCGTATCCTATGGTTACGTTCGGCTGACTTAATCCATCGACATACCCCAACATTTCTGTATCAGAGCTTGGTGAAGTACCCAGGGCACGATTAAACGCATACCAAAGATCCGTGGGAACTTGAACGTTTAGCTGATACTGTCCTTGCACGGTGACAGGGTTGGACTGGCTTCCCGGCGTAATGGTTATGTTGGAATCACAATTGTTTGGAGTCCCCAACTCTCCACTCACGAAACAACTTGGAAGGGTGACACCGCCGCCGCCAATAGTAATACCGCCCGACAAAGCATGCGCTAGGTTAGGTGCAAAGCCTGCGCCTATTAAGAGAACGAGAACGAGCAGGGCAAGCCCAATTCGTGATTTCGTGGCAGATGATAATTTTTTCATACAGGTGGCTGGGTAGGATTTACGGGAAGACTGCTGGATATCGATGCCATGGTATTTCTTTTTTTATGCTTCCTAACCAGAATCAGAACAATTACGAGAAGAAGTATTACAAGAATGGCTACAACTACTGCAATCACTATCGGGATTATACTTCCTTTACATGACGATCCAAGAACACTACAGCTGTAGGGCACCGTAACCTGATCAATCTGGTTCCCGTTCTGAAAGAGCGTTGCAACGAGCTCAAATGAGTCATAGGTACTTGCAACTGGAATGGTTAAAGCAACGAGGTTACCAGGAGCGTCGCCGCTATAAGAACGGGATGCAAGTGGCCAAGAAATGCCTAGAAATGGAATCGTCTTTACCGCAAGCTTAACTTCGACATTCCCGGCTGGGCTCGATCCAGCGCTGTGGAAACACGCAAAAGCAACCGATCCGGGAGCAAGAGGATACCCAGAGACGTCCACTGAGCTTAGTCGCGGCTCATTTACACCCGCGCGTACAAATCGCACTGCTGCGATTGATTTCGAGCCGCCTTTTGTGCTTAATTCTGCAGTCAGGTAATAGACCGAGTGTGCCTCATCAGTAACCGTATAGCTTGCCGTTGTCGATGCTCCTGAACCTACACTGATCGCTTCGCTGCTTTGCGAGAGCATCGAGCCGGGCTTTAATCCGTCCCAATAATAGAGACTCCAGGTAACTTGCCCTGAATACGGAGTATTTGTCGTATTATTGACCGAAAGCGTTACCGGTACATCATGTACATTTGCCGCAATGATCGGGCTGTATGCCGCGAAGTAGTAAGGTTGCCCGTTGAGTGTGGCATCGGTGCGATCAAAGCGTATACCGCCGTTCACCTCAGTATTCGTTATGCTGAAATTGAGCGGAGGACCTGTGATATCGTCCGTAAATGTTAGCCCTAAGAAATTGAAACGGCTGTCCTGTACTACGAACGGCACCATTTCATAATTACCTGAGTCAGCATCCGAAGGAACATTCCAGGTGAAACTCATTTCTTCCTGTTGATTGGCTTTAAGTGATATGTTTTGTGCCACCGGAAAGAAGTCCACCACATCTGGTCCGTTCACATTTTTTGTGGTACTAAGCGGTTCCTTAAACACCCGTATATAGAGAGCAGCATCAACGATTGGATAGTTATTCTTGTTTTCAATGCTTGCGGTAACAGAAAGGGGTGTTCCCTCAATCACACTTGATAGGCTTGAGCTAAGCACTACCGGCACAGAACCGAACGTGTAGTAGTCAAAACAAGATGGGAGTGCCTGAGTCGATGTGGCCGTAGAACTTACATGAATCATTCCAGCCATTTCTGCAACGGTAAGCGGCGTAGTTGATGTCACTGCAGAACTTGCGGGAATCGCTGCTAAAGTAGCCAAAGGAAGAAAAGAGAGCGACACCAAGAAAGCTCCTGTAGTTAGTAATGAGACAACCTTTCGTACTCCCATGTCTCTCCACTTTAGCATGGCTTAAGTAGATATAAGGTAAGATGTGGATAACATATTCCTTCACTTTTCTTCCTGACGTTTAGGAATTGAGGGCGCCGTCAAAGCATAGGAACGACCCCCCTAAAGGCATAGGATGCGACGTGATGTATTTTGCCGCAGCACAAACAACTCCCACGACGCGCGTTACCGCGTTCACATGCTTGGTCGCCTGTACCTCTGTAGCTCTTTACTCATGAAGCAAATTGTTGAGTGTCTGAATGAGCTCCGCAATACCAGCTCCGACCGAAGCAAGGAGTGTAGAGCGATTGAGGGTAGTGCTTTCGGAAACGAGAGTTGTTGGTGCAGTCACACCGTAGTTTGCGGCAGGGCTACCTGCGGCAGGCGTCACATTGAATTGGTAGCTTGTTGGATGGTAACCTGGAAGGTACGAGAGTAAATTCGAATCAATTACGTTGTTGGTCCAATTCGGTCCGGTGTTGTTGTCGTAAGCTTCAGAGCCATTCACACAATGTGCTGATTGAGTTCCAAAGTTATGGGTGAATTTTGCAGTTGGTTCTTTTTGATACAGTATGGGCGCAATATTGTTCTCTACGGTTACCGTCGGCGTGGTTGTGACTCCGCAATCCCCGTCGGTTCCCGCTTGTATCCACAACTGTCCGTTGGTACCCGCCACATTGGATCCATCATCAAGAACAGTATTATTTGCAATCAAACCACTATCAGTGTCAAGAAGTCCAATGCCCCAGTACGAACTTGTTATGATGGTGTTGCCAAGAACTTGCACGTTATTCCAAGGAACAGTTTGACCATCAAAGATATCGATACCCTGAATATTTGCTGGGAATGCCGTAACACCTGGGCTACCGGTCGCGCCGGTCTGGCGGATGAGCGTGTTGCCACTTATAAGGATATTGCTGTGCGCTATGACAGGACGCTCTCCAGCTGTGTAACCTTGGAAGAAATCTTCGTGGTTGCCATCACCATCATTATTACTGTTGGTGAAAGTGTTATTCGTCATGAAGAGATTGTTGTACCCAGTGAAGTCGAGTGCATCGTCGCCGAAGTTGTTGATGGTGTTACCAGAGAAGAGGCTGTTATCGATGCCGAAATTAGAACCATAGGTTACATTAGAAATCGCGTTATTGGTCACTTCAACGCAACCTGAGCCGGTGTAGCCATTCATGTCCAAATGTAATCCATTTGCCATCTGAGTCTGCCACTGAGTCGTGGTCCAACCCTGAGTGCTATCTACGGTGGAGATAGTGTTGCCATCGAGGATAATATTGTTCACGGGAAGCGATTGACCGTTAGGGGTTATAGTTACAATCCAATGATTGGGGCCAGTTTCAGGTCCCGGCTGAATCTTTATTCCGTGAATATACCAATAGCGAGCACCATTTACGGTGAGCGTGTGGAAGACCGGTGTTTGTCCAGATGCCGCCTCGAGGCCGATGAAGGCATTGTTTACGTTCGTAATGGTGACGTCGCCGTAGTTGCCAGAGTTAAGATAGATGACGTCGCCGGGCTGAACAGGGCCTGAGCCACCTACTTGAGTGGAGAGGACAGTAGCAAGTGAGGTCCATGGATGACTTTGTGAGCCGTTTTGTCCAGAGGAAGCGGCATTCGGATCCACATAAAAAGCAGTGGTGAAAGACGCAGGAGCTGAAGGACAGTTGAGAGAGCTGAAGTTCAAGATCGGAGGAATTGATGGATTAGGGGGGCCAGATGTGGTCACCGATACCGTAGCCGACCCTGTCGCACTTCCTCCCGTTCCCGTACAGGTGATGGAATAGGTGGTTGAAGTGGTTGGCGAGACAGTAGCCGAGCCGGTGGTAGCGGTACCAGTGAAGCCGGTAGCCACACATGAGCTTGCATTAGTGCTGCTCCACGTAAGGGTTGAAGATCCCCCTGAAGTTATAGAGGTTGGTGATGCGGTGAGAGAAACCGTTGGGGCTGGAGTGGTAGCTGTCACCGATACCGTAGCCGACCCTGTCGCACTTCCTCCCGTTCCCGTACAGGTGATGGAATAGGTGGTTGAAGTGGTTGGCGAGACAGTAGCCGAGCCGGTGGTAGCGGTACCAGTGAAGCCGGTAGCCACACATGAGCTTGCATTAGTGCTGCTCCACGTAAGGGTTGAAGATCCCCCTGAAGTTATAGAGGTTGGTGATGCGGTGAGAGAAACCGTTGGGGCTGGAGTGGTAGCTGTCACCGATACCGTAGCCGACCCTGTCGCACTTCCTCCCGTTCCCGTACAGGTGATGGAATAGGTGGTTGAAGTGGTTGGCGAGACAGTAGCCGAGCCGGTGGTAGCGGTACCAGTGAAGCCGGTAGCCACACATGAGCTTGCATTAGTGCTGCTCCACGTAAGGGTTGAAGATCCCCCTGAAGTTATAGAGGTTGGTGATGCGGTGAGAGAAACCGTTGGGGTTTGTACAGTGGCTGGAGTCACAGTCAATGGTTCTGATATGGTGGCTGATCCGGTAGCGCTTCCTTCTGATCCCATGCAGGTGACAGAGTAAGTTGTGGAGGTGGTTGGAGATACGCTAGCTGAGCCACTCGTACCGCTTCCTGAGAAGCCGCTGGTAATGCAGGAGGTCGCGTTGGTAGAAGTCCAGGAGATGGTGGCAGAACTTCCTGAGGTTATGGAAGGTGGAGATATGGAGAGAGTGACGGTCGGAGAGGTGGGGACAGAAGTACTTGGTGGTGCTCCTGGAACCCCTTCTCCACTATTGAGAGCGGCGAGAGTTGCTGTGCCGACGTTTCCATCTGCAGGGGTGATATTGTAGACAATTTGGTATTGCTTCACTGCATCTTGGGTAAGATAGCCGTAATAGGCTGTTTTATATTTACCAGCGAGGAACCCATCGGCAACAAGAACAGTCTGGAGCTGGACAACCTCCTCTCCTGTGGAGCCAACCCCCATGGGAGAGGTGAAGGTGTATGCAAATGTGGTGGGTGTGTGGATGAATAAGGTTGAGAGGAATAAAAGTGATAGAAGCACGCGGGAGGAGAGTCTTGCAAAGGGTTCTATTTTCATGGGTTTAGTATAGCAAGAAACCGAATTCTCGGATGGTTGGGTGTGTATAAGGTAACAATCCATCCCAAGGAATGAATCATTACTTTCTGTTTGTGCTAGGTTGTTTTGTATTTGCCTTTTTAGACGTTTTTCAATCCTTATAGTTTCCTGCGGCCAGGAAAAGAGTAATGATTTTGCTCCCCGAATTTCCGTCCGCACCAACACTTTCAAGTTCTCGTCCATAGGGATCAAGAACAAACGCAGTGCCCTGAAGGACTGAACTAGCCAGAGGTAGCTCTGATTCGACGGCTTGAGCACGCGCATACCGAAGTGTGTCTTGTTCAAGACTCTTTGAGGGCTTAAAAATCAGATGCGAGGCGGGTACGAGTATAAGATTCAGCCTTTCGTGCTCTTTTAGAGATAGCGCAAGGCCTGGATCCATAACTTCAAGGCAAAAGAGTACGGATGCCTGGGCTCCGTTGCTTGTAAGTGGGATTCCAATTCCCTTTCCAGTGGTAAAGCCTCGAGATGTATCGAATTTTTGTAACTCATTACGCCCCCCTAAAATATTCAGAGGGGCTGAGAACAGTAAGGGAATGTACTCCCCCTGAGGAGTGAGCACTAGTTTATCGCGTATTCCCGTCACACCCTCTATAGTATCCTCATATACGCGCTCGGGCCTACTTCCGTCAGAAGCAATTATTTCGCCGGAGTCAGTTACGATTGATGAACTTCCTGGAGGAAGGAACTCTCCAACGGTATATGTGGTAAAAGGCACGAAAAGATGTGAATCCTCGGGCAATAGGATAATATCGGCTCCCTTGTTTGATGCGTCTTTCACAAAACTCAGCTCTTGCTCAGCAATCGTTGTCGTTGCCTGAGATTCATCTAGCGAGGGGGGCACGTGCACCGAAAGTATTGCAACTCGTATTGTTTGCGTTGTTTTCGGAGCAAAATTTTCTCGAAAAGACGCAATCGGAAGGATTGAGATGAGTAAAAGAATACTTGCGAGAATTGCACTAAAGACGTAACCCTTTCTTCCTTTTGAGTAGCGTAAAAAGAAATAAAAACAAAGATTCACCGCAACGACAAAAAAACTACAGGCATAAATGCCGCCAAATGCGGCAATCTGTCTAAAGCTTTCGCTATCCATAAGTGGGTAGCCAAGAAATCCGGGAGAGAAAAAGGGCGGGTTGCTGATTTTCGGAGCAATCGTTAAAAGATTGTAGGAAAGCATCCGTGCGAACTCGGCAAACACCCAAAGTACGGCAGCTGCACCTAGATCCAGGAAACGGTTGAGTTTTAAGAATCTCACAAGCACTGCCCAAATACCGACCATCATTCCTGTCGCAATTATTTCGAGCAGCCAGCTTGTTGCTACCACTATAAAACCGATCCAAGGCGCTGCAATACCGTACGACAAAGGAAGCGGTAGCGAATTAAAGAGCCAAAAGGTGGCAGTCCCCATAAGAAAGAGTCCTGCGATAGCACCCGCGAACAGGACTTCGAGAACCGAAACTGATGCATATATCCCAAACAATAGGGGCAGCAGCGCAATAAATAAAAGCGGCCAGGCACCAGGAATCCTATAGCCTACTGAAAGCAGTACTCCCGAGAGAAGTCCTAGTACAAGAGGTTTAACCTGAGGGAAAATTGATTCCTCTTTTTTCATAATCAATACCTCCTTAAAAAATTAGTTTTATTAAGAGCCTGCAAGTGTATTGATGTCTGATTCAAATTGTGCAGCAAATGCCATGACGTCGTCCCCATAGAAAGAATAGGCTGGATTATCCGCACCACCCCATCCGGCATAGTAGCGAAGAGCCGCTTCGCGTTCTGAGGCAAGATTTCCTATGACGGCACCATTGTCAGACATAAGCATGCCGACTGCGACGAATGCATCAGTGTTATTCCATGGATTAGATGGGGTGCCGGGGTGCCCAGCAAGCTTTGCAATACGGTCTTGTGAAGGATCATACTGCCAAGGACCTAGATAGGTACCATCGGTTCCTTTTCCACACGAGCCGGTTGTTACATTTATATAGCCTGCGTAACATGCCCAGGTCGAAGGGATGAATTGCGCCGGACCCATTGCCCCACCCCAACCGTCGCCCTGTGCTTTGGAGACTTTTACGGTATCCGGGTCAAGACCAAGGGTAGCCATAATGACTTTGAATACTGGTTGGTCGCGCGTAGGACTCATCTCCGTGGTCCAACTACCGGTAACTCCAACATTCTGACCAATGTCCGTCTCCTGTTTAAGGATGCCGAGAATGAGTGCAGGATCAACACCGGTGTCAGCTCCTGCTGTTTTCGCGAGCGCAATGGCATCAGGAAGAGAAATGTTCGAAGAACCACCCGCAAGAGCGAATAGTTCTGCCTGAATCTGCGCGATGCTTTGTTTCTGTACGTTATACACTGCTTGTACAGACGCAGTCTGGCTCTGATTTTCTGAAAGAAGCTGCTGTTTTGCGGCTTCGGAGCTTTGAATCTGTTGCTCTTCAAGATTTTCTTCTTGCGCTAGTTGTTCCTGCTGAGTTTGTTGGTCCTGGAGCTGATTCTTTTCATTCTCCGTTTGTGAACGTGTATTAGTGATCTGACTATAGGACGAATTCAATTCCTGGTTTATGGCATTAAAGGAATCGATATCTCCGAAAAAGGTTGAGACATCCTCTGAAGACAAGGCGACCTCAACGAGTGAGTAGCTATCAATTTCATTCGTCTGGCGGATGATCTGTGCAAGAGATTGTTGCTCATCGCTCAATTGGCCGGAAAGAGTATTAATAGTATTCCCGTGCACAACAATATTGCTCGCAAGGGCTTGGATCTCAATTTTAGTCGCTTGAAGTTGCAGTTGGGATTTTTTAATCTGGGCGGTTAGTGTATCAATCTGATTCTGTAGGCTCTTGCCTTCTGTACCAAGTGTTGTAAGCGTAGCCTGAGTCTGATCGATCTCTGTATCGAGTGTATTGAGCTGTGCTTGGAGCTGCGCACGCTCTGCCCCGATATCACCTGAACTTGGAGAAGTGGACGGGGATGCACTTGTGGAATTGGTGGTCTGAGCGAAAATGACCCGAGGAGAGAGTATGCCGATCGTACCAACAGCGATTATTGTCGCCACGATCAAAACGACAAATTTCTTGTATGAAAAGTGCTCCCAAAAACACATGGAGACTACAGTATAGCACAGCAGAAACGGTCCCTGATTAGCGGGCCCTTTTGTGTTATATAGCAGTTTTCTACTCGCTTACGTCAGCTTCACTTTCCTCGGTCTTGCCCTTCTGTTCTACTTCGATGGCACTCATATCTGGAGATGCTGTCACTTCCTCAACTTCCTCAACGATCTCCTGGATCAGCGCAACCACTTCCTCTTCATGAGTCACCACCGTTACGCCCTGTGGGATTTTGAGATCGCGTACATGAATTTGATCGCCAATGTTTTTAAGCGCTGAAATATCGACTTCAATTTGATGAGGAAGATTCTCTGGCGCAACTTCAATCTCCAGTTCATGCATAACCTTCACGAGGTTCGCACCCGCTTTCACCGCTTCTGATTCGCCGATGAATTCAAGCGGTACGGCAACTTCGACTTTCGCACCCTTCTCTATCGCATAAAAATCTGCGTGGCGTGGTTGACTGGTGACAGGATCGCGATCGACTTCATGGATGAGGGCCTGAATCGGTTTTGAAAGTCCGGTGAGTTCTACAACTGAAGATTCCCCCTCCTCGCGTAGAAGACGATTGAATTCAAGTAGCGAAAGCGAGATCGAAAGAGGCTCCTGTTTTGGACCATAGACGACAGCCGGAATCTGGCTATCCTTTGCAAGCTTGAGGGAAGATTTCCCGATCTGAGTTCGTGGTTGTACGGAAAGGGGTACGGCCATATGTAGAGCGAGTATGCCTTATAACGCGTTGCTGTGCAAGCTACGCCTGCGAAGCCTCTGAAACTTTTTTGAGGCGCGCAAGAAAGGCATCGCGTGCCGCAGGCACATTCTCTGGCTTTCCTATCCAAATTGCCAGTGCCTCTTCCTGAAGAGCACGCGCATATGAAAAAGTGAGAGGCCAGGGTGCTTTTCTTTGGCGAGCAAGTTTAGAAATAGCAGCTAAGTTTGCCGTTGCCTGGTCAGGGGTCTGGCCGCCTGAAAGAAAGACTACGCCTGGAACAATTGGCGGCACTGCCGCAAGCAGGGCTCCAAGGGTATCCTCTGCAACCTCTTCAGGAGTATCCTCGTGACCGCTATCGCTTCCCGATAGTGCCATTGATGTTTTGATAATAACTCCGCTCAAGTCAACTGCCTGATCCTCAAGTGCGGCAATGAGAGCACGTAGTACCTTTTCAATCACCTCACGTGCGCGAAGACGACTATGATTCCCATCGAGTAGCACTTCCGGTTCGAGGAGTGGGACCATACCGGCTTTCTGTGCTTCAGAAGCGTATGTTGCGAGACGCTTTGTGTTCTCGACAACTGCCTGTGCAGTTGGTAAGCGATCTCCATCGATTTTTATCGCGGCGCGCCATTTTGTAAAGCCCGTATCGTATTTTTCACGAAAATTTGCGAGTCGCTCAGGAAGCCCAATGAGCCCTTCGGTAATTGTTTCGTCCTTACTCTCCTGAAACGGTGAGAGTCCCTCATCAACTTTTATACCCGGCATAATGCCGTGATCTTCGAGTAATTTTGGAAATGGTTCTCCCCTATCGCTTTTCTGATCGAGCGTTTCAGAAAAAAGAATGATACCTGAAATATATTTCTCTATACCCGGGGTATCGAGAAAGAGTTCTCGAAAACTTCGTCGCATCGCTTCACCGGTCGCGATCCCGTATGCTTTCAGACGTTTTTCGTCCGCTGATTTATTGCTCTCATCTGCGGCAAGAATGCCCTTGCCCGGAGCGACGAGCGTACGCGCTGAAAACAAAAGATCAACCATAAAAAGATTTTACCACGCAACACTCCAGGCTGCTGCACATGGTAAACTCGACATATATGGAACAACACAGCGATCCTTTGGATATTTTAGCTATCGGTGACATTGTCACTGAACCCTTTATTAAGCTTAAAGATGCCGAGGTACGTTGCGACTTACATAAGGAGGAGGGTTGTGAGCTCTGTATGCGCTACGGCGACAAAATTCCTTATGAATCCTCAGAACTTCTTGCAGCAGTTGGAAATGCCTCGAATGCTGCGGTATCTGCAGCTCGGCTCGGCCTCAAGTCTGCTTTACACGCGTACCTAGGTGAGGATACCTACGCGAAAGGTTGTCTAGACGTTCTTACAAAAGAAAAAGTCGATACCTCATATATGGTGGAAGAGCCAGGTAAAAAAACTAACTATCACTATGTCCTTTGGTTCGGAACCGATCGAACGATCCTCGTGAAGCATGAAGACTATACCTACCAGGTGCCAGAGCTCACGACAAGCCCAAAATGGATCTACCTTTCCTCATTAGCTGAGCATTCACTCCCCTATCACCAGGCACTTACTGAGCTTCTAAAACAACATCCTGATACCAAACTCGCCTTTCAACCGGGAACTTTTCAAATAAATATGGGTGTCGATGCGCTTAAGGGTTTATACGAGCGTTCGGAGCTTTTTGTTGTAAATAAAGAAGAGGCTGAGCGAATCTTGAAACTTGAACCCGGACAGGAATTGAAAGCTCTTTTAAAGAGTATGCACGATTTAGGTCCAAAAATTGTACTTATAACTGATGGTACCAAGGGTGCGTATTTCTATGATGGTACGCAAATGTTTTTCATACCTATGTACCCCGACCAGGAACCGCCCTACGAAAGAACAGGCGCGGGAGATGCTTTCGCGTCTGCAATTACGAGCGCACTTGCGCTAGGGCGCCCCCTTGAAGAAGCTCTTCTCTGGGGACCTATTAACTCTATGTCGGTCGTACAACAAGTGGGGGCACAGAAAGGTCTTCTCTCTCGTGATGCTCTTGAAAAGTATCTTGCTGATGCACCTGAATCCTATCGTGTGACGCCATTCTAATTAGGTACTCCAGTGTGAGAAATACCGGAACGAATGATGTGCGTGCTCGCTACACTTGGAGTTCCATTATAGGCAGAGTTCAGGGATGCTGAATAACTATTTCCGTCGCTGTATGCCTGATTTGCTGTATATACGATAAGCGCCGTTGCTGCTGATCCCACAATGGCAATCAGGAAGAGTGCTGCGTAGGAGTTGATGGTGATATTCCACATACGTTCTAGGTCATCCAATTCATAGTCAGACCATGGCGCGTGCCGCCTCTTGAATGTGTACTGCACTCAGGCCGTAATGCTCGAGCAATTCATCAGGATCTCCTGATTGTCCAAATGCATTCTGGACACCTATACGCTTTATTGGTACCGGGTGTTCCTGCGATAGAAGTTCTGCAACTGCACTGCCAAAACCACCTGCTACTTGATGTTCTTCAATGGTAATGACGCGACCCGAGCGACGTGCCGCAAGAACAACTGCATGAGCATCAAGTGGTTTTACAGTCGGAACATGCAAGACGATTGAACCGATGCCTTCAGCGTCGAGCGCACGGGCTGCAACAAGAGCTTGGTATGACATGTTTCCGGTTGCCATGAGTGTTACCTTCGGCTGCGCTGATTCCCACAAAGAAAGTGCGTGCCCGATTTCAAACGGGGTCTCGGGGCTTGTAAATACAGGTGTTGCGGAACGTCCGAAGCGTATATATATAGGTGCATCCTTTTTTTCTTTCGCTGCAGCAATGACTGCCTTTCGGGCTTCCTCGGCGTCTCCTGGATTTAATACTGTCATATGAGGGAGCATGCGCATGAGTCCGAGATCCTCGAGCATCTGGTGCGTTCCACCATCTGGACCCACCGATACCCCCGCATGCATACCGCAGATGACCACATGTTTTTGATTAAGCGCGATCGTTGTACGAATTTGTTCGTAATTTCTGCCAGGAGAGAAAGCAGCGTAGGAGGCGATGAAGGGAATTTTGCCTGCAGCAGCAAAACCAGCACCAAGTGCAGCCATATTTTGTTCAGCGATTCCGACCTCGATAAATCGGTTCGGGAATTTCCGCTGAAACCACTCCGCACGCGTTGATTCAGCGAGATCTGCACAGAGCACCACGACATTCTCGTCGTCCGTTCCTGCTTCAACCGTACCATTACCAAATCCATCTCGCGTCGGTCTCTTCTCGATTTTCGAATCGAATATATTCGAGGCAAGTTTTGCAGCTACACTAATCATAGTATTTCTATATCACGCATATTCGTGCGGCACTTTGCCATTCAGAGTTCGCAAATCCTTCAAAAATACTCGCTCTTGCTGATCTTTGGAAACTTTGTCGTCAGGACCACCGCCAGGAACTACCCCGTGCCAACGATAGTCGAATTCAATTTCTGGGACACCCTTCCCTGGAATCGTGTGCGCAATAATTACGGTTGGTTTTTCGTATATTGCTTTTGCTTCATCAACTGCTTCTATAAATTGTCGAATATTGTGGCCATCAACCTCAAGCACATGCCAATTAAAGGCTTCGTACTTCGCGCGAAGTGAATCGAGCGGCATGACATCCTCGGTCATACCGTCAATCTGTATATTATTGCGGTCGATAACTGCAGTTATATTATGCAGCTTGTTCTTTCCTACCCACATAACAGCCTCCCATACTTCGCCTTCGTCCTGTTCACCGTCCCCCATCACAACGTATAGGCGTCTGCCGCTCTCTGATGAGGGTTTTTTCTTGTCCATTGCAAATGCGTATGCCATTCCTGCTCCCTGCGAAAGCCCTTCACCAAGCGGGCCTGAGGTTGTCTCAAGCCCCGGCAAACGAACACGCTCAGGGTGACCCTGAAGCCGTGATCCGAATTTGCGCAGCGTCATACATTCTTCAAGAGGAAAGTATCCCGCGTGCGCCATGGCGGCATATTGCACGGGTACGATATGACCATTTGAAAGTATAAGGCGATCACGATCCATCCAATCAGGATTTTTTGGATCGTGCTTTAGTATATGAAAATAAAATGCCGCGAAGATGTCGGCCATGCCTAGCGGTCCTGCCGTGTGACCACTTTTTGCAGTCGTGAGCATTTGGATAATTGTCTCGCGAATCTGCTCCGCTCTTTTCTCGAGAGAGGCTACTTCCTTATCTGTGAGAGCCATTACTCACAGAATACCACGCGAATCTATGTGTACGTGCCGTATTCTTCGGCGAGCGCCGACATTTTCTTGAACGTCTCTGCTAGATTTGATGATTCCCAAAATGCTGAACCGACAATGAGTCTTTGTACGCCTGCAGCCAGAAGTCTAGGAGCCGTTTCGAATGATACGCCGCCATCTACTTGTAGAGGCATTTTAGGATATTTCTCTTTGAATGTTCTAATTTTTTGTAACACCCTAGCGTCAAATGGTTCGCCCTGTTTCCCGATGGTGTCGATACCCATAAATTGAACATAGTCTGCAGAATTTATGTATGGTTCAATGAGCGCAAGATCACTCTGAATATTGATCGCCAGACCAAGCGACAATAAGTTCGAAGCGAAATCTTTGGCATGACCGTATTTCACTTCGAGGTCGGTAATGGCGCGCGGCAGGTAATTTGTGCTTTCGACATGGAGCGTGATGCGATCGGCGCCGGCGTCAATCCAAATTCCCGTCACCTGTTCAGGATCAGAAACCATGAGATCCATTTCAAAATGCATCTCACCGAGATATGGCAATATGGCTCCTTCAAGCGACAGTGCAGCGAATGCTGCGGGGTCTGTATATGGCCACGAAGAGGGGCCAACGAATCGGCCATCAACAATGTCGATTTGCACTGAGTCAACAATACCCTCTAGCGCAGCGAGCTTACGCTTCAAATCCTCATACGACGTTGGAAGTATGGCAGGAATGATGACACCCATTCCTATAAGTATAGCCCCTGACTCTCCCACATATGCTTGCCAAGTGTATAAAAATCCTACCAACTTGCAGCACCCGGGCTGTATACTGCCCATGCAGCACCTGGAAGCTGACCGCCTGTACTGTCGACAATTGAGGGGTCAGACCCCCCGTCTAGGGCTGGGTCGAGTAGAGAATGTGTTTCACTTCCTACAGGATTGGGGTTATTGAAATTGTTATTCGCCGTTGCACAATTAAAGCCTGTCATGAATTTATAGTCGGTTCCGTTTGATGCATAAGCATAGCAGCAGGTATCGGCACTAGCATTCATTTGGGGATCGAGCGGTAGTGTGCTGATATACCCGCCTGAAACAAGGTTTGGGATATATGTAGTCGGCGGTTTATTCGTGAGACCATCTGTAGAACTAGTATTACAGGCGGAATACCAGACATTAAAATTAGGTGGTACGCTACCTGTTGTGGGATAGCTTCCAGCGTGATCATTCGCATACAGTTCGAGAGCATTCTGAACAGTGCGCAGATCCGAAAGGCGCTGCGCGTCGTAGGCTTTCAGTCGCGCGATATTAAGTGCAGCAAGGATGACCGCTGAAAGAATGCCAATGATAGCAATTACTACGAGAAGTTCTATCAGAGTAAATCCTCGAGTCGGTTTATGCATAGATCTTTTAAATCGAATCTGGGACAGGAATTCTTTCATTTCTTAAAAATTCTTCTGCCATCCATATGTGAAGTATATCTCACTCGATTTGCATAACCCCTGAATCTCCACACGGATTTTAAAATTCAGAAACTCTTCGCTCATGCCGTTCTTCGTGAGAAAACGGAGTCTCAAGAAAGAGATTTACGGCCTTTTTGGCTTGCTCTAGTGATATAAACCGACTCCCGAATGAAAGAATATTGGCATCATTGTGCTTACGCACGAGGCGAACTATCTCGAAATCATCAGTGGATTTGTCCCCTTCTACGTCAACGCTACCGAGCGCATGAGCTGGTCCATAAAACACCGCGGCACGAGCATCAGCGATACGGTTTGCCGCCATGGCTTCACCCTGGCCCGATCCACCAATAATGATGCCGAAACTTCCTGGAGTAGCAGCAACAAGTCGTGCACAGGGCACTACAAAATCAGGGTAATCGTCTTCCGGATCGAGCTTGTATGGTCCTAGATCCTTAACCGTATGGCCAAGTTCACCTATATAAGGTATGAGCGCACCCTTAAGATCAAAACCTGCATGATCGGAAGCAATAAAAACATTTGTTTCCATATAGCATTTAGCTCTTTAAAAATCCCTTCTGGGCTAGGGCGTGGGGCCTGCCGCAATAACATGTCGCACAAGGGTGCCAGTGTACCCCATTTCATTACTGTACCACGTCAACGTTTTCGACTTTTTCATGGGCTAATTGTATCACTTTTCGGGAGAAAAAACTCCGCTCGCTCACCTGCTAAAATTCCGAGAAACGGCTTCAGAAGCTCAGCAGGCGAGCGAAGTGTGTAGTTGTCAAAGGACTTACACAGCAATTTTACTCGAACTCCTGACACATAGCAAGCCGAAAAAACGGCCCTGTTAATAAGTAATTAGGCTTGGATATTTGCTCTTTATAAGGCCTGAAGACTGGGCTTTTTCGTCCCCCGATCTTGCCTTTTCCCGGGTATAAATCTCATGGATCGTCGATCGGGTGAGAGGCTTCCCTGTTCGCTTATTCTTGAATCGTCTTGCTAAATTTGCAAAGGAATAGCGGATCGGATCGCGGTCATGCAGTCGGACGATCTCCTCATTTCTTTTTTGACGGGGCTTATTGGCCATAGACTGCTAATACTATTCCGATTTTCAAAAACGAAAAGAGGGATTAAAACTTTGAGTATTGCCCACCGCCCGCGGTCCGGACAGCTGGTGCTCTTTTTGGTGCATTTATGAATTGAGGATTTACCGGCACGTTTCCTTTCTGCATATATTCGATAAATGACTCGACGAGCTCCTTGGCATTGTCCAATTTGTCGACGTGAGTGATGCTCTTGAGATTACGGTTCAGCCGGCTCTTATCTTGCCGCGGATTATAGCTGTTCTGGAAGAGCTGCCATCGCTCCTTGAGGTCGTTGCCCCACATCATAGTATAAAATTGCGAGCTCTCGAGGTTCGAGTGTCCGAGAATGTTGGTCACGTCTGCGCTTGCACCACCCTCTTTGATGATCTTGCGGCCGCCGTAGTGGCGTGCGGAGTGTGCATTGAATATCGACGGCAAACCCGCTCGATTTGATATCATTCTGAAAACCTCGCAGACTCCTCGGCCCGTCATTCGTTTGCCACGGACGTCATACGGTCCGCATTTTCTGATCGATGTAAAGACTGCGCCGGTGTCCTCGAAGACCATCTTTTCCTGAATCTCCTGCTTTTTTCTTGAGCCACGCCTTGAGGTACTTGCCGGTGTGGGCAGTCCAGAATATTTCTCGGATTGGACGACGACCGCTCGACTTCTCTGTCTTGATGATCGCGAGCCCGATCCGTCCTTGTTGAATTTTAGGTCGTCGACATTGAGCGAGATTATTTCGCCGCTGCGCGCCCAAGTGTCCCAGACCATGTGTATGAGCGCGAGGTTTCGAATATTGTTTGGATTGTCGTCTCGTGGAATTGCCTTCACGAGTTTCTTGAAGTCTGCCTCGTTCGCAACACGCGGTATATTAAATTCCTTTTTAGGAAGCGGGATGAGCGACTCGTTGATGCAGTTGTAACCTCGCAGATTGTAATATTCAAAAAACTTTCTCAATGCGAGGGCGACGATGTTTATGCCGTTGCGCTTCCAGCCGAGTCGCTCCATTTCCTTAAGGTAATGGAGAATATGATTGATTTGAATTTGGTCGATCTCAGGATCGCCCATGACAAGGCAGAAAATTCGGAGGGCGCTATCGTAACGGACCACTGTGTGACCCGTTACTTTGAATCCTCTCCAATTTTTAAATTCTTCTATAGCTTGGCTTAGTTTCATATGGCCAACCGAAAAGTCCACTCGATGCTAATCAAAGTGGACTTTTAGTGACCGCCGCCTTAATAAATTAATCGGCTTTCGTCATTCCCAAGCTTGGGATACATACCCTTTCGAGCATGCACTATCAGTTTACTCTATCCCTTCGGGACATAGCAAGCTGATGCTTGGGTCAAAGTCCATTGTTAGCATCTGAGCCGTTACGGCCTGATCCCTTTCGGGACAATGGATCGCTTTATTCGGTTGTCACTACACTCTAGTGTAGTGACTCTTCTATTGTCAAGAAGGACTATTGTATGTTCCAGACTTTACGCAAGAAAAATACCTAAAAAGTCAATTAAAATAAGGGTTTTTTGAGCATTAAAAGAAAAGTCGCACCGCCTTTTGAGCGATGCGACTGTGTTTTCATGAAGAAGGACGTGAGTTATCCCAGTCTTTTTCGCATCTGCTCCAAAAAGCCGACGACTTCCGTATTCAGGGCTACCTGGAGCCTGATCTGCGCCAATTTCGATAGGCATTGAGACCCTTGGATTCGCTCCCAAAAGCTCCCCTATCGTCATTTTAGGCCCTACACGGCCGAACAGTTCGATGCTTGTTTCCAAGCAAAGCCTCGACAAATCTCGAGCACCTTCGATCGGCAGACTCGCCCATTCCTCGATCTTGCCGAATGGCAAGATGTAAGGGTAGGCATAGCTGAAACCTTCCGCGCTTCGGACCGGCATAAAGCTATGATCCGATGCTTCGCCGAGAACACGTCCGCAATTCGGGATGAACGGAATGAGATCGTGGTCGGGAATCCAGTCGAGAAGGTTCTCGATCGGATGCACTATGACGAGCTCGCCATTGAAGACATTGCCCGAGGACAAACTTTGCCCTTGTGCAGCAGAAGCCGATGACGACCGCCGTGACTGTGAGGCCACGACTATTCAGCTCATGAAGCACAGAGCGAAGCGTACCGCCAGTGAATGCTCCGTCTTCGATGAGGACGACGGAACGTCCAGCGATCTTCTTGGCCAGATCATCGAATTGCTTTTCGAGCGGCTCGAAACCGGGACGAGGACCATGCCCGATCAATTGTCCGTCTGTATTGAACAGTCGGTTGATGTTGAGGATCAGACCTTCGCTTTTTGGATTCGAGTCGGCAATCTCTGGGCATGTGCTGAGCACCGCTTGTTGACCGAGGTCAGTGATGCGGCGTATCAACCTGCTCCCAGATTTTGCGCCGGAGTTCGCTCATCTCGATCGTGTCGATCGTGATGCCTGGAAGAGCCTGCTGCATCTTTTGAAACAGGCTCATGTGAAAGCGTTCGAACAACTGATCGTCCGGACGCGGGATTGTGAGTGTCTTCGGGCGGAATGCCTGAAGACGACTTGCCACGTCATAGGTAACCACATAGGTCCCATGACGAGTCGGTTGGACTGATTGCATGGGACCCTCCTTTTGGTTGAATTGTTATGAAAAAGAACTGACGAAATCAGTTCCTAGTTTAACTTTTTATTGCTGAGTTAGCTAATAAAAACTTTACTTTTTCTTGAGGCGGTCGATCATCATCTTGTAGCCACCGCAGCCTTCTTTGAGCCAGCGGTTGATCTTAGTGATCGTTGTGTAGGATTGCTTGTATTCATCTTGGATTCTGAAAAAGGAATGCCAGCGTCGAGTTTCTTTGCGACTTCCCATCGCATTGCAAGCTCGCGGAGATCTCGTTCACTAAGCAAATCACGAAGAATGCTTTTGTTTCGTCTATGGTCTTGAGCGACAAAAAAATCTGGAGGAGGTCTGGCGACATCTTCTCAATCTCGGCCCATATAGCATTCTTTTCTTCGTCTGAAATCATGTTGCGCTTATTATACCAATTTTCAGGCGCGAAGTGGAGACTTTAAATTCTTTGACAAAAGGTGTAATATATCGCTTATGAATAATGGATATATGGTCGGCGTTTGGATCGTTGGCGTACTCTCCTTCATCGCCATCTGGCTTTACTCTCTTGCCTCATGGGGCCTGCTCATAGGTCTAATGATTGGCTGGATTCCTGCGCTTATTGGCGGGATGATTCTGGGATTTCTCTGGCCGCTCGTGATCATTGGCGTCATTGCAATAATTGCAATGGTTTCTCACTAATTAGTCGACGTGCACACACAGCTTCTGCTCTCTTTTCTTTGATGCTTCAGCTAAAGCGCTTGAGATTTGATCTAAGTGCAGGCGAATCATTTCGTTTGGAATGTGCATCGTGGTAGCCATTCTTGTGCGAATAATATCCCCTACTGAGGTCGGCAATGATCTGATCCGGATTCGTGAGATGCTGTATTCCATCCACCTCAACATTGATCTTTGCTTTTGGAATGGCCAAATCTATATGCTTATGCCCGTCATTTAATTCCGCTAAAACCCTAATCCCCTTTTTCTCAAGAGCTGCTTTTAAATCTGCGGCCTCTTGAAGGGCTGCGATATTTTTTGAGCATTCCGAGCGTCTTCCCTTCGAGTTTTGATAGTACGAGAAGATCGAGACAAAGAACGAGATGTACAACATTCTGCAAAAAATCAATCATGAATGGCTTCGAGAACCACTCGAGCATTTCAGATTGCTTGATCAATGAGAGGCCTCGAGACCCGTAAGGTTTATAGTTTTCGGGGTGAAAATGCTCCTCATTCATCCACAGGAGAAAATTCTTCCGGTAGCTAATTTCTTGCTCGGTGATCTGAATGACCGCTTGTCCTTTTCTGGATGCATGAGTATGTTCCACGCATTCCAAGACTTCCTGCGTATCCTGTTTTATTGCTTCGTCGTAGTCAGACGCGAGAATATCTTTACATAATTCCTCGAAATTTATCCGCTCCTTCATCAAGAAAGGCCTCACAGCCATAAAAACGGCAGTGATGGTCTTCTCGTCGGGGCCGTGATGTGACAGCGCGAGACCTTTTTCCTGATCCCAATTTAAAGTTGCGCCGAAACTTTTCGAAATTAAGGGTTGGGCCGCAATTTGCGGCTTGTATGCAATATAGTTTTATCTTTTCTTCCATTGGTTTTATACTCCTGCTTCAGCAAGCTCCGCAGCGTCATCTTCGTCGAGGCCTTCCTCGTCCATGAGCTCCTTGGCTCGCTCTGCATCTTCAATATCGATGCCGTGATTTTGAGCAATTTCAGCAATCTCTATTATTTCTTCTGGGTCTTTGTCTTCAAGCATAATTTTATTTATTAATTTGGATCAACCGCATTTGCCGCTTTTCTATAGTTACAGTGATCACAATCCTGCGCCGCAGCTGGCATTTCTCCATCGAGACACTCCTTGATATCGAACAGGGCTTTTTCCACCCACGAGCTATCGCCGGTATAGGGCAAAATATCTATATCAAAATCTATTTTAGCATCGAATGCCTTTCGATCTGTTTTTCCATTGCAGTATACAAAATAACCCGTGTTTGAAACCCTGAATCCCGCTTGGCGAAGTAGCCATTGGTATATTTCCATCTGTCGCTTATAGCTCATCTGCCAGTCAGCATCAAGGGTAACCTTGCTCGGTTTGCTTGTCGACTTATAATCTACGACTGCAATCTCTCCGTCCTTATCTACCCAGAGGTCATCGACGGCACCTGTTATTATAAAATTTGTTGGCTTGTGATGGTACTGAACGCCTTTGAAGTTTTCGCGCCATTCATCCATTTTTTCATGCTGAAAAGGGACCATATCAAGCCCATATGCCTTCATCAGAGGGTGCGGTGTTTTCCCTGCTCGGTGTACATCAAATTCTTTCTTGAGAAGAGTATCTACGGCAGTGTTTAAGGCAAAAGGAAACGGCGGTATCTGCCCTACTCCAAGACGGCGATCCATATAAAAGCATTTCGGGCATTTTATGAACATTTCTATCTTTGATCGGGACAGCTTGAAAGGTTCTGCGCTTGCCGGGTCGTATATGTTGCGTATTCGGTTTGGTTTGTAGTATTCAGACATGTTTATATTTTTTCAATTCGATCTTTAATCCACTTTGCAAAAGTCGGCTGCTTGGTTGTATTCGAGGAAATCAGGAACAGCTTCTTCTTGGCTCTGGTTATTGCGACAAGAAAATTGCAAACGTCCTGATCAGTGATTTTTGTCTTGTCTTTATCCTTTATAAAATATGTGTCATCAAAATGGGTGATGAAAACATAATCTGCCGCCAAACCCTTCGAACTTTGAATCGTAGTGGCCTTTATTGGGATTCTCCTCAAGCCCGGGCTACCACCGCGAAGCGTACCTGAGTTCATTTCGCTTTTCAAGAAATCGCTTGATATCTCATACGGATCAAAGCCGACTTTTACAAGAAAGGCGTTCAGCTCTTTTTCGTCGACCTTTTTATCATCCTTGATAGTCTTGAGTATTTTCAGCATCCCCTCGACTTCTTTTTTGGTCGTCTTATCGATCATCTCTGAAATTCCCTTCGAGTCTGCCTTTTGCGTTTTACTGAGTAAATCCTTAAAATCATCCTCGCTTAAAAGACATTTGGCGGCGATCCTCCAGCCCAGATTGCTTTTCTTTTCTTCGAGCAAAAGTTCCAAGGCGTCCATCAGAACGGGCTCTTTTTCGTCCTTCTTTCTGTCGATCTCGATGTTTTCGAATCCTTTTTCACGCAGGGCATTTACTACAGTACGAGATTGTGTTTTTGTAGGCGAAATAATCAGGACTGAAAATTTACCTTTCACTTCTTCCGCAATTTCTCCTATGCGCTTCTGGATAAACCACGGAATCTGACCCGCGTAGGATTGGTTGTACATGATTTTCGGGTTGCGTGCACACTCTTTATCTTTGTCTCTGTGGTCGAGGTAGGTGTATGGCTTATTGATTCTGTTCTTGAGCAAGCCGGCTTTTGTTGCCTCGTTGATCACATCATTCGCCGCATCGACAATCACCCGAGTGCATCTCGAGCAAAATGGCAGGTTGAAAGGGGCGTATTCAGGACACGCGTCACTATGTTTATGCCGGATATGATCCGCACTCGCTCTCTTAAAGCCATAGAGAGCTTGATCGTCATCGCCGGCTAGGAGCATCGGACTTTTTTCTGAAAGCAAATCAATAAGTGAGACCTCCAGTTTGTTGAAATCCTGAAATTCATCGACCACGACCTGTTCATAGGTAGGTACTTTATCTTTCTTACTCTCAAAATGCTTTACTATTGCGAAGATCACGTCTGAGTATCCGTAGTAGTCGTAATAGTCTTTTCTTTTTTTGTAAAAATCTATGTGTTTGTTTTCGTCGTCACGATCGTGAAATATCTGATCAAAATTTATATCCTCGCCGAGCAGAATCTTTGCGTCCTGTTGAATGATCTGGGGTAGCTTCGGGTATAGTTTGACGTCTTTTTTGACCGCCTTGCTTAATTCGCTGCGGGCGTAGCTGTGAAGCGTCCTCACGTCAGAGATGCCGCATAATTCAAGCGACAAATCTTCCACCAGTGCATTAACGAATGTCAGAGTGAGCGTGTTCGTTTTTCCTTTCAGGACTTCCTTAAAAAGATGAGTCTTGCCGGTTCCCGGACCGGCGACGACGATCTTATTTTTTGATGTGGAACTTAAAATTGCCGAGGTGTGCCTTTCCCTCTCCGAGAGTGCTGTTTTATATTTTTCCTCTTGGGCGGCTGTTTCCATTTTGATTTTAGACTTGCTTAGTGCTCGATCCTCCGATGACTTCGGAGAAACTTCGCACAGCTTCTTTGAAGCTGCTTGGCTTTTGGTGAAGCGCATCCCAGTCCTCTTGCTTAACGTACAGCATTTTGAATTTGGAATTTGGCTGGTTGGCATTCACGTCCTCGCACCATTGCTTGAGGCGCTTGATCTTCTCGACGTCGTCGAGGTCTTCCCGACCTTTTGTCTCGACAACATAGTATTCCTTTGGCGAGACTTTTACGATGAAATCAGGGTAGTAGTCGGAGATGCTGCCGTCGGCGTTTCGATAATCGATCTTGAAGTGGACCGCGAAGTAGTTCTTCGCGTATGAGACTATGTCGTCGCAGCCTTCGAGGAAATTAGCGAATTCGAGCTCGAGATGGCTATCGCCGACGATCTTATTGAAGATGCTCTTTTTTGGCACGATATAGCCCTGATCTTTGACCACGAACGGCCGGCTTTTGCTGATCTTGATGTAGTCGCGGATTTCAGCTTCGCCTTTGTCGAGAACAGTGAGGGCGTTGATCTCTTTCTTGAATGTTTCGATGATGGTTCGGGAAGCTTCGATTTCTGAGAGATTTCGAAGCGAGTTCAGATTGTCGAGCTCGATCGGCCTCACGAATAGGCAGTTTTGGATAAATTCCTTAACCTTTCCGTAGAGAATATCGTATCCGCTTACAAGACGAAGCTCCTTCATGATGACCTGCGTGAAATAGCCGACCACACTTTGGTAGTTCGGTATGAAATTACTATCAAGCTCTGTTTTGTGCGTGACGTCGCCGCTGGTGATATCGCGGAAGATGATCTCTCGCTTCTCCTCGTCAGTAAATTCTTGAATCGGAAGTTTTTCACATTTGAATTTCGAGACGTCTAGGTTCGATAGGTTCTTGTACTCTCGGTAGATGCGCGGGGTGAGGATTGGAATCTCTATTTCAAGACTCTCGATATCTTTCTTTAAATTCTCCCGGTCAATCTCGACGACCAAGGGTGATTTAGGGCCGGTGCCCTCTCCCATCTTTCGGTGTTCGAGATCAACACCTTCGCTCTTGATCGACTCGACGAAATCCATGAAGGCATCCGTACCGACGACACTCACCATTTCGGCAAGGTCTGGATCGCGGTACATACGGCGGAGACCGCGGCCGAGGGTTTGCTCCGGCAAGATATTGCTCTTTGAGCTGTAGGCGCGGAGTCCCACGATCGTCGTGACGTTCCGGACATCCCAGCCTTCCTTAAGCATCAAAACTGAAACGATCACCTTGTAGGGACTATCAAGCCGATCGATCGAGTTGGCATCGGCACGGAGCTTTTTGAGTTCTTCTTCCTTTTTGCCGGTGACGCTCTCGGAAATCTCTCCGTTGTCCTTCGTGTGAATCACGAGCACGCCGTCCTTGAGTTCCGGATAGGTGTTTTCGAGATATTCGGCGACCTCATCGCAGTTCTTGGTGTCGTCGGTCATGACGAAAAGCACCGCTTTTTTGTTGAGCTTGAGATGCTCGTCGTATACTTTCTTCCATTCAAGATAGCCTAGGTGAATATAGTCTTTGTATTTTTCGCTGAAGTTGGAGGTCTTGTGCTCTTGCAGCTTTGCTCGGCTCGCAGGATCAGGCAACACAGGATGCTTCACTACGTTTTGATGGATCGCCTCTACAAGCGGGTAATCGCTGACAGTTTGGACGAAAATAGAGCCGTTGGTGTGCTTTGGTGTCGCAGTGACGTCCACCTGCAAGCTGAGTTTGCCACCCTTCATCTTCAGGCGGTTATGAATGTCTTCGATCGCCTTGAACCACGCAAGCCTCGGATCATGGATGTGGTGTGCCTCATCGTTAAGCACTACCAGCTCATCGATGTTGCGGACGATATCGCCGACGTCAATTTTTGATTCGTTGGTAGCACCTGCCGGTTTCTGGCCGAGGAAATAATTCATCGTGTCCTCGTCGCCAAAACTAGCAGCTTCCATAGCGCCTTCGTAGACGCGGTGAATGTTCGTGAGGAAGATATTGCCCGTCTTTCGCACAGTGCCGATTTCATCTTGAATATGCAGCGTCAGTTGAAAATCGTTTCGCCAATCTTTGCCTTCGTAGCCATTATCAGGAAGCACCGGGTCTTCAAAAAAGATTTTGAGACCGTCGAAGTCGCTGCGGATTCGGTCGAGAACGATGATGTTCGGCGCGATCACAAGGAAATTTCTCGCCAATGGCGAATTGTCTTCGTAGAGTTTGTGGAAGTAGCTCCATGCGAGGATAAGACTTAAAACCTTGGTCTTGCCGGCACCTGTAGCCATCTTCACGATGTATCGAGTCCATGTTTCATCGAACATTGCCGGCGAGATTGCTCCCGATGCGTCGAAGCGAATTAGGTCGTACTTGTCATGCGCCTTGGCGACCTCATATAGCCAGATCACTGTTTCGACGGCTTCTCGCTGGGCAAAATAGTATTGAAAAAGAAACGTCTCGCCATTCGGGTTTTCCATTGCGTGGTCGGTCAAAAACCACCACTTCAAAAGTGCCTTGCTTGTCTCGCTCGCTCCTTCATAGCCTGTAAGTCTCCAGTCTCTTACTTTCTTACGAAGTTCAGCCACAAGGGGCGGAAGCAATTTTTCATAGCCTTTGTCTCGTAGATTTTCGTCGGCCGGAAACCATCGGATCGCTGGATCAAGAATCGCGTATGGAGATTTTGGAAATTTTTGATGAAGTGCCATAGATTTATATTGTGACCTCGATCACTTTCATTGTGTCGTTGCCGAAAATATCGACTACTTTAATTGCGATTTTTCGCTTTCCGGAGTCAATCTCTCGCGGTGTGCTCGTGAGCTCAAGACTTCGATCTTTCTTTGTTCTAAATGTCTGCCATTCATTTTCGAACACGTAGTCACCTGTCCAGAAATCTTGAGTTTCTCCATCTTTCCCCTTAATCCGAATGATCTCCTTTTTGCTTTCGAAGTTAAAGTCGATTGCCCAATAATCGATCCAGTCAGTCCATTTTTTAGTGAGCACTTCGCGTTCAAGAATTCCGTCTTTGTCTTTTGAAACCTTGATTATTTGGCCGTTTTCAATAAGGAGCTTTTTGCCGCCGGCCTTGAGGTTTTCTTCGACTTCCTTTAGTGAATCCTGATTATAAAAGACTGAGAAATCAGCAAGTTCGATCGACAAAGTACGCTTTTTCACAATCGGCTTAACCTCGATATACGAAACATCGTTGAAGACCACTTGATTCTTCTCGATTGCACGCTTATCGAAAACATCGCGCGGAATATATTTTAAGCCGAGGTCGATTCCCTTATCTTTTGCTTCTTCTTGAATATTTGGGAAGAGTCCCATTTCGAATTCAAAGGCCAGAATATCGACCTTAGTAAGTTGCTTTTCTTGACACTCTTTGATTATTTCCTCGACAAAGAGACGTGAGAGTGGCAGATTGATCGGACCGATTGCTACCAGCCGAGAATTCTTCTTGCCATAGAATGTCTTGAATCCGTCAATTTCTTCTGCTTTATAGGCAGAGAGGACGAGTGAAATAAAATCTTTTTCTTTGCGAGCTAATTGTCTTTCCTGATCTTCGTTGTTTAGATTGGTATTTACTCCAATATAATGCTGTCGCTCGTACTTGCCGAGGTTGAGTATCTCGAATGCGCGAAAATTCTTATCTTCTTTTCTTAGCTGGCGCTGAACGCCGATCATGCGTTTACGTGCAGTATGAATCGCAAACTTGCCGAGGTCTGAACCGATCCATTTGCGACCAAGTTTTTCAGCAACAGAAAGTGTTGTACCAGAGCCACAGAAAAAATCAGCGACAAGGTCTCCTTCATTAGAGGATGCCTTGATGATACGTTCAATTAAAGCCTCGGGCTTCTGTGTAGGATAGTCAAGATATTCTCCTGTATTATTTACAGTTTGAAAGCCTATGATATCAGTCCATGTATCAGTAACTGGACGTCCCTTGGAAGTATCGAGATACACTCTGCGTTCTGATCCATCAGCGTTGTAATAAACCTTATAGCGTTTTCCGTCCGTGTCAGTTTTGTCGTAACGACGAATTGTCTTTTCATCGAGCACGAAAAACTCCTTATTGAAGGTTGGGGAACCTGTTTTTGAATAGTAAAAAATCGTATCGTGACCTCTGATCCAGTTGTCAGTTTGAGCTTTGAAACCGGAAGCGGTTTCAATAGACCAAATTATTTCACGCTGAAATTGATCTTTTCCAAAGACCTCATCCAGCACTAAGCGTAAATAGCCGCTCACTCTCCAGTCGCAATGTACGTATACACTACCATCATCGGCTAGTAAATCTCGCATAATGAGCAAACGCTCATGAATCATGGAAATAAAACTATCAGCTCCCTTTCCCCATGTATCTCGATATGCGAGCTCCTCAAGAACGTTTGGCTTTTTGGTGAATTCCTCATCGCCAATCTCGACACTCATTGAGAAATCTGCACCGACATCGAATGGCGGATCAATGTAAATGAGCTTGATGCCTCCTTGAGCCTCTATTTCATCCCGGAGCGGGCCGTTTTTAAGGCTGGAGAGAATAAGTTTGTTGTCTCCCCAGATCAGCTTATTCGTCCATCCCTTCAGCTGTCGCCCGCGCGGATCAATATCAAAAAGTGATTGCTGGAGTTTGATTTCCCTGTCGCTGCGAGGCTCATCGACCTGTTCGATGATTTGGAATGGAAGGACTACGTTGGTTACCTCATTCGTTTTTCCGTTCCAGACAAGTTCTACTTCTCGCTTGTCTTCAAAAAGCTGAAAACGATATTTATCCGGCAATGGTGTGTCGGATTCGATGTACTTTATGATGTCTCGCTTTTCGTTGTCGGGTAGTAGCATATAATTATATTTTCACATATCGCGTACCGCGGCCGCGACCCATTCTCTTGATCTTTCCAAGCTCAAGAAGCCGCTCGATCGACTGTCGAACAGTTCCTCTGACAATATTGGTGCCTTTCTCTATCTCGCTCAAGTTCGCTTCGCCTACGCTCGAGATGAATTTCCAAACCTCGTATTGCTTTGGTGAGAGCGTATCCTCGATGTGTTCTTCTTCAAGATACATCAAAGCCTTTGTCGCCTGCTCTTTGACGACCGAAAGGAAGAAGTTGAGCCACGGCGCGATCGTGTCCTTATCAGTTTTGAATGTTTCCTGCGCTTTGCGGAGTGCGAGATAGTATTCGTCCTTGCGGCGCTCGACGATCTGCTCATGCGAGACATACTGCATGAATTGGTAGCCGGATCGGAGCAGAAGAAGATTCGTGAGAATGCGCGAAAGACGTCCGTTGCCGTCTTCGAACGGGTGAATCTTCAGGAATTCAACGAGGAAATTGGCGATGACGAGGAGCGGATGGAAGCGGTTCTTTTCGAGCGCGTCATATGTCCAGTCAACGAGCTCTGCCATTTCGGCTGGCGCGAGCCATGCCGGAGTCGGATCGAAGATAATCTTGGCGACCTTGCCGTCAGGACCAAGTATGCCGACAGTGTTCTCTGTTTTTTTGTAGCCGCCTTTGTGAAGTTTGTCTTTGTCGGAATATTTAAGAAGCTCATTATGGAGTGAGCTGATCACGCCCTCACGGAGCGGGAGAGTTTGATAGCTATCGAAGACGTTTTGGAGCGTCTCGAGGTATCCCTGCACTTCTTGGTAGTCGCGCTCGGCAAGTTTTGAAGCTGTAAGTCCTTGCATGACCTTCTCGACTTCTTCGTCGCTGAGTTTCGATCCTTCGATACGGGTCGATGCGCCGGCAGAGGTAACAAGCACCGAGCGCTTGAGGCTGGTGATCGCTTGCGGAGACATTCGGAGTCCTGCCTTGAATTCTCCTCTGATGCCGTCAATTTCAGCGATAAGAGCCCAGATGTGCTGATCTGGTTTCTCTAGTCGGTGATCAAATTTTGTCTTGTTGTCTGCCATAATTTACCGCTATAGGGTATATAGCCGATTATAGCAGCAAATGGCATTAGAAAGCAATTATCCTAGCTGTGGATCACCGTTTGCCCCTGAAAAAGCCTCTATTACAGCCTTTATTGCCGCTCTACAGGCCGTTGCGCCTATGGATGCCACGATCCCCCATCCGAGGGTTTCTGGGCGTGATATGCGCGGTCGTAAGTTGCGCCCCGACCGAGATCAAGAATGCCGTCACGAAGGTCGTGGCCGAGCTGATAAGGTAGCGTTTTAATGTTGCGTTCATAATTTTTAAATTGAAAATTGGCTATTAAGTGCCGCTCTCGTCTGCGGACCGATGTGATTCGGTGCCGGCGAGATGCGATGTGCTTGCTGATACTTCGCGTTCGCCGCGGCCGTCTTCGGACCGAAGATGCCGAGCTCGTCGGCCGGAATTGGCGCGAGAAATCCGAGGATCATAAATGCGATCTGCGCGAATTTCACGTCGTCATTCTGCTCGCCAAGTGCGAGGTCTTTCTGCCAGCTGTAATGGAATGCTGACGGCGCAGGAAGCGCTTTTAGAAAGTCCTGAATGTCTGGCGGAATCTCTGCGACCGCCCATTGCTCGATCACGAACGGCGACCATGCTTTTGGATCGTAGCGGGTCTGGCCTTTGTTCGCCCAAGCAGTGCTCCATTCGTTTTGAAGATCGTTGTAGGTGTCATCTTCCCATCCGAATGGCGACATCTGATGTCCTGACTCTATTTTCTTCGGCGTTCTCAGCGGATCAGTATCCTTGTCTGCCCATGAAGGGACGTACATCTCATCGCCGACCTGAAATAAAGTCGAAATCGCTCCGTAGAGATAGATCGACTGTCTCGTACCTTGGAAATCAAGAGGGACCGAGACGTAGCCGGGAATCTTGTACTGCGCTGCTTCGGCAAAGACCGCCTCGGTGAGTTTTGAATCGTCTCGGTATTCAAGGACCGGAAGCGAGGTGTCATTCGGCAAGGTCGCAGTGGTCGCACATCCGTACTGAACCGCGAGCTTGAAGACCATTCGTGGATATGTGCCGCCGGTTGCACGATCCTGTCCGTCGAATCTCTTAACGAGGATGTCGAGAAAGCGCGGAGAGAAGTCGATCCACTTCCCTGTCTTTCTGAACCAGTAGAGCTTGAGGTTGTCGGCTACGCTATGCGATACGCATGCCGGCTCCAAGGCCTGCATCATCGGCGTTGCGAGCTGGGTCTTATAACTTGGCGGAAGGCTGATCTGGGAGATCGTTGTCGCAACGGCCGAGGCTGCGTATCCGTCTCGATAGTCGTGCGGCGAAACCAATGCGCCAGTTTCTAGTTTTGTGTTTTCCATAAAAATTACTTGATCATTAAATTAATAATTCCGGTGATCAGTCCGGCGACCGAAGCCGAGACCACGATCCAGAAGAATCGCATGATCCATTCCTGATTCGTTTTCACCACGGCCAAATCTTCCTGAATGTGGCTCAGGTGATTTTCTTTTATTTCTCGAATCTGGGATTCGATCGTTTCGATTCTTTTTTCCATCATGTTTTGTGAAGAAGGACATTTGCATTGCTTTTTTCTGTATGGCTGAATGCTTCTGTCCATGTATTACGTTTTATTTTTCATACTGCTGATAATTGGTGTGTTGCTCGGAGGAGCTATCCTCGGACCTCTTGGGGTTGCTCTGGGCGCTGCTCTTGCTTTCATTTTGGTACTTGGTTTAGCTGTTGGCTTGGCGTATTTAGGAGTTGGTTAACCCCTTTGATTCCCTCGGAATTGAGAATCTGTACCCAATACTTCGCCGCATCGAGACTGCCGACCTCGACGAGCTTGTCGGCAAGATTCGCTTTCTGAACGGCACGAAGCGTGTTGTACCAAGTGCTATTGAGCGCCGTGGTAAGACCGACCGCCAATCCACCGCCCGCAAGCGATCCCACAGTCGACCCCGCGGGACCGGCGATGAATCCTCCGGCCGTGCCGCCCGCTGTCGCGCCGCCGCTGCCCACGATTGCGTTGAACCATGAGATGAGCGGTCGTGCTTCTTGTCGCTTGGCCGTCTCATCAAGAACGTCGAAGAGTCTTGAATTCAAGGTGTAGACTTTGTTGATCTGGGCATAGTCGGGATTGTTCGTATTCAAAACGTCGCGGATCGCGCCATCGACCTTTCGCACCTGCGACAAAGTACCGCTGTCATCGACAGTCTTGAGGCTCTTTCTCGTGTCGTAGACAGTGTCGCCGTAATCCTGCGCGAGCTCGCGGAGGTCTTGCTGATATGCCTCGGTCGGCTTGTTATAAAGTTGGAGCGATTCGATATCGCCTTTCATTTTTTGGAGCTGATTGATCTTTGCGGTGTTGACCGAGATCGGTTTTGGCTGAAGTCCGTCGGATACCGCACTCTTTGAGAGTGCCCATGAAGTCATCGGGATTCTTCACGCCGTCCGTATCGACGTTCTCGATGATATCTGCAGCGTCGTTGATGCCGTCATGTCGGAGCTGAGCGACAATATTATTCTTCGCGTCATCAAGCACTGCCTGAATAGCCACCAGACTTTTCTACTTCGCCGGCCATATCTGGATCATTCAAAATCTGATCGGCCGATTGAAGATGATTTACGATTGCACTATCGACTGCATCCATCTTGTCGCTGAATGCTCGGCCACCTTGAGAATAGTTTGCAATTTCATCGTCGATTTTCTGCGTGAGACCTTGAGTGTCGACAGTCCCTTGGAGTTCGCCGAGCTTTTCATATTCGTCAGAGGAGAGCTGAATACCGGCATCCGCTTTCTGAAGGAGTTGTTTGCGTGTACCCCATACGCCTTGGTCGAGAAGATCCGGAATAATCTGGTCTGCCGTGGCTTTATATTTTTCTTTTGTTGCAGCGAGACCTTTCTTGTAGCTTGCGACCGCTTCCTGATCGAGTTCGTCAGGGATCGACATTGCGAAGGTTTGCAACGCCTGAAAGTGCGCCACCGACAACGCCCGATACCGCTCCGCTGATGAGCGCCTTTTTGAGCATCGTCGGAAGATCGTCATTGTTTTGTGCTGAAGACGCAGCGCCATAGGCTGCTCCGATCGGAGCCATTACTTTTGCGCCCTGAAGCGCTCCTTGTCCGAAAGCAGCAAGTTTTGAAGCTGCAGTCGGGATTGTCTTTTCGAATGCACTTGATTCGATTCCTGCTTTGCCGAGAGCATTGCCGACCGCTCCGCTTACGGGACCGGAAACGAGGAGCTTGCCTGTCTCGGCTCCCTTTGCTGCATCACCATACGTTCCAAATGCTGCGATATCGGTCGCTACTCCGGCGGCATCGCCGAGAATCTGCTCATTGCTTTTATTTATCGATGGCACAATATCCCCGAGCTCCTTTGTCGGATCGGGCTGATTGGCATTGATCATCTGAATCGCATTGTCGATATGCGTCGTGTCTTGGCCCGCGGCTTTCATCGCTTTTCGCTTTGCGAGAAGTTCCGTCATCTGCGCTATGTTTTGTTCGACTTCTTCCTGGACCTGATTTGCGGCGATCGGCGCATAGATCGCATCGCCGATGTCATTGCCGAAATTCTTTTCGTTTGAAATAAGAAAATTGCCGACGCCCTTCGCAACGTTGAGAGCTTTGCCCCAGAAGCCTGGTGTATTGCCGGCCGGTGCAGGAGTCGGCGCATCAGGTGAAATCTGCCCACCGAGAGTATTTAAATATCCCTGAATGTCATTCTGGGATGCTCCCTGCTTTTCGAGCGATTCGATATTCTGCTGTACTTGGGTTTTAGTAAGCATGATTAATTAGGCAAAATGTAGACTTTGCCTGAAGTCGATTTGTATGTGGTCGGAGTTGAAGATGAGGTCGACATATCCTGCGACGGATCGTTTTGCTGACCGCCGACTGACGGATCGCCGTACACGCTCGTCTGAGAAAGGAGCGAGTTCTTTTTCTTTTCCAAGAAAGTCTTGAGCTGCTCCATGTTTGAAGCGAATGTTGCAGGGTCGAGATTGCCGTCGATGACGTCGATACCGAGCTTGAGCTTCATGTCAGTACCAGAGCCATAACCGAGAACACCGGAAACTTCATCAGCGAGAAGTTGTTGTGCCTGATCAAAGTTTGCGACCGAGCTGTCGCCGACTTCATATTTCGCAGGAAGCTCGATCTTGTTGACCGCAGGCACTCCGCTTCGAGCGGCCGCATTCGAGAGGTCGATGATCGACTGAATGTTCGAGAGAGCATTGTCGGCCGATGAAAGTTCCGTCTCGTCTGAGGGTCTTTGTAGAATTCGTAGCCCGCTTCGAAGTCCGCCGCATTGAATTGCGGATTGAGGTGAGTGCAAGCTGATAGATGCCGAGCTTCTGATCAATGTTTCGGGAATATGAATACAGGCTCTTGAATTGCGCGAATGTGAGGCCTCCATAGGCGAGGTCTTGTGCGACTTTGTATTGAGGGCTTGAAGGATCGATCGTCGTTGATCCTGTGCCGTCACTTCCGTCGTGCTGATGTCTTTGGAAGATTTGCGACCTGCGTCACCTTGCCGGTCTTTGGATCAACAACGTAGTGCGCTTGTCCTTGGCTGAAATCGAATGAATTGGTATCCGCATTTTCCTTGTCGATATCAGCTTGAGCTTTTGCATTCGTCAACTGCGTTGTCTGATCTTGAGTAGTCTTCGCATCGTTATACATTGAAACAATTTCATCTTTGGTATATCCGTACTGCGACGATATTTTCTGGAAGTCGAATTCGGAGAGTTGTGTCGGATCGACGCCCATTGCGAGCATGTTCTTTACGAATGCCGTCATCTGATTCTGCTTCTGACGCTCAAGCTATCGAGATACTGGAAATAACTTTGTGCGCCCTGCTGAATGGCAGCACGCTGATTTTGAATTTCAGTTTGAGCATCAGTATCAGCTTGGCCAAGAAGCGCTTGGACTTTTGCATTAGCTTCGTCCTGATATGTGTTCGCTTCCTGATCGTCGGTATTCTCGACGTCTTGGATTTGTGCTTCGCCTGTCGCGCTTCCCACTCGGCCACCGGCCGCTGCAAGCGCGTATGCTTGGCCTTCATTGTTCTTCCCTGTTGTATTTCTGAAGTTGGCGATCTGGTCGGCCACAGCGGAGTTTATGGCGTCAATCTGGCCCTGCATTGCTGCACGGGTCGCTGCTCGTATCGCATTCTCGTCGACAGTCGCGTTGCCTGCGTCTTATACTGCTGCCCGATCTGCGCACTTCCTGGGTCTTCAACGAAATCAGGGACCGAAACTTGCGCCACTTGAGCAATCGTCTGCTTTTGTGGCTGTGGAGTTGGGGAGCCGGTGCAGGGCGGGAGCAGGTGCAGGACCGCCGACATTCAACGTACGCCCCGCATAGATTTTATTCGGGTCGGTGATAGACGGATTCATCTGCATCAATTGCTGGATGCTCTGTCCAGTCTTTGCAGCAATTCCGCTTAGAGTGTCGCCATATTGTATGGTGTACGTTGACATTAGTTTTTTATTCGACAGTCACCAGCACTACCGGCACGGCGATGTGCATGTCGACCGCTTCATTGCTTTTTATCTTGATGCCGAAGTCATCGAGGTAGAGGTCTTGGTCTATGTTGATTGGCTCGACGAGCATATTGAGTGTCTTGTTGAATGTGCCGATCTTGTTGTCGCCGAGATACAGGTCGAAGCTGAACGGCTTGTCGACGAAAGCCGAGATGCATCCGTTTATGTTGTTGTCCGTTCCGAGAACGACAGTCATGTTGCCGACCACGACTGGATCTGCTATCTGGCTGAAGTTGTTGAATTCTTGGAAAATTTTGAATCGGTTTGGAGATTCGTTGCCTGGACCGTTATCGCCACTGTCGAACCATCCCACTCCGCGAAGAGGAACGTCCTGCACGCTGACAACACTGCCATTCACATTGATCTTTGCGCCGACGAAATAGGTGCCTGCCCATCGATAGATGATGCAGTTGTTTGCGTCATACGGATTGAAGAAGACGGGGTTGGTGTCGTATTCGTCGCCTGTGAGTTCAGGTGTCGTTATCTGAGCGGAAGTGTTTCCGCTCGCTGTGATGTAAGTGAGCTTGCATCGGCTGCGGCCTCGATACGGCATGAGTTGGCCCCACGGATGGTAGTAGAAGAATTTGTCAGTACCGAAAGCATAGAGCTGGTTGCAACGATAGCCGGATTGGTGTCGTAGCCGATCGTGAGCGGAGTCTGCACAGTGACAGTCGTACCCGATGCGGTAACTACTGCCGTCCATACTTTGCCGGCGTTGAAGTAGACGATCTGCGCCTTGTCGGTTCCGTTGCCCTGCAAATTGCCCCAGTAAATATTCGAGGAAGCGATCGTCGCAAGCGTTCCGTATGCTGGCACAGTTCCCGAAACCGAGACGACATAAAGGTTGACCGCCGCGCCGTTCTGGAAAGCGAGGAGCGCCTTGTCGGTTCCAATCTTGACGAGATTCTTCTGTGTGCCGTTTACGTTGATGACTTGAACATCGGCATTCTTTGTGATGCCGGTGCCGGAGAACGAAAGTGTTGCGGTCTGAATGAATGTCGAAGCGCCTGCGCCGTAGGTCATGAGCACTTTGTCGGTGTTGATCAGGACTGCATCGAATTCGGTGTTGTATTGATCGAGTGCAGTACAAAGTACCGGAGTACCCCATGTGATCATTCCGTTCGAAGCAATGCTTCCGGCGACTGCGTAGATTCCGCTCGTGCCTGCCTGTTGGCGATAGAAGAGTACGAATCGGCTCGAATCGAGAGTCAAGAGATTTGAAGGCGCGGTTGTTCGTGGTTTCGGAAAATGGAGCGCCGATGGTGTTTTGCCACAAGGGGCGCTGAAGCATTGAGCGCATGAGAAGCGAGCGGAGGTGTTTATATCGCCTGATCGAAGTGGTTCGGTATCCAGAGCTTTCTTGTATCGCCGGCTGGCAATAATATAATTGTGCGCAGGCAATGCTCCGATGATCTTGTCGTTGTTGACTGGCCTGTCCTGCGATCCGTTGATGTCGCCGAGATAGTACATTTCTCGGTTTGCATATTGATGTGCAGTCGAGGTATTGAAGGTCGAGCGGTAGTGAGGCATGAATGTCGATTCTGCATCCTGCTGCGCGACGCCTGCTCGAGTTGTTCCGAGAGTTGTTGCGTCAAAAGCATTCGGAGCGGTGAGCGTTGAGGTTGTGGCGATTGAGTTGCCAGCAGTGCCGCCCACCTTTGCAGTAAGCACCAGAATGTTTGAGGAGAAAGGCGTAGCATCGACGTCTTGATTGAGCGTGGTCGCACTCGCATATTGAGTTCCAGGAATGCCAGTCAGAGTGATTGCGGCGTAAAGATTCGCCTGCGTCTGAGCGATCGAGGCACCAATGAGGATGTTGCCATCAGCATTCGTGAGCACTGTTTGGAATGTGTATGTCTTGAGGCCGATTGTGATCGACTGGCCGTTCGTCGGCTGATTCTGAAGCGTCAGACTTCCCTGCGCCTTGATTGCAGGCCAACGGGAATATCCAGGTCGGCCGTATTCAGTCAGCATCACAAGTGGCGGAATCTGCTGGCCTTTTACGATCGTGTCTTTGCTCTGTCTTTTGTCTACATTTAAATTGATCATAATTTTATAAATTATTTATCTGGTAATGCTTGCGATCCTCTCGCCGCTCAGCGTCGACACGATCGTCCACTTCCTCACGCCGTCGTAGATCGTGAAGAGGTCGCCGTTCGGGTCGTAGCTGAACACGTAGGTCTTGCCGTTCACGTTGTCGTGAAGGGACCGGACTGACCCATCCGGATTTATTGCGACGTCGGCAAGGTCGAGTCCGGCTTGAATGCCGACAAGCGCCGCGGTCATGAGCTGCGCCAAGGTCACCGGCTCGTTTGAAGTCGTTGCGTCCGGAACAGTCGGCGACTGGACGAAGGAGTTTTGGCCTTGGAAGACGTTGTTGTCGTTGATGCCTGCTTTGCCCGCAAGATCCCGCATCGGCATAGCCTTTTGACACGACCTGCTTTGAGTCGGTGAATGTCGGATCGGCGTCGTATCTGATCGGATTGGCCGAATCGAGAGTGTCAGCGCCGGAAAGAATGTCGACGATGACTTTTAGGTTCACGAAATCCGTGAGATAGCACTTTGAGCCTGCGCGATGGCCATTCGAGTTCTGCACGCCGGCAGTCAGCACTCCTTGGCGCGAGACGCTAAAGATGTTGCTCATTGCTACGCCTGAAAGGTCGAAGAGGAGATGTTCTTCGTCGCCAGTTCCACGATCTGCGATCATGCAATATTTGCCTGTCGGCAGTGCGTTTCCATCCTTATCGACGGCAGTTGTGAGAGAGCCCGAAGTAGCACCATTGCCGAGCTTTGTTGCGAGCGATGTTTCGAAGTTTGCTACTACTTTTGTGAGCTTTGTCGACATGGCTTAAGTATTGATGTGAAAAAATTAAAATCGGTAGGTATTCATTGGTTTACCTCCTTTCCGTCGAGGCTGACATGCTCTTTCTGCCTGAAGGCCTTTGGAAGCCTGTCTTCGTAGGTCAAAATGTCCCAATCGGTCGATTCCATGATGCTCACGTAGCCGATTCCCTTGGCGATGAAGCGGATGCTTCGGCGGCGGAATTTGGGAATCTTGACTGCCTTGAGTTGCATTTCGTATGGATAGACAGTCGCCTCTCCATCGCCTCCGACTGCTGACTCGCCCACCATCGTCGTACCGACAGTCGAAGGGCTGCTTCGGTTCACATAAGTCGCATCTCCTCTGATCGTGCCGACGAGGTTGTATCCGGCGCCGTCATAATCGGCATAGACCTCGACATATTGAGCAGGATCGATCTGGCCTCGATAGCGGAGCCTGCGATATTTCTTGAGGCGAGATATTCCGTATGTCTCGTCCTTGCTGTCCCAGTTGTTTTGGAGAACGTAGCCGTCGTCATCGAATCCGTTCAGGATTTTGTAGACAGTCTCGGTGTGAGGACTGCCGGCATATAGGAATCCGCTGTCTCGCATGAGTGACTTCATTCCGTAGTTCGTGATGTCGACAGTCTCGCGCGTGATATCGATGATGAGCATTCGATCGTTGACGTCGTTGTCCTGCGACTTGCAGGAAAGAACGATAAATTGTCCGTATGTTTCCATGACCGCATCGGAGTAGTCGTAGTTTTCCCATGCAAAGTGCGGAATGAGTTCGGTTGCGAGAATGTCATCGCCGAGCGGGTCTTTTTCGAGGACCGTGAGCTGTGGTCGGTCAGGATTTGCGGTGTTGATGAACACGACGCCTCGGCCGGTTGCCACTGAGCTCTTGCGCGTAAGAATACCGATGTTTCTACGAACGATTTCGTTGTTGAAGGTCGTGTCGTCGTCGCTATATTTATGCTGGTATGCACTCTGCTTTTTGAGCGAGTAATAGTTGCCGTCGATACCGATAACGAGCTGCTGGATAGCATCACCTCCTTCGTCTTGTCGGATCACGTCGCCTTCTGCTGCCGCTCGAGGAGAGCTGAAGTGAAATCGGCAACACCTTTGCTGTGCTGTCTTCCCAGACATAAGTCGCTTGAATATTGTTCGAGGTATTTGAAGGAACAGTCACGAAAGTCACGCTCCATGCGCCGGTAATATAGTTTATCGTGCCGGTTCCTCCTGCACTTCCCTTCAGGTTTCCGTTTTTGTCGTCAGTAAATATCTCTCCGCCTGCGTCGACTGATTTTATCGTCACCAGTCCGCAGTTTGCTTTCGCATTGCTTGCCTTGAATGAAAGAACTCCGCTGAAAGTCCTTAGCACTCCGTTTCCGCTTGCAAGATTTTCATTGCTTACCTGAGTGAAGCTCGTGCCGGCACGTTGCGCATCGATATGACTTCGATAAAGAGATGTCTGGTCTTTGATGATTCCCCAGAGATACATTCGGGCTTTGTCGATAAGAGGATATCCGCAAAAAAAATCGGTAGAGGTGTAGAGCTGAATGTAATTGTTCGGATTGGCATTAGCGAATTTAAAGAGTCCACCTGGACCGCCAGCAAATGTATAGGCTCCAGTGAGCGAGCTGTAGTTTGAAAAGACGTAATTGTCGGAAGCATTAAGGCCAGTGACAACATCGACCCATGCCGAGCCGTTATAGTATTGAATTTTCGTACTTATTTTTCTCCAAAGGATCGAGACGCCGTTCACTTTGTAGCCGATATGAATTGTCGGACATGATCCTGCCGCACCTTCGGGTCCGATAGTCACTTTTCCTCGCGCAAGTTCTATTCTTCCGTCGATAGTGATCCAGTTGAGCTCATCTTGTGCGCTGTCTTTCGGCGTATCCTCGACGTCTTCTCGATTGTGCACTCCCGATTGAAAAACTGTGATTGGAAAGTCTGCCATATTATGAAAGTTTGAAGCGTGCATCTCGGAGCTTCAGGTTTTTAAGATAGGTCTGGTACTGCACCGCATTGTCCTGCATGTTGCTGCGCGCTTTTTCCGACTTCTTGATAATTTCTTCATCGATAAGCATCAGGAAGACGACCATCGGATGATATTCGGCAGGAAGCGCTGGCGACGTGTCAGCAGTGATGTCGTCGGGACTTGTCTTGTAATCGAATTGATACGGAGTGCCTGTACCAGGACTCTGCGAAAAGTTTATCTTGTTGTCCGCAGGGATCGAGCCAGCAGGACATTGCTGTACTGTCGGCATTGCTCTGCCCCATCGGAATGACAATGTAAGGAGCTCCGTTGCCGATATAGACCACTTTCATGTTCGGGATATCGGAATCGTCGGCATAATTTTCCATGAATTCGTCGAAGTCAGTTGGGGTAGATATCTTTCCGTCACTCTCAACAGTTCCTGATTTATTTCGGCGAAGAAATTCCCACGGCTGCTCCATGTAGATGAGTCGCAGCTTGTCATTGGCAACCTCGAGTTCTTCATCGGTCGACAACTCCGTAGTGTCGTCGGTGTAGAGTTCGAAGCGCTCAATAATTTGTTCTCCGGTTAGTGGTGTTGCCATATATTTTCTCAGCTGCCAGAAGCAGGATTAGCCCTGCGTCTGGCACTGAGCCCGAGCGAATCTCGGGTCAGTGAGGCTTTAAGACTGAAGATGTACGTCGAGGAATTGAGGTCTTCCGTCGGCGAACGTCTTGATGCCGTAGATCGCATCGGCGCGGACGATCTTCGCACGCTGGTACGGATCGTCGACCATTTCCATCTCGGCGAGGTCTTGGATGACCACGTCGATCGCACCCTTCTTACCGTAGTAGGCGTGAACGAGGTTCGAGGTGATGGTGTAGGTTGCCGTTCCGCCGAATGCGAGACGACCTGAGCCAGTTCCAGTGAGCGTGATCTGGTCAGTCGTGTCGTTGTCGACTGCGCGATCTGAAGGTCGACCCAGTTCGACTGGTCGTAGTTCGGATCGACGTCAGTCCATGCGACATACTTCACGCCTGCTGTTGCCGCATCCTGAAGGAGTGCATCAATCAGGTTGTCGCGGGTTACATCAACTCCGGTGCCGGTGTCGATGAGGACGTTACCTGGCGTTGAGCCAAGAGACGACACGAAGGTGTACACGAATCCGTTGACCGAGAAGGTCTGGCCGTTCGTAGGATTCGACGCCATCGTGATGACTGCTTCCGCGAGCAGGTTCTCGGAGAGGTAAAGCTCCGCACCGCCGACCGGACCGGCATAGCCGTTCTGGAATGCGGCACCTGCAAGGTCGATGTTCTTCGACATGACGTACTGCTCGATCACCGAGCCACCATAGCTGTCGAGAACGATCGCAAGACTTGTGAGGTCTTGGTTGCCACGGCGCAGCTTTGCGCGACCCTGTGCGAGAAGCTGAGGCACGTTCGTTGTCGAGAGCGTGATCGGCGTTCCGCTTGAAGCCATCGTGGTGAGGTCGCCGGTATCGAATGTCTGAAGCGCGTTCTTCACTTCCGCGAAGACGTCAGCATCGATGTAGCGAGAGAGCTTCTTTGCGACTTCGGAGCCGATTGATTCGGCTGGATTCAGTGGGCCTGCCTGAACCATTTCCTTTCGGGAAATACGGAAGTCTGAACCCTTGTTCTTGTTGACCAGAAGGGTTTCGCCCGAGTCATTGAGCTGGTCAATGGTTCGGTTCTGTCCGATCGTGATGTTGCGTACTCGGATCGGAGCGAGTGCGTACTTCACGCGCTTAACAGAAGCTCCGTAGGTGAGCTGCTGTTCGAGTCGCGTGTTGGCGATTTCCATCGCCACGAGCACTTTGTCGAACACCGCCTGATAGGCGTTGTCGAATTGCTCTTTGAATGTTACTAGGGACATTTATTTTTAAAATTAAAGTGGTAAATGCCCTTTCATTCATCAATTCTTTCGGTGTCGAGACTTGTGAGTCAGTCGGCCGATCAGGCTGTCCTGATACTTTTCGAATTCCGGCTCCACGATTCACTCGAGATTCGGCAATGCGGCGATTGTCATCGTCGGTCGGAGCTGTGTAGTCCGGTTCCTTCGGATGATTTCCGCCCTGAGAGCTGTAGCCCTCCATGCCTGCAGAGCCTTTGTCGGTATCGCCATAGAGTTCCTCGAGGATGTCTTCCATCGATCGGTTGAGGTTTTCCTCGCTCGACATGATGTACTTCCTCACGGCTTCCTTTTTGGCGACCTTGGCAAGATCAGAGTCAGCACCGACAACTCGGTCAAACTCTTTCGAGATTGCCGCGGTGATCTGTGCGTTGTTGATCTGCTTTGACTGCGCGTCGGTCTTCGACTTGATGTCCTTGATGTCTGAAAGGTACTCGTCTTCGAATTGCTTCTTGGACTTGTTGAGGAGAATGCCCGATAGCTTTTGGACAAATTTCGGATCGAGCTTCCACTCCTTTGCGAGCGCATCCAGCTCGTCTCCGGCTTCACCGGCGCTCGTACTTCCGCGCTTCACGTCCTCTTGGAGCTGGCGGATCGTAGGGATGACTTCGTCGCGGATCATCTTCTTCATCTCCCGATTCTCTTTCTTGAGGTCGACTATGAGAGTGTCCTTCTCATCGCCTTCTTTAGGCTTGCCGTCCTTTGAATCGGCTGATGCACCTGCGATTTCTGCGATCGATTTGGAGTCGGCACCTTTGCCATCGCCCTTGTTATCAGGCTTTGATCCCTCCGCAGGCTTTTGCGACTTATCGTCGGCAGGAGCTGCATCCTTTGATTTTGGTTCTGGCATAACGTTTTTATTTCGATGGTTTCGCCCCATCGTGTCCTGATTGAACGCCGGACAGTCGCGCAATTACCTTTTAATAAAAGAGGTTGGCCCCTCTATGCCGATGTAGTCTATTGGCGAAAAAAATAAAATCGGTAGGTATTCAATTTCCAAAGAAAAACCACCGATTTCTCAGCGGTTTTTCTTGATAATTTCTTTACTTTTTCTTTATCTTTTCTTTATTCTCGCCAAATTGGCCTAAGCGCTAGGCCGTTTTCTGGCGAGTTCATCGAGAAGAATATCGAGGTCGTCTTCAGCTCCTGTGAAGCGTTTGGTCATCTGGACTGTCGCCTCAAAACGAGCGACGACGGATATCAGCTTCGCAAGCTCGGGGTTTTCATGGAGCACGGAGAACATTTCGTTCATCGCCTTTCGCGCCTCATGTCGGAGTTTATTGATCGTGTCTTGGCCCGCGGGAGTCTTCGTCCACGATACGAGGTCTTGAGTGATATCAATATCTTTTTTCAGCTCCTCTACCCTTTCGCCGGTCTGCTCACGTTCCTCCTGCTCCGTTTCTTTGAGAGCATTGTGCGGACCCGTGAGTTCCTTTCGCATTTTTTCTATGTCGCTCATATTTTGAGTTGCTTACGGACTTCCTTGTTTTCCTCGACCAGTGTGCGGAGGATACCTTTCGATTCCTTTTCCTGACTCTTAAATTGTCGCGCTTTATTCTCCTGAATCGCAAGCATGGTGAGAGTGAAGCGCTTTTTAGGCGTGAGCTTTTTCATGTAAGCGACAAGATCAGGATTCGCTCTGCGGATATTCTCAGCGAGTGATTCCTGAAGCTTTGCATTCGCTTCCATTTCTTTTGCCTGCTTCTTCACTTGCTCAATATTTCGAGCAAGCTCGCGCAGAGAAAACTCAGCAACCTGTCCGTGCTTCACGATACGAAAGTCGCCTTTGTCTTTCGCTCTTCTTTTTTACTTGGTAGGAGAATTTGAGCATGGGTTTAGATTGTATGAACCTTGGTCGGCTGATGCAGATCCGGCGTTTGTGTCGCCTTCGGGTGCCGCAGTACCTGCGACGATTGGATTCGGCAGAAGCGTTAGTGTGTTTGAAGATTCATCTTGAGCGGAGTTGATTCCTGAGGCTTGTCGCCATTCGCCTCGTAATCCTCACGAGCTTCGTGCTCGGTTTGAATGCAGGGCTTCGGAAAATGACCGAGCCTGCCCGTCATAGCGCTTCCAGCATCCACTTACCGTTATTTTCTACAAACTTTACTTTGTTTGATTCAGACATAATTTTAATAATTAATTTTTATAATTCCGCTCACCCCGACAAGGCGGCGTTTTCCGCTACTGCCATGTTGGGGTCACCGATCGGCGCAGAGCCATTGGATTGAAGGTCAGGATTTTCAAGTGTCGGACCGCTCTCGACCGGAGCACCGCCACCATTCCCACTGATCAAGCCTGCTTTGGCCATCTGCATACTCACGGACCGAGCGGCATTCTGCTGAGCGATCGGCATCATCTTCTCGATGTAGGCAAACACTGCAGCATGTTGCTCGGGAGTGAGTTCGTAATCGTACTTTTCGGAGAGGTCAACGAGATGCTGGACGAATCCAGTCGTCGCGTCTTTGTAGAGAGGCGCATCATCGCCACCGATAATGATTTGGAATGCTTCATCGGCTTCAGCGAGTGTTTCGACTGCATCATAATCGCTCATGTCGAGAAGTCGTTTGATTGTGTCGTCATCAATTCCTGCGATTGATGCCTGCGTTTCAAAGAGAACCTTTTGATTTACGTTCTGGTCGTCTTTGTATGCTCCGAGGAATGTGAGTTTGTTCTTGCTGTCGGCGAGATTGCTTTGTGCTTCGGCAATTGAGGACTCGACGAGAATGTCATAGTCGGTGCTGTAAGGCTTGAGGTCTTTGGAAGTGACTTCTTCAATCTGAAGACCCATTGGACCGGCAATCTTGACTGCCATCTTTCTTTTCAAGTCCTGCATGACGCCCTCTTTGTGCAGAACGGCAAAGCGGTAGTATCCTTCGGCGTAGCTTTTATTCAAAAGTCCGAAGCGATCGCCTGCTTGTGCAAGGTTGCCTTCGTAAATGCCGAGAGTGTCTTCATCGCTCACACCCTTCACGTCGGCCGTGACACCGCTTTCCACTTCGACGATTGACTCGAGTTTGTCGTAAACCATGAAGGGACCTTGAATCGGCGGAGTCTGTCGCGTCTGAAGCACTTTGTTGACGTCGATGTTTCCTTCGATCTCGATGTAGCCGTCCTTTCGGTAGCGAACCTGCGCAAGATTGCGGACATAGTCGACGTTGACTGCAGTCTGAGGTCGATTGATCTGCTCGGAGTTATCGAGTGACTGGTTAATGCTCTTTTCCTGTGCCATGAAGATGCCTCGAGCAAAGTCACAGTATGATGGCGTCCAGAATTCGCGAGGATCAGGGAATGCTGCCCATGTCCAAATCGGATACTTTCCGCTCTTTCGAATGTCAGTCCAAGGTTCGCAGCGCACGCATTCGCCGGAAGGCGTAAGGACCAGATAGTAGCGATCATCATCCTCGTCGGTCGTGATCCATGTATAGAAAATAAACTGATTGCCACTCTTGAATCGTTCCCGAGGTGCGCCATTGATTTTGCGATTGTCTTTATCGATATCCTGCGGAGTCTTCGTAGTTGAATTGCTGCCCGAATCGAGAATAGTTTGGACGACTGACTTGTAATAAATGCCGTCTTTCACTCCCTGCAAAAGCTGGGCGCGAGTGAGTTTCGTATTCCACCATCCCATGTAGCTGGCCTTCTCGACCCCGCTTCCATCATCTTCTTCAGTGCATAGTCCACCGACGTCGGGATCGATGAGAAAGTCCTTCGGATCGATCAGACTCAAGAGGCTTTTATAAACACCTTTGACGCTTCGGCTCATGTAGAGATAAATCGTTCGGCCGTAGACCGCGGCATCTCTTCTTGCCCATGAGGTCTTTGAAATTCCATCTGCCTGTCTGCGCATCTTTTTCCTTGATCGCATTCATCAGGTTTGCCTTCTTGGTGTCGGCTGCTTCGCCTTTTACGTATTTGAACGTGAGAGGGTTGTCAATCTTCGAGAGAATCGTTTGGACGAACCCGTGCATCTTGTAGAGTGGGACTTGTGTGCGAGTGTCAGCTTGCAAGCCTGCGCCGAATGGTGAGATTACGTGCGCGACTGCTCGATCGGGATTCATCATGTCCTCGTTCTTATTCCACGAGCTCATGCGAGCCTTCTTGTATCGGTAGGAATAGTCGATCTCTTTGAGAGATTGCTTTGCCAGATCGTCTCTGACCTTTGGTTTAACTAGTGACATATTGTAAGGATAGAATCAAAAAAAATCATTTCGGTAGGTATTGATTTTAGATGCCAATATCGGGATATTGCGGCGGTAAATCATAAATCTCATCAGGCTCGTATGCTGGACGTCACTCTGCCGTAGGCGGTGTCGATCGTAGCGAGAGGTTCCGGTCGGATATCGCGCGGCTTTTCAGTTCCTGCTGGTCGTGCAATGTCGCTTTGGTAGGCAGTCGCATCGCTTGTATCGTCATGCGGAGATTCAGGAAAGCGCATCAATTCGTTTTCAAGGTCCCTGCATTCGCCTTGAAGATGGAAAATACTTCGAGTTTCGTATCGATATAAAAGTCCGGTGCGTATACGATCTTCTTTTGAGCGACCTCCGTGTTTGAGCCACATCAGATGCAGGAATGTTTGACGCATTCTCTGCTCCTGTCGGAGCATCGGCTCAAGCCCGCGAGTGAATGCAGTGTCTTCCCATGCCGATTCTTTGGATTGGAGTGCCTGCTTGGACGAGAAAAGTTTGGAATGCCGAACATCTTTTCAATGAGTCGCTGTCGGACCGAGCTTTTCTCTCCACGCTTTCAGATGCCACTTGCCTTCTCTGTCCATCCAGTTGATGCAGAAACCGACGAAGTCTCCGTCTTTGCTCTCTACGCCGTCTCTGCTGCTTGGAGTGTCGATCGTGACATATGCTGCGACTTTCTTTTGCATCAGCGCATCCCAAGTGATCGGAGTGAACCATTCTCGCTTGAATATCGCCTTTGCTTCGTCGATTGGCTGGCAGAGCATTTCCGCCTGGAAGTCCATGTCACCTTCTTCTTGGGTCCACATGGCACGACGCTTCGAACTCGATGCTGACTTTACCTGTCGTTTCAGTTTCTACATCGGTAATCACCCACCGCTCCGGCCATGTGGGTGTGTGCAATCCGGTCACAAGATCCCCTTGGCAGATCGGCACTACTCGTACCCGCAGCTCGGGGTCGTGTTTCGATCGCTCGATGACGCTTTGCACGTTTCCGTATTCGCTTAGGATATTACCGAGATACATGACCCTTCGCCTGCTCGAATCGAGACCTCGTTTGAATTCTTGTATGTGCGTATGGTATTTGATTTGTTGATGCTTCGCTTTTGAGAGTCTTCTTTGTTTCGAAGTCATCGAGCAGCACGAAACCTGGACGCATCGCTCCGTGCACGCGACCTCGTACACTCTCTTGCGTGCTGTGTGCTTCTACACGGATTCCGGCTTTGAGATATTCGCCCTGCTCATCGTCACTCTCAGGGTTCGTGATGAAGTCTTTGATTCGCTTCTGCGTTACCTCGATCTTTGGTACCTTGTCGTGTTGTATATCTCGTCCGAAGTCCTCAATGATGCGGCTGTTCGTCTGCAATTCCCAGCACCACGTCGAAGAGTAGCGCTTTCCGAGTTCGTGCTATCGAAAGTGTCGAGCATTGATGTAAGGCTCCATGTCGTAGACGATCATGTAGAGGATGAGTGCTTTTGCGAAGCTCGTCTTTGCGCTTTCGCCGAACATGAACCATGCGAGCTCGCGTATCTTGAAATCGAGGAGGTCATGCACGTCTGCTCATCATCTCGTAGTGGAACGGCGCGAAGTCGCTCCAGATGTAATGCTGGAGGTAGTAAAGAACGAAGTAGCCGAAGTGCTTACGCAGCGCCTTCTTGCGTTCCTCCACCGGCTCCGTTCTCAGGAAGTTCAGTCCTTCCTCGGTTATCGGAGCCGTTGCTTTCAGTTGCTGGTCGTTGATTATTTGCATGGTCCTTGTCTATCTGCCCCACCTTGTCGGCGAGGAGTTTTCGGAAGCCGAATATCCGGTCGATCCTCAAGTCGGCGTCCTCGCCAAGATAAACTGTTCCCTCGAGGCGTTCGCCTTTGCTTGTGATGTCGATCGACTGCGGCGGCTTGCCCTCGAGGTAATACAGAATGAGCTGAATCATTTTGTGATCGCCGTCGAGCGCCATTTTTATCATCTTCTGTGAGAGTGCCTCCTCAAGCGGTAATGGATTGCCTTGAGCGTCTTTCGCACCGAGTACGGCGAGGCCGTCTTTGAGGCGCATTCGAATGTTTTTTGCTCCTTGAGGGCGGCCGGAAGGATTGCCGGAATGTCCTGATTTGAACCTGCCGGCATCGTCTCTCTCCTGTATTTTTCCTGTATTATCAGGACCGGCGTTAGCCTGCCGTGCCTGTTCTTGGTCCTGTTCCCGGCGATTTCAGGAGGAGTTGGTCTTTATTATTCAGTGGTCTGTGTTATCTGGCCAAGTTTCGGATTGGCCATTCCGGATTACCTGCTCGATCTGCGTGTAGTCGACCCAGCGCTGGACGATCACGTCGACAAACTTCGGATCGAGCTCTATGCCGGCGCATACACGGCCGGTCTTTTGGCAGGCGATGAGCGTGCTGCCGCTGCCGAGGAACGGATCGACGATTAAGTCCTCGGCCTTTGAGCTGTTGAAGAGCGCGTAGGTGATGAGCTCGACTGGCTTCTGCGTCGGATGCTGATACTCGTTTACGCGTCGCGCTTCATCGTCCATATCGTGAGCTTTCCTTCGGCTTCGAGTTTCTTTTGTCGCTTTGCCCAATTGAGTAGCTTCTGCTCGCTGTCTTGAAAATCGATGATCGTCGAGTGTGTCCGATCGCCATAAAAGACAGTTTCTGTTCCCTCTTTTGATGCGTAGAAGAACGGCTCGTGCTTCCAGCGGTAGTCGCCCCATCCCATCGAGGCCGTTGGCTTGTTCCAGATGAGTTGGTTACGGATCGCCATGCCGTATTTTTTGAGCGCCTTTTCGAATTGTGCTTGCGTTGAGGTCGAGTGGAACACATACCAGCCTGCTCCCGCTTTTGCCACGTCGGCAATCTGTCCGAATGCTCCCTCGAGGAACGTATCGAAGGACGCAGCGTCCATGTCGTCATTCATGATTCCTTCGCTGGTTTTCTTTCCGCGGCCCGAGTAGTTCACGTTGTATGGAGGATCGGTGAATACGCAGTCGGCCTTGCGTCCCTGCATTGCTTTTTTCCACGCATCCTCGTCGGTTGAGTCTCCGCAGGTGATGGTGTGCGGACCGAGCTGGTACACGTCGCCGAGTGCGCTTTTCGGCTGGACCGGCGTCTCTGGCAGCGTGTCGTCTTTATCGTCATCCTCGATAATGATGTCGCGGTCGAAGCCGGTGAGCGTGATGTCGAAGCCTGCCGTGTCGAGATATTTGAGCTCGTCGATGATGAGCGTCATGTCTTGGCCGGTGATCGCGTTCAGCTGGTTGTCCGCTATCCGGTAGGCCTTGATCTCATCTTCGGTTAGGTCGTCGACCATGACATACGGGATGACCGGCTCGCCCTTTTTGGTATAAGCCTTTTGCTCCATGAGCGTGTACCCGAGCAGCTCAGTCATTGCGATGAATCGGCCGTGGCCGACGACGATCACGCTGTCCTTGTCCAGCACGATGGGCTGCTTGCATCCGAAGGCCTTGATGCTCGAGGCGATCTTCTCGAGTTGAAAGCCCGGATGCTCCTTGGCGTTCTTGTCGTATTTTTTTACGTCGGTGATTTGCATATTATTTTTTCTCCATCCAAGTGCTCATGCTCGACTCGTTGCAGGCACCGACCTTGCCATCATCCGACATGTACTCGTATGTTGGCTTGCCTTTCTTCTGCGGCTGGATGCCGATCACCAGCCTCTCATCGCCCCTGCCGTTTCGACAGATGGTGCCGAAGGTGTAGGTGAGCTTCTCGTCCGGATTTCTCTTTTCCCAGTGATGCTTCAAAGCTGCAAAGAATTCCACCTCGATCGTTTCAAGGTAGGCAATGATCGCCGGCTTATGCTCCGACTTGAAGATGGGAAGCAGGCCGTGTGCGCCGATAATCCACGCACCTACCAGATCAGGTCGGGCTGCAAGGAAGCGTGCCGACAGGTTGAGCGGGTTCTTCTCTTGCTTGATTTCAATTTTGGGACCTGTATTTTTTCTTGTGACATGGTTTTTAATTATTTATGCTGCTACTTCTGACTTTTGCGGGCAGGTGCCGATGGGATGGTGATCGATCGCATCCGAGGCGAGTATTTCGCCGCAGAGGCTGCACCGCTTGATCCATCGCGGATGCTCGCAGGACTCGAGCCTTCTTTGCCTCGCAGTTCATTGATGAATTCGTAGGACCCTTTCATCTTCTCGAGGTACTTTTCTCTGCGGAGCTGGCGGTATATCGCGGCGATTTCTTCCGGCATCTTCTTGGCCACCTTTACCTTTCTCATCCAGCCGTTTATGTGTATATGGAAGCGGACCGACTTGTGATCAACGTTGAAGAAGAGAGAAAGCCAGATGATCTTCCAGCCTAAGTCCTCGAATCGAGCCTTCGCATCAGCGATCTCCGTTTCAGTCAGCTTGTAGCGGGGATTACTGTGCTTGTTCATAAAGCGTGATGGAGACATCGACCCTTCCTCGACCATCGGGGGCGTAGCGAGATTCAAAGCTGCCGTCGAGATACTTGTCATTCTTGAACAATGCATCGGCGAGACCCTTGAAGACGTTGTCGGGATCGGCGTGGATGCCGTTCACCCAGAAAATCTTGATGTCCATTCTTCCCTTTTCGGAGGCCTTCGTAGTGAATGGCTGCGGATTTTCTGATCTCCCCGAGTACTCCGGGTAATTCCGGTACAGGACGCTTCGGGCATATTCCTTCCATGCGTGGTATCTCTTTGCGTTGGGGAGCCAGAGTGCTCGGCCGACGACGCGAACGTAAGGGACCGGATTGCCTTCGAGGTCTTCCGGATTTCCCTTAATGGTGAATGTGATTGTCTTGGTCATTTTTAGTGGTGTTTAAATCTGTTAATGGTCATCTTCTGAGTCAGCTCTCGCATTTCTGTTGAAAAGTTATCCACAGGGTCCCTAATACTAGGTTTCTCTTTTTTTCCTAGATTTTGTGTGTTCAATCTTTGAACCAGTTTTGGTTCAGATTTTGAACCGCTTTTGGTTCGAATATTGAACTGGTTCACAATTTGAACCACCTTATCCACATCCATATGCAGGTTGATTTGGTAGTAATTTCCCTTGCCTGACTTTCGTACTAAAATCGCCCCCGCCTGCATGAGATGCCTGAGTGCTTTGGAGACTGAAGCTCGAGCAAGCCCCGCGCCGTAATCGAGGACATTCCCTCTGCGGTCTTTTATTCCATCCATGAATTGCGAGAAGCTGATGCGATCGGACTCCTTGTGAAATCCGAAAGTGCGTCGGCATATGTAAAGCAGGCATCGGGCTTCCGATTCCGGAATGAGAGGAATAACCTTGTCGAGGATAAGGTTGGGCATCTGCGTGCTGTTGGGTATCAAAGGAGTTGGTTTGTGTTCGTCCATAGTTTTTTGAAGAGAGAGAAGCATCGATTGCTCGATGTTTCTTCTCCGTGGTTAGGTGCGGGGGCTTAGCCCCCGATCTCAGCCCTCATGCCACTGGATCAGGGCTGAGTCAGTGGCCAAGCTACTTAATTTCTACTTGCCACTTTTGGCTGTAGCCTTTGCAGGCTTCTTTGGTTTTTCGACCTTTGTCTCTCTTTCTCCTTCTGGGACCGGCTCTGACGGAAGCTCGCTTTTCAATTCGGCGATCTTCTTCTGAGCGAATTCCTGCACTCGGGCAAATCCCGCCTCGAGCACGTCTGGTCGCATTCCTTCGATTGCGGACCAGCTTCGGGTCTGGAAGGCGTACTCGAGCGCATCAGTCTTGTTCTTCTTTTCCTGTGCGCCGGTGCTTGGCCAGATCGAGACGAGGTAACCCTCGATCTCCTCAAGCCATCGCTTCCGTTCGTTTATCCACTTGCGCTTGTCTTCCTCGGTGCGGATCAGCTCTCCTGCATCGCGCTCCGTAGGGCTAAATCGCGCCGCTACAGGGTCCTTAATGACCGCCTCGATTGCCGGTGCGAAGTCCTCGTAGGTCGGGTTCTTGAAGACCTTTCCGTCGAGGAGATTGCCGCGGCCTTTGAGGACAGTTGCCTGTCGCCATACTTCTCGTTTTGCTCGAGTGATAAGTTCATGGCGTTCCATAAGGACCAAGACATCGAATTCGTATGCGGCGTTTTTCTCGGCCTGCATCTTCACTCCGGTCTTGGTAAATTCCTTGCGGCCATCCTCGTCCACTTCCTGCTCCATGCGATCCGACACGCGGCCGGTTGCAATGATGTGAAGTGGCGACTGGACCATCGGGATCGAGAAGTTGCGGTTCCAATCGGACTTGATCGCCATCCAGTCTTGAATCTGGAAGGTTTGGCGGTTGAGCTTGCGCTTATAAGCCTCTTGGAAGTCCATCCAGATGTGAGTGATACTGTCGATCACTACGATGTCCGAATATCCTTCCGCGCAGAGGTTCATCGCCTTTACCAAGTCAGCGAGCGAGTGCGTTTCGCGCACCATCGCTTCGATCCCATGCTCTCGGAAGAGCGGGACCAGAAACTTTGCGGCTTTCTCGGTGTCGATGAGCACAATGGGCTTCTTGCTGTTGATCTTCTTGTGAAGACCGATTGCTACTAATGCGGCGCTCCAGCTCTTGCCGGTGCCGGGTTCTCCTTCAAAGGCTGCTTTGAAGTAGGGTTTGGTGTTACCGATCGCCGTGAAGAAATTTTCCTCGGTCTTCGGTTGCACCATGCTTCGTTCTAGTGTTTGCATGTTTTTGCTTGACTCGACGAAGGGACCTTTGATACGATGTATCTGTTGTTAAGGGACTCCCTCGTCGGGGGTCTTTTATTTTTTGAATAATTTAGTAATTCTCTTGTCTGCTTCCTTCAGCCTGACCGCTTTGATCTGGCTGAGGATTTCGTCGAACAATCCGTCGCGGATGATTCCGTGGGCCATCGTGATGGCTTTGTCATTCTCCGCATCTAGGTTGGTCAGTTTGCCCATGATGTCGCCGGTGTATTCCGCGATATCGTCGAGCAGTTGAGGGAGGATCATTTCCTCGACATTTGCCGGGGCTTTATCCTTGACCAGCTTCAGGGCTTCTCGCGCCAAAGCTCTCATTTGTGTTTGCTGTTTGGTCATGTTGGTTGCGTAATTCTTTGATTCGCTGCTGTCGAAGCTCCTCTCGCTCTTTGAGGCGTTTCTGCCTCTCCTTGCTGAGCGGAACATTCTTGCTTAGGCGGATTTCTTTCTTTTGGTGATCGATATCGACGACATCGCCAATGTTCAATCGATATAAGGCGGTGAGCCATTTGCCCTCGAGGATGATGGCGGGGATGCCATATCGTCGGTAGGTAACGATTCGCTTGTTTCTAAGGATGTAAGTCATTGCTAGCATCAGGCCCCGTCGGGCCGATCCCTTTCGGGACAATGATCTGGATTCAGTCGTCGAATGCTTTCGACACAGCTTCGGCACTCATCATGATCGTGCTGCCTTGGGCGAGGCGCTTTTCTACAAGGACGATCTTGTGTGTCCTGAAGCAGTGTTGGCCGAGCTTTGATGCTAGAAACCCAGCGGCTACTTGAATGTCGCCTTTGAGTCCCATGCTCCACTCCGTCACGTTATCCACAGGCCTGTCGTATTCCTTGTAGTCGTAGATAGTGAGGACGATCAGCTTGCCTTGGTAGAAGGCCTTGAAGGCCCACTCGGCTCTGACCTTTCCGTCTCCGGATCGCCACGGCCCTTCTTTGGTGCAGTCGTGAGGTTTCCCGAACGCTTTGACTAGCGTGTCGTAGTCGGCCAGCATGGTGCCTCGGCCGCCTGATCCCTTTACGTCTGCTCGCCTTGCTTTCACGAACTTAATTTGTGACTCCATAATCAGTTTTGTTGGCTAATAATTTCGACCTTTGGTGAGCTGCGGGACCAATAGAAAAGGCCCCGCTTTTGGCGGAGCCTTTTCTCTTTAAATTGTGATGTTTAGCCTACTTACCTTTTGAGGCCTCCAGCTTGGCGATTTGCTTGCGCTGCTGCGAATGCCTCGGGTCCGTCGATGGCCGCACCGGCCAGAATGACGTGCTGCACTAACGTATTGGTGTACCCGTATTCATTGTCGTACCAGGCCATAACTTTTACCAATTTGCCCCCAACGACGCGAGTCATTGAGAGTTCTGCGATTGAGGCATGTATATCGCCAATAATATCGCTTGAACAGAGAGGGTCTTCGGAAACACGGAATATACCCTGCCAGCGAGCATCTTTGGCCGCAGCGCGAAGCAGGCTGTTGACCTCTTCGACGTTCGTCTCACGTTTTGCAATAAAGGTAATGTCAGCCATAGAACCTGCTGAGACGGGGACGCGTAGAGAGATGCCATCGAATTTATCCACGAGTTGCGTGTAAGCTCTCGTCACCGCAATCGCAGCCCCCGTTGAACTTGGCACGATATTCTGTGCTGCAGCTCTACCGCGGCGCAAATCGCTCCCCTTCACTGGACCGTCAACGATAAGTTGTGTTGCGGTATATGCATGGGTTGTATTAAGGAGTGCCAGCTCAATGCCTATGGTCTCGTCCATGATCGCAATGACAGGGCTTGAGGCATTCGTCGTACAAGATGCATTTGAGGTCACTGGACTTTCCTTGACCTTTTGCGCGTTCACACCCATGAGAACGGTCGCACCAACCCCTTCCCTATCTTCACCCTTTGCAGGTGCCGAAATAACTACGTGTTTAGCACCGGCATCAATATGTGCATGCGCCTTATCGTATTCATCATAGACACCCGTGCACTCAACGACAACATCGATATCAAGATCCTTCCAAGGAAGAGTAGCGGCATCCTTTTCTTGGAGAAATTTCACCTCCTTACCATTTATCATGAGGGTACCGCCGATGCCGTTGTCATTTGCCTTTTGTTCGATCGTGAAGGGGGCATTCCTATATACGGAGTCGTATTTCAAAAGATAGGCGAGATCTTCAAGAGAACCGAGGTCATTGATTGCTACAATCTCGACGTCTTCCCTGTTCCAGGTCTGGCGAACGAATGCGCGACCGATGCGACCGAATCCATTGATGGCGATGCGAACTGGTTTCATAAAATAGTGAGTTACCGGCTATTAGTGAGAGCGATTCCCTCAGTTTATCACGCGTCAGTTGCTAGCAATCCCCACTACTGACCCGTCGTAGTTCCTGAAGAGCTTGAACCACTGGAACTACTTGAGCTACTGCTTGTGGGAGCGCTCGAGCCAGTACTGCTTCCAGATGAATCGGTACTTGAACCACTATCCGAACTTGAACTAGAAGAACCTGAGGCTGAAGATCCCGAACTTGTATCTGAAGTAGTGCCAGAGCTGGTGGCTCCTGAAGAAGATGAGGAGCTGCTACCTGAACCACCCCCCGTCGCTTGATATGCCGGAGAAACTGTTACGACGCGCGATACTGATGTGCTTTGTCCGCTACTATCGGTGACACTATATACAAGTGTGTAGATTCCTGGGGTTCCCGTATCTACCGAACCGCTTTCGGTTATCGAGCTTGATATATCATTGCCACTTGAATCCTGGGCCGTGGCGCCTGGATCGGTGAAGATATCGCCAACGGTGAGCGAGATCGCAGCGTTACCAACGAGTTCGATTGTTGGGCTACTCGTTGAAGGTGTACTCGAAGCTGTTGCGCCGCTACCTGGTGGCGTCGAGGAGGCCGTCGTATCAGTCGAGCCCGTGCTGTTTCCACTGCTGGAATCCGTCGAAGAAGCGGTATCTGATGAAGGAGGTGTTGATGGTGTAGTTGGAGTACCAAACAAATTTGCGAGCCACGCTGCGAAGCCACCGCTAGCCGTGGTGTCTGCAGTCGACGTTGCCATCTGACCCTCGGTCTGAACAATGAAGTAGTCGAAGGTGACATCTTGTGTCTGTACCTGTGAGAGAGTGATCTTAAACTTACCATTCTCCTTATCGGAAACATACCAGCTTCCCTGTACTGGTGCAGTGAATGTTATGGAGACTTCTGACGATGTGGTCATGTTCGGATTATCGATCTCAGCAACCGTGTTTCCTGCGAGTACCGTACCACTGCCCGCTGCTGAAGTACCATCGTTCGACTTTGAAAAGACGAGGTTATGGACTACGAGTGTATCGAATTGTGCTATCCCGTTACCGATAAGTGCGCCAAGCCCTGACAATGCGTCCTCGACTGCGGCAGTCGTTGTACTAAGAAGAGAACTTGGTGCGGTTGAAGTTGCTTCGGTCATGCTTGCCGTTGCAGCGGCTTCGAGCGCCGAAACCCGTGCGGAAAGACTTACAACCTGGGCCGAAACACCGATTGTTGTGCTCGAGAGTTCGTTCGTTGTGTTCGTAAGTTCACTAGTCTGCGCAGCCAAACTATTGATCTCACCCGAGAGAGTCTGTGTTGATGCAACTAGCTGCTGTACACCGGTAAGTGTGAATGTTGCGAGCTTGTAAACATCAACGCCGGTACCGTCTGCACTAAGCACTGACGAAGCAGTTGTTGAGCCGAGAGTCACATCACCAAACTCATTCGTGAATGCAGCACCTGCATTTGCTTCTTCGAAGGAACTGGCGCTCGTGTTGCCATTTACGATCGCACTGCCATTTACTTTGAGATTGTTTGAGTTTGATGAATTACTTCCTGAGCCTATCGTCACTCCATCGTCTGTACTATCGAGGGAAAGCTGGCCTGGATTGAAGTAATATTGCGGTTCTGCAAAGACATCGATTTCACCGGGAGCAGATGCACTTTGGAGTGCAATACCAACAGTTTCAGCTGATTGTGTTGCTTTCATGCCAACGCCCGGTGTCGAGGAAAGCGCGATACGATCGCCAACGCTGATCGGCCCGCCTTCCATATCTACGTTCACAGGAATACGTCCGGAGAGCGCTACGGGAACTTGGTAAAGTTTGAGTGCGCCACCATGGGAACCTCCAAGTACCATACCTGGAGCCGTAGACACGACGCCTAGTATCGTCTGTCCCTGCATTGCCGTTTCGATACTTTCACCAGCCACTTGCGTATCTAGCGCAACGATCGTTCCAGGCACCGTTGAGCTTGCGTTTACTGAACCGTAATCTTCTGCGACGTCGTATCCGGCAGTGTTCGCTGTTGTATAACTGATGTTACCTGGAGTATTCACACAAGCGTTAGCACCAACATTCCCTGTAGAAATACAAGCTGCACCTGTGACTGTGAGCTTAGATTCTGGTGAGGTAGTACCGATACCCACATTCCCTGAACTTAGGACATTGAATAGAGTGGATGTTGCATTTCCTGCTGAGGAGGAGCCAACGGCAAAGAGTGTCGCAGGTGCGAGTGCCGCATAATTGCCTCCTGCGAATACGGAGAAAGTAGCATAAGGAGAGGTCGTCCCTATCCCTACACTTCCTGTCGAAGTTGTGGAAGCCTGTGCACCGAGACCGGTCCCATAAATCAAGTTACCTATGTCGAGATTGTCGCTTGAATCTGTAGGAGCACCGTTTCCTGAGATGTCGTAACCAATATAGATGTTGTTTGAGCCCGCTACGTCTGAGGTGGAGGCGGTGTAGTCTCCCATGATGATGTTATTTGAGCCTGTGGTAAGGCTGTAGCCAGCAGCTGTTCCGAAGAGATTATCATCTGAGCCAGATGTTAGGTTATATCCCGCAAAACCACCTACAGCTGTGGAGGAAGATTCAGTCTGACTAGCAGCATTACCAGCGTTATAAAGAGCATCGAATCCAACAGCCGTATTTCCTGGCCCTGGTTGTTTACTGATGCCAGCAAATGAAATGGCGCCAGAGCCGATAGCAGTGTTGTTAGCGTTATTGCCAGCCGCAAGAGCCTCCCACCCAAGAGACGTGTTGCCTGTGGCTTCACCATACGTGTCAGTTTGAGATTGATAACCAACGGCTGTGTCATTGGCTGCACCAGCCGCATTACCAGAAGCAAAAGTATTAGCTCCAATAGCAACATTATCAGATCCTGTAGTGAGGCCTTGGCCCGCTTCAAAACCTATAGCTGTATTACTAGCTCCTGCGGCGTTATCAAGAAGCGCAGAGTTGCCGATAGCTGTGTTACTAGCGCCGGTACTTAAGTTTAGTGCTTGATACCCCAAAGCTGTTTCACCAGAACCCGTCGTGTTCGTAAACAATGCGCCTCCACCAAGAGCTACGTTGTCGGCGGCGGTGTTGTTGTAAAGGGCAAAACTACCTATTGCAGTCGAGGACGAGTTACCAGCGTTTTTATAAAGTGCTCGATAGCCAAAGGCATCATTGTTGACTCCACCAGTACTGTTAAAAGCAGCACCATTACCAACAAAGGTGCTACCGCCAGAAGTTCCTTCATTGGCTTTATATCCTGCAAAAGCACCTACGGCCGTGTCAGAAGCAGAGTTTGCGTTTGCGCTTGTGAAAAGAGCATCGTACCCGAAGGCTGAGTCGCCACCACCAGTAGTGTTGTTATTGAGAGCATCATAGCCAACAGCAGTCTCGTAATTACCTGATGTGTCGGAATTGAGAGCACCTGTACCTACGGCTGTCGCACCTAAACTTGTGGTATCCGATTCGAGAGCACCGTATCCGATTGCGGTCTCATTCTCAACTGTTGCAGTTGTCGTGGCATTGTTACCTCCTGCGTTAAGACCAAGAACGGTATCTTGGTTCGTCGTGGAGGCGTAGACAAATGTTTTTCCTAGAGTTTGGAACCACGGCGAGGTATTCATGCCAAGCTGTATTTGGTTCCATGTGAGAGTGTTGTCTGCTTCTGCACTTGAGCCATTGTTGTAGTACACCCCATTTGTGACGGCCGTGGCGGTTGCAGTACCACCGTTAGCTATTCCGAGTGTTGCAGCCCAGTTAGGACGGCCTGTTGTTGCTGAAAGTTGAAGGAAATCTCCTGCGGTGGATGTAGCGAGAGCTGTAAGAGCTGTTGTGCCTCCCGTCGGGCCACCGAATAGAAGTGCCCCGTCAGCGACTGAGGAATTACCAGTGCCACCATTACCGACACCAAGAGTATTGCTGACCTGATTAGAAAGGTTGAGTGTTCCTGAAATAGTCGAGAGTGTGGTCGTCGCAACCCACGTTGGGGTGCCCCCAACTTCTGAAAGAACATAACCGTTTATTCCTAGACCATAAAGCGTTGAGGTTGCCTGAGATGTAGGAACAGAACCACTTGTAACTGCACCAAGTACACCCGCATTGATGGTTGCAAGACCAATAGTGCCCGTAGTGGTAATCGTTCCGCCTGTGATTCCGTTACCAGTAGCAATCGAGGTAACGCCGGTGTTGTTGAGGGTATTGCCACTAAATGACAAACCAGTACCAGGAGTGATTGCATTTTGTTTATTGTTGAAGGTGTTCCAGTCTGTGCTGCTAAGGTAACCGCTACCGAGTGAGCCCGCTTGATTGATGGCAAGTGCTCCCCCTGCACTGAAGGTGAGAGGCAAAGAAACAGTGGCAGAAGTTTCCTGATTTGAATTGTTGGTATAAATGAGATCGCCTGCGGTGAGACCGTTGTTGATGAGGTTGCCTACGGTTGCATTTCCTGTTGCATAGATGGAACCAGCGGTGGTGTTCACCGAACCAACACCGAGACCGCCGACTATGTATTCGTTCCCGCTGTTTGAGAAAGTGGTAGATGGAGATGTGGTACCAATGCCCACATTCCCTGAACTTAGGACATTGAATAGAGTGGAGGTTGCATTTCCTGCCGAAGAGGAACCGACAGCAAAAAGTGTTGCAGGTGCGAGTCCAGCATAGTTGCCCCCAGCAAATATCGAGAGAGCGGCGTAAGGGGAGGTGGTACCAATACCAAGTGTTCCTGAAATGTTTCCGTTAGCTGCTGAGAATGCAGTCGTTGAAGCATACGGAATCGTGACCGCTGAGTTTGTAGGAGCAGTGACTAATGAGGTGCCGTTGTAGTAGACAGCGTTGCCACTCGTTGTGAAGGAGGTGGCATTGGTGCCTCCCTCAGCTAGCGTAATTGGTGAAGCTTGTATAGAGAGTGCTCCGGTTCCTCCGGTGGTTATGACGAAGCCATTGGAGGTGAGGTTTGATAAGGTTGAGATGTTTTGTGAGGTGTTCACACTGAAGTTGCCTGGGGAGCCTTGGTTGTAGGTGAGACCTGTACCTGCAGTGGTAGTACCCACCCACTGTGGTACTCCATTGTTCCAGGCGAGGATTTGACCACCGGTACCAGTGCCATACAGCGTTGAAGTTGCCACTGCCGTTGGTGCAGCACTTGCACCAGTGCCGTTAGCAAGGACGTCACCATTTGGAATAGAGGCAAGAGCGATGGTTGCGCTAGTACCTCCTACTTGATAACCGAGAGATCCTCCACTGACGGTGAGACCCGTGCCAACTGCGAGGGAGGAGGTTCCCACTGAAGTTTCTTGGTCAGAAGCGTTTGTATAGATGAGGTCACTGGTGGTGAGACCGTTGTTGATGAGGTTGCCCACGGTTGCGGTGCCGGTGGCGGTGAGGTTCGTGGATTGTAAATTTCCTGCAAACAGACCATTGCCCTGAATACCGAGTGTCTGACCTGGAGACGTGGTACCGATGCCTAGGTTGGTTCCCGAATTGTTGTATATGTTGTTACCACTTAACGTGAAGATTGAATTGAGGGTATTCCCTGTGAATGAGAGGCCAGTACCAGGGGTGATTGCGTTTTGTTTATTGTTGAAGGTATTCCAATTTGTACTACTCAAGTATCCACTGCTAAGTGATCCGGCTTGATTGATGGCAAGTGTTCCGGAAGTGAATGTGAGCGGCAGGGAGACACTGGCGGAGGTTTCCTGGTCAGAACCATTTGTGTAGATGAGATCGCCGGTGGTGAGACCATTGTTGATGAGGTTGCCCACGGTTGCATTTCCTGTTGCATAGATCGAGCCTGCGGTTGTGTTCACTGAACCTATGCCGAGACCACCCACGATGTATTCGTTCCCGCTGTTTGAGAAGGTGGTGGATGGACTGGTTGTTCCAATACCCACGTCTCCATTTCCGAGTACATTAAAAAGTGTTGCATTTGTGTTACTTGCAACTGCAAATAGCGAGTATGTTCCTGCGGATGCTGTCGTAGTTGAGACCGAAAGGCTAGAGAATGGTGTCGTTGTACCTATACCGAGGTTATATCCTGTAGAGAGATAGGTGGAGGCACCTGAATTAGTGAAGTAGTTTGTTCCGGCTATGGTTGAGGTACCCACCCACTGTGGTACTCCATTGTTCCAGGCGAGGATTTGACCACCGGTACCAGTGCCATACAGCGTTGAAGTTGCCACTGCCGTTGGTGCAGCACTTGCACCAGTGCCGTTAGCAAGGACGTCACCATTTGGAATAGAGGCAAGAGCGATGGTTGCGCTAGTACCTCCTACTTGATAACCGAGAGATCCTCCACTGACGGTGAGACCCGTGCCAACTGCGAGGGAGGAGGTTCCCACTGAAGTTTCTTGGTCAGAAGCGTTTGTATAGATGAGGTCACTGGTGGTGAGACCGTTGTTGATGAGGTTGCCCACGGTTGCGGTGCCTACCGCATAGATGGAACCTGCAGTGGTATTGACTGAGCCAACACCAAGACCACCGACGATGTATTCGTTTCCACTGTTTGAGAATGTGGTGGATGGACTAGTGGTGCCGATGCCGATGTTGCCATTTGAGGTTGTCGTACCGGTGCCGCTTAATCCTGTGCCGTAGATTTCATTTCCTATATCAAGCTGATTGGAAAGTGTGGATGAAGCAATTGCGACATCGTTGCCTATGGAAATGTTATCTGAGCCTGTGGTGACTTGGTTCTCCGAAGCACTAATTGTTGAGGGGCCAATGAGAACGTTTCGAGAACCAGAGATAAGACCTAGTCCGGCTTGATATCCTTCGCCTAGGTTGTATGAGCCGTTTTGAAGATCATAAAGAGCACTCGCACCATTCGCAACGTTTTCACCACCGCCGATGTTGGAATAAAGAGCCTGGTAGCCAAGAGCGTTATTACCACTACCCGCGTTGTTATTAAGCGCCTCATATCCGATAGCGGTGTTATCGTTGTAAAGACCGGTGCTTATAGCGTCCGTCCCTCCAGCACCCAAACCAAAAATCGTAACGCCTGTTGTACTCGAGGCGTACGCAAGTAAATTCCCTCCTTGTTCATAACCATGGTATTCATCAGTATTGATGAATCCGCCAACATCAAGAGCAGCATTCGAAGTAGTGGCGCTTTCATCGATCATGACTTGATCAGTTGAGGTGGAATTGTAGATGCCGCCAGGAATATAATTCCAACCCCCGAGTCCACTGGTGCTTACCGCATTCAACGTAAGAGTACTTCCAAGAGCCACGGTGCCACCACCGGTAAGTCCTGCGGCTGTGTTAATCGTTATCGACGAGTTAGTGAGACCGGTGTTACTAAGAGTGCCACTTAAGGTTGGCGTGAAGGTGAAAGTGCCACCGGTGTTGGTGATGGTTTGTCCTAAGGTGAGACCATTGAAAGAAAGCGCTGAAGAAGTGGCTAAGGTAAGTGCACCAGTTTGTCCTGATCCATATGATTGTGCAAGTGATAGGACACCGTTGTTAGTGATGGTGAGTGGCGTGCCACCAACTAGTGCACCCGGAGTTCCGGTGAAGCTAATACCAGCACCACTAGTGATTGAAGAAGTGCCGACCGATTGATATGCCGAAGCGCCTCCATAGAGAAGTTGTCCCAAGGGAGCGGTAGTAGTGCCAGTACCACCGCTTGAAATTGGGAGAGCGCTAGTGAGCGCGAGAGTTCCGACGGTCACAGTGCCTGTGGCGGTAATGTTTGCCGCGGTGAGATTTCCCGAGAGGAGTTCGTTACCTTGTACCGAAAGGTTCGTGGACGGAGAAGTGGTACCGATGCCGAGATTGGTCGAAATATATTCCTGCCCATGCACTTCAAATATACTGTTTTTCGTCGATGTTGCGTTACTGCCAACGATAAGAGTGTTTGCGGTATTAAGTGGGTAGATGATACCAGTTGAGGTTGCAAAGATACCATCGCCACTGCCACCACCATTTACTGTGACCGTTCCCCAAGATGGAAGGCCCGCAGCAACCTCAAGTACCTGGCCTGAACTGCCAACTGGAAGAGTTTGGAGATTGCCAGAACCGTTCGCATAAAGTATATCTCCTGGGTTGTAGGTTGTGTAACCAGTGCCACCATTCGCTTGTCCTACCGTACCGAGCGCAAGAGTACCACCACTGAACGTGAGCGGTGAGGAAACGCTTGCCGAAGTCTCCTGATCGGATCCATTCGTGTAGATGAGATCGTTTGCGGTGAGACCTTTGTTGATGAGGTTGCCCACGGTTGCGGTGCCTACCGCATAGATGGAACCTGCAGTGGTATTGACTGAGCCAACACCAAGACCACCGACGATGTATTCGTTTCCACTGTTTGAGAAGGTGGTGGATGGGGTGGTTGTTCCAATACCAATGTTGCCATTTGAGGTTGTAGAAGCCTGTGCGCCAAGGCCGGTGCCATAAATCAGGTTACCTATGTCGAGGTCATTGCTTCCATTGTTAGCAGCCTGTGGCCCTGAAATGTCATACCCTATCGTAATGTTTCCTGAACCTGTATTTGTAGTGGAAGCACTGTTGTCGCCGATGACGATGTTGTCTGAACCGCTGGTAAGGTTGTAACCAGCTTGGAGTCCAAGAAGGTCGTCGTCATTACCCGTGGTGATGTTGTAACCTGTATTGTTTCCTATAAGCGTCGAAGACGCTGCAGTGCTGTTGAAACCAGCGTCAAACCCGATGGCGGTGTTACCGCTACCTATTCCATTTGCCTGGAGAACATTGGCCCCAATGCCAACATTCCCAGGACCCAGTGCTCCATAAAAAAGGGCGTCATACCCGATGGCAGTGTTGAAGCTTGCGCCACCAGCTTGTGATAGTGCTTCATACCCAAGAACAGTGTTTCCGCTCCCAGTGCCATTCTGGAAAGCTTGACCTCCAACAGCCGTATTATAATCGTTGCCACCGTTATTTTGGAGAGCATCATATCCAACTGCCGTATTCACAGTGCCCCCACCGGTTTCAGCACCGGATCCAATGGCGGTATCATCATCTGCGGCAGTACCAGCGGTGAGAGCTTGATAACCAACGGCTACGTTATTTCCAGAAACACCACCGCCTCCAAACAGAGCACCACCTCCAACGGCTACGTTATCAGCAGCACCAGCGGCGTTATAGAGCGCATAGCTACCAATAGCCGTTGAGGAAGCGACTGTTGTGTTGAGAAAGAGTGCTCTGTAGCCGACCGCAACGTTACCAATCGCCGTTGTGTTGCTATAGAGCGCTCCGTTACCGACGGCGACGTTATCGGCCGCCGTGTTTTTGAAGAGTGCGTAGCTACCAAGAGCTGTTGAAGAAGCTGAAGTGGTGTTGGAGAAGAGTGAGTCATAACCAATACCGACGTTACCTGCACCAGTGGTGTCGGAGTCGAGAGATTGGTATCCAACGGCAGTACTGCTTGCGAAGCCTCCCGTCCCACTACCAAGAGCTAGATACCCTATGGCTGTGTTGGCACTCACACCGTTTTCAGCAGCATCCAGGCCAAGAGCAGCATTCCATGAGCCGGTGACAGTGAGACCCGCGCTAGTACCAATAGCAGTGTTACCGCTCGCACCTACCGAGCCACTACCAAGAGCATCATCACCAACGGCTACGTTACTACCCCCAACGGTGTTACTAGCCAGAGCGTCGTAACCAATACCGGTGTTACCAGCGCCGGCGGTGTTGGACTCGAGAGCCCCGTAGCCAAGGCCTTCGTCCTGATTTCCTGTGGTATTAGCGGCAAGAGCTTTATACCCAATGGCAACCTCAGCGTATGATGTTGCAGTGGTGGTGGCCTCGGCTCCACCTGCTTCGATGCCGAAAACGGTGGCGAAGTTTGTCGATGAGGCATACAAATAAGTCGTCCCGTTAGTCTGAAACCACGGCGATGTATTCATGCCAAGCTGTATTTGGTTCCATGTGAGAGTGTTGTCTGATTCAAGAGCGGAGCCGTTGAAGTACGTGAGACCATTTGTTACAGCACTCGTTGAAGCGGTCCCCCCGTTTGCTATGGGGAGCGGATTCGTACCGCCAAATGGTGTAAAGCCTAGAGCCGTAGTAACTTGACCTGAGGTCAGTGCGGCTGATGAAAGTAGTCCCGAAGCACTTGATTGTACAAATCCTGCGCCAAGACCTGAGAAAGTGACATTCCCCGTAACTGTTTCGTTACCGCCAATCAAATCATTACCACCGACGGAGAAAAGTGAACCTGGGGATGTGGTACCGATGCCCACATCACTGTTCGTTCCAATTGTGATTGTTGATGTACCGACAAGACCACCTGAAGATGCGAAGTATGCTGCTTGGCCTGTAGAGCCTGTAAAGAAAGTTGAACTAGCCTGTACAGTCGGTACGGCAGATGCACTACCAATGTTCCCGAGAAAACCTTGTGAGATTGCCGCGAGACCGATGGTCGCATTCGTGCCTCCCACTTGGTAGCCGAGAGACCCTCCGCTAACGGTGAGGCCAGTGCCGACAGCGAGGGAGGAGGTTGCAGTACTCAAGACTACTCCACTGTTTCCATACAAAAGACCGCCGAGAGAACCGATTGTAAGTGAGGGGGTAGTGAGTGCACCAGTGCTTGAGATACTTGTAGTGCCCGTTCCTCCAACGGCAAGCGTGTTGGCACTGAAGTTTGTTGTTGAGGCATTGGCGAGTGTAAGTTGTGAAGGAAGTGAGAGAGTGATGCTTCCTGTTGAAGCTGAAACATTTATTTGATTGGTTGTGCCGGTGAGTGAGACGACACCAGTGTTTGCAATCACACCCGTTGAAGGGCTGTATGAAATACCAGTACCTCCTGAAAGTGACGAAGAACTAATCTTGTTATTGAAAGTATTGAAATCGACACTCGCAAGATAGCCCGATTGCGAAAGGTTGGCCTGTTGAATGCCAAGCACTCCTCCGGTAAAAGTAAGTGGCGTGGAGACACTCGCCGCTGCCACAACCCCACTACTGCCATACAAAAGACCATTGAGCGAGCCAACCGTAAGTGAAGGAGTTGAGATTGCGTTTGCGGAGATGCCGTCGTTGTATGTTTGCAGCTGGGAGTACGTATTTGCTTGGTTTAGATACGCTACGTTACTTAAAACTCCCGCTGTATTGATGTTAGCGCCATTGATTTCGAAGGAGTTGGTGGCGTTTATGATTGGCGAGCTAACACTCGTTCCGACGGTGATCGCGCTGCTGAAGGAAGGTGCACCGTTGTTCGCAATCAACACAGTATTCGCTCCACCTTGACCTGTTGTAAGCAAGGCGTTTGTTCCATTTCCGTAGATGACTCCGTTTGTTGAATACGAAGAACTTCCTGTTCCTCCATTACCAACTGGTAGTATTCCAGTCACATCTGCGGTGAGGTTAATGAGCGATGTTGAGATCGCACCTGCTGTCGCCTTAAGAAATCCATTCAGATTTCCTATGTTGAGTGAACCGACGGTAGCGTTAGTTGCCGTGAGCGTTGCGAGATTAAGATTCGTGCCAGTTGCATTCGTAAAACTTGCTAGGCCTAGTGTCGTATTCCCAATGACATTTAGGTTACCGCCGATTGATACATCGCCTCCGAATGTCGATGTTGCGGTCGTGGAGGTCGCATCAATGTACGGAGCTATGAGTCCTGCATCTGATGAGAGGTTCGCAACGTTAAGTATGTTCGCAGTAAGTGTGCCACCTACATTAAGATTGCCATTCGTTGTAACTGGTCCCGTGAAAGTTGAAGTGCCAGCAGTGAGTATGGTTGCTGAGATTGGACCTCCGCTAAAACTTGAGCTACTAATAATTCCGCCATTGAAGCTGCTTGAAGCGATTGCAAAGTCTGAAAGAGTTCCATTCGTAAGATTTGCTCCGTTTGATGAGATTGATCCACCGCCGGAATTTCCGCCTCCTCCCCCTTGTCCATTCATCGATGCCTCGATATCTTCAGTCACGAAACCGCGAAGGTTGCTTATCGCGTTGTCGACATAACTTTGCGAGACGCCATTTATGTTCGTGATCGGCTGTTCAATGATGTAGGTTGGGGTGGTCTCATACTGACTTGTCGAGTTGGCTACGCTGCTCGATGGAACTGACGATGTAATTGATGTAGACGTAACGGTATTTCCTATGTATTCAGGAGTTGAATATGAGCTCTTCGAGCCTGTTGGTTCTGCAATAGTAAGCACTGTTGGGACGACTGCAAGACGTGGATTTGATGAACCAAGAAGTAGTGCGATGAGGGTGTTGGTCTCATTGAAAAGATCTTGCACTCCTGTGTGTAAAAAGACCGCGAATTGTGCACCAAAATCATTAAACGAAGCGGGGACCACGACAGCCGCTACTTCATTGGCAGAGTGTACGACTGGTACTCGTAGCGAGTTGGACGTGTTGCTTGCGATATCTGCGGCAAGCTGTGCTGTGCCAGCGCCTATAACATTGGTATTACCAACCGCTTCCTGAAGAGCTCCCTTACCTGTAAGCGTGACGTTTTGTGTTGTGCTGCTAGCAAAAGCTCCCACAGATACAGCTAGGTTCTTAGCCGTATCGTGTACGACTTGATGACTTGAAGAAATGGTTCCGTACGCGAGATTCCCAACATTTTCAGAACTTTTCTGATATCCATTCACGATGGTAGCAGGTGCGTTTCCGACGATCGTCGCAAGTGTGTTACCAACCTTATAGGTACCACTTGAGATTGCGAGTGCGACTCTCGGAGATTCATTTACCCATGCATATATCCCATTGTCATAGCCATTCAACATGTCGTGGACGTCTCTCGAATATGTTTCGGCAATTGCAATTTCATTTCCCGCAAGGAAATAGGGAGATTCGCTGCCAATGTTGCTCACCATCGTACCGAGTGCGAGTGCATCATTTCCTGTCGATTGAATTGCATCCAAATAGGAATTCAATCCGCCTTGGATTGCTGTGTAGACATATACGCCACTTTCGGCATATGCAAGTAGGCCTGTGCCTAGTACGTCCCGTGATGCAATGGTCGGATTGGTGATCGCAAATTCCGCAACAGGTACTACGGCCGCAATCATATCGGACGGTAAGCTCATCACACTAGCCGACATTGCGACAAACGCTTTCGAACTTGAAAGAGGTTCCGGCGACAAATTCGATATTGCTTTTGTGCTCGTTGTTTCTTCTAGAGCAAGTGGTAAGAGCGGTGTAACAAAAGATTTCGCAACACTTAATTCGTCGCTATTCGAGGCTGTGAATCCAAAAATTGTAAATGCTTTTCTCTCTGTCGAAATATTCGCAGCAAACTCTTTAGCCGAAGATTCATGTGCGGATGAAAGCGCAGTAGCAGCAATATCATGGAGACCGTTGTGAGTTTGGAATGTTCCAGTAAGTACAGTTGATCCTATCCTCGTAAATGCTTTTACTTGTGACAACGAAAGCCCGACCACAAGCAACAGTAGAGTTGCAACCAATGTTATGCCACTCTTTTGGAAATCAGTCCATTTAAATTGGACTATTTGCTTCTTCTCGCTGTTTGTGGTCTGAACAACTAAATTGGGAAGTGGCGTAATTTCGCTTGTATTGCGTTCGTAATATTCCTTCTCTCGAGATTCCGAAAGCGAACTGCGCATTTCCTGTCTCCTCTCAGATTGCTTTCTTACAAAATCTTCAAGAGATTCTTGCGACAACAACCAGGTTCGTCCAATTTGTGTTCCTTCAATTTTTCCCTCGCGGCACATGCGCGAAAGATAGTCGGAATTGTATCCCGACAATTTTGATGCTTGGCGCGTTGAGATTAAATTTTTTTCTGAAATCTGATTCATTACATTAAAGGTACATGTCAAGTCGGATGGAAGTCGGATCACCGAATTACTTATATTTTAAGCTATTTTTTACATTCTCTAAAAAAATGGTCTGTGGATAACAAAAGCGATTTTTGGAGTGGTATATGGAAAATTTTTAAGCTGTGTCCGCGAGAGAGGAGGTCCATCCGCGAAATTTACCGGATCGAAAATATAGAGAGGATTTTTTTAATTTTTAGCTCCCAGAGTAGTAAAAATGTTTTTAGAGACCGTAAGGAATCTAAAATTTTCCCATAAATTGAAAAATATGATGATTTACTTAGTAATGTCTGAACCCAAATTCAATGAAGATCAGTAGATGTTAAGAATTTCTTTGCTATTAGATCTACCTATTATATTGAATATGCAGAGCAGAAATTAATATTTGGTTAGATGAAGGCATTTCTCTCCGATAAAAATGTAAATATTTTATTTTTAGATTTGAAAATTTAATTTAGGACCACAAAATGTATAAATTATGCTTTAAACGAGACGAAATATATTTAATTAATTGGTTTTTTTAGCGAACTCTCCCCAACGAGATACTGTATAGGAAGATACTTTTGAGCACTCTTGGTTAAAAACGGGTCTGCGTAACCTGAGCCAACCACAGCAACGGCAATTGATAGTATTGAAATCATTATGAGTATCGAACCCCATAGAATGCTAGTTTTCTTCACCACCAGATCTTTCCTGCGTCCAACGGAGTCAGCACCCGGATAATATGAGCCTATCTCATTTAGTTTTGATTCCCAAGTAGAATCTACATATCCTTTTGCGGAGTCAAATGCCCTCGATTGTCTGGTGGGTGGTGGAGCGTAGTATGATCTGTGTATTGATGATGGCTCCCGTCTTTGACTGGAAGCCTCGAATCTTTCATTAGAGGCCGATTGGATTTTATCCATGTGAATAGGACTACTTTCTTCTTCAAGGGTCTCCTGGGGGCTTTCAGTGGCCTTTATGATACGAACTGGCACTGATTCTTCAGCTAAATTCTCTACTTCGTGCTCTGAATCCGTTGTAGTCTCTCGTATGTCGCTTGTTTTCGTGTCCTCAGACATAATTTCTTCCATTGGCGCGGCTGAGAGGCCACTTTCCTTGTGATCGAACCAGTCCTTCCATACTGAATGCATTTCTTTCACTGTAGAATCAGTAATCTCTTTTGAAAGTGCGTGCGCTGTGGGTATTTGAGTGGCACCTGCGAAAGAATCTGCAGCGAGTTGGTTCACTGTAGAAGTTACGGTAGCTGTATTTATTTGTGAATCAAATTGCGGAAATACGCTCATTTCAGAGCGTATTTCATGCTTCTCTTGGAGAATGTACGAGACCGGCTCGGCTTCGCGAAGTACCTTTTCAGTTGTCTGCAGCGTAGAAACTGATTCTGAGGAGTATTTTGGCTGCTCCCAGTGCCCAGAAGTCACCTTTGGCGTTTTAGATTCAGCTTTATCCCTTAAATCGTCGCCAAAACGGTGTTCGCGAATTGATGATTCAAGAACATACCAGTTACGACCTACCTGTCGAGCCTTAACGCGGCCCTCTCGGCAAAGCTGACCAATATAATCCTTGGCGTAGCCTGTAATTTTCGCAGCCCGCTTTGACGAGACGTACGTCTCGCCATCAAGAGTCAATTCATCCATCTTTGAATTATATAGTTTTCTTGTCTCGAATAAAGAAGTTTATCAACAGATTGAAAATTCTGAAAAATACAGTGCCGTAAATCACTTTCCTCATTCTCTTTGTTACGAAAGCTCCTCGAGAAGAATTTTCCGAAGGATCTCTGGATTGCCTGCTCCCTTGGTTGCCTTCATCGACTGCCCCACAAGAAATTGTAGGACAGACTCCTTACCCGATCGGTACTCCTCGACAACCTCTGGATTCGCTGCCATGACCTCCTGTACGCTTGTCCGTAGAATCTGTGGATCGCTCACTTGTAAAAGATGCTTATCGCTTGCAATTTTTTTGGGATTTCCACCAGTCTGCGCCATAACCGTAAGCACATCCTTAGCGCCCCGTGAGGAGAGCTCATTCGCGCTAAGCATAGTTATAAGTTCGATAAATGTGTCGGGAGAAATATTCGAAAATTCCTCGCTCGTATTTTTTGCATAGTAGCCACCAAGATCGGAAACTATGTAATTCACTGCAAGCGTTATTAACTCCCGTGCATTCTTCTGTACCAAAAGCTTCTCAAGTACGGCGTCAAAAAATTCGCTTCGTTTTTTCGTATCCATCAAAAATGTCGCGTCGGTTTCTTTGAGACCAAGCCCGCCATAGCGCGCTCTACGATCCCATGGCAGCTCCGGTAGAGAAGCCACGAGCGTTTCGTGAGAGAACTCAGGAATTTTAGAGAGTACAAGTTTCGGTAGATCTGGCTCCGGGAAATAGCGATAATCAGCACTCCCCTCTTTGAGACGCTGTGAGAACGTATGCTGCATATCTTCATCCCAACCACGTGTTTCCTGAACAACTTTTCCTCCCCCATCAAGAACCTTACTTTGACGATCAATTTCAAATGCGATCGCTCGCTCGACTGAACGAAATGAATTAAGGTTCTTGACCTCGACTTTTGTTCCTAGCTCATTTGTCTTTGATATAGAAATATTTGCTTCTATACGCATCTCCCCTTTTTCAAGATTGGCATCGGATGCGCCGAGCGTTCGAAGAAGTAGTTGTAATTCGCGTGCAAACTCCCCTGCTGTCCTGGCGTCATGTATCTCCGGTTCGGTGACGAGCTCCATGAGCGGTACGCCAGCCCGATTGAAATCCACAATGCTACGACTAGATTTTTCAGATACATTCCCTTCCGAATCCTTACTACGAGAATCATGGTGCGAAGAGCGCGCTGTGTCTTCTTCAAGATGAATTCGAGTTACCGGTACGCCTACGAGCGATCCTCCTGATATAAGGGGATGTTCATACTGACTAATTTGGTATCCCTTTGGTATGTCCGGATAAAAATAACTCTTGCGATCGAACTCTGTATAATCGGATAGATTTCCTCCAATCGCACTACCAACGCGCAGCACGTGATGTACGGCAGTACGGTTAATCGTGGGGAGTGTTCCTGGGTGTGCCACACATATCGGGCATACATTCACATTCGGTTTGCTCTCCTCTGGATCATTTGCGCAGTCACAAAACATTTTCGTTTTTGTGCGAAGTTCTGCATGTATTTCAAGGCCAACCGTAAGTTGGTATCCGGAGTGGGGGGATGAATCGGTCAATTCAATCTCGCTGTTGCCATTTGCTGAATACAAGTTCTTCACTTCCATGCGCCCAGCTTAGCGCGAACAGCTCTTTTCTCGCAACCCATGCAGGATAGTTTTCGGGCTATTGACCCTCACCAAGGAGCTGCATTAGTTTGTTCGAAAATGCCTTCAGCGCCTCATCATCCAGAATCGTGACCGAGACAACCTCTTTCCCTGAGCCTTTTTCAAGTTCTTTTTTAATCCGATCATGCTCTTTTGGTGTCAACATATCGCTCTTCGAGAGCACTATAAGTTCTTGTTTCTCGGATAATCCATGACCGAACCTCTCAAGTTCACTGCGTATTTTTATATAGGCTGCGACAGGGTCTTCTTGTTCAGCCGAGACGAGATGTGCAATTAATCTAGTGCGCTCGATGTGTCGCAAGAATTTAGAACCTAGTCCCTTGCCACTTGAAGCACCCTCAATTAGTCCTGGAATGTCAGCGAGAAGATATCCGTACAGTTCCCCGAGGTGGGGTTCAAGTGTTGTAAACGGGTAGGCACCCACTTTCGACTGCGCGCGTGTTAAAGCATTGAGGAGCGAGGACTTGCCGGCATTCGGGAAACCGATGAATCCAACATCAGCGATCATTTTTAGGGTTATGTGGATATCCCCACCTTGGCCCGGTTTTCCAAGCGTAGACTCGTATGGATTTTGATTTGTCGAGCTTTTAAAGTGGCTATTGCCAAAACCTCCAGGACCTCCTTTGAATATGATCTTTTGTTCTTTTGCTTTAAGAATCTCATAGATCTCACCCGTCGTCGTGTTTCTTGCAACCGTTCCGATTGGAACTTTGAGTATTACATCTTTCCCGTCTCTGCCATGTTTGTTATTGTTGTCACCTGATTTTCCATTCTCTGCCTTAAATTTTTTGTCATATCGATAGGTCGAAAGTGCTGCGAGATCGCGCACACCTTCGAGAATAATGTGACCACCACGACCACCGTCACCTCCTGCAGGCCCTCCTTTTTCTTTACCTTTGATATGGAGCCACCGCACGACGCCTGCGCCACCGTGCCCTGCTGATGCATATATTGTTATCTCGTCGATAAATGCCATATTCTATATAGTACGTACACCCTACCTCATATGAACCCGAGGCGCCACCCTATCCGTCAAATTATGCTAGTTGTAATTTTAGTCTGCAGCTATGATCCAGCCGTCTTCTAATAACACCTCAGCTTTTTTGTACTTAAGGGTTTGTCTCTCGTTGCCTTTTTGAATGGTAACAAGGTCATTGCGACCATAGGAAACGCCTTTTACGATGGGCGCTGGTATAGGGGCGTTTGCTGATTCATCGCTGCCTTCGGACACGGCAACCATTTGCTTACGAACTTTTGCTTCTTGTTCGCGGATCTTAGAATCATCAGCAGGCTGAAGGCGCGGCAGTGTCTCACGAAGCGCGGCAGCTATATTTTCTTGCATAGCTTGAAAACGCTGTGAACCTTCACGACGATACTCAATTAAAGGATCTCGCTGGCCATACGCACGCAGTGACACACTTGTACGCAAGTATTCCATCATATCAATGTGTTCGAGCCAAAAGGTGTCGATGATTTGCAGGACAAGGCGCCGCAGAAGAAGTGCGAACGTTTCGAGTCCAAACTCCCCACGCTTCTCGTCATAGGCAGTCTGTGCGGCTTCGTCGCCCGTGATCATCGGGAGCACCATTGCCTCGAGATCCTCAACTGACCCCGTGAGTGCAATTCGACGTTGGTTGTAAATAGCAAGACGCTGTGTATTAAGGACATCGTCGTATGAAAGAGTCTGTTTACGCGAATCGAAGTTGAATCCTTCGATACGTTTCTGCGCAGTCTCAAGCGCACGGGTAATAAATGAACTTTCGATAGCCTCGTCCTCGGGAATCTTGAATGTGCCCATCATGTTCTTCACCATATCCGATGCAAAAACGCGCATGAGTTTGTCCTCAAGTGAAACAAAAAAGCGTGTACCCCCAGGGTCGCCCTGACGACCCGAACGTCCGCGTAATTGGTTATCGATACGGCGGGCTTCGTGGCGTTCGGTACCGACAACAAAGAGTCCTCCGAGCGAGCGAACTTCCTCTGCGAGCTTCAGGAGTTGCTACTGCACCCCCAAGCTTAATGTCGACGCCACGGCCAGCGAGATTCGTTGCCACAGTTACTCTTCCCTTTTCACCAGCCTGCGCAATGAGCTCACCCTCGCGTTCATGATTCTTTGCGTTTAGCACTTCATGGGGAATGTTTGCATCTTTGAAATATTGACTAATGACTTCGTTGTCTTCGATGGAAACCGTACCAACCAAAACAGGCTGTCCCTTCTCGTTCAGCTCTTTCACCTGCTTTACGAGCGCTTGGTATTTACCCGTGACTGATTGGAAAATCAGATCATCATGGTCTTTGCGCTGAACTTCTTTGTTCGTTGGAATAACAACAACCTCAAGACCATATACCGTATAAAATTCTTCTTCGGACGACAAGGCAGTACCCGTCATGCCAGCAAGAGCGTCATACATGCGAAAGAGATTCTGAAAGGTCACCGAAGCGAACGTTCGTGTTTCCTTCTGCACGGTGACACCTTCTTTGGCTTCGATGGCTTGGTGGAGTCCTTCTGACCATCTCCTTCCGGGTTGAAGGCGTCCGGTAAACTCATCAACAATGACAATCTCGCCGCCACCGTCGTTTTGGCGCACCACGTATTCTTTATCCCTTCTGAACAATGCCTTTGCCTTTACGGCCGTCTCCAGGTGGTGTGCAAGCTTAACACCTCCTTCGGTATACAGATTCTCAATACCAAGGGCCTGCTCTGTTTTTTCAATGCCTTGATCCGAGAGCTGTATCTGGCGGCGTTTTTCATCGACCGTATAGTCTTCCTCAGGGACAAGGCGGTCAGCAATCTGCGCAAATTTCTCATACAGACTTTCAGCGTCCCCTGCAGGGCCAGAAATGATGAGCGGCGTACGAGCTTCATCGATAAGGATGGAGTCAACTTCATCCACAATAGCGTAATGGTGTCCGCGCTGTACAAGTTGTGAGGCATCATAGGCGACATTGTCGCGTAAATAATCGAAGCCAAGTTCGTTGTTTGTCGCATAGGTTATGTCGGCGGCGTACGCCTCTTTTTTCGTCGCAGGGCGAAGATAGTCATAGAAAACTTTGAATGAGCCTTCGGCATCAACTTGTGCGTTTTCTTCTTTTGATACATGTGAAGCATCATAGAGGTACGCGCCGCCCGAGGTGACGACCCCGAGCGTAAGACCGAGGTAGCTATAGATCTGGCCCATCCAAGCGGCATCGCGGCGCGCAAGATAATCGTTGACGGTGACAAGGTGTACACCTTTGCCCGCAAGTGCCCTCAGGGTCGCGGCAAGTGTTGCGACCAAGGTTTTCCCTTCTCCTGTGCGCATTTCGCCGATCTTGCCTTTTGCGAGTGCGAGACCTCCCATGAGTTGGACGTCATAGTGTCTTTCTTTGAGGGTACGAGTTGAGGCTTCACGGACAAGTGCGAAGACCTCTGCGATATCGGCATCGGTCATAGTACCCCCCGAGGAGCCCTTATCACCTTCGGGACCTGTCGTTCGTTCCTTTATATAGGCGAGCCGAGTCGCGAGCTCTTCTTGGGAAAGGCCTGCGAGTTCATCCGCAAGGCTATTTGCCTTATCTACAACACCTCGCGCGACCTTCAAAAAGGTCGCGGATTGGTTTTGTGTGAACATTTTTCCGAGGAAATTCGACATGCGTAAGTATAGGCCACTATATCATTTTCAGCTTATTTTCGCAGTCTTTGGGCTCCTCGGTTACCACATTAAGTTTCCGTCTCGTAGAGCCTTGATACATGCAGTACTATTGAGGTAATGAAAACGGGCGTATATGGATTAACTTCCGAAGAGCTAGATGTTCTAAAAAAAATCTCGACTCCTATTAAAATTCAGGATTTTCTCGATTCACTCCCGATCAATTATGAAAAGCGGGGGGAGACCTGTATGTCAGTGCGACGTGTACTACGTGAAAGAAAAGCTCATTGTATCGAAGGCGCATTTCTTGCAGCAGCTGCGCTTTTACTCCTCGATGAGAAACCGCTTCTACTTGATTTGAAGACTGAGCGCGGACGCAATGATCCTGCTGACGACGATCATGTGATAACACTCTATAAAAGGAATGGCTATTGGGGCGCAATTAGTAAAACGAATCATGCAACCCTTCGTTTCCGCGATCCTATTTATAAGAGCGTGCGGGAATTGGCGGCTTCCTATTTCCATGAATATTTTCTTGATAACGACGGGCAAAAAACACTGCGCTCGTATTCCAAACCCTTTTCACTCATGCGCTTCGACACAAAATGGATAACGAGTGAAGATGAGCTCTGGGATATTGCCGAAACTCTCGACAAGGTGCCCCATTTACCCCTCTTCCCAAAAGAAAACCTTAGGTACCTACGGCCCGCAGATGCTATGGAACGCAAGGCAGGGAAATTGGTCGAATGGAAAAAGAGTGATATGCGTACGTAACAAAAGAGGCTCCATACGGAGCCTCTTTTGTTTTGCGCTAGATGCGCTTCTTTCGCTTTGCTGCCTTCTTTGCTGGGCGCTTTGCTGCCTTCTTTGCAGTTTTCTTCTTAGCGCTCCTCTTTTTTGCTGCCATAGGTTTAGGTGAAGTGAACTATGACTAATGTCGACCCATTCGCGCACATAAAATCTTTCAAGGGTACTCTGTAAAAGATTTTATGTGCGCGGATGTGTATGCAACTATTATTACGCGTGTAGAGAATTTTTGTGAGAGTAAAAAAGAATTGTGTGGATAACTTTGTGTGCGCGAAATAGAGAGCGATTACAAATTTATTTTTGCAGCGAGTTACAAGCTGCGCACTTCTGGTTCAATCGTAATGCCTGTTGCCTCATATACGCGCTTCGTAACTTCTTGAGCTAGCGCACTAACCTCTCTCTGTGTTGCTTTACTATCGGCAACGAGCACTAGCGGCTGCTGTTCATACAATCTTGCTGCGCCCTTCTTGAAGCCTTTCATATGCAGGATGTGATCGAGTATCCACGCCAAAGACACTTTGACGCTGTCATTTGAAACAAAGCCCTTAATGTTTGGGTATTTTGACTGAAGTGCCGTATATTCCTGGAGAGTGATCGTGGGGTTCTTGAAGAACGAGCCCGCAGTTCCACTATGTGAAAGATCAGGAAATTTCTTGGATCGAATCTCACGAACGATAGTCGCTATGGCAAGCGGCGAATCCAGCATTGCCCCTTCCTGTGCGCGGGTCGTGAGATCCGCATATTCGACGCGTGGTGTGCCCTGTGTGTTCAGGCCAAATGCAACACGTACGATAATAAGTGAAGGGTCATGCTTGAAACGGCTTTCACGATATCCAAATGAACATTCCATCTTAGTAAATCGCATAAGTTGTCGCGTTCGCAAATCAAAAGCATCGACATACAGAAGAGTCTCCGATACATCGGCGCCATATGCACCAATGTTCTGTACCGGTGCGCCCCCTACGGTTCCCGGGATACCTGCGAGATTCTCAAGCCCCCACAACTCTCGAGTCACCGCTTCCTCAACCAATTTGTCCCAGAGTACTCCTGCACCAGCAAGTACACGCATAACTCCGTTATCTTGTTCGAAAGAAATACCTGCCACTTTTATATGGAGAATTACTCCTTTATAGCCTTCATCAGAAGCGAGTATATTGCTTCCACCACCGATCACATACCACGGCAGGCCGTGCTTCTCTGAAAACAAGATGGCCGCTTGTACGTCTTTTTCATTTTCACATTCTGCTACATACATAGCGTTTCCTCCTACCTTGAACGTTGTGAGAGTAGCGAGAGGTATTTGTTCACGGAGGGTCATCTACCCATAGTATCAATAGTTGCCGCTTACGCGACTATCTTGGGAATTCTTTATTTAGATACTGTCGTGGAGGCCGCTTCCGGAATTTGCGCTAGGATAGAAGCTCCCTGCGACGCGACATCAGGATGTTGAGAGATAGCCATCTGGATTTCAGTTCGGGCATCGGAGATGTCTCCTGCATCAGCATATGCCTCTCCAAGCTGGAATTCTGCACTCGCCGCATTATCCTGATCAACTACCTGTCTCTCAAGAACATCAAGCAAATCAGGGAAATCCTTTGCCTGGTAATAGGCGACCACGAGGACATTATTGTCGACCGTAGTCGTACTAAACACCTGCTGCAACAATTGTTTACCCCCTGTGATATTTCCATCGATGATATCTGCTGCGGCCTCGTATGTAGCAGTGTCGGTGTCGGAAGTATCTAATTGATATGCCTTAGTGAGAACCGCCAATGCAGCGGCATTATTTCCTAAATCCCACTCTTCAATTGCTTCTTCTTCGAGAATTGTCTGCTTTGTTGGTGAAAGTTGTTCCGCCATATGTATTTGTGTGAGTGCATCGTTATATTCTCCTGCTGCGCGTAGAGCAATGGCAAATTCGAGCCGAAGACGAGCATCTTTGGGTATAAGATTCACTTCCATTTGCATCTGCTGAAGTGCATAGGTCATAACGGCTACCTTGTCGGCATTTGAAATAGTCTGGTCAGAGACTACCTGCTCAGCATAACTAGCAAGCTGTTCCGATATTTCCTGATCCCCAAATGACCCGTCGGCATAGGTCTGCTTGAATACTGCAATATTGCTTGTCGGATCGGCAGTAGGCGTGATCGCGGTAATAAGATCGGTTGCTGCTCGCACATTTGGTACATTTACAATCCATAGGACAAGAACGAGTGCAATCAACCCGAGCGGGATGGCAAGTGTATTGAAAGTACTTTCAGAGAGCTCTTTCCATGTATCAAGTTTCGCTATCGGGCGCGACGAGGCATCGTGCGCCATCGCGAGAATCATCGCAAGCGGCACGTAGGTGAATAGATTGTCGAATACGAAGATGCCTTGGAAACAGTATGCGGCGAGTGCCGAGATGAGCATGATGCGTTCGGTCTTCGTAATAGTCTTGCTTCGATAGAAGCTGACGATCATACTTGCGAGAACGCCAAGGAACAGCAAAAGTGCTGGGAGCCCGCCGGCGACAAGCCAGTCGAGATAGATGTCATGGGCGCGATCGAACCATTGTTCCTGAGCATAGAGGGTCGGGTTGTAGTATTGGTTGAATACGTAATTAAAACCTTCCTGTCCCCAGCCAGTGATTGGGCGTGCGAGAAAGCCTTCATAAGCCATACTCCATATGGTAAAGCGCGTCGCTCCGTCAGAAGGTGAGATGGAACCAATACGATTTAACGTCGGATCATGTTGAACAAAAGCACTGTTGCGAATAAGGAAAAACCCACCTGAGAGCAGCACGATTATGACGAGTGCGGCTGCCCCGTAGCGACGACTTGTCTTTCCCGCTTCAAACATCCATAGGAGAGCCCCTAACCCAGCCGCTGCCACAAGTCCAAGGATGGCACCGCGCGTTGCTGTGTAGTATAAAATGAGTAATTCAAGCAACGTAAGAGCTATGAGCGAGTAGCGAAGCCACCTTTTCTCCTTCGCCTCAAATGCCTGCCAGATCGAAATTGCAATAGCAAACAGCAAATATGCGGCGAGATATTCTGCGTTACCAAACGTCGCATCTACGCGCGCTCCACCCTGATGAATGGCAAAGATGCCAAACACCTGTAACACCGCGTACAGACATACAAGGGTCGCTCCCCCAAGAAAGGTCAACCACCACTTGCGCCATAAGTTATCTGCAGATAGCACAGCGCCTGCGACCACAAAGAAGAGGAACACGTGAATGAGCGTAATCCAACCGTCCATACGCTCAAAGTTACTCCAGAACGCCTTTGCAGAGTTTACGGCAAACGCATCCGCAATTGCCATCCACACGACAAGCCCACCGTAGAGTACCAACGTCCATGAGAAACGCGGAAGGTATTTTTTATCAACAAGCGCAAGTAGAATCCACCCAACAAACGCTATCTCAACAAGGATGCGAAAGGCGAAATTCTTACCCGTAATGAACGGGAAGAAAAAACCATTGAAAACAACGAGCGGAAGAAATGGAATAATAAAGAGTGCCCCCAGTACAGCCCATCGGACGGTTTTAGTCATAATGATTGTAAGTATATAGCATCTTAAGTGATATGACAGAAATGTCTTGTATGCAAAATGATCAGATCTTCTGAAGCTCCCAAGTGAGGCAGCTCATGGGCGCAATGAGCGAAAGGTACTGGTCGTACAGGCGCGGATGCTTATACATAAAGGATTTTACCAATCGCTTCAAAGGATTTTGCGAAGATTGTGGATAGCCAAACCAAAAGCCGACCTTATGGAAATAGGCATTCGTATAATGATACTTAGTGTGACTGGTCTGAGCAACAAAACACTCAAGAGTATCGGAAGTGAAGAAATGAATATGCGTTGGGTCAGTATAAGCGTCTACTGACCGAAAATATGGGACTTGTACGACTACCCTACCATCTGCCTTACAAACTCGATGGATTTCGTTCATGGTCTGCACGACGTCCGCTACATGTTCAAGGGCATGATTAAGGAGAATGAGGTCAAATGTGTTGTCCTCAATAGGCCAAGGGATTTTATTCATATCGTGTACGATATCAACCGTTGGAAGAGGAATTATATCCATACCCATGGCTCCCGGAAGTTTACGCATACCGCAACCAACATCAAGCAACTTTCCAGGGAGAATATTATCGGTAAAACCTTTGAGCTCATAAATCTGAGGTGCGAGCAGTTCAGCCATAATTGGGGCTAGTATAGCATCCTAGACAAAACTTGACGGAAGTGAGTTGGTTCGGTTTTCATCAAAGAGACCCGCGAATAAGGGTATTGAATTTTGGGGTGACGAAAGAGCCAACGTTACTGAAGAAAAAAATGCCTCATCGGAAATGTCATAGAGGCAGCGTCGATACTCGATTCCATTCTCGACTTCATAACATCTACCTTCAGAACATATGCAACGGACAGAATTAACGAGTATGCGCGCATTTGGGTTGTACAAAGCAAGCCAGCGTGTTTCACCCAAATGGCCAAGAATAAGACTTTTCTTATTTAACACTCCTGCCAAATGAGTAATGCCTGTATCGACACCGATATATAGCACCGCATTATCGACAAGCCATGCTACTTCGAGTATCGGGTAATCGATAAAGACATGCGCGTTAGGTATTGCATCCGCAACTTCTTGAACAAAAACACGGTCTTTTTCAGAACCAGTAAATATAATCGGGAGCGTTGGGTATGCGTGGGAAAGAATACCCAGTAGAGATATCCATCGATGTATCGGGAACGAACGATATCGTGCATTACCAAAAAGATGTACGACAAAGTATCTGCCTTTTTCATATTGGAACTCTTTTGGCATACTCGTCTCAATCCGTAGGAGCGGCGGACGCTTCATCAATTCGTTAACCGTCGTTTCGCTGAAACCATCTACGTATTGGAGAAGCCGTCGGAAATTTCCGATAATAAGCTTTTCCTTTGGCATAACAGCTACCTGAAGCGGCAACCAATGCCGTTCGCCGTGTAGCCGATCATCAAGCCCTACGGTGCGGTTACCCGATATTCCTAGTGCAAAAAAGAAACATTTTATTTGGAACGAATAGTGGAGAGCTACACCGAGAGCAAGAAGAGTCCATCGTTTCGTGAACACATATAGGTAGAGAGGTATGGATCTTAAATTACCGGCTATCTCTCGCACTTCCACTTGGGGGTACGCACGCGCAAGATCTGCAATGAGTTTTGTGTTCCGTCGAGTAATGACGAGAAATTTAGCATCTTTTTCTACCGACAATACGTCATCGAAGAGCGCCAAGGTCATGAGAGAATCGCCAATAGCGCCAATGAGCGCAACTAGGATCCTCAGGGGTTTTTTCATATACTTCGTACCTATAGTATAACGAAGTAGTATTATGACTCTATGCAAGAGCAGGGACAGGAGATTTTGACGCGCTTCCTGCGCTGGACAGAGCGGTATACCAAGACCGACATGGTGTATCTCATACGGGCTGGGTGGTGGCTAAATCTTGGCGTTATTATTACAGCATTTCTTTCGTTTTTACTCTCCATCGCCTACGCAAACCTGCTACCGCCCGCAACGTATGGACTTTATCAGTATCTCCTTTCGATCTCGGGCCTCGTAGCGTCAATATCTCTCCCGGGCATGAATAGCGCTGTGGCCCAGGCAGTTGCGCGCGGTTACGAGGGCGTGCTGCGCAAAGCTGTTCGGGCGCAATTGGAGTGGATGCCTATCCCTGGACTACTTGTTCTTGCCGTTGCTTTTTACTATTTCGCGCACGGCGTTACTGACATCGGGATTGGCCTTATAGCAATCGGGATTCTAACGCCACTGGTGAATGTCTTTAACACCTATGCCGCACTTCTCGAAGGCAAACGTGATTTCAGGCGGGGCTTTTATCTCGGTTCACTTATCACGGTTGCATCGTATGGCTCAATGTTTCTCGCTATTCTTTTTGCTAAAGACGCCGCTGTGCTTATCATCGTGAATCTTGGGGTCAACTTGATCGGTACTTTGTATGCGTACTTTAAAACGCTCGATCTTTATAAGCCGAACGCCAAGATTGATCCAAAAACGATTCCATACGGACGACATTTAAGTGTTCTTAGCGCGGTTGGTCTTTTGAATCAACTCGATTCCATACTGGTCTTCCACTTCCTTGGCTCGATCCAGCTTGCAGTTTACAGCTTTGCGACGTTACTCCCGGAACGAGCAGGCAGTCTTTTCAATTTTATAGGTACCGCTTCCCTTCCGCGTTTTGCCAACCAGTCGCTTTCCAATTTACGTAAGCATATTCTCGAAAAGGTCTGGAGGATAGCCATATTTGGAATTTTCGCAGCATTGGCTTACGCCCTTATTGCGCCTATTATTTTTCACCTCCTTTTTCCTAAATATCTTTCTGCAATACCGTATACGCAGGCTTTTGCAGCTATTATTGCACTTATTGCGATCACGAACGTCATAAATTCTTTACTCTACGCAAAGCGTTTTACCCGAGAAATATACGTTATCGGATTCTCCCAGCCTGTGTTGCTTATTCTCTTACAAGTACCGCTCTTGATTAGGTATGGCATCCCTGGAATGATTGCCGCACAACTCATTACAAGTTTTGTTACAATCCTCCTAACGCTTTTTCTCTTCTTTAGGCCTCTTAGTCCCAAGATGGAGTTTGAGGAATCCGCGAATATAGAGGAGGAAAAAGTATAGGGCTGCAGAAATATCTACAGCGCGAATTGCGAACTTCGTGGCGCTCATGGCACTTGGCATTGATTGGCGAGGATGCGATCTAAAGAATTTTGCGTGTGTATGGAAAATGCGACGATATGCCCGTACAAACGATGCCGGATCTCGTCTACCGGCTACATTGCTTAATTGTTCACTTCCATGGGCTTGATCTATCAAGGTAGTTTGTTCTGGGAGGTATCTAATGCCGATACCATCATGTCCCAACAACAACCACCACTCGCCCTCAAATCCATTGATGTCCTCGGCAAACAGGTATTTTGGGAAAAGCGTCCATTTTAAAACCATGCGCGTGTCTCCTCGCGTACGGATGCCGAGCATGAGATTTTCGTATGTGGGGTCGAACCACTCTTCTCCTCTCTCGAATTGAAGACCACTTACATACTCCTCTTCCGGGGTACGGGTAATTGCGTTAAAGCAGAGAACTTGTATGTGTGGTGGGCTTTTTGCGATTACGTTAGCAGTGGTCATAAGTGCGTTTGGTAGGAGCATGTCGTCATCATCAAGCTGTACAGCCCATTCGCCTTCTTTAAGAGTCTTGAATGCGGCATTCCGGGCGGCGTTTACGCCTCGTGCTTTTTCATGATGAATGACCTGTACGTGCAAATCCGCAAGTGTATCTAGATACTGGCGTGTACTATCATTCGAACCGTCATTAATGATCACAACGCGATAATTCTGATATGACTGCTCCCGCACACTCCCGAGCGCACGCTCAAGCAGTGTCCGACGGTCTTTTGTTGGAAGGACAATGACTAGATCTGGATTCTCGGAATTATTTTTCATAGGAATGTGTTCGCCGCACGTCACGAAAGGTAAAGAGAAAATTCATACAGAGAGTGAAGGCCGAGACAATGCAGAAATTAAGAATCTGAACGACGAGATACCAACCATTGAAGAAATTAACTCCGAGCGATTCGAGTAGTATTCTCGCTCCAGCAAGAAGCCCAATATTAAGCGCAAGCCCCGCAAGTGCGATCGCCCCATATAAAAGAAATTGCCTCGATGTGTGATGTGTTTGCCGATCGCGGAACGTCCAGTATTTCTGAAGTATGAAGTTCACGACAAGCGCAATCACAAATCCAAATACAAGACCGAGAAAGTAGGTACGGCTAAATCCAAGCGCAGAAACCCATATATACAGGAACACCGTTTGAATTGCCCCACCAATCAGGCCTGAAATGCCGTATCGCATGAGAAAACCGAGCTTCGCTATAAGCCTGGGGACGGCAGGCTTCGCAGCTCCTACGTGCGCAACTGCAACAATGCTTAAGCCAAACGGAAGTGGCGTATGCCGAAGTATGGCCGCTTCAATATACACAAGTCTATAGAGGAGTGCATTTATGAAAGAAGGTGGCGTAAGACCTTCTTTGCCCGACTTGCCGACAAGCCTCATGAGTGCAGCAGGAATAAGGAGTAGGCAGTTCCAATAGCTTGCATATTCTATGACATATCCATGAGCAACAAGTAATTCACAAAGTGAATCTTTCGTATAGCGGCGATAGTGATGGTTTGCCACGTCGTGCTCGCTCCATAACGACATATATGCCGGTACCGTTACTACGAGACGTCCCGAGGGCTCGAGAGTATGTTTGGCAAGTTCGAGGAAATTTCCATCATCCTCAATGTGTTCAAGCACGTCAAAGAGACATATGTAATCATGGTGTCCCTTAAGGGCATCCTGTCCCTCGGAGAATGTCTTTCGATAGCCGCGCTTCGAAGCGAACGAGCGTGCCTCTTCATTGGGTTCGAATGCATCGACAGTCTTTGCAAAATGCTCACATGTGCCCTCCATTCCGCCGTATCCAGCTCCGTAATCAATAGCTGACAGGGTTTCGGGTGCTGGGGTATACCCTACGGCAGCGAGAACAGCCTGAATACGACCACGATACCACCATGACGATTCGATGGTTTTATGTAAATCGAAAATGCTTTGCTCCATAGGATTCTGCGACTTGCACAGGAATGAGGGAAGTGTAGCATGAACGAGTTACTATAGATTCATGGCCTTACTCTCTCAAAAGAAACGTATTTCTTACGTTATCCCCTGCTATAACGAGGCAGGATCGGTAGACGCATTATTTGCTGCACTCCACCCCGTCTTAGCAACACTGGAAAAGAAATACGAAGTGGAAATCGTTTTTGTTAACGACGGGAGCACTGATGGAACACTTGAGAAGCTCATCGCAATACATCATCGCGACTCTCGCGTGCACGTGTTGAACTTCTCGCGTAACTTTGGACATCAGTGGGCAATAACCGCAGGTCTCGATTTTGTTCGGGGAGATGCAGTAGTGATTATGGATGCTGACCTTCAAGATCCCCCGGCAGTGAGCCTTGAATTGGTGCGCGAGTGGGAGGAGGGTTCTGATGTTGTGTATGCGCGTAGACGCACACGGCAGGATAGTGCTTTTAAAAAACATACTGCGTATCTTTTCTATCGCTTACTTGATCATCTAGCGGAAATCAAAATACCAAGAGACACTGGGGATTTCCGACTCCTCGATCGTAAAGTAATTGATACCATCGGCCGATTTAAAGAAAAAAATCGTTTTATGCGCGGCTTGGTTGCATATGTTGGATTCAAACAAACAGCGGTGCTCTACGACCGTGAGGCACGATTCGCTGGTAAAACTGGCTACTCGCTTGGCAAAATGCTTAGACTCGCCGTTGATGGGGTTACAAGTTTCTCGACGATGCCACTCAGGCTCATCGCCCAGATTGGTGCGATGATATCCTTAGTTAGCGCAGCCGGGATCCTGTACGTTCTATATATAAAGTTATTTCATCCTGCACAGATTATAGAAGGGACAACTACAATCATTATCTCAATACTCTTTATGGGAGGTGTGCAGATGATAGTGCTCGGTATTTTAGGAACCTATATCGGGAGAATCTATACCGAGGTACAAGATCGGCCATTATATATTGTGTCTTCACTGTATTCGAAGCGTTCTACAGGAAGCAGCTAGCCCCGAGTTTAACTAAAAAGTACGCTTGGGGAAACGAATTGAGCGTCGAGTTTATGAGCGTTCGTGAGCAGGCGCTTGAGACGATCTTTCTTCTCGTCGTCAAAATAATGTAGATGGGTCACGACAACAAAGATACCCTTCTTTTTTTGTGCGTATGTAAGTCCTTCAAATAAGTCCGTATCCTCAAGCCGATACGAACATGCTTCTTCATGCCGACCAAAATCAAGTATGTACGGATAGGCGGGGACTTTGCCAGTCAAGGAATGCCAAGTTTTGTAGGTGAGCATCCTGAAAAAATTCAGGATATAGTGCGGACGAAATATCCAATTCCGTAAGCCGGCGCCGCGGCCGCGGATGACGTTCATACCTGCAGCCTCAACGGCATGGACGCCACTCGTTCCAAGCCAGTCGTGTGGCGGAACGAAAATGTCGACGGACGTACCGAAGGCATGCTCGAGCTCTTCCCTGCCACGCTTCGCTTCTCTTGGGGGCACCTGTCCAGCATATTCGAAGACTCCCTTCCTCGTCTCATGGGTTGTCCCATGCTGGAGTATTTCAATAAGCGGATTCCCCCTAACATACGTCACGAGCTCAGTGTTTTGACTGATTGGATATTCTCTATCCTCTCTTGGCGCGTCGTTTGTGTATACATCACTTATCGGTTTAACAAACGGAATTGCTGAAAATCCGACTGGTATGCCCTGCGCGAATATGTCCGAATACCACCGCTCAATGTCGGCTGGCTTGCTGAAATAATTCAGATCATCATCTCGAATTACAAATTTCATATTTTGTGCTCTCGTCTAAGAATTTCTTGGTAGATGCCGTACACCAATTCACCAAAGGGCTTTTTCCGTTCGACCGCAAGTCGCGCCTTTTTCCCCATTGATTCACCTTCTTCCCGATGTTCATAAATATATTGTATCTTTTCCGCAAGCGTTGCAGCATCTCGAATTGGTACGATGAAGCCAGTTTGACGCTCTTCCACAATGCCGGCTGCATTGTTGGTCGTGATGACAGGAAGACCTGACGCCATGGCTTCGAGCGTTACTCTGCCAAAACCTTCAGAGAGTGAAGGGAGAACGAGTACCGAGGCCTCCTGATAATACTTTTCGGGCGTCTCAGTGGAAGGAATCAAAGTGATCCGTGAATCACTCTCTATGCGATTCATGTAACGTGCCTTAAGGATGTCAGGCATATCGGAGAACCCTCCCACAATAACCAGTTCCGCGTTTAAGATATTCGAAGTTTCCCATGCATCAAGGAGGTAATGCAGTCCCTTGAGTGGCTGAGTATGGGCCATGTAGAGGATGCGAAAAGATGTTTCCTGCTTCTTGGAAGAGACGTGGAAACGACTTATATCGATGTCGGGCTGCGCGATAAATATTTTCTCCACAGGAAATCCAGCTGCCACATATGAATCCTTTACGAAACTCGACATCGCAATAACATAATCAAACTCATGAGCCTGGTGAGACTCACGCACAAGCCGCGTGTAGAGACCCTCGTAGTTAGGGAAACCTAGATGCGTGAATTCTTCCTTTTCAAACATAGCATTCGTCTTCAGATGAGCTGACACTGCCATATCTATTGAAATAGACCCGAGCTCATGAGCTCTTTGTGTCGTTCTTGATAAAAAATACCCTCCGTGTAGAAATGTAGCGTCTACAGCTATTAGTTTACGCGCCGCAAAAAAATCGAACACTCGCTCAAGCATTTGACGTGATGGTGAAAGTCCTGGAATCCTTCTCAAGGCACCCATGCCAAGGCGGACTATTAATGGGAAAGCTGGTGAGGTGCTACGAAATGGAAAATCTTTATTGATCTGGCATATAACTTGCTGCAGTTCATTCGAATTCGCAAGTGCTTCTATTACCGGCACGATATCTGCGGTCTTAAGGTTTCTCTTTTTTCCGAGATTCGCAAAGGTGACAATAGAGGCGGACATACAAAATCGATTAGCTTGCGGACAGTATACGGGTGCGGTATGAAAAGAAAAGATATGAGACAGAACTTCTCCACCATACAGAATCAGTGTCGTATCGTGTCATCGAATAATTGTTCATACAGTTTGACTGACGAAACAATGTTATAGCGCTCCGCCGTTTCGAGTGCTCCTTTACGTAGTTTTCCTGAATCACCTTTAACAACTTCTCGTATACCGTCGGCAACACCTGTAGCTGTAGCGTCATGGATTAAAAATCCATTCACCCCATTTGCGATATATTCATCAGGTCCAGCAGTAACTGTTGAGATAACTGGAAGACCTGCAGTCATTGCCTCTATACAAACGAGTGCGAATCCCTCTCTGTCTGAAGTGAGCGCAAATATATCGCTCCCTTTGTAGAATCGATTAACATCACGGCGCATGCCAAAAAATATAACTGAATCTTCGATATTCAATTTCTGCGTAAGTGATTCCAGCTCCTTTCGCAGGGGGCCATCCCCCACTACCGCGAGCATGGACTTCGGATTTCCCCTATGGAATTGAGCAAATCCTTTCAATAGGAGCTCATGATTCTTTTGTGGCATAAGACGTGCAACATTAAGAATAACAATGCTGTCGGAAGGAAATATAAGTTCTTTCCTGATTATTTCTTTTGAGGGAAGCCTCTCGAATTCTTGTTGCCAAGCTTGTACGTCAATACCGTTGGGTATAATCACAAATTTATCTTTTGAGATCCCTTCTTGATGTGCGGTGAAGTCGGCAACCGTGTTTGAAACTGCAATAATGCGGTAAGAGATATTTGCAAGCAATTTATCTGTGAGACGCTGTAGGAATGTCTTTTCGGTGTAGGTATTATGCTCGCATGCTATCGAGTGGTACCCAATAAAAGGCTTCAGCAGCCTAAAGACCGTATTCGAGAAGAATAAACTTGATATAACAACGTCGGGCTTCAAATGCTTAAGCAAGCGATAGAGCTCTCGCCATTGCTTGACATCCCGTACGTTTTTAAAGTGCATTCGATACACCGCTAAATGTAATGGGAGCTCATCGTAAAGATCAGGCTGATCAGGAAATTCAAAAAGTGTGATGAGTGATACGTCGAAACGGTCGCGGTCGAGAAATCGTAACTGCTCGATAAATTGTCGTTGCATACCCCCGATGAGGAAATCATTCACACCGAATACCAGGCTTATTTTTCTACCTCTCATGCCGGTTTACGAGATTGAACGACATAGCCAAGCGCATATTCTGCAGGATTATAGCGCTTGCCGAGAGTGTGGGCGGTCATTGTGAATAGCCGGTCGAGAGCAAGCGCCACATAACGAAGCGTATAGTGCGAGATGAAACGCACAGGACTGGGCATTAGACGGTCAAGTAGTACATAGCGTACGCTGAAAACACCTTTACCAAGTGGTGTTATTTTTTCGACGATAAGCTTTGCATCTTGACACTCTCTTTCGAGGGTTTGCCTGCCAAATCGCCAGTAGTCGTTTGGGGAGGGATGTATAGGAAATAGGAATGGCACGGCTATGATAACCAAGCCTCCAGGCTTCAGGATGCGGGTCGCCTCTCTGAGTAGTTGGCGATATTCGAAAACATGTTCCATAACGTTAACGAGAAGCACGTGATCAAACGACGCATCGGGAAGTGGGAGCGGCTTTTCAAGATCATGAATTATGTCAGGTTTTGCAGCATGATCTATATTCACTGCGGTCACGATGAAATCGCCTCGGATATGCCAGATATATTCGGCATTTTTCTCACCACCCAGATCGAGGACGCTGCCGGAAAGCATGACGCTGGAAAGTGCTTCATGTTCCGCACGTCTGAGAAGAGATGGGGTTGATTTCATATCTTTTTTCGTAGCATCTTCTGCATCAAGAAACCAATCCCGGCGCCTATAGCGATGAACACCACTGGATACATCGGCAGGAGCACGCGTGCCCATGAAGCGCAGAAGTTAATGAGAAGAGTTACAAGAAGCATGCCAAGTAAGGGAAGAAAAAGCCAGCGCATTGAAGCATTCCAAAGTAGCACTGCAGCACCAATCAAAGAAAGTAGAAGCGCAATTGTCCATGTAACCGTATCGAGTACATCAAGAATGCCGTCACGAGTTGCGTTCGGATGGAGCACGAAATCTGAAATGAGACCATATTCATGACCGTAGGATTCTTGATCAACAGGACGGATAATCCCGAACCAAATCGTTGGCGCACACATAACTTGTTGTTCGATTAAGGTGAGGTAATTTGCATGCGCTAAGAGAGCGTGCTCGGTCGAAAGAAGCATGGGATATGCTTGCGTCGTATAGGCATACCAGGTTTCGTTAGTATGATTGCCGTTATACGTATTTATTGTAACGGGTTCATAGTATGCCTCCGGCACCGTCGCGGGGGTGCCAACATAATAGATGAAATTATAAGGGCCGCTTGAACTAAGAACGACATGCCCTGTCAGATTGTAATTACGAACGAGCCATGGGGTGAGCGTGAGGAGAAGAAAAAAAATCGCAACCGCTGCCCGCAGAAATCGCACACGAACTGAACCAGTTGCTACAAAGACGAGAAGGAGCAGGAATGGTATCCACATTTCTGCTGAAGGCTTTTCAAACATGAGAAGGCCGAGCCCGAAGCCGAACAGCGCAGCTCGGGGGATGGTATTTATGCCCTTTCCAAGAAGTGCGCCTGCAAGAAGCAGTATCACAAGAAATGACGCCACAGTCTCCGTCATCGTTTGTAAGGTGTAGAGCCATTGCAGCGGCTCAAAAAGATAGAAAGTGGTAAGAATAAGTGCAGCATTCTCCGGAACACGAAACCTGATAAGCAACTTAAAAAGTAGCCAGCCCATCGTAATAAGCAGGACAGACTGAAGGAGGATCATCACAAATCCAGTTTCGCCATCAAGAAGATATGTTCCTGCAAGGAGCGTTGGGTACACAGGTGTGCGCAAGAGTTGCGGCGCATCAAAGCCGGCTGGGGCAAGCGAGAAGATATGGTACTCAATCATATTGAGCGCCGCGAGGCGATAGTCTAAGGGATCGGGGGTTGTCGAGATGCTCTCAGGACGGAACGCGTAAACCGCGACAGCTGAAAAAATATGAATGACGAGCGCGCAGGCGATGATAATGATGAGGATCTTCGCCGTTCGTGGTTGTATCGGTAAAGAAGCGCCAAGCATAGACTCAGTATATAGCGTCCGCAAGCCGCAGGGCGAGCGTAGTAAGGCTATTCGCCCCTACGTATGCAGGAACAGTGCCCTGAGGGGCACGAGCAAGGGTTTCTGACAGTCGATCTGCAAGGGTTTGTGCTGAGTCAAAATGCGCAGCGCTTCCTGCAAGCTTCGCGAAATCATCGCTTACAGCGAGAACTCGGCAGCCGCAGGCTGCCGCTTCAAATAGCATCTTGTCAAACATTCCAGACGGCGAACAATTTACAAATATGTCATGTGCACGAAAGATGTCTGGTGCCATGGCATTCGGTACACCTGGATGAAAGGTGACACAATTCGAGAGACTAGCATCTATGACTCGTTGTTTAAGACTTTGATAATACTCCGCGCCCTCTGGCAGTGGCGATCCATAAAAACTGGCGATAAATCCGATGCCTCTTTCGTGCAAAATAGTTAAGGCATCGATAAGCATTTCCGGTCGCTTTGAGGGCCACATGCCTGAAAAAAATAGAATTGATTTTGGTACGCGTTGTATGTGCTCATTCGGAAAGAATCGTTTTACATCGACGCCAACTGGCATGAGTACTGTTTTTTTATATTTTGCGGTATATGAGTATACCGATGTACAGAAGATCTTATTACAGAAAAAAGCGGCAATATCAGTTCGCCACGTACCTTTGTGATAATTACGCCACATGGTGACGTGTTTACCCATAAGCCGCCAAAGCCATCCCCCAAGGATTCCGTATTCCTCATTCATATGCACAAATACTGCGTCATAGTCATGCCGCAATGACCATATATAGCGGTAGAAACGCATAGTGTATTTCAGGCGCGAGCGGCCCGTTTCTTTCCCAAGTGAACACACATGCACATTTGGTGGCATTGCATGTTTCCCCTCCTTAAGGCATATGACTGTTATCTGTTCGAAATGTGGCGCTAGCTCCTCGATCCATCTATGAAAAAATGAGAACGCATTGTCCTCAAGATCGACTGCCTGAGCAAGAATAAGAAGCTTCATAAGGATCTATAACACATAGCGACCTTGGAAAGATACTCCTCTTCATTCGCATAAGTCTGCATTCGTAAGGTGCCAGGCGTTCTCCCACTGCCAAGCCGATCCCTGAGTGCTGTCGTAAAATCGCCCTCAGCGATCTGTGCTCCGGCTTCTCGAGCGATACCCACGTCAGTGGAAAGCACCGGCACACGAGCGGCAAGAGCTTCGAGAATCACGAGGCCAAAGCCTTCATATCGCGATGTTACGAGCAAAAGATCAGCATTCGCATAGTACGGCAGTGGATCAGAAACCGTTCCTGTAAATTCAACCCACTCTGCTACATTTTCCTCACGAGCTTTTGCCTCGAGTTTTTCTCTCAAGCAACCGTCACCAACAAATGTGAGTCCGACGTTGAAGCCCGCTCGGCGCATAGCAACAAATGCATCGAATGCTAATTCAGGGTTTTTCTCCCTCTCCATACGGCCCACCCACAAAAGTGCTGTTTGGAAGCGCGGGTGCGAATCGTGCGTAAGTGAAGCAAAACGAGTTGTGTCGGTATATATGGGCAGAACTTCAAGGGACACCCTATACCGCGCGAGTACGGCATCCTTTATTTTGCTCGAGACAGCGTAGCCTCCAGAGGCGTGTCGTAATACATATCCCGCTATACGCACCCGTAACCAATTGAGTAATGAATGCCGCGCAAAAGCAGGTGCAAGAAAATCGGTGTGTATCTCGACGGCTAGTGGTACGCGATATCTCCTACTTATGAAGAGTGCAACGAGACCTGTTTCAAAGGGGTCCTGGGCAGAGACGACATCAGGACGTCGAATATATCGAGCAATACGAAGTGCATCCCATCCATATAAAAGACGAGACCATGAATTAGTCGGATACGCATGCACATTCGGCGCAAGCTCTTGCATCTTCGTAACGCCATGGTGGCGCGCTGAAAGCACGATCGAGTCGAGTGCTTCTGTATACAGACTACCTAGCTGTGTGATGCGGCGGCGCACAACGCTTCCCGGATTAAAAATCGCCCGATCGGTTCCAATAAGCATCAATCGCATATTTTTTTAACTACGTCTGCAAATGCTTTTACCGATTCCGTTACGCTAAATTCTTGAGCTTTTCGCTTGGCGGCATCGGTTCGGCTTTTCCATACCTGCGGTTCGTTTTCTACACTTAGAATCGCTTTCTTAAAAGCTTCACTATCGCCTGGCACACATAATGTTCCCTCGACATCGTTCGTTATAAGTTCAGGAATATTGCCGATACTCGTTGTTATAACTGGCGTGCCGCTTGCCATTGCTTCCACTATTTGAAAAGAGAAACTTTCGAATGCAGTATTCAGTACAAACGCATCTGCCTGACGGTACCAGCCGAGTACTTCGGCGTGCGGCAGTTGGTCAGTAAATGTTATGCGACTCTCCATACCAAGCCGGCTGGCCTCCCTACCGAGCCCTGCCCGTAGTGGGCCATCGCCAGCAATAACCAGATGCCACTGGGCCGGCAATTGTGGTAAGAGCTCAATAAGCATAGAGAAACCTTTCCAAGGGACAAATCGCCCCACAGAGAAAAGAATTTTTCCTTCAGGTACTTTGACAGGCATGATAGGCTCCTCGTTAAGATCAATGCCAAGATAAATGCGTACGAGACGACTGGATGCTATTCCCCATTCTTCCACGATACCCCGAAGAAAATCACTAGGCACGACCAACAGTGTAGCGCTTTGGGTTGCGAATTTCTGCAGCATTCGCAACGCCTCTACCTTAAATCCATAACGCTTCTTCTGAAACTCTTCGATAGAGTCACGTACCTCAAAACGCTGTGTTGCCTGCTCCCATACAAAATCACCCGGTACACGTACGATGAGTGGCTTACCGACCAATCGACAAACAAGGGCGGCAGGTAGGCAGACTGAAAAAGTATCGAACGCAACAATGCCGTCTGCATCCTTTACACATTTGAGAAGTTTGCATGCATACCAGAAATGACGAATACCGCGTGGTAAACGCCGCACTGTCCCAAATGAGCACACTGTTACAGCGATATCATGCGTTGGTAGTTCTCTATAAAGTAAGGCGGCATCTGTCGCTGGACCACCAGTGTCGGGCGGGTAGAGAGGGGTAGCTAACACGAGCTTCATACGCCCATTCTAGCGGTTGTCTGGAGGAGCTCCAACTACGCTTGGTTATGCTACATTTGCTACATGAAAGTTGTTGTGGCGACACCGCTATATCCACCCGATATTGCCGAACCAGCGCCCTACGTAAAGGAGCTCGCAAGACGTTTGAGTAAGGAGCCAGAATCCTCAAAAACGGGGGGTCAATCCCAGACCAAGCTTGTGATAGTAACGTACGGCTCTCTACCGGAAAAAATAGACGGCGTGGATATTATCACTGTAAATAAAAACCAGCCACTTCTCGTACGACTTCTTATGTACACTTTCACACTTTTGAAAGCAGTACGGGAGGCCGACGTAATCTATATGCAAAATGGTGCATCGGTAGAATTGCCTACGGTGATCGCGTCGTATCTTACGATGGAGCCATTGGTTGTTCATATGAGTGACCAAAGAGCACATGAGCATGCGCGTCAAAGCACTTTTTACAGGGCTATAGAACACTTAGCAACCTCACGAGCACACACAATCATTACCGATATGCCTCTTACAAAACCTGAGGTTCTTCCGTTCAAAACAACTCCGCCCCATGAGCTAGAGGCATATGAAGCATCTTGGGATACGCATATCCGGACGCTTAAAGATACCTTTGCCCATGTCTGATGCAAAACAAATCTGGGAGGATTATTGCAAAAACGAATTGGAAATTGTTGTACCCCTTTTAGATAGTCTTGGATACGTCCTCGATTCCCTGCAGCCTCACATTTGGGGCGAACGATATCTCATGCAGGCAGTCACGACAACAAGCGGAAAGAAACTGATTTTGCTCGGCAGTAGAAAGAGCGACCACAAGCGCGTTGTTATCAAAACAACGAGCGATCCTGCTGGTATTCGAGAGCTCGAACATGAACGGAACTGTCGTCGAGTGTTACAAGAAATCAAATTTGCCTATCAGATATTTCTTTCTCCAGAAGAGATATTGTTCGTAAAGAAAGGTCGACATGTGATATCAATTCAGGCGTTTATAGAGCAGAAGAGCGCTTTTCTCGAACGGCCACTCGAGGAGCAGTTTTCGCTCGCACTTAAATCTTTCAAAGCCCAAGAGAGTGCACATGCTACGACTTATGAACATGTACGTCTTATTAAAAAAACATTCGGCAGCATGAATGCGAGAGCCTACGGTTACGCGTTTGCCGGATTTATACAGAAAATTAAGCGGCGCTTAGCGGACGATCTGGAACTCACTTCCCTACTTGATCGTGCACAAAAATTCCTTGAAATTAATCAAGAGACCATCGATCAGTACGGCAATTTCCTCACGCATACCGATTTCGTTCCGCACAATTTTCGAGTTGTTGAAAGTGATATCTATCTCCTTGATTATTCTTCACTTCGTTTTGGCAACAAATATGAAGGGTGGGCACGCTTCTTGAATTTCATGACGCTCTATAATCGACCTCTTGAAGAAGCACTTACACGCTATGTACACGACAACCGGACACCCGAAGAAGTTCTTTCTCTCAAGCTCATGCGTGTTTATCGCCTTGGCGAGATAATTTGGTATTACACGAGTACGCTTGATAAGAGTTCGGGAAACCTCCTCGAGCTTAACACCAACCGCGTCGCTTTTTGGTCAAAGGTGCTTGAAGCCGTGCTGATTGACAAATCCATAGATCAAAAGGAGATCGAGGATTATCAGCGCGCGCGCGATCTACTTCGAAGCAGTGATGAGAAGCAGCGCCAGCAAGGTCTACACTAAGAGACTGTCTTTTAAAATACCTTATCAAACACACGTTTGCACATCTGTTTTGAGACGATATCCCAATCATATTTATCGAGGACCATTGCATGCGCGTGTTCAGTAACTTCTCTTGCTTTTTCAGGATGCTTTAAAATATCTGTTACCGCTTCCGCTATCTGCTGCGGATTGTTTTTATCGACGACCCAAGCTGTCGCAGACTTTTCAGGATTATGTTTCTTATCAAAGACAAATTCTGCTAACCCTCCCTCCTGCGTTGTTACTACCGGTAGACGTGACGCCATTGCCGATAAAAACGCATTTCCTAGTCCCTCAGAGCGCGATGGTGCGACAAAGATATCGGAAGCCCTGCGGTATTTCGTAACTTCAGAGCGATCCACAGGACCGACAAATATAACCCGATCCTCAAGATTAAGCTCCTTAACAAGCTTCTTGAGCATCTCCTCATCGGGACCGCTGCCAACAATCAGAAACTTCACATTCGCCGGAAGTGACGATAATGCGCGAATAGTCTCATCAGTCCCCTTTTGATGCACAAGGCGTGCCGTATTTACAAGCCACACATCGTCGTCTTTCTTCCCGAGTTTTTGCTTCAGAGCTTCTATTTCTTTTAGAGATACTGCCTCATGCAAATCTTTCGGATTTGCGCCATTATGGATGATCTCAATTACCCCCCTGTATCCCCGTCGTGGTGGCCAACTTGCGAGATAGTTTGAAATAACTTGTACAAGTGCAGTCGTCCTAAAACCATAATCAAGTAGTGGTGTAAGGGGACGGATGAAACCTCGCTCAAATACTTTCTCATAAGGATCGCCATCCTGAAGCGTGAGAATGTGCGGTATACGAATATTAAAAAGACGCAGTAATACGACCGGAAAAAGCATATAGGTCATCATCGACCAGAGCGCATCGAAATGTAGCTCTCTATTAAGTACCCGTGCTTTGAGTGCCGCAAGCGGAATATATAGAACCTTTGAAAGATAGGCTCCCCCAAATCCTACACGATGTACATGAACATGACCGATGATTTCTTCGCGCGGCGCAGAAGGGTTAAAGAGGAGTGTAATCATATGAAACTCGATATCACTCGGTTCGATGCGATCAGTAATTTCTTTTATCGCAGCTTCCGCCCCCGAGACGAAACTTGGATAATATGCCAAAGAAAAGATGAGTACCTTTTTCATGTGCCTTTCTTTATCGACTCTATGTAGTTTTTGAGAGTATGCTCTTGCTTCCAACCAAGTGCTTTTATTTTAGTTGAATTCACTGAATCTCCCGAACGGGTTGTGGCCGTTTGTGGAAGCATCGAAATTTCATCACCAAACATATGCGCGACATCGAGTAATGAGTAGGTGTCGTCCGCGCATATGCCATATTCGTCCCCTTCTCCCTTTTCTCCTGCAAGGACGATGCCTTCAACAGTGTCCACTACATGCGTGAAAGCCCGTGTTTGAGTACCAGGTTCGCGAACTGTAAAGGGGGTGCGTGCAAGGAATTGTTGTCTAAATGTCCCAACAACGGTGCCGTAATTATCAACACCTGCACGTTCACGAGGACCGTATACATTGTAAAAATAGACAATTGCGTATGACAGGTCGTACCATCGACCGTAATTCACGACAAGTTCAGTGTTTACTGCTTTTGCCCATGTATACGGAGACAGGTCACGTCCTGTAACACCATCAGCGCGTGGACCGTTGAATTTAGTCGAAGATCCTGCATATATGAGTTTGCTGCCCCGCTTACGCCAAAACTCAACTACGCCAAGAGTGCCTGCAATATTTAAATCCCAAACTTTCTCAGGCTCTTCAAGGCTCTTCGCAACTCGCCCGTACTCGCCAAGATGATAGATAATATCGGGTGTTTCGGGAACAAGTTTCTCGATATCTTTTGTATGCCCTTCACGATAGTCAACTCCTTCTACATGATTCTCACGTAGGCCTGTAAAATAATTGTCGAGAGAAATAACCCTATAGCCATCATGCACAAGCCGTTCGCAGAGGTGCGAACCAACAAAACCTGCACCACCCGTCACAAGAATCACCCTGGGGCTGTCTTTGGTCATATCTGATTGTACCGTTGTATCACAAGAAGCGAAAATCTGAAAAGAATGCGACAGATTGATTTCAATAACGATAAAGTATGCTGGAAAGCAATGAGAGATTAAGCATAGCCAATACGAAAACGCCCCAGACGTTCCGACTTTTGCCGAATCGTCTGGGGCTACGGAGCCCTCTGTATTCTTTGCATATTTTTTCGAAGTTACTCTTGATCGCGCGACCTATAATTCAAATTCGCGGTTCGACTAGTAGAACTACTGTTGATGAGAGAACGTTACATCATTGTTCACGGAATATCGCTTTCAATTTCTCCTCTGGGACTTCGAAGGGTTCGCTGCTTGAAGACACCTCCGTATGTACAGGCTCGGGTCGTGTTTTCTGTGCCTGTGTAGTTGACTTCGCTGGTGATTGTGGTTGCATGATCCCAGCAAGCGTACTTTTAAGTGAGTCTGCTGACTTCGAATCGACCTTGTCTGAGGAACTTGTATGATTCCCTGCAGTCATTGTCCGTAAAATAGCCTTTAAGTCATCTGCGGTTTTCACCTTCGGCTCTGATCGATTTGGCCGCTCCGAGCGCGCTTCTTGGTTATCATGTGATGAGCGGCTCTGTCGATCATTTCCTCCACGTGATTCATTTGATGCTCCTTCAGTTTGCCTACCTCTATAGGGTTCACGCGTTTCTGTCTTTCTGGCAGACTCTGAAGACAGTCTTTGTGCTGGCGAACGTTTTGGTGCTGAACGTTTTTCAGCAATTTCATTTGGATCGGTTTGAACAGCGTCGACTAGTTCATGCATAAGGGCAGCTTCGATTTGTTCGCGAGGTGCGCCGAATTGTCGTCGGGATGCTTCGATAACTTCCTCTTTATAGGTATGCGGCGGGGGTTCGATCGGTGGAATAGTTATTGCAGAGAAAGGTCTTGATCCCACTCCATCAATCATGAGAGTGAGATAAATCTGCGCAAATGATAGATTTACTAAATCTTCCTTCATGAATTCTGGAGAAAATATAACTTCGAGTGTCTCGGCATCGAATGGACCGACACGAAACGCCACTGTTGTACCGACGTTACCAAAGACTGCGGCCCGGACTTGCTCTTCCATCTGCTCAATGTACTGATGGGCAATTACAAGATTGAGTTTGTATTTACGAGATTCCGAAAGAATCTCTGAAAACGTATCATTCGCGAAATTCTGGAACTCGTCCACGAAGAAATAAAAATTTGGAAGCTTATCAATTGCTGTATGATGCAAATCTGCGCGGCTCATTGCGCCAAGGAATATACGCGTGGTGATCATTGACCCAAGGAGCCTCATGTTCGTCTCCCCCACCTGCCCTTTCGAAAGATTGATGATAAGAATCTTTTTGCGATCCATGAGGTCACGGATATCGAACGATGATTTAGGCTGACCGATTATATTACGAATAAGTGGATTACTTGTGAATTGGCCGATCTTATTTTGGATAGCCGGTGTCGCCTCCTGCGTGTATCGGTCGCCATAATTCGCGAATTCCTTCACCCAGAAATCCTTAACGACCGGGTCCTTCACATTGTCAACGACTTTCTTCCTAAAAGCTTTATCCGTGTACATACGATTAACACTGAGGAGTGTCGCATCTGGATATTCAAGGAGTGCAAGGAGTGTATTCGAAAGAATGTATTCCATACGTGCGCTCCAGGCATCGACCCAGATTTTTTTGAACGTCGCCATGAGACCCGATACAACCAGGTGACGCTTGTCATAACCGACATCCTCCATAACATTGAAGGCAATGGGGCGCTGCATATCAAATGGCGCAAAGTAGACCACATCGTTGATGCGTTCCTTCGGCACAAACTCGAGGAGTTTGTCAGCCGTACCACCGTGTGGGTCGATAAATGCCAGTCCCTCTCCATTCCGGATGTCCTGGATGGCCATATTTTCGAGCATGGTTGATTTGCCCATGCCCGTCTTCCCAATCACATACATATGCTTTGAGCGATCCTTTTCCTTTATACCAAAAGGTATGCGTTTACCGCGTGAATCGGTGGCGGCAAAATAGGTTACTCGTTCAGGATTCTCCATACCGCATAAGTATACAACGCGACATGAATCTTCAGTATGAATAAGAAAATTCCTGTCTTCTGAGAAAATTGAAAGAAAGCCTATTTATATGGCATCTCCGTGAGAATTTGCACTGCGAGTACGCGGATTATGATGACGAAGAGTGGTACCAATAATTAACACAATCAAGCCGATAACAGGAAGGATCACCATAAGCCAAGAATTTGGTAGTCCTGAAAAAGGAGCAATTATAATCAATAAGGCGAGTATGATTAAGGAGGTTCCGCGTGTCATAGGGGCATAGTATCACAAGGAGTTTTATCGGGTAATAATGACAACGAATTCGCCCCGTACGGCTGCCTTATGTTTGGCAAAGTACTCTGCAACCTCTTCTGGCGTTCCTTCAACAAAAGATTCGTGTATCTTAGTGAGTTCGCGTAGCACGAGAACCTTGCGTTCTGGTAAGAGAGTTTGCGCAAGCGACGCCAGTGTTTTCTCAATGCGATGCGGTGATTCATAAAATATTACCGTTCGTGTCATATCAGCGATCTCACGAAAAAGTGTTTGACGACCTTTTTTATGCGGTAAAAATCCGAGAAATACAAAATCATTGCCTGAGACTCCAGCGATCGAAAGAGCTGCAGTAAGTGCAGCGGGACCAGGGATTGTTTCGATACGTACATCACCGCCGAGTCGTTCCCGCGCCATCGACACGAGCTCGCTTCCGGGATCCGAAATACCCGGCGTCCCAGCGTCAGTAATAAGTGCTACATGCTTCCCTTCTCCAAGAAGGCCTAAGATGCGCTCTGCTGCGTGCGAGCCACTTTGGGCATGAAAAATAAGAAGGGGTTTCTTGATATCGTAGCGCGCCAGCAGTTTCGAAGATACGCGCGTATCCTCGCACGCGATTGCATCCGCATCCTTCAAGGTTTGAAGAGCGCGTATTGTGATATCGCCAAGGTTCCCTATTGGGGTTCCTACAACGGAAAGTGTTCCCATATCCTAACCCTATCGTTTCTTGTATGAAAAAGCGAGATTCAGGAGATTTGCTGTCATGACTCAATTGACTAAATCGAAAATAGGCGTAGAGTCGTTATTGGATCAGTTCCAAGTGGGAGGAAATATCAGTGACAGAGGGGGCTAGGTGTCCAGAGCCGTTTTACTACAAACACCATGAGGAGGGTGATGTCCTCTACGAGGGATATCATTTCCCTCCGAGGCGGGGCGAAGATTTATCGCTTCGAAAGCTCTATTGTCAGGAGGACGTTACTAAGCACCCAGACTTAGCCGAGCGACTTTCGCAAATGGCACTTCGGTGCGATGTCAGAACACTCTATGCGCCTTCCGTCGCAAGTATGAATGCTAGGATTGTTAAGTATACTGATCTTACGACGGCAATCTCTCTTCCGAAGGGCGTAGTGCTGTATCGAAATAAGGGACTGCCTGCCGACGGAACATCGTTGCCGCCACGAGCCGCATTCGTAATGAGCAACGCTGGATGTCCCGCAATCGCCGTTACGGCCCAAGGGTGTGCGATCGTAGCTCATGCGGGCCGCGATTCGCTTATCGACAGAGGACGCTTACGTGGTGAAAGCCCACGGGAGTTCGAAGGTGTGCTCCATGCGATTGCCTATAGATTCACAGAAATACTAGGGATAAGTCCAGGCAATCTCAGAGTCATCACCCTGTTCTCAATACGGGCCGCGGACTTTACTCATCCGTTCGACCACCCCGAGTGGGGCGACCAAAACCGGCTCATGTTCGAGGACATCCGGGCACGATGGGGCGAGGGCATCATGACAGAGGGAGACGGAAAACTAAGTATTCCGGCTCTCATAAGGGCGCAGGCTCTAAGTCTTAGGCTGGCCCATTGTACGAGCAAGTGCTCTCCGCCGGCGGCAAGTCAATTCGCGTCCACCCGGAGCTTGCATCCTGAATTCGCGGGTGATGCTCGAAATATAGCTCTGATCTGTCGTCGGCATTAACACCGATCCAAGACCGATTCTCTTTTACAGGGATTCGGTTTTTTATTTTCCTATTTGTTTACGAGGACATCAGCAATTTTATATATGTCGCCTGCTCCCATCGTCATAATCGTATCTCCTTCCTTACATGTCTCAAGTATCTTTTGTACGTCGTAGAGCGTATCGACTGCGCGTGCAGGCGTGCCCTCTTCCATAATACGTTTGGCAAGCAATTCGCTTGAAACTGATCCGTCGTCAGCTTCACGAGCCGCGAAAATAGGAGCAATGATCACCTCATTTGCATCGCTGAACGAGCGAGCGAAGCCATCAAGTAGATCGCGTGTACGACTATAGAGATGGGGGTGGAACGCGACAATAATACGCCCCGAAACCTGCGCGCGTAGCGCGCGAAGTGTTTCCTGAATAGCCGTCGGGTGGTGCGCATAGTCATCATAAAGCTCGGCACCATTTTGCGTCTTACCCTTGTACTCAAATCGACGCCACGTACCATGAAACCCCGAAAGTGACTTGCGAAGGGATGAATCAGATATCTCAGAAACTAAGAATCGTGCCGTTGCGGAGGCAGCACGAGCATTCATTTGGTTGAACTCGCCAGGCAAATTAAGATCATACGCCGGTTCTGTTCTGTAATCTATAATATTTGCATCGATCCCTTCTAGAAGAGATTGGATATTTGGATGCTCTATATCCGTTACGATCGCACCATATTCCGGAACTTTTTTCATGAATGTATGAAAGGCGTCCTGTACATCGGCGAGATCATGATAATAGTCGGTGTGATCGAACTCGAGATTGGTGACCACGAGTATCTCTGGAGAAAGTTCAAGGAAGTGGCGTTGATATTCGCAAGCTTCGACGACGAACAGATCCGACTCACCGGCCAGATAGTTCGAGTCAAAATCTTTCACGATGGAACCGACTACTGCGGTTGGCGAGACACCAGCATCGCGTAAAATGCCCGCAAGCATTCCGGTAGTCGTCGTCTTCCCGTGCGTGCCCGCCACCGCAATAGTTCGCTTCCCTTCTGACACTTTTCCAAGCGCCTCAAAATAGGATTGCGCCGGGATTCCGAGCTCGCGAACTTTTCCCATGAATTCAGGTTCGCGTACATCCCACGCCGAACTATAAATAATGAGATTCGTATCAGGATCGATGTTCTTGATATCAGCGCCGATGTGAATCGTCACGCCGAGCGCACGAATCCGATCGAGTGTCGCAGGACTTGGTTCCTCGTTCGTGCCGATGACCGTCCAGCCGTCATGATGATAGAGCTGCGCAAGCGCTGAGACGCCGATGCCACCGATACCTATAAAGTGGGCTTTCATAGTGACCGAACCATAGTAACAAATTGATCATTGCGATCATACTCATTGGTGAACATCCCGAACGACGCGAATGCCGGACTGAAAAGGATTATATCGCCTGGCTGTGCGTGCATACGAACGTCGCCTAGAGCAGTTGCAAGGTTGTCATAGATTTGAGCATCTGGAAGCGACTCATGGATACGATCGGTACCGGTGCCTGAAAGAAGCGCCACGCGCTTCACACACCCCGAGATCTCTTCAAGAAGCTCCTTCATATCAATACCCTTATCTGCTCCACCCATGATAAGCAGAATGTGCCCACTTGGATTAGCATCCTTCAAATCCTCTCCAAGTGCACGAAGCGCTGCGAGAGTGGCCTCTGGTGTGGTTGCATTATTGTCGTTATAAATTGCGACCTCATCGAGCATACGCACAAATTCAAGTCTTCCTTCGACCGCAGAAAAGGCTTCGAGGGCTTCTCTGCTCACTTCGTCCGGGATTTGCCAAGCCCTTGCAGCGGAAAGAGCAAGAGCCGCATCGTAGCGATTATGGTGACCGGGTACATTCAATTTCCATTCTTTGGGCAAATCATCGCTGCCGGTTATGGTGACCCATCCGTGCATCCGGGAAAGATATTTCTCTTGTACAATTTCTGCACACTGGGCCCCAAGAATAAGCGTATCCTTTGGTTTCTGAAATAAGAAAATATTTGCCTTGTCAGCCAAATATGCATCAAGGTCGTTGTGATAATAATTAAGATGATCAGGATAAAAGGTCGTAAAGATCGCAAGCTGTGGCGAGAATTTTTCCTCGCCGAACCCTTGCATCTGCCACGAATCAAGTTCAAAAAGACCAATATGTTCCGGAGTCACTTCGCGTAAGAGTGCAAGCGTGGAAACTCCGCGGACATTTCCGCCAAGAAGTACTTTTTTACCGGCGCGCGTAAGGATAGCATTCAGCATATGCGTTGTTGTCGATTTACCGCGCGTTCCTGTGACCCCAATTATAGGTATATGAGCGATCTCCGCGAAAAGCGATGCGCTCATTTTAATAGGAATTTCTGCTCTGCGCGCTTCCTGTATATATATCGAATCTGCTGGTACCCCAGCTGCTTTAAGTATGAAATCGCGATCACGAAAATCTTCAAGTCGATGCTCGCCGAGCACAAACTGTATATCGGGAAATTCTTTGAGCTGCTCAATCGATGCTTCCAGCTCTTTGGATGATTTGAGGTCAGTTACTATAAGTTCTGCGCCGCATGAAGCAAGATAGGCTATGTCACCAACACCACGACCAAGAAGCCCAAGTCCCATAACAGTAATCTTTTTGGCCTTAAAATGCCTATTCGCGTCCATAAATCTATCCTAACGCGAACGACGTAAAGATGGAATAAAGGCTTCGAACGGGTTTAGAAATTACGGACAGCTGGTGGTACTTGTCAGATCAATGTGGGTAAGACTCAATGACGTTGCAGATACTTGAATTAATTCAAATGGACTCGTACTTGTATATGCCCATGAGCAGTGTGAGCTAGGAACTGCATCATTAATAGTTACCGTGCGTACATTATTCTCTTCGGTCACTTCGAGTACGCTTACGCCATATCCAGTAGTAGGATGCGAACCGTCGAAAACAGCAAGTATCTCGTATTTTGTGAAATCGATATCTGGAATAGCTGAGTCGCTTTCACTCCCATATATGAGTGGCCATAGAGCATCGAGTTCAGCAGTGCTCGTGATCCTATAGTTAGTGGGGTCTGTAACAGCAAGTGCTCTGTTGCCTTGTGCAAGTACCGTGAATGGCACCACCTTTGGCCCGGAACGCAGTGCACTTGAGACATCTGCTTGGAGCGATGCGGGACCGAAAAAGAATAAGACCGTGCCGATTATTATCGCCACGACGCATATTACAGCGATTATATAAAAGTCACGCATTTTATAAAGTATATACAGAAAATGACCAACCAAGGAACTGGACGGTGGTGGATTCTGAAAAACGGAAGGATAGGTGCAAGCGGAAAGATTCGAACTTTCGACCGCCCGAGTATCAGTCGGGTGCTCTACCAACTGAGCTACGCTTGCGTATTGTCTGGTCTCTGGATAGTATCAAATCTAAACCCTTAGGCAACTTTGTCCTTTTCCCCAGCAGCATAGAAGATTTTGAGTTATACTCAAACCTAAGGATGCAGCATCGCGTCACAAATCGCGAATCACGACATAGGCGTCATTACTCCACGCTTGAAGATAAGCTTCGCCGACACAGGAATAAGTATAGGATTTGGCGTCGGTGCGTTCTCAAGCTCGCTCGCATGAAAAATGAGCATGCCCCGAACAACGCTACCGCAACGTTCTAAAAACAAACAGCCTGAGTAACTCAGGCTGTTTGTTTTTAGAATCTAAATCAGTGGAAAGTGCGCTCTTGTGTTCCGCCTATTCCGTGTGAGATCGTCAATTGAGCGATCCCACGTGCCGGTGCGTTTTTCCGGCGTCCGTACTGTGTTTTGGGACAACAGTCATCTCCCCTGCCGCATGCAAAATAATTGAGAAAATTCTCAACGCTCCGCATACGAACAGATCGACAATGAGTGATATCTCTATCAACTCGGTCCGATTGGATATGTTCCACGAGCAGCTTCCGCTACCCGTGCCTTGTTACGACTTACTCCCTGTCATTGAATTTACCGTAGTCCTGCGTAAAGCAAGATATTCGGGTACCTCCAACTTCCTTGAGTTGACGGGCGGTGAGTACAAGACTTGAGAACGTATTCACCGTGGTATGGCTGACCCACGATTACTAGCGATTCCGGCTTCACGAGGTCGGTTGCAGACCTCGATCCGTACTGGGGGTCGGTTTTTGGGATTTGCTCCACCTTACGGTATTGCGTCCTTCTGTACCAACCATTGTATCACGTGTGCAGCCCCAGGTATCAAGGGACATGCTGATTTGGCGTCATCCCCACCTTCCTCCCCCGTGAGGGGGCAGTCTCGCCTGACATAAATAACAGACAACGAGGGTTGCGTTCGTTACCCCACTGAAGGGAACAGCTCAAACCACGAACTGACGACAACCATGCATCACCTGTCCAACACCCTCGAAGGCTCCCTCCCTTTCGGGAGGAGTGCAGTTGGATTTCTAACCTGGGTAAGGTTCTTCGCTTAGTCGACGAATTAAGCCACATGATCCACCGCTTGTGCAAGTCCCCGTCTATTCCTTTGAGTTTTAATCTTGCGATCGTACTACCCAGGCGGCTCGCTTACCGCGTTAGCTTAGTCCCACAGAGGGTCGATACTCCGTAGAACGAGCGAGCAACGTTTAGGGCCAGGACTACCGGGGTATCTAATCCCGTTCGCTACCCTGGCTTTCGTGTGTGAGCGTCAGGATTTGGACCAGTGCGCTGCCTTCGCCTTTGGTGTTCCCCACGATATCAACGGATTTCACCCCTACACCGTGAGTTCCACGCACCTCTTCCAACCTCGAGTCATGCCGTTTCGCTCGCGGGCCGGAAGTTGAGCTCCCGGATTTTACGAGAGACTAACATGACCGCCTCGACACCCTTTACGCCCAGTGATTCCGGGTAATGCTTGGGGCCTCTGTATTACCGCTCCTGCTGGCACAGAGTTAGGAGCCCCTTATTCATCGGGTACCGTCAATAACTTCGTCCCCGATAAAAGATGTTTACGTACCGAGGCACTTCGTCCATCACGCGGCGTCGCTCCGTCAGACTTTCGTCCATTGCGGAATATTCTCGACTGCAGCCTCCCGTAGGAGTATGGGCCGTGTCGCAGTCCCATCGGTGGGGGTCAGCCTCTCAGCTCCCCTAAACGTCGTAGCCTTGGTAGGCCATTACCCTACCAACTAGCTGATATTACGCAGGCCACTCCCGAAGCGAAAAACCTTTACCCTTGCGGGACTATCGGGAATTACCCAGTCTTTCGACTGGCTATGCCAGACTTCGGGGTGATCTACCTACGTGTTACTACCTCGTCTGCCGGTTGCCCTTGCGGGCCCCCTTGACTTGCATGCCTTATCCACGCCGCCAGCATTCATCCTGAGCTAGGATCAAACTCTCATTAAGAATAGGCGGAACAAAAGAATTCACTTGCAAGGATTTCTCCCTGCATACTTATATTCCACTGATTTGTATAGCTCTATATAATGCACTTCTATGCACAAGTTGTGTTTAACGTATTCTGTTTTCAAGGTGCCGCTGCCTTACTCTGGAGAGTAAAAAATACGCCCCCACGAGGCAATGAGTCCATACTAGCCCTTCTGAAGGGACGAGTCAAGCATATGTAAGGCCCGAAAATAATGGTCGGATCGGTACGTAATAGTTTTCATATTTCACAAGTTGTGACCAGCAGATCGGGGCGGTATAGTAGGTGAAGCCGTCAAACCTTTGCCTATGCGCACCGTTCACCATGCGTGAGTATGTAGTTGTATCCGTTGGGGGGTCCTTGATCGTTCCCAATGAACTCGATACAACATTTCTGACCAATTTCCGCAATCTCATACTTCGGAAGGTCGAACAAGGGTTTCGTTTTCATATTATTACTGGCGGTGGCAAGACTGCACGTCGTTATCAAGATGCTGCTGAAGTAGTGCGTGGAGATTTGCCGCGTGAGGATCTTGATTGGCTTGGCATTCATTCAACGCGACTCAACGCCCAGCTTTTCCGAGCGTTATTTAAAGAGCAGGCACAAGCGCGTATCGTTAAGAATCCAACGCGGAGGGTATCTTCTTCTAATTCGCCAGTAGTAATTGGTGCCGGGTGGAAACCGGGATGGTCCACAGACTATTGTGCAGTCCTCGCGGCAAAGAAACTGGGCGCTAAGAAGCTCGTCAATCTGTCGAATATCGATTGCGTGTATGACAAGGATCCGCACATCAATCCTGATGCGAAAAAACTAGAGAAGATCGAGTGGGCCGAGTTTAGAAAACTCATCCCTACAGAATGGGATCCTGGACTTTCTTCCCCATTTGACCCTATAGCAGCGAAAGAAGCTGAGAAAATGAAGCTTGAGGTTGTCGTTATGAACGGCGAGAAAATTGATGAATTTGAGAAATATCTTAGTGGCGAGCCATTTGTAGGGACCGTCATTTCGTAAGGAACAATAATCCTGCTATCTGTAATCAAATCAGTTGTTGTTCATTAGGGCGACAACAAATGCGACACGCTCTTCTATCCTCAACACTGGTACGTGCACGAGCGGCATACCAAGATCCATGTATGCCCTCTCAATAGCAGCGTGAATAGCTTGTTGTTCTTCAGAAGTTTCCGTTCGTCCGTAATCATTCAGAATAGGGAGAGTATCAAAAAAGAAGATCTGTTTATATGATGAGTTCTCAATATGTTTTTGTGCTTCATCACCTTCCGCGATATTGTGGATCTTATAGTAGGCGCGGGTATCAGGTATACCTCGGTCAAAGAAAATGATTTCATCTTTGGAAAGAGCTTTCTCTTTTTCGACCTTCATGCGGAGCGTTTCCCTCTGGAAAACTTCTTGGTCAGCACGTATATCGGTGATTGTTCTTCCTTTGGTGATTTCACCGTCTATATATTCCCGAGCGGATTCACGAACAATTCGATAACCTAGTTTTTCGAGCTCATTGATTACTGTCGTCTTCCCCGAGCACGGTCCCCCAGTTATCACGTACCACTTATTTACCATAAATTATCGTTTCTGTATTTGAATGAGTACGTTTTCTATCTGAGCCTCTAGCTCTTCGCGTGTACCGTTGTTGGTAAGAGTAAAATCGCACATTTTCATTACCGCGAATACATTCATGTCCCACGGTTCGGTTGAAGCCATCTCCCTGTCCTCTTGCATACAAAATTCCTCGAATGAAACTTTATCGGTCATCGAACCGCGAGCAACTGCTCGTTCGTAGCGAATTTGTTTATCAGCGTCTACGGCAAAAAATATTACACCAGCTGATTTGAGAGGTTCTATTTCGCCGACTGTACGAACTGATTCGATTACTGCATCTTTCCCTGACTCCTTTGCTCTCAAATAAAGGGTTTGAATTATATACCCTGCACCGTGCTGTTTTCGTAAATCATTCGCTACTTCGCGTGTAGAATTTCTGTCTTCAGGCATGCCGCGTCGGCGAATTTCTTCGAGTATGAACTCTCGTGCGGAGTAATGAGTAAATGCATGTTTCTCTACCAGATAGTCGACGACGGTCCCCTTTCCTGCGCCATTAGTACCAGTAATGCCGATGATCATGCTTCTATTCTAGCGCCTTTTTTTATTCTTATAGGTTGTTGCTCGCTGCTGGATGTAGGGCTTACTTGCGGATGTGACTGGAGCAAGTGAGGAATTTTTAGCGAACATTTTGGCGAGCGGAATGAGGAGTGGCGCCGAGCGGCATATAGAAGAGAATGTCCCTGCAATAACGCCAACCAGAAGCACGAGGGAGAAATCACGCGTCGATGCGCTTCCGAAAATGATCAAAGAAATAAGTGCCAATGCTACGGTGAGAGAAGTATTGATAGAGCGTCCCAATGTTTCCGTAATCGATTTGCCGACTGTTTCTTCAAATGGCTCTTGGATATGCGCATGTTCATTCAATCGGAGATGTTCTCGAACGCGGTCGAAGACGATGATGACATCATTAACGCAATATCCAAGTAACGCAAGAAGAGCGACAACAAACAGCGAATCTACCTGCGCACCAGTGATGCGGCAATATATCGCATAAAAGCCAGTGGGCACAATAATATCAATAGCCAACATAGCTACGACAGTGAGCCCATATCCCCAACTTGGCACAGGTCGAGAGACCTGGCGAAATGCCCAAGCTATATAGAGTACGATCGCAACGACAACGGCAAGGAGAGCCCACAATGATTTGGTACCGAGTTCCGAACCTAATGCAGGTCCGACCGAATTAAACTGATCTTCCGTAAGTGGAGCTTGGCCGTTCTCTGAAAGAATAGAGAGGACCTGCGTATGCTCTGCAGGCGTAAGTGTACGGCTGCGAAGTATCGCGCCATTTGTGCCGCTTTGAAGAAGCGACACTTCACCTAGATTGAGTGGAGCAAGTGATTTCTGGAGAGTCGGTAGGCTCGGCTCTGCGTGCGTGTAGGTAACTTGTTCGAGTGAACCTCCTGTGAAATCAATAGAGAGTGGCAATCCAAATAGTCCTATAGAGCCAATGGCAACAACCAAGAGTATGCCAGTGAGTGCAAAGAATAAGGGGCGATGGTTTACGACGTACATACGATTATGGGGTCTCCCCATTACTGATAGTCGGTATAACAGGAGTCTTACGTGTAGGAAAAATCCCGCTTCCTACAAAAAACTTCCATGTGCCGCTGGCGTCCTCTGGCAGGATAGCGAGAAGGAATACTCGTGATATGAACACAGCTGATATGAGCGACGCTATAACGCCGAATCCGAACACGAGTGCGAAGCCTTGCACAATGGACGTGCCCAGCCAGAATAGTATCACTGATGATATAAGCATCGTTAGGTGTCCATCGCGGATAGCTGGCCATGCGCGAGCAAACCCAAGCTTTATGGCTTCATGGCTGCCCCTGCCCCTGCGAATTTCTTCTTTGAAACGCTCAAAGATGAGCACGTTAGCATCCACAGCCATACCAATGGAAAGGATGAATCCAGCGATACCGGATGCCGTGAGAGTGATAGGTACAAGCTTGATAATGCTTATGGTGATAAGAAGGTAGATGGAGAGTGCGACGACTGCTACGAACCCTGGCAAGCGATACCAGAGGATCATGAAAAGCGATACGAGGAGGAAACCAATGACACTAGCAGTAAGACCTGCGTGAAAAGCTGTGCTTCCGAGTGTCGGACCAACGGTGTTGCTGGACTCAAGAATAATCGGCACCGGGAGAGCACCAAAGTTTAGATTTTCTACAAGCGTCTTTGCCTGGTCGGGCGTAAAATCTCCTGTTATCTGTGCCGTACCGCCTGGAATCGCTTCTTGAATGACTGGCGAGGAGATCACGCTGCCATCGAGCACAATTGCGAGTTGTTTACCCACATTGTTCGTAGTAATCTGGTCGAAAAGTTTTGCCCCGGCGTCATTGAAATTTATAACGATTATTGGAGAGCCAGAGACTGCCGCGCCACTTCCTGTTCCAAACTGAAGTTGTGCGCTCTTGAGAAATGTTCCCGAAAGACCTGTCGGAATGAGGGTTGCTGTGGCAGAAGTGCTAGCAGTGCTACTTGCGAATGCAGGCGAGAGCGCGGTGCTCGTTGCAACAAGATCGAAATCGAGTACTGGTGTTTGGCCGATTGAGGCGACCGCTGCCTGCACATTAGTCACGCCCGGGAGATCAACAATGAGACGGTCTTCTTTCTGACCATTAACAACGCTAGCTGGTTCGAGCTGTACGAGCGGCTCTGCGACACCAAATAAGTTCACACGACGTTCAATCACATCGCGAAGTGCACTGAGTGCACCGGTCTTATCACCGACGATACTCGACGTATCCGCTTTGTAGATGAGTTCTGTGCCACCGGCAAGGTCGAGCCCGAGTTTAATGCGAAATGTTGATTCGGGGCCATTGGTTGACAGGACGAACCAAGCTAGGAGAGCTGCTGCGAGAATAACTACGATAGCAGCGAGTATTTGGCGAGACCGAATGGGAGACATAGGCTTTCGAGCTAGTGTACGGTTTTTTCAATTTTTCGCAAATAGTCTTCTATATTCCATATGTCTCACTCAGCGCGCAGCGCAAGTGTAGCCGTATTCTTAAACAGACAGGCGACCGCTATTGGGCCCATGCCGCCAGGCACTGGTGTGAATATCGAGGCAACTTCGGCACATGAGGGATCGGCGTCTCCTGCTATGGCACCATTTGACTCTGAGGTACCTGCGTCGATGAGCACCACCCCGTGCTTAAGCATGGAAGGTGTAATAAAATGTGAACTTCCCGCGCCAGAAATTATAATGTCCGCAGACAGCAGTGGTGAGTAATCAGTGGATTTGCGAGTCAATACTTCAACTTGTGCTCCCTGGCTTTCGAGCCATACGATCGCCGGCTGGCCGACCAATCTTCCCTTTCCAATAACTACGGCGTTTCTCCCGGCTACTTCCACATTCGCTCGTTTAAAAACTTCTTGTATAGCGCCGACAACGGGTGGTACGAGCGAATCAGATCTCCCCTGTGTGAAATGTTCATATGCTACTTTTGAGAGAACATCAGGATCCTTCTCGAAGGGAATCCCATCTAAGATGCGTGCCGAGTTTATTTCCTCAGGAAGTGGCAACTGCACGATTACACTGTCGGCACCTGAGGCGGTTACTGCGGTTAGTATTTCCCCATCCGTGGCGTTATTAGGGATATGCACAATCTCCATTTTAATTCCCGCATCGCTTGCCCGAGCTGCTTTAACTCGCAGATAGGATTCAGTTGCTGCGTTTGGTTGCATGACAATTGCGCGTAGGATAATCTCGCGATCAAATACGCTAACCTTCCTTTTCACGTTCTCTATTATCTCCTGTGCAATTGCACGGCCATCGATGATCATGATAATTCAATCTTTTCCCGAATCATTTTCATATTCATAGGAAGAGCAAATTACACACCTGAGAAAGCAAGGAGTGCGCGCAGTGTCTTTAGCATGATCACCATATCAAGTGCAAATGAACGATGCTTGAGATAATAGAGATCGAGAGAAAGCTTGCTCGTTGTACGTTCAACATCAGCTGAATGCCGTGGCGCGTCGTAATCGCGTATTTGGGCCCATCCGGAGAGTCCGGGGGTGATCACGTGACGAATCTCATAGTAAGGAATTTTTCGTTCATAGATTTCAGCTAATTTAGGAAACTCAGGGCGTGGGCCTATGAAGGAGAGTTCACCACGAAGCACGTTGTAGAGCTGGGGCAATTCATCTATACGCGTTTTTCGCAAAAACTTCCCAAAACCGGTTACTCGGTTTTTCTGATGGAGAGTCGGATCACCATTGTCATTAAAAAGCATCGTGCGTAATTTTGCGATACGGATGATTTTTCCTCCACGCCCTATACGATCATTGAAAATGAATGGCGTACCTCCCTGCAGGGTAAGTATCAGGACTGCAGGTAGTACAAAGAAAACTGCTATGACAAGCCCCATGCATGCCCCAATGACATCGAATGTGCGCTTACCAAGATCATATGCAAGATGCTCTCTTGGTAAACAGTTCAGAAGCCATACGTAATCAATATGATCAAGAGGTACACGATCAAAAAGGTCCTCGTAGAAGGAAGCGAAGTCGACAAAGGTTACTCCTCCCACCATTGCGTCATACAACGCAGGAAGTTCTCCATGTACTCCTGCGTCACGCGTGTCGAGTACGATGGTACGGGCGCCCTGGGTAATTGCTGCACGAATTTTATCCGAGACTGAACTTGGAATAGTAAGGCCCGTGTCGATGAACTCAATAAAACGGATCCGATAACGGTTATTACCATTTATCTCCTCAAACAAATCTTGGAGTGCTTTACCCTTGCCAACAAGTACCGCAAGTTGACGACCAGTAACAGAAAGACGCGGCGTAATATAGAAGCGCCATGTCTGAATGAGCAAGACGGAAATAACAAGGTATAGAAGTAGGATTGTTTTAGGAGCGATCGTGAGCGGAAGTACAAAGAAGATAATTGCTGCGATGATGGTATTGGCAACCTGTGCACTGATAATACGCGAGCTCATTACGCGCCTGACTAGACGGGTCTGTTTCTCGTAGAGACCTGCGATAAAGAAAACGATTATCGAAATCGCGAATACGGGTATAAACGGAATAACGTGCTCGAGAAAGAACATCATAGTTGGGGGACGTAATACCCGAACAGTGAGAGCGAGCCATAACGAAAGCACCAGGAGCACGAGGTCCCCGGTGAGTAAGAAAGCCGTTTCTCGGCGCACAAATGGCATATTTTGATAGTATAACTCTTCCAGCCGAAGTAAAGTTATAGTAGATACATGGAATCAATCGCGGGCAAGAAGATATTGTTTGTCATCACAAAGTCCAACTGGGGTGGTGCCCAAGCCTATGTCTATTGCCTTGCTACACATTTTTCAAGGAAAGGTGCCAGAGTCATAGTGGCACTCGGTGGTACTGGACTTCCTGATGCTCCTAAAGGTCTTCTCGCTGAACGTCTGGAGAATGCTGATGTACGAACTATAGTAGTGCGTTCCTTTGCGCGGGACATTTCCAGTAAACGAGAGTTCGAAGCCTACAAGGAATTACGTCGAATTATTCGAGACGAGAGGCCCGACATACTGCATTTAAATAGTTCAAAAGCTGGAGGCATTGGCGCACTTGCGGGTCGTATGGAGCACGTCAAGAGAATTATATTTACAGCGCACGGATGGGCCCATCGGGAACCACGTTCACCTGTCAAAAGGACACTAATATGGCTGGGATCTTGGGCGACTGTCTTTTTCTCACATCGAGTTATCGTCGTTTCAGGGCGTGATTACCTTGATGCACCCGTACTTTTCTCCCGCCAAAAATTCACTGTAGTGCATAATGGGGTCGCTTCCTTCCCACTCCTATCTCGATTTGATGCTCGCAAGAAACTTGTGAGTGGCACGACACTTCCCGAAAACGGATTTTGGATACTTATGCAATCTGAATTACATCTCAATAAAGGGGTCGGTACGGCAATTGCCGCTCTCAATCTTATTGCAAGGGAGTATCCGGATGTCATGCTTGTCGTGCTAGGTGATGGTGAAGAACGTACCGCACTGGAAGCGCAAGTCCTGGAATTGAAGCTCACTGATCGGGTTTATCTCCTAGGTTTTGTCCCCGAGTCCCGAGTCTATCTCCGTGCAGCTGATATTTTCCTCATATCTTCTCGCAAAGAAGGTATGCCAATGGCGCTCCTTGAAGCCGGGGTGGCTGGGCTAGCAATCGTCGCGAGCAAAACTGGCGGCATTCCTGAAGTGATCACGGATACTGAGACCGGTCTACTTGCAGTACCTGACAACCCTCAAGCTTTTGCATCTGTACTACGAGTCCTTATAGAGCGTCCAGAATTAAGGACGACACTCGGAGAAAAGATTGCGGCTCACGTCGAGAGAGAATTTTCAGAAGACCGGATGATAAGCCGAACAGAATCAGTGTATCTAAATTAAATGCTAGCCCTCATACTCCGCGAGCGCTGCCTCGCGCGGAACGCTTCGCGCAAAGCGTGCTAATGAGACGATGGTACCAAGTGCCGCGTACTCGACAACCAAGTGTGAGCCTCCTGAACTCATAAAAGGTATGGTTGTTCCTGTAACGGGTAAGAGCCCTAGATTGATACCGACGTGTATAGTAGTCTGCGCAAGGAAAAGTACGGCAACACCGATGGTAAAGAGCGCATCGAAATTAGTCGACATGTTACGTGCGAGTGCAAGCATTTGAAACAACAACAAACCGTATAAGGTTAGTACGAGTATGACGCCAATAAAACCCCACTCTTCGGCAAATGCAGCAAAGATGAAATCCGTTTCGAATTCCGGTAGGAAGCGAAGTTTTGATTGGGTGCCATATCCGATCCCCTTACCAAACAGTTCACCCGAGCCTGCAGCGACTACTGCCTGGTATGCGTTGTATCCGGTGCCTTGGATATCTGCTGCAGGATTTACGAATGCCATTATGCGTGCACGCTGATAGGCATGTAGACCACCAAACCAAAGTCCTGTTGCGGCAACTAGTCCTAATAAGAGTACTATCGCGAGGTGTTTCCATGGTATACCCGAAACAAGGACCATGCCAAACCATATAGAAAGAAAAATGACGGACATACCAAGATCTGGTTCAAGCAGAATGAGTAACACGAGTATGCCGGCGTAGACCCCCGAAAGTATGACATGACGGAAATGCGCGATTTCCACATGTCGACGCGAAAAGTATCGTGCCATGAGCGCAATTAGCACGAGCTTGGCGGGATCCGCAGGTTGAAATGCGAAGAATCCAAAGTTGAACCAGCTCTTCGCACCGAGCGTCGCATGCCCTATTACCAAGAGTGCAGCAAGGAGTACAATGACGACGATGTAGCTCGCAAAAATAATTTGCCCACGTCTAATGAAACGCATATCGCTCATAGCGCATACAAAGAACACGAGAGTTGCTAGCGTAATCCAGATGAGCTGGCGAGGCGCCATGGATACCCCCTCGCCAAACGTATTCATGGTGATTACACCGAGGAACGACAGCGCAAGTGCGATGCTATAGAGCGGCCATCCGATCTTGAATGCAGCAAATGGACGCCATTTAATAACTTCGCTCATGGGCCATAGGCGGGCAAAATCTCTACTCGTATCGGTGGTTGCGCGAATGGCTCGTTCCAGGTATACGTCAGGGGCGCCGTGCCCTGCGCAGGAAGATCGGGTACAACGGTTTGTGAAGCAGCAATCGCATTGCCCGCGGCATTAAATACCGTTGCCACTTCGACAACATTATAAAGCGGTATCGCAAGGGAATTTTCTATTGTTGCAGTGACGCTGGGTGTTTCTCCTTGTTTTATCTCAATGTTACTTGGCAGTGGCGCTACCGGTTTTTGGAATGTACGAAGCCAATTAATCGATGAAGTTGCAAACGTGAGAAAAGCTTGTGAGATGGGTTGCGAACCGTCATAGGCATTTGGGATGTAGAGCGGTGAGATCGTCGATGGAGGAAGATTCATAGTTCCCGTTATATGTGAGATGATCCTATTTTCAGCACTGTAGAGATCAAGTTCATACGCTGCGCCCTGCACGCCTGCATTTGCATTTGAATTATTCACATACGCTATAACGTCGGTGCGTCCTGGTTCTGGATTTACCGTGCGCACAAAGCCAACACTCACTGGTATTTCGTCTACAGCGCAAAGATATGGACATGGACCACCACAATCAATTCCCTGCTCCCCTTGATCTTGCTTATGATCAAAACATGAAGGTGTTCGGTATAGAGTTGCAATAGTAACGATCGCGATAAATGCGACAGCGACAGCGACAAGTATAGCTTCGATCACGTGTTTACGGTTCTCTGCCCAAGACATGTCTCCTAGTATATAGGAAAAAGAACCTCCCGCACTTTCGCGTGGGAGGTTCTTTTTCCTTACTTAAACGTACCCAGAACGCTGGCGACAACCTACTCTCCCCTTACGAGTACCATCGGCTCAGGAAGGCTTAACTGCCGTGTTCGGAATGAGAACGGGTGTGGCCCTTCGGACAAATCACCAGCGTTCTGGGTACGTTCGTACTAGAATACGTAAATAGTATATGAAATAATGTATGCGACCAAACAAATTGTGCCATACAGAATTCCGCACAAGAAACTGGACATATTAGTACTCCTCGACTGAACACATTACTGTGCGTACATCTAGAGCCTATCAACCTAGTAATCTTCTAGGTGTCTCATAACGATTTCTAATCTTGGAGTGGGCTTCCCGCTTATATGCTTTCAGCAGTTATCCCATCCCGACATAGCTACCCAGCGGTGCCTTGGCAGACAGCTGGTAGACCAGAGGTCAGTTCACCCCGGTCCTCTCGTACTAGGGGCAACTCTCCTCAAAAATCAACGCCTGTAGTAGATAGGAGACCAACCTGTCTCACGCATTTTGTTTTATGCTTGCTTTACGCATGCGCCTCCATTACTGAAGGGATCGGACTGTAACTTCACCGGTTCTAGGTGATCAACATTCAGTCTCTACGGGTCAATCTTTCGATTTCCCTCGGTATTGTCCTCCGTTTCCGGATCGGGTTTTACCGATATTAGTTGATTGATCGTTGTACATTCCTGCACACGTCGCCGTGTCATGGTTGGTTCTTATTCGTCTTGTACGACGAAAAGACATTCACATTCGCACTTTATCGAGTTCTGATAACAGAAATCTCAAAGGGATTCAGACGGTGCAGAAATCGAGTCATAGAATAAATTCCAGAATTAATTTCTGCACGGTCTGAACCCAGCTCGCGTACCTTTTTAATTGGCGAACAGCCAAACGCTTGGGACCTTCTCCAGCCCCGCGCTAAGGTGAGCCGACATCGAGGTGCCGAACTCCGCCGTCGCTATGGACGCTTGGGCGGAACTAGCCTGTTATCCCCAGGGTAACTTTTATCCGTTAATCTCTGGCCGCATCTAAGGCGAACCATCGGTTCACTAGGCTCTGCTTTCGCATCTGCTTGACATGTACGTCTCGCAGTTAAGCTGGCTTATGCCCTTACACTATCGGCACGGTTTCCATTCGCGCCTAGCCAACCTTAATAGACTCCTCCGTTACTTTTTAGGAGGATAGCGCCCCACCAAAACTACCCGCCACACACGGTCCCCACATAGTTCTTATGTAGGTTAGAGACTGCACAACTCAAGAGTGGTATTTCACTGTCGGCTCCATGTCCCCCGAAAAGGACACTTCAAAGCCTCCCACCTATTCTACGCATGAGCCACGCAGCCTCAATATGAAGCTGTAGTAAAGCTCCTGGGGTCTTTTCGTCTAACTACAGGTAACCGGCATCTTCACCGGTATTGCATTTTCACCGAGCGAGTCCTCGAGACAGTTTTCCAGTCATTACGCCATTCGTGCACGTCTGAACTTACCAGACAAGGAATTACGCTCTTCTATTCCTTCAAGAAGGACCATATCTTCATCCCTTTCGGGAGCGCAACGTATGGCCTCTCATTTGAGTTGCGGATTCAATCTTCGTTTCCAAAGAAAGAGGTAGCTTTTAATGACGTAATCTTCTCAGAACTGTTTACGGTCTCCTATAATCGTCCCAATCCGTTCTGCATAGGACGAATCCTATGCAGAACCTTAGGACGATTATAGTTATCGCCGACATTCACCGGGGCTTATAGGGCCTAGCACGTACAAATCGAAATCTATACTACCGTCCCTGCTTGACCTTCCGGCATTGGTCAGGCGTCACCCCCTATACATCCTCTTACGAGTTCGCAGGGAGCTGTGTTTTTGGTAAACAGTTGCCAGAAAATCTTTCGCTGCGGCCCTATAACTTGATATGGGGCAGGCCTTATCGCTAACTTACGGCCGCTTTTTTGCCGAGTTCCTTGAGGACCTCTCACTCGTTCGTCTTACTCTACTCGAGCTGATCACCTGTGTCGGTTTGCGGTACGGTCGTTACACACTGAAGCTTAGAAGTTTTTCTTGGAACCGCGCTCCGTAGTCTCTGCCCCTCCGAAGAAGAGCATTGCCTTTCCGCTCGGAGTATGTGCATCCCGGATTTTCCTAGGACACCTCCTCACGGCACTGACCCAAATCCAATAATGGGCACTACGTACAGCCGTCCGTCACTCCATCGCATGTGTAATCGGTCAGGGAATATTAACCCTGTGTCCATCGGGTGCGGCTTTCGCCATCCCCTTAGGCCCGACTAACCCTCAGTTGATCACCATAGCTGAGGAAACCTTGATCTTTCGACGTGCGGGGTTCTCACCCGCATTGTGGTTACTTGTACCTGCATTCTCACTTCCGTACGCTCCAGAATGGGTCACCCCTTTATCCTTCATCGCAGAACGGAACGCTCTCTTACCGCTTGTGCACTTCATAGAAAGGACGTGTTTAAACACACTCTCTATGAAGTGCACAAACCCGCAGCTTCGGTACGACACTTAACCCCGATTATCTTCGGCGCAAGAACCCTCGATGAGTGAGCTGTTACGCTATCTTTAAATGATGGCTGCTTCTAAGCCAACATCCTCATTGTCGAAGGATTCTCACTTCCTTAAGTTGTACTCAGTGTCGATTTAGGGACCTTAACTGGCGATCCGGGCTCTTCCCCTTTTGACCGATGGAGCTTCGCCCCCATGGTCTAACTGCCGTGCTGTTAATTTCTGGTATTCGGAGGTTGATAGGAATGACGAGATTTCTCCCTGTTCATCCCTTCCAGTGCTCTACCCCCAGAAGGATCACACGACGCCATCCCAAAAGATGTTTCAGAGAGAACCAGCTATTACCAGGTTCGATTAGCTTTTCACTCCTTACCACAGGTCATCCCAACGCGTTGTACGACGTACGGGTTCGGGCCTCCATCCAACTTTCGTTGAACTTCACCCTGCCCATGGCAAGCTCACCTGGCTTCGGGTCGTATGTATGCTACAAACGCGCTATTCACACTCGGTTTCCCTAGGGCTCCATCCCATAACGGATTTAGCCAACGCAACATACATACACTCGCAGGCTCATTCTTCAATAGGCACGCTATAACGGATGCGAACACCCGCCATAACCCTTTGTAAGTGCACGGTTTCAGTTCTATTTCACTCCCCTTTCGGGGTTCTTTTCACCTTTCCCTCACGGTACTAGTTCACTATCGGTCTTAGAAAGTATTTAGCCTTACCGGTTAGTTCCGGCAGATTCATCCGAGCTATTCGTGTCTCGAACTACTCAGGAATAGAAGCACAAGAGTGATCATATATTTCACGTACGGGGCCATTACCCTCTAGGGCACTGCTTCCCAGCAGTTTCCGTTATATAAGTCTTTTGTAACTCTTGCCATACAAGTACGGAACCTCTGCCCTACAACCCCACATACCGAAGTATCTGGTTTGGGCTATTTCCCGTTTCGCTCGCCGCTACTTAGGGAATCGCGAGAGTTACTTTCCATCCGCCCGAAGCATCGGGCGAACGGAAAGTAACTCGCTGTTGTTTTCTTTTCCTCCAGGTACTGAGATGTTTCACTTCCCTGGGTTTGCTCCTATTTCAATAGAGATAGGTAATCCATTCGGATTGAGTTTCCTCATTCGGACACCTCCGGATCAAAGGTTACAAGTCACCTCCCCGGAGCATTTCGCAGACTAGTCACGTCCTTCATCGCCTTTCTAAGCCTAGGCATCCACCGTGCACCCTTCACGTTTCCTGTGCGGAAACCTGAACACCACAATTTTATGATCTAATGCAATTCACTGTCATGTCTCTTTCGAAACATGACGTTGATACCTTTAATTTACGTATTCAGATGTCAAGGATCAGTGTCTACTCCTCCAAAGAAAAAGCCCCTTGCGGGGCGGGTGCATCAAGCCTTACGGCCTGACCTATCCGCTCCGTTTGGTGAAGAATTTCGTGGTAGTAGACACGTAAAAGCAAGTATAGACGCTAGAGATTACGCTGTCAAATCAAGTGCTTGTAGGAGAACCTGCGTATAGAAAATCTCCCTCAAACTTGAGGGAGATTTTCTCTATACGAACCTATATAAAGGCCTGTATAAGAAACTACTTGATCTGATCGCGCATATTCTGGATATAGTCAGCGGCTGCTTGCTGACCGCCAAGACCAAAGGCGAGGCCGAATGCCAGCGCAAGTGCGACGATGAGACCAGTGAAGAGAGTCTGAATGAATGGAGTTACCCCTAGTTGATCGAGTGCTGCAAGGATTGCAAAGATCCAGATCGCCCAGCGTGCGATCTGACCCACAAGATTTGCGGATCGAATGTTTGCCGCAGCTGCAGAACCCGAAACGATACGCTGAGCTGCATCAGCTATAACTGCCGCAGCGAGCAGGATTAGCACCGCCACAACGACGTGAGGGATATAGGTGAGAACCACCGTACTAAGAAACGCGCTTACCTCCGTGAGGCCGAGTGCCTGGAGGGCAGCCACAAGGAATACGATGATAAAAAACCATTTCACCAGGAAGCCGAGGAACGCACCTGAATTGAGTTTCCATCCTGCACGATGGATGACACGCTCGACCCCAGCTGAACGAAGGGCTTGGTCCACACGAAGAGAGCTTATTATTTGTGCAACGACTCGTCCAAGCACTGCCCCGATTATCCATCCGATGATGAAGATAAGGATGGCGACGACGAGATTCGGGATAAATTGTACGACTCCGTAGCCGAGGCTAAGGAATGCCTGATTGAGATCAAGTGCCCACTGGTTAAGAAGCATAGATATGGAAGATTACGGAAATTGCTAACATTTGGCTTGTAATCGGCTTCGCAGGTAAACAGTCCTGCCTACCAAAAGTGTAGCAGGATGGGGATAGTTCGGGGTTGAGGATGTGGACAAGTCAAAGCTCTACTCCTCAAAAAGTAAGTATCTTATTGGGGGTCTATTTGACGCCGATCTTGTCGAGAATGGTGCGATGTGGGTAGTCGAATAGATCGCGCACAAGACGGTCATAAACGCCCACGCGATAGCGAAAATCAGCCAGCGTGAATATGGCATAGCGCAATTCACGCCCGAGTTCCGCTTCGAGTTCGCGAACAGCCTTTTTGAGATATTTGTCTTCAAGACGATCTCCAACAATAAGCAGGTCGATCTTCGTTTCAAACACGCCCGTGAATAGACCCGAAAGAGCGACGAGGCGAAGGTTACCTGCTTTCTTTAGGAGCCGCAAGATACTGACATCGGTGAGATTGGTCGTTGCTCGTACAAATTCCTGAAGCGCTTCGTAGTAACGGAAGCGTTGGTTCGCGGTATATGAAGCTATCCCCTTCCCTGCACGTTTACGGATGATTCCAGCTGCTAACAGGACCTTGAATTCCTTACGCACGCTTTCTTTAGGCATGTTGATGCGAAAGGCCGCTTCGGGAAGAGTAAATGAGAGGTCATCATTAAAGAGGAAGAGGCGCAGGAGTTTGAGTCGTGCCGGGGAATTGAAAAGCCGCGCAAGAGGTTCCATGATGTGTGGGCATTGTACCGAGCTTCCTATGACATCCGCAAGACTTGACGAAAAACGGAAAAGTCCTGCGCAAACACGCAGGACTTTGACCGTTTGAACCGACCCTATTATTTATTTGAGAGTGATCTTACCGCCTGCCTCTTCGATTTTCGCCTTAAGAGTATCCGCATCTTCCTTGCCTGCGTTCTCCTTTAGCATTGAGGGCGCCCCATCGACGAGATCTTTCGCTTCCTTAAGACCGAGTCCAAGAGCTTCTTTAACAGCTTTGATAACGGCGATCTTATTAGCTCCAACATCGCTTAACTCAACATTAAATGAAGTTTTTGCTTCCTCAGCACCTCCAGCTGCGGCTCCAGGAGCTGCTGCTGAGACCGCTGCTGCCGAAACGCCGAACTTCTTCTCAAAAATCTTTACGAGCTCAAAAAGCTCGGCGACAGAAAGTTCCTCGATGAACTCTACCATCGGCTTAAATTTCTTTGGGACTTCTACTTCAGCTTCTTCTGATTTTTCAGGAACAGCAGCTGCAGGAGTGTTTGTTTCTTTTTTGGTCTCTTCTGGAGCTGCCCCTGCTGTGGTTTCTTCTACGCTTGTTTCATCTGCCATACTCTATATTCTTAGATATTGTAAATAATTACGCACTCTTTTCTGCGATCTGGTTCAGCGCAATAACAAAGCTTTGAATTGGTGAATTGATGATATTGACGAACATGCCTCGAAGGACAGGGAGTGGCGGAATGGTTGCGATCACGTTCATGTGGGTGGCATCCTGATAGGCTCCTTCGAAGACTCCTCCGACAATCGAAAGAGTGTCGGGGTATTTCTTGCCATTGGTGTAGACTGCACGCGCTGCCGTAGTCGGATCACCGGTATTCCATGCAACTGCTATTTCACCCGGGAGTTCCGGGAGTTCACCTTTGTAGCTTTCATTTGAAAGCGCATGCTGAATAAGTGTTTTTTTCGCCACCATGTAGCCGACACCTTGTTCCTTGAGATCGCGACGCATCGCACTCGTGCTTTCAACGGAGAGTCCTTTGAAATTTACGAATACAATCGACGAGGCTCCTTTCACGGCATCTTTCACTTTTGCTACGACCTCTTGTTTTTTCTGTTTAGTGATTGCCATAGTTTTGTTCTGTACGAAACGGACAAAGTCCCGTAGCCACTTGCGCCGGGACCGATGGAGACATTCGAACCCTGAATTGGCTTACGCGCTAAGTTCAGGATCGTCCCTCGGCAGGTCTTCTGTTCCTTTCAGGAACTGCCTACTTTCTTTGGTCCGTACTGGGACACTGTATCGTGAGGAACTCCTAAAAGCAAGGCCTACAGCAAAGAGTTTGTTGTGAAGTAGTGAAGAAGGAAGAGCGCAACACCGAGTATCAGAATAAATCCAGCAACATATTTAAGAAAATCCAAAAAATAATTCATGCTCTTTCAGATAGGATAGCATGCATATTGTGCTACCTGGTTTTTGTAGTGAAGTATATAAAGCAAAAACCACCCCCGAGGGGGTGGTTTTTGCTTTACGCACACCTTAGAACATAGTTTTCACTATATCCAGTAATAGCTTGCGCTATTAGCTGTTGATAGCGACTCCTGGTGTCGTGAAGGTGGTTGGCAATGGCGTTGAGCTCGAAATTGCCGTGTTATCGGAAGTTCCGTAGTTCAAGCTATTGAGCGTTGCATACCAGAACTGGCTGTCACCATTGTGAGCCAAGGTACCTTGGACGGTGAAGCTTTCGGTCTGACCGTTGCTGACAACGAAGTTGTTAGCAGCATCCCTGGTTGCTCCCTGGGAGGTGATCAGTGAAGCCGTTGCAGCTTGTGTCGTGGTGCTGTCATGCAGCGTCATGCTGTAACCGTTTGAAGACGAGGAAATGTAGATCGCCTGACCGAAGGCCGTCACATTAAATGTGAAGGTGAATGTACCAGTCTGAGTAGTCGTGTTATTTCCATTGCTCGTTTCAGTTGCAGCAACTGCTGGGGTACCGACGGTAAGACCAGTAGATGCGAATGAGATCGCGTTACCAGTAGAAGCGCCTGTTACCGTAACGTTGTTACCGCTTGAGTCCTCAACGTTTGGTACCTCAGAGGTACTACCGCCGGAGAGAACCACTGGACCATTAGGAACGCTAACCGTAACTGCTGATCCGTTAGGAACTATGACCCCATCGATTGGGCTTATATTAGCCTCGACACTGAAGCTGTCGGTTGTGCCTTCAGGAATCTGAAGGTTAACGTTGTTGAAGTTAACCGCTTCCGTTCCAGGCGTAGATGTACCTGCAGGACTTACTGTGTCAAGAACTGTTGAGCCTTCCATGAGACTAAGAGACTGAACGAGATCGCTTGGGCTAGTACCAGTCGTTGTAACCGATACAGGCAATGAGTACATCTCGAGGTTCTCGCCATTGGCCTCAACTGTGAACGTATTCAACGTTACATTGTTCGTAGGTGTGGTTAGAGCACCCATGAGTGTAGTGACTGTAGGGTTATTTGTACCTGATGAGATAACTGCGTTACCTGCCGTAGTTGCCTGAACCTCAACATTGTTGCTGTTCACACTACTTGGTGAGTACTCCTGGAGACCAAGAGCATCCGTAGCGCGAAGACCTTGTGATCCAAGTTCTACCTGATAGATAGCATTGTTATTCGCGCTGCTGATAACTGGTGCCGTTGAGAGCATCAGGTAATAGGTCTGAGTTGTACCTTCCTTGACGACTTGATTCAAGCCTGTGAACTCAATTTGGTAGACCTGATCACCACTTACTCCGAAAGTACCGTTACCAGTACCTTCTTGGCTCCAGTTGTTCTGGTTACTTGCGTCAACCGTTGCAATTGTCTGACCAGAGCTATTCGTGAGAGTAGCGGTCTGGAAAACGTTCCAAGGATGAACGCTCGCAGTAGCATCGCTGTTAGTCGCGCCGAGAACCACTTCGTAGTCGAGGCGGTCAACCTGAAGATCTGAACCTCCAGCCATGAAGCTGAAGCCGTAGACATTCTGATTTGCGCCCTGTCCAAGAATCGTGGTGCTAGCACCAATGGTCTGGAAGTTGTTTACGCTTCCTTCGCCGCCGCTAAGTGCAGTTGTGCTGGTACCAGTTGTTGTCGTGCAAGCCTGACCTGTGGTCGAGCTGAACGATGCGCCTGGTGCGCAACCTGTAACTGTAGTAGTGGTCGTGGTGGTTGTGCTAAGCATTGAGTTGACCTTAGCCATGGTGATCGGACCGAAGTAACCGACGTCAGGTGTGATGCCGTTAGCTGCCTGGAAGGCTGCTACTGCTGCCTGAGTTTCGGTACCGAAGTAACCGGTTGCACCTGCTGGGATCGAGTAACCCTTGGCGATAAGCCAGCTCTGAAGTTCTGATACTTGAGAGCCAGTTGAACCAATGGTCATATCCATGGTGAATGCTGCTCCGCCCATCGAAGAAGATTGTGTGCCTGCAAGTTGAGCTTGAAGGGATGCAATTTCTGCCTGAAGTGCCGCAACCTGAGCTGCAGTCAAGGTCGTTGAAGTCGTTGAAGTCGTCGTTGTTGTGGTCTGTGCTGCTGCAGGAAGAGCCATAACGAACGAAGAAGCAACGAGGCCGAAACCTGCTGCTACTGCTGAGAACTTAGCAATTGTCTGTGTAGTAGACATATATGTAATCCGTTGTTAATTAATTTTTGTAGCGAAAAGCGGACAATATGATTAATAATTTGTATCATCCACTCCCCGCTTTACTTCTTTGGTAATGTGCAGCTGCTTTGGCAGCTGCAATGATCTGAAACTTTTCTTAGGGAACTAAACTTTAACACTATCTGACGGGGCACAGTATCGACCCGCGTCCCATCAGCTAGTTGGCAAAATAAAATGGTGTGTTCTGAAATGCCGTCGTGCTCTGCTGTTCTGTCATGCTGCATCCCGTACATAGTAAATGGACGGTTGAACGAGTGGTTTCTTACACCACTACGAACAATATCTTCATGAAGCTCTATTCAATTTTCAACGAACGACCGCATCGAGTAATGCCCCCAGTACGGTATGCACATAAGTATACCGAATGATTCATAACCATCGGCACATCGAATGTGGATAACCCTTGAAAATAATGGGTTAAATCTGCCTGATACCCTTCGTGTCCCTCTTTGGTATCACGCATGCATCCTATCTCTAAAAGCATGAAGAGTCAACAAAAGCCTTGGTTCTTTGAGCTTGGGATATTCTCGCTACGGAAGCCGGTATTGAGTCCAACGACGTTCACCCGATCGTTCTATAGAGCCCGCGGCGACCATGGATTGAAGCTCTCTTTGTATAGTTTTTTCGCTCACATCGCGAATCATAGTCGAAATATCCTTTATATACGAGGGCCCATTGGCTTTTAGGATGGTTAGGATTGCGCCTTGCCGATTGGTCAATGAGTCGTTGTCCGATAGATGTCCTTTATAAACGACCGGTTTTTCTGTCCTTTCGGGTCTTGGTTGGGGTGCCCTTGGCTCATGCAGATCGGGAGCTCGCTTTGAGAGCTCGGCGAGCGTGGGAGCTTCCTCAAGAAACAATCGCGGTTCTTGATAGCTCGCGATTTCCTGAAGAAGTATATGCGCTTCCCTAATAATAAGATCGGCATTCATATCGGATAAAAGGCCTCCAGTACGTGCTACTGAAAGGAGGCTTGAGAGCGCCAGTAGTTCGCGGGAAAGAGCATCACGGGCTGACAAAGGAGGAAGGATCGCAGCGTCTATGAGACCCACCGCAATACCATCCAATCTGTTACGCAAAGAGGGCGCGGTGCTAAAGGCTGGGGTGATAAGCTGGATTGCTTTTGCGAGTCGCTCGGCCTTACGGTAGATGTATATTCTTCGTATGTCCTTATCAAAAACATTTGAAAATATGACTTTATCTAGGACAAAATCTGAATTAGGACCGCCTGTCTCTTGGATTCGGCGATCCTTGGTGTCCTTATTTTGTCCTTTATTATCCATCGTATGTCCTATATATCACACCCGCGTGATTAAGGACAGTATACTCACTTTAGAATTTTTGAGAAGCCTCTGTTGTCCTCAATGGCCTATTAATTCAGTAGAGGCAGTAGTAGTTATCCTGCTTTTACATGTTCGAGTACTCATTGAAACTTAATGCTAAAATTGATTGATGAACCGACGAAAACGCCGTTCGCGTAATTCATTTTCATATAAGATTGTCGCCAAGTGGACACTGGTTATCGCGCTTACAGCGCTTGGCCTCATTTTACTTCTGGGAGCATTTGGGTTTGCTGGAGTCGTCGGTAAAACTGCGTTCGAAGCAACCTTCAGGGAAGTTGGGGTTGCTGCTTACCTCGTTCCAATTCTTGTGATAGCCATCGGCATTGCGATCGCCATTGAAAGCTTACTGGTATCCCCAATTACAAGCGTTGGACTCACCTTTATATTGGTCGCTGCACTAACTGCCCTTGGCATAGCATCCTCAACACTTGGCGGTGTCGCTGGTGCGTGGGCAGGTCAAGAGACTACGAGCTTGTTCGGCATCGCGGGGGCATCTATTCTGTTGATTGCGCTTGCGCTTATTGGTCTCATAATTGCTACCGACATAGTTTTACTCATGAAATCTGCATCAGCGCTGAGTAAACGTGCAGGAGAAAGGATGGCAGCAGTTCGTCTCCCTTCCCTACCTAGGAGAGAAGGTCCCGAGGAGGATTTCGAAGACGCCGCCCCAGAAGTAGCCGAGCCAGGCCATGTCGAAATTGATCACGAGCCAACCATAAGTGTCTTTAATCAGCCCCAGGGTCAGGCGCTTGCCTCATCAACAATTGTTGCAGCGGCGATACCTAATTTTGATGCTGAATACGATCCTCCACCACTCTCAATTCTTGGAGAAGACAAGGGTAAGCCAGGAGTCGGTGATATAAAGGCGAATGCGAATATAATCAAGCGTACTTTTCAAAATTTTGGTATTTCTGTCGAGATGGATGAGGTTTCTGTGGGTCCCACGGTTACGCGTTATGCCATAAAACCAGCTGAAGGAGTGCGCCTGCAAAAGATAGCAGCCTTGCAGCAAAACCTCGAATTAGCACTTGCGGCTCACCCCGTACGTATAGAGGCACCAATTCCAGGCAAGTCGCTGGTAGGTATTGAAGTTCCTAATGCATCCAAGGCGATGGTTGGCCTGGGCGGTGTTCTTTCCGCACCTGAATGGAATGCCAGCAATAAGCCACTTCTAGCTGCAATTGGGCGAGACATCGCAGGCACTCCTCATTATGTTAATGTTGCGAAAATGCCCCATGGACTCGTTGCAGGTGCTACGGGATCGGGAAAGTCAGTTGCGATCCACGCGCTCATAACTTCTCTTTTATATCGCAATGGACCAAATCAGCTCCGATTTATTATGATCGATCCGAAGCGTGTTGAGCTTACGTTATACAACGGTATTCCCCACCTCCTGACTCCAGTCATTACCGATCCTAAAAAAACTATTTTGGCTCTCAAATGGGCTGCTAAAGAGATGGAACGTCGCTATAACATACTCGAGTCAGAGCAAGTGCGTGATATCGATTCATATCATCGAACGATCGTCGAACCAGCGAAGAAAAAGGGCCGGCTGCCCCTTCCTGAAGCAATGCCCTATATAGTAATCGTCATCGATGAACTTGCCGATATTATGCATACCTACCCACGCGAGCTCGAAGCGGGCATCGTTCGGCTAGCCCAGATGTCGCGTGCAGTTGGCATTCACCTTATCCTTTCGACGCAGCGGCCATCGGTAAACGTCATCACGGGTCTCATTAAAGCGAATGTTCCAACACGACTTGCGCTTCAAGTTTCCTCTCAAATTGATTCACGCACCATTCTTGATGGAAATGGTGCTGAGAGCTTGCTTGGCGCGGGAGACATGCTCTATCTCTCATCAGATATGCAGAAGCCAGTACGCGTACAGACCGCCTATATTTCTGAGGGCGAAGTAAAGAAGGTAGCAGCCTATATACGGGACCACAATGCAGGCTCCCTCTCTTCACTTGATCTTGGCACAGGCACAAATGGTACCGGAGTTCACGAACCCAATGAGACGATTATGCTGGCAGGTGAAGATGACGATGTAGATGACGATCTGTACGAACAGGCAAAAGAAGCCGTTGAAGAGGCTGGTCGCGCCTCGACCTCTTACCTTCAGCGCAAACTTCGCATTGGATATTCCCGTGCAGCAAGGCTTATGGACATCCTTGAACAAAAAGGAGTTATTGGTGCAGCTGATGGTTCCCGTCCACGCGATGTCCTTTCTCGAGCTCGAACGGGGACTATTCCTTCTCCTGATACCGCTGTGTCAACTGATCTCTTGTAGCGTATCGTATGGTGCTACGGGCCCTTATCATCATCATCCTTGTGCTTCTCGTAGGGTACGGGGTTAGAGAGGCGTGGCCCCTCATTTCAGGACCTCAGCTTTCGGTCTCGATAGTCCCAGCGACCCCTTCTCTTTCAAGCGTCACCTCTACGATTTCTTCGTCGACCTCCCTAGCGAGCACCGGAAATACAGTGAAAATTGATACCGGTTTCATCTCGATATCGGGCACCGCTACGCATACCACAGAAGTAACGGTGGACGGAAACACTGTTCTAACCGATCAAAAAGGGGATTTTGCGACTACCCTTACGCTTCCCAAAGGAGGCAGTATAATTACGATAACCGCTACCGACCGCTTCGGGAGAACTGTGGCCGAACGACGTACGGTATTTGTTCCTTAGAGTTGTTACTGTATTTGCTTACCTAATTAATCGTTTGTAATTCCGTTATGGCCGCACCTAAAAAAACTACAAAAAAGGCTGTGAAAACTATTTCCCCGGATATTGAGATTGATGCACCTGTTGAAAAGGGTCCTGATGCAAAGCGTAAGGCTATTGAGCTCGCGATCAAGGAAATAAAGACTAAATTCGGCGATGAAGCCATCATGACATATGGCTCCGGAAAACTCGCTGCAATCGAATCAATCTCAACTGGTTCAATCGGTCTTGATGCTGCGCTCGGCGTAGGAGGTCTTCCCCGCGGTCGTATCATAGAAGTCTTCGGTCCTGAATCTTCCGGCAAGACCACACTTGCACTCCACGCTATTGCTGAAGCACAGAAGAAAGGGGGTATATGCGCCTTTGTTGATGCAGAACATGCACTGGATCCTGAATACGCGCGTAAGATTGGTGTGAAGCTCGATGAACTTCTTATCTCTCAGCCCGACACCGGCGAACAAGCGCTTGAGATTGTTGAATCACTCGTACGTGCAGGGTCGGTCGATGTTGTTGTTGTTGACTCCGTTGCCGCACTAACTCCAAAAGACGAAATCGAGGGCGATATGGGCTCGCCCCAAATGGGAAAGCAGGCGCGGCTTATGAGTCAGGCGCTTCGCAAGCTCACTGCAATAACTTCGAAGTCAAAGACGATCATCATTTTCATTAACCAGATCCGCATGCAGATCGGAGTAATGTTTGGCAATCCAGAGACGACGACTGGCGGTAAGGCTCTCAAGTTCTATACATCCGTGCGTCTTGATATCCGGCGCATCGCACAAATCAAGAAAGGCGAGGAAGTTGTTGGGGGTCGAGTGCGGGTTAAGGTAGTAAAGAATAAGGTTGCTGCTCCATTTAAGACCACGGAATTTGACCTTATGTATAACGAGGGCATAAGTCGCGAAGGTGAGCTTATCGCGCTCGGCGAGAAATATGACATTATCCAAAAATCTGGTTCAAGCTACAGCATGGGCGACGTGAAGCTTGGTCGCGGGTATGATGCAACACGCACATTTTTGCGTGAGAATAAGACAATTGCAAATGACATTTTGAAACAGGTACGCGTAAAGCTTGCGGAGTAGGGCTCCCTAATCGGTAGTACCTTACGCGAATCGTACAAAACGCAGTTGTCGCGAGAAATCGTAGACAAACCAGACAAATGCACCAATGGTAACGACAGTAAGTACTTGGACAATAAAACGCGTGTCGAGAAAGGCAGCAAGATAAAAATGAGTAACTGCAGTTACGTTTGTTATCGATGGCATGTTACGAAAAACGCGTGCGACCCATACTTCCCTGCCGATGCCCCAAAGTGCCATAAGTAGTATGCAGAACGATAGGACCGTGGTTGTTGAAAATAATTCCAGTACGTAGATGATGTGCACCCGACGCATCACCATTGCTTGAATACGTGACGATTGTAATTGCTCATCACTTTCTGTATTGAATTTTTGATTATTTTGATTCGTCATAGGCAAGGTTGTGTGAAAATGATTCTTTGAACTGCTTCTTTGCCCGGTGCACGCGCGTTTTCACCGCTGCTACACTCGACCCTTCGAGGAGGGCAATTTCCTCCTGCGACTTCCCTTCAAGAAATTGAAGACGTAATATTCGTGCAGCTGCTTCAGGCATTTTCGCAAGTGCCATTAGAACTTCATCGCGTGCCGTAATATCCTGGAGAAATTCGCTTTTGTCTGGAAGACGCTCATAATTCTCAGGGTCGAGATCAACACTGTGCGCTCGTAATTTCTTGAGTTTCTGATACCTCGTGAACGCAAGACGTGTGAGAATTGCATAGGCCCATGAAGAGAATTGTGCACCTTCCTGGACTTGGTATCGATCGGCATACAGATAGATTCGCGTGAAAGTATCCTGTACGACTTCTTCGGCATCCTCGGGCGTCCACAGGATACTTTGAGCCTTGCGCATAAAAGCCTGCTCATAGCGCCCAACCAGTATCACGAATAGGCTCGGATCCCTACGCGAAGCCTTAAGAACCTCTTCATCCGAGGCATTCAAGAGACTTTTGTGGGCCATGGTCTTACTGTTTACCTCCGACATTATGTCCTGTATCATACGCCTATCCGCGGCAGCTGTCCCCCAGCCGATATTGGCTTCCGGGGGTCACTTTTTATAACTGCTGCATCAGGGCGATAGTTACTTACTTGCTAATCGGTCATCAATCATGGCAATCCTTTCCTATAATGAGATCGTTCCGAAACGAGTGATCGAATACAACAAAGAACCTTACGAGGTGCTCTCTTCTCATGTTTTTCGCATGCAGCAGCGCAAGCCGGTGAATCAAACCAAGCTTCGTCATCTTGTATCGGGTAAGGTACTTGAGATCTCGTTCCATCAGAATGAAAGTGTCCCTGAAGCTGATATCTCGACGATGGAGGCTCTTTACATGTACACCAACCGTGGAGAATCGTGGTTCAGTGAGGTGGGTAATCTGAAGAATCGTTTTTCGTTCCCCGAGGAGACGGTTCATGAGAAAGTGCAGTGGCTAAAACAGAACACAAGTGTCGAAGTCCTCGTTTACAACGATAAACCGGTTACGCTAACTATTCCCGTGAAGGTAGATCTAAGGGTCACTGATGCACCGCCAGCGGTTAAGGGCGATACTGCTACCGGCGGTAATAAACAAGTAACGCTTGAGTCAGGTGCAGTTATTAATACCCCACTCTTCATCAACGAGGGTGATATTTTGCGAATAAATACTGATACAGGTGAATATACAGAACGCGTCGAGAAAGCCTAATATAAAAAGCAATCCGCCTTCTGGGCGGATTGCTTTTTATTATGTGTTTGGGGGCTACGCTGAAAGATACGGCAGAAGTGCCATGTAACGCGCACGCTTGATTGCAAGTGAAATCTCGCGCTGCTTATCTGCAGGAATGCCTGTGCGCTTGCGACTAATGATCTTAGCGTGAGGGTTCGTGAATTGCTTCAAGTACGCGATATCCTTGTAGTCAATAAATTTCTTGTTCTCTATTTCTTCTCGTTCTGCTTGGTGAGCCATATTGAATAGTCTTTATTCTTGCTAAAAAGGAATATCGTCCGGATTGATCTCCTCATCAGGATACTGAATCTCCTCGCCCTGGGTTGGAGCTGGCTGCTCAAAATCCGATCCGCCTGTGGCGCGCGCTACACCGGCAGAAGCTGTTGCGCCGGTACCACCTCCCTTACCGCCATCCGCGCCGAATTGGAAGCTATCAACAACAATCTCCGTGCGATAGTTCTTACGGCCCTCCGCTTCCCATGTGCGAGTTTGAAGACGTCCTTCGATGTATACGGGGCGACCCTTTTTCAGGTATTGTCCCATTACTTCTGCTGTGCGGCCGAAGGCAACGATGTTATGAAATTCAGTTTGTTCCTGCTGTACACCATTCTTATCCTTGTAGGAGCGATTAGTAGCAAGGCCAAAGGTTGCTACCTGCTGACCGCTCGGAAGTGCCTTGACTTCAGGATCGCGCGTAAGATTTCCGTATAGGAGTGCTTTGTTTAGATACATGGTAGTTATGAGACACCTGCCTCGCGAAGAGCCGTATCGAGTTCGGTATCAACAATCGCTTCTTCCTCGAGAGCTGCTGCTTGGTTCTCCTGAGCTGCTTGGCGATAAAATTCCTGCATTTCTGCTGAATGCCTTGCACCGTCCTTGGTCGTTCGCACATCGAGGAAGCGAATGATGCGAGAATTTGATTTTGCAGCATTTGAAATTACCTGATGACCTTCACCCGCTGCTTCGTAGGCGATCCATGCAAAATACGCAGAATTAAAATCTCGGCGGCCGCCGGTTTCCATGCGTGAGACAGTGTACGCGAGTTGGATTTTCTCAGGTTCACCTTCTGCGACAACTGTACCATTTGAGGCGATGAGATCCTTTAGCGCCTGATATGCTTTCTTCGCTTCTTCCTGAGGAAGCTCGGGGTCGAGATGGAAGCCGAGCTCATATACGCGCGGTTCGGGGTGATTCGCCTCCTTCTCTACGTCAGTTTCCTGAGCCTCTACCTCTCCAATTTCTTTCTTTGTGCGAGCCATAATGGGCGCATAGTAGCATGGTATTTTGAGGGCTGCAAGAAAATCTTTGAGGCTACAATAGAGAAAAATTGAAGACTCGCGCAGCGTTATGAAGGATTTCCTCTCGCACCATTTCTTCGTTTTCGCCTCTGATTCGAGCGATCGCTTTAATGACCTCTTTCACCGCAACTGGCTCATTTCGCCTCCCACGATTTTGTGCGGGCGCGATGAACGGTGAATCGGTTTCTGAAAGAAGATTGCTAAGCGGTATATAGCGAATGACTTGGTCATACTCGTTTGCAAAAGTGATCACAGCGGTATAGGAAAGAGTGAAATCAAGTTCAACGAATGCGCGTGCTTCCTCTATACCCCCAACGAAGAAATGCATATTTGCACGGAGTTTTTCGCCGTACTCTTGTTTCTTCGCTCGAATTATATTGATCGTATCAAGATATGCGTCTTGGGAACCTTTCGAGGGACGCGAATGGATCATTAATGGCTTATCGCATCCTACCGCAAGCTCGATTTGTTGTTCGAAAATATCTCTTTGCCTTTTCTTTAGAGCGTCACTAAGATCCTCGGGACGGTAGTAGTCGAGACCGCATTCACCTATAGCACGAACCTCGGGACGAGAAGCAAGTTTTTCATATACTGAAACATCGAAGGGTGAATTGCTCTGACTTATATCGTTTGGGTGGAGTCCGACCGAAGCAAAAAGATTCATGGGCGTAGTATTTTTATGTGATTCCACCAGGGTAACCGCCGCCTGAGAAGACTCTTCATCGACTCCAACAACAAGTCCACCAACCTGCGCATCCTTCATGCGCTCTAGTACGGCAATGCGGTCCCCATCATACTCGGGAAATTGTATATGGCAATGCGCATCAAAATATTTCATGCGATGACAGATTACCTCATGTTACGCAAGACGGGGAAAGAGATTCTCAGGCTTCGTGTTTTCGCGTATTGCAGCAAATATCACTTCGGAGGTATGTGGCATAAGAAGAGTAAGGTGACTCGCAATTTTCCCAAGATGTCTGACGAGTAGTCGTATATCCTCCTTCCCTTCTTCGCGAATATCCTCAGCATCGCTTTTCACTTTCTTAAAGGGTTCACGTTCAGTCATTACCGCATCGCACTGCTGAATCATTTCGAAGACGAAGTCGACTGCCTCATTGAAATTGAATTGCTGGATTCTATCAGTGAAACCAGTTTCTAATTCGGTGCCTTCTCCACTGAGTGGTACAAACTCGGTGAGTGTGTCCTGCGCAAGCTTCATAATACGTGCCACGAGATTCCCAAGCCCATTGACGAGGTGTGCCATGTACCACTCGTCGAGTCGTTCCCACGTTACATCAGAATCGTCGACCGGATGAATGTGTCGAAGCAGTATATATCTCGTCGCATCCGTGCCGTATTTCTTGATCAAATCGTATGGACTAATAACATTTCCGAGACTCTTGCTCATTTTCTTTCCACCGGAATTAATGAAACCATGATAGAAGATATGGTCGGTGCCTTTTAGCTTCGCAGACATGAGCATTGCCTGCCACATAAGCGACTGGAATCGCACCTGATCCTTCCCCGCAACTTGATAGGTCAAAGCGTCATTCCAGAATTTTTCGAAATTTCCGTCGTTGTCTAGCGGCCATCCGAGTGTCGAGATATAGCTGGTAAGGGCATCGAACCACACGTACATGACCTGCGTATCATCACCTGGAACAGGAACTCCCCATGGTAAGCGATTCTTTTCTCTTGAAATGCTGAAGTCCTCGAGACCTTCTTTTACAAAATTCTCCGCCTCCTGCCGGCGCCACTCAGGAACGATGACGTCCTGATGATTCAGGTATTCGAGTAACCTTTCTTGGTAATTTGAAAACTTGAAAAAATAATTCCGCTCGGAAAGTTCTTGCAGCTCAAGCGAGGGATGGAGCTCACAATGTCCATCAGCACTGAGCTCACGCTCGGTCTTGAATGCTTCACATCCTACGCAGTACACTCCCGTGTAGGTCTTTTCGTAGATATCTCCTGCGGCTAGACAACGTTTCCATATTTCCTGAGCCGCTTCGATATGCCTGGGGTCGGTGGTACGAATGAAGCGATTATTGCTAAGCATGAGCGCATCCTTCAATTTTTGAAATTCAGCTGCATAGCGATCAACATAGGATTCGACTGCCTCGCCGTTTTTTCCTGCTGCCTCAAATATTTTCTGACCGAATTCATCGGTACCTGTTGAGAAGAAAACATCATCGCCCTGTGCCCTCCAGAGGCGCGCGAGTAGATCCGCCTGAACAATCTCAAGCGCAAAGCCAATATGCGGATCGCCGTTCACATACGGCAACGTTGTCGTTATGTAGCGATTCATCAAAGAAACAATACCAGAGAATTACCTAAAAGCCTTATGTGTGTAGGGCTTTGGATCTTGGTTCAGGTTTGTTCGTCTCTGAAAGTCGTTGTTTGCGGCGTGCGAAATCTGAGAGCGCTTCGCGTATGACGGCCGCCAGCGGCACCGCGAGCACGACGCCAAGGAAACCAGCAAGCGTACCGCCGGCAACGATAGCCAGAAGCACGAGGAGTGGCGGTACCCCTACTACTTTCCTCACCACAAGCGGGTGGATGAGATTACCCTCTAGCTGATTCACGACGACAAAGACTCCTGTTACATAGAGTGCCATTGGCACGGCCCCCGCCGTATAGGCAATTATAACCGCAGGAAACCACGCAATGAATGAGCCGAATATTGGAATAACCTCAGCGACGGCTGTAAACGCGGCGATGAGGAGGGCATCAGGAACTTGAAGAATCACCAAACAGAGATAGATGACCACCGCCATGAGCACTGAAAGGATGATCTGGCCTTGCATCCATTGGCCAATCTTCGTGCGCGCACGTTGCCACAGGCCTACAACATATCCTTCATGCTCAGATGGCGTCACTAACTTTAAAAAATCCTCTACCCCAGTCTCCTGAACTGCAAAATAGAACGAAAGAACTACAACGATGATGAAGGATAGTATGCCGCCGAAGAACGAGGAGACTAGTTGGAATGTACCTTCAGATGTATCAGAAGAGAATGCTGACCGGAATGCAAGAAGCGTTTGAAATACTGACTGGGACTGATAGGCACCCGATGAGGAACTTCCGAGTGCGGTGCCAGAAAATGAGAATGGGAGATTGAGCGTATTGAGATACTGCGGAATAGATGAAACAAAATTCTGTGTATCGTTCAAAATTGGTGGTAAGAAGAAATAGATGAGGCCAAAAAATGATCCGAACACCATTACATACATGATGAACACGGCGACTACGCGCGGTAGCTTCCAGCGTTTGAAGAACGTGACGCCCGGCTCGATAGCCGAAGCAATAACAATTGCAGTGAGGACCAGGAGCGAAAGACCACGCAGAAGCCATAGCAGATAGGCGCCAAAACCAATAAGAATGGTGATTATGACCGTGCTTGGTGTTATGGAGACATGCACTCGCTTATTAAGGTTCATATGAGTATGCTAGCACATCTGCATATCATGAAGGAGTTTTGTTACGTGAGTGCTTTACGCATCCACTCACCGATCTGGGTCACGGTAAGTCGTTCTTGCGCACCAGTATCTCGATCTCGTAGCGTAACCGTATCCTTCAGTTCCGGCGTCTCGCCGAGCGTGTCGAAATCAATTGTAATGCACCAAGGTGTACCGATTTCATCTTGCCTCCGATAGCGCTTGCCGATATTGCCGTTATCGTCCCACGCAATCGCGGGGTGTATCTTACGAAGTTCATTTCTAACCTCCTGTGCTTTTGCGATGAGCTCTGGTTTATTTTTAAGAAGTGGAAATACTGCCGCTTTGATAGGTGCAAGACTAGGCGGAAGTTTCAAAAAGGTACGTTTCTCTCCTCCGAGCTCGTCTTCGCTATAGAATTTAGTGAGCACCGCAAGTACGTGGCGCCCCAGGCCAAAGGTAGGCTCTATCACGTGTGGCGTCGATCGTTCATTTGTTTCTGGATCAAGATAACTTAAATCTTCGCCGCTTCGCTTCATGTGATTATCCAGGTCGAAATCGGTGCGGTACGCAATACCACCGATCTCTTTGAAACCATTCGGAAAATTGAAATAGAAGTCGACGGTGCGCTTTGAATAGTGCGCGCGGTCGCTCTCTGGAACCTCGACTTCCTTAATGTCACCCTCATCAAAACCGAGCGATTTAAACCATGCATGCGCTTCCACGCGCCAGTCTTCGAACAACTTCTCCCATTCTGAAGGGTTCAGGAAGTATTCAAATTCCATGATCTCGAGCTCACGTACACGGAAAAGGAATTCTCGTGGTGCGATCTCGTTGCGAAATGCGTGCCCGATTTGCGCGATGCCAAATGGCAGCTTTGGATGGTATGCATCAATAATATTCTTGAAATTCACGAACATACCCTGTGCGGTCTCGGGTCGCAAATAGAGATCTGATTCTCCGCTTTCAACAGAACCTGCCGATGTCTTAAACATCATATTGAATTGCCGTGGATCACTGAATTCATTCCCGTCGGGACTTTTGATCCCTTTTTCCTTGAGTGCTCTTCCCATCTCTTCCATGGTCATACCTGCAGGATCACTCCCCGCTTCCTCGAGCAAATGATCGAGGCGATAGCGCTTACCTGTTTTGCTGTCTGTTACGAGTGGGTCATTAAACGTGTCAGCATGCCCCGACGCTTCCCATACCCGCGGATTCATGAGGATGGCTGAGTCGATGCCATACATGTCGTCACGCATGTCGACAAAGCGCTTCCACCAGAGTGCTTCGATATTCCTCTTGAGTGCAAGTCCCAAGGGACCATAGTCAAAGGTACCAGCAAGACCGCCATAGATCTCCGATCCCTGAAATACAAAACCTCGTCGTTTACAAAGAGCAACAATTGTTTCGAGACTTACAGGAGCGTTCTTTTCTTTTTCCATAGTATTGTTCTCTTTGTACCGTTAATTGCGAACCTTGCCAAATGAGGGCTGATACCCAGGGTCGGTCGTGGTCTCTGTGGTGAGTGCGTTGGCAGTGCTCTCTACCTGTGCGCCAGTGAAGCGATCTTGGCCTGTAAGTTCCTGATTCCCTACGAGAATAGGACTTGAATCGACTTGCGAGAGACTTGGGGTCAATGAAATCTGGAATGCTGCCGTGAGCGGCGGAGTGCCGCTGATGCCAGTTCCTGCTGGTATAGAACCCACTTTCCAGGTGACGGTGCGTGAGGCGGCATCGTATGAAAGAGATCCATCGTTAGGAGTCATATTTCCGGTGAAATTCACATACTGGGGTAGGATGGTCGTAACTTCACCGCCAGCGACGTCATTCAGAGTATTCGTAATCGAGAGCTCCACGGTATAAGTTGTTGTTTGATTTGCAATCGGCGGCCATGGACCTGAATTAGGGAATGGCCCCGTCGTATGGACGATGCTTGAGGACAACCCAAGATCAGTTGCAACAAGTACGTTACGGGTGAGGTTATCGGAAATACTCTGGGAACCGCTACTGCCGGATTCTCCTGCAACACTAACAGATAACTGTATGGTTGGATTCTGTATCTGTGCAAGCGCAGCACCAGTTTTCGAGGCAAATGAGAAGGTGGCACTGCCGGAATCACCTGGATTAAGGGTTTGTAGGCTTGGATCACTCTGTCCGTTGAAAATGATTGTATCGTTCGACGAATCGAAATAACCATTGGTGACCTGCACACTGTTTGGATCAAGCGCCTCTCCCTTCAATTGAATCGTCACTTGCCCGCTTTGTATTTGCGACGAGAGTGTATTTGACCAGGACACGAGACCGGCGACTGGCTGTCCTGCAGTAGCTATCGTTTGATCAGTGGCATCATTGTTGAGGGTCAGTGTCGTCGCAAGAAATGGCTGGGTTATTGTGACATTGGTTGTCGCACTCGCATATGGAACTGATATCTGTGTCGTTCCCTCTGAACTTGCAGTACCTACCGTGAATTGGAAGCTCTGTTGATTAGCATCAGTACCTGAAAGCACGCCGCCGATCGTAAAGTCCTTTTCCTCACCGGGCTCTAGTGTGCCGATCTCATAGAACGGCCCCGGCGTTGAAGTGGCATTTCCGGAATTCGTTGTGGTGAAACCTGATGTTGGATACACGGCGGCGACTGCGACGTTGGTGAGCGGAGTTGTCGCATTCGAACGCACTGCAACCGCAATCATGAACGGCTGTCCTGATGCGACACTTGATACCGAGGTCGCCGTGATGGTTATCGGTGAGCTCGTGATTGTTACGCTGTAATTTTGAGTCTTTGTGTATGTAGCGTTCGAATTAGGTGTTTGGTATGTGAGGGTTACTGGAATACTAATAGATTGATTTACGCTCCCAAATAGTACGGCTTGGGTAGTGGAGGTTGCGGTTCCTCCTGCAACCAGAGTTCCAAGATCGTAGGTGTAACGAACAAGAGGCTGTGTTACATCGTCTGACGAGCGCGTGCCATCAGGAAAATCCATTTCTATGTTCGCATTAATGATGTCTGCGGAATTGTGATTTACGATACTGAGAACAAGTGGAACGGTGGAGCCGCTTGCGATAGAGGTAGGTCCCTGAACACTAATATCGATGTTATTGCTCGAGACTGTATTAGTGCCACGTAGTAGATACAGTGATGAGAGACCGATAGCAATGAGAAAGAACAATGTGGCACCAATGAGAAACCACACTGTCCACGAAAGACGCTTCTTATGCGACTTCGGTTGGGGTTGGGGAGGTGGGGGTTGCCAGTGTTGGCTCTCGTCAGGTGCTACCCGAGGCGAAAGAGAAGGTTCATGAAACGATGTGTTCGCTGTTGGCGAATATAATCGCTCTCGTATCTTTTCCAAAGCATCGGCAGAATCCTCAGGAGACATTACTCAAGTATATCGCACCATTTTAGTGGTTTGCTGATCATTTGTCGTGACGTTGTTACCTTATTTATGAAAAACACCATCCCTATTGAAGAGACGGTGCGCTGAGCTTGTCTTTGTATAACTCATAAAAGATTGACCACTGGGAATACATTGGACTCGGAAGTTCCTCAAGCGAAAACCATCCGATTTCGTCTGCTTTATGGGGCTCACCGTTTTTAACCATTGACCGATCAATTAATACTTTGAAGTCGTGAGCAATCCAGTGAGTTTTTACCCCTTCTTGTTCACGAAGAACCTCGCGATGCCCTAGATATTCAATCTCAATTACTTCAGTGCAGTATTCCTCCATGATCTCTTTTCTGAGGGTATATTCTTCGGTATCACCAAGTTCGAGGGCCCCACCGCCTTGTGCCCACATGCCTTTTTCGTCCCGTGACTCGACGCTCCTTTTAGAAAGAAGGAAATTGCCATTGCCATCATGACACGCAAAGACAATTGCGATGCCTGGGTAGTCTACGCCTTTCCTCATCATTTTCTCCATTGTACGCCTGTGATGAGAATATGCTTTGGGTGGTTGGTTTGCAAACTCATGACTATTAGGAGCTTTAATCCCAAGAATCCTCTCTTAGTAGTCCTCTTTTGAGGAGCATTCCGACGTAGATATCCAAATCTGTCTCTTTGATAAGATTCTGAAATGTCACCCATTTATATTCGCTGTGTTCAATCAAATCTAATTCAGGCTTTCCTTTTGTGTGAGCTACGTACGTGAGCCGAACAATGTGTCGTTCCTGATTCGGAATAATATCCTGTGCGGCTATGAGCTTTGCTTCTGAAACGAACGATAATTTGGTTTCTTCTAATACCTCTCTTTCTAAATTCTCAAGAAGAGATGTTCCTGGATCGATTCTTCCACCTACTATGTCCCATGATCCGCTTGTCTTACCGTATTTCTCTTCAGAGCGTTTAAGAATAAGGATTTTGCCATCAGAGTTTTTTAAAAGTACCTTGACTCCAACTTGTAGATTCATACCCTAAGTATACAAGAGTTGCTGGGGATTCTTGGGACGGTATAAGAATCTTAATCGATAAGGTCAAGACTTTTTAGTCTGGGTAATACGTCATGTTGGAATATTGACCCCACCTCTATATCTGGGGGTAATTTTGAATCGATCCACATAGTTTCTTCAATCTCATTCGCTGGTTTTATTTCTCCTTTCCATTTTGTAACTAGAAAAACATCCATCTGAAGATACTTATTCTTTTGTCCCTGGGCTGGTGCGTAAAATGTACCGAACTCCTGCAAGTCAGAAGTGTCTATATCTATTTCAATTTCCTCCCTTAACTCTCTTTTTAAAGCCTCGTACGTAGTTTCTCCCAGTTCAACTTTCCCTCCTGGAGAAATAAAATAGCTCTTACCCTTCGGTCTAGTAACGAGAAATTTTCGATCTTGAATTAGAATTCCTGCAGTTTTGTGAATATCTATTTCCCTTTGCATATTTTCTCAGAGGCCTATTCTCCTTTCATTCGATGATCCTTTTTTATTTTCCAATAAATATCCTCCGAACCGGCGTCTTGATTTTCGTCACGATCTTTAAATAAATGTGCGGGGTATTTTTGCTTTGCTTTTTCAAGTTTTTTGAGAAGAATATCTCCCGTATCAAAACCCAAAAGAACACTCATATCGAAGCAATAAATAAGTACGTCTGCCAGCTCTTTCTTGATCGCTTCTAATTTTTCAGGATCTTGCTTCACTTCTACAAGGGTCTGATTTGTCCACTGAAACAACTCAAGTAATTCTGCAGCCTCAATCGCTACTGACTTAGCAAGATCGCTCGGACGAAGATCATCCCACTTTCGCTCCTGTAGGTAGGTCCTGATTGCATCTTCGTACTCTTTCATGCTTGGCATTATAGCAATTCTTTGTGATTTGTGGCTGTAAAGACGATGCTGGAATCTACATCAGATCAGACTAAAATGGATAATCTTGACCAGAGTCTCTGGTCCAACCATATCTCCGTAATAGGTTCGATATGCTTTGTACATTTCTTCCTCGTTTTCAAATTTCTCGTGCCCTTCAAAGTCGATTGGCTTTAAATCTCCCATAGACCTTTCATGGACTTCGGTAAGAATAGCTTCAGCGAATTTCTCACCTGTATTCCAATTAACCAAATCAACCCGGTCTCCTTTTTGGAGATCTTTATCATCAAAGAGTCTCCATGTCGAATCCTTTTCTCCTTTTTGTACGAGATCGGCAAGAAAGTCCCGGAACTTTATCACCTTTCTTTCCATGTGATTATTGTAGCTTAGTTACTGTAGAACTAAGGATCGAACTACAACCCTGATGCCGTGATGCCGTGATTAATTCGAACAATGTAGTCAGACCGCTTTTCCATAATCGGTGCGAGGACTTCGGAAGCATAACCAACCTCAAGACCACCAGGAAGTTCACCAGCATCGACACCGAGTGCTCGTAGTATGCGAAGTGCGGCGAGTATCTCTGCAGCATCAGCCTCCGATTCGTCTTTCTTGTTAGAGATGAGTACAGAAATAAAATCGGAGATGATAGTAAAGAAAAGTCCATCATTCGTATCACCATGAACGAGACGCTGAAGGAGGCCGGTAATGCGGCCTGCACGCGTGCGCGCAGAGGCGTCCATTTTTCCAAACCAATCTGTAGCGAGGACCGCTCCTGAAAGTCGCCAACCCTCTTTGCCGCGAACGAGAATAACATCTGACTCTGCAAAGGTTTGGAGTGCTGGAGCAAGTTTCGCGCCCGGCTTACGCACACTCTGAGCGCGCGCATGTATAAGACCTAGGTCAGGTGTGAGAAGGCTTATGAACGCACTTGCCTCTCCAAGCGGAGTGCGTGAGAGCACCAGTCCTGTTGTTGCATATTTATGTCGCATCGCGTGAGATATGGAATGATACTGTTCCGAATGAAAGTTCAGCAGTGTGTGGGGGATCGACAATTCCTCCAAACGAGAGTTTGGCTATACCAGGAAATACTGTTCCCTCAAGAGTACCGGTCGCATTTTCACTAATAGTGAGTGTGACTTGATCTCGAGGCGATAGTCCGAGTTCCTTACGCGCATCAGCAAGTGCGCGCATAAATTCACGTATGTCTCCGGCTTCCATGAGTTCATCTGTAATCACGATATCAAGTTGCATTTCAGATGCCTCTTGCTCAATTACTTTTACGTTTACCTCCTCGGCAAGAAGCACACAGAGTTCTTTGGAAAGAGTTCCAGGAATCGAGAGCTTCGCGAGCGGCTGGCGCACTTTAATGCCTGCCTTCTGACGAAGCATAAGTCCTTCTGATGCAAATGCGCGTACCTGTCTCATCCCTTCGAGAAGTTTCTTATCATCTTCTGATAAGATAGGTTCCTCTGGCCATTCAGTAAGGTGCACGCTTTCAGGGTCGATATCATTTTTAACAGCACGATATACTTCCTCAGCAAGAAATGGTGCGAACGGTGCGAGAAGACGCGCACTTATGTTGAGTGTGTTACGCAGTGTGCTAATCGCGGACGCGTCTCCTTCACGTGCGCGATCTCGAATACGCCGTACATACCATTGTGAGAGGTCTTCGAATAACGAAGCTATTGTTCGTGTTGCTTCAAGCAGTTTGTAATTATCGAGGTAAAAAGTCGTACTATTCACGACTTCGGCGCTGCGAATGCGCATCCACGAATCGATAACTTGCTCCTCTGAATTAGTTTCTTTTGGTCCTCCATCATTATCGACAAAAAGCTGGTAGAAACGCATGCTGTTCTCTAGCCACGACAATGTGCGTAGTGACTCTTTAACGGTTTTTTCATCGAAATTCTTTGAATCGCCTGGTGCGTTTACGCTATACATCCAAAAACGCAGCGCGTCAGCTCCCCACTGATCAACAGCTTCAAGTGGAGCAATCACATTTCCCTTGCTTTTACTCATCTTTTGTCCCTTTTCATCGAGCAGGTGACCTAAGCAAATTACGTTCTTGTATGCATGCCCTCTCCCCTGGAGTACACCAACTGCGAGGAGTGTATAAAACCACCCACGTGTCTGATCAATCGCCTCTGATATGTAGTCCGCGGGATAGCCTGGCCCCTCAACCCACTCTTTGTTCTCGAATGGGTAGTGATCCTCAGCAAACGGCATGGCGCCAGAATCAAACCATACATCGATGACATCCTTCACCCGCTCTAATTCTTTCCCTGAGTCGCTAACTAGCGTTATTTCATCAATGTACGGACGGTGAAGATCGAGCTCGTAATTTTCGTTACGTGGAAGCGGTACGAAATCGAGTTCCATCATTTCCCCTGGTTTCGGTTCCAGTGTGTCAGTAATGTGTTTTGATTCGATGTCGCCGGCGCCTTCAACGACCGCTTTGAGCGCCTCGAGTGCCATGCCATGAGAAATCATTAATATGATGCTGTCTGCATGAACTTTTTCGAGATTGTAGAGGAACCCGCCGAATCTGCGTTTCGCATCGAGATAACTTTCTCCATTTGGAAGCGAATCGCTATAGGCTTGCATATTTTTTTCTTCATACTCAAGAAATTCACCAAATGGTTTACCATCAAGATCGCCGAAATCAATCTCACGAAGCGTCTCATCATACACAATTGAGTCATGTGAAATTCCTAGAACATCGGCCATGATCTCTGCACTCTCGCGCGTCCGACGAAATGGGGATGCATAGATGTGAGTTATGCCGCTACCCTTCAATTTTTCTGCTTGTTCCTGTACCTGTGCGCGCCCTGTAGCAGTAAGCCCATATTTATCATCAGCGAGGTTTGAACTTAAGATTCCTTTGACATTGTGTTCGCCTTCGCCGTGCCGCATTAAAAAATACTTATTTCCAGATTTCTTCGTGCGAGTCTTGAGCTCTTCAATGGAACCGATCATAATGCGCTCGATTGCGTCCTCGCTCTGCCAAACCGGTAGTGGTGTTCCCCAGTAGCGCTCACGTGAGATCGCCCAATCCTTGGCGCCTCGAAGCCACTCACCCATGCGGCCATCACGAGTATGCTCAGGCTCCCAGTGCACCTTCTCATTCTCGGCAACAAGGGTATCGCGCAAGTCCTGCATGCGGATGTACCACGAGTCGCGCGCATAGTAGATGAGAGGAGTCTTGCATCGCCAACAAAACGGGTACGAGTGCTCATGCTTTCCCTTCGCAAAGAGAAGTGAATTCGGAGTTCGTGCTGCAAGATCTTTCACAATATCAACCGCTAACTCCTCATCTTTCACGAATCTTCCTTCTAGGAATTCAGTGCTCTGGATAAAGTGACCATCAGGAGCTACAAGATGCACCTTTGGTAATCCGACTCTAGTTCCTAATTCAAAATCTTCTTGGCCATACATGACTGCGCTATGCACAATACCTGTACCGTCTTCAGTCGTCACAAACTCAGCTCCGTATACTGTAAACGCATTCTCGAATTTCTTTTTCTCCTCGTCTGCCGCAAGTTTCTCTGCAAACGGATACAACGGTTTATATTTTTTTCCTACTAATGCACTCCCAGGCATCTCCTCTTCAGGTTTCCATGACTCGTCCAGAACTTCTTTTGCGCGCGCTGTGGCCAAGATTACTTTTTCGGTACCGTTTGTGTAACGACCATAGGTAATGGTTTCACCTACCGCGAGAGCGACATTCCCAGGAAGCGTCCACGGGGTCGTTGTCCATGCAAGGAAATATGTTCCTGGCTCATCCACCAGCTCAAACTTTGCAGTTATTGAGAGATCCTTCACGTCCTCATAGCCCTGCGCGAGCTCGTGCGATGAGAGCGCAGTTCCGCAGCGTACACACCATGGCACTACTTTGTAATCCTTATAGAGACGACCTTCTTCAGAGACATGCTTGAGGATATTCCAGACTGACTCCATGTACGGCGCATCGAAGGTGAAATATGCCTTACTCTGATCGACCCAGTATCCTACTCGGTTTGAGAACTTCTCCCATTCATCAACATATTTGAAAACGCTTTCACGACACTTCTTATTGAATGCCGCAATGCCGTAGGCTTCAATATCTTTTTTCCCCGTAAACCCAAGCTCTTTCTCGATCTGAAGTTCTACCGGAAGCCCATGGGTATCCCAGCCAGCGCGGCGCGGAACACGGTAGCCGCGCATAGTCTTATAGCGTGGAAGCGCGTCTTTGAATGCTCGCGACTCCAGGTGATGAAGACCTGGTTGGCCATTGGCGGTTGGGGGTCCTTCGTAAAATATGAAATTTCCCTTAGGGGCTGGCTTTTCGAGCGATTTCTTGAATATCTCATTATCGCGCCAGAAAGTCAGTGTACGTTCCTCGCGCTGTGCGGCATCGGATTTCGTACTGTCTGATTTAGGTGTCTCAGAGTGCTCCTTGGAACCTGCCATGATTTTCTAATCGTATCCTTTAGAGGATAAAAAGAAAACAACCTGCTACATGCGCTCGGGAGCTGGTATGCCAAGCAGATGTAGGCCATTTTGCATTGTTAGTATGAAAGCGCGGGCTAGTTTAAGTTTATAAGCTTCGTAGTCGCCCCCGATGATTCGTTCTTGCGCATAAAAAGAATTCCACTGACTCGCGAGCTGTGTTAAATAATGTGCGAGGTAATTTGGCGCAAGCTCGTGTTCACTACGCTTTACGACCTCAGGGAATCTAATCAATAGACGTTCGAGAAAATAAGGTGTTTCTGGGGCATCCGTTCCTTCTCCAGAAGCTGATTGCGTGACAACTGATTTTGCCCTCACGAGCGCATACTGCAGATATGGTCCTGAGTCACCTTCAAGCGAAAGTGATTTCTCTGGATCAAATACGATATCTGAACCAGGTGATTGTCGTAGAATCATGTATTTTACGGCGCCAATGGCTACTTGCTCTGCGACAATTGGATCCGTATTCTTTTCACTAGCACGCTTTACCATATCCTCGAGAAGCTCAACTGCGGTGATGACGTTCCCTTTGCGTGACGACATTTTGCCAGTTGGAAGACGCAAGAGTCCATGCGAAACATGTTTGGTCTTTTTTGAAAGAAGTGGTGCAATCTCAGCGAGAGCCGCTAGGAATACTCTGAAGTGCCCGATTTGCTCAATTGCCGTAACAATAATAACCTCGTCGGTTTCGGCACGTTCTTCTTTCAGGAACGCCAGACCGATGTCTTTCGTCTCATACGTCGGAGTGCCACGACTTGTGATGAAAACAAGTGTATGAAGGCCCTTTTCTGGAATAGTATTTTCGCTAGTTTGTGCTCGCTTGTCGCCGTCATATATGATTGCGCCATCGCTCCTTTCGAAAATCCCCTTCTCAAGACCATCACGAACGACACGCATGCCTCCCTCAACCGTATCGCTATCGAAAAACGTATAATCGAACTTCGTTCCAAGTAGTTTGAAAAGCCGCTCGAATTCTTCCATAGAAATTTCGCGGCCTTTGCGCCATAAATCGAGAAGTTCACGATCTTCTGGTGAAAGCGTCTGAGGTTCATTTTGTTTTCCGACAACTTCGTATATACGTGTGTTTAGCTCATCAATCTCTTTTGCTGCCTCTTTACTTTCTTCATATGCGATAGCTCCATGCGAATATGCTTTCCCGATCTCTTTTGCACTGACGATGTCGGTAACTTTATCTCGTTCTAGACTCCACAGTGCTTTTGCCACATGCGGACCAACATCTCCGCCGAATGTATCTCGTAGCACCCTTGCACCCGATGCTTCAAGCAGACGTGAGAGTGATTCACCTACGACATTGCTCATTAAATGACCAATGTGTAGTTCTTTGAAAGGATTTGGATTTGAATATTCGATCATTATGCATTTGCCATTGTTTTCGTTTCCGTTACCCCACGTATTCCCCTGCCCCTCAATCTCTAGCATCGCTTTAGTTACGGATTCAGGTGAGAGCGTAAAATTTATAAAACCAGGGCCAGCAATCTCGATACTAGTAAGCGCACTCCCTAAAATTTCCTTGAGTTTTGGTAGGAGGAGTTCCGCTACTTCCTGTGGTTTTTTCTGGAGCGGTTTTGCTGCGGCAAGAGCAGCATTGGTTGCGTAGTCTCCATAACTCATTTCAGTGGGCCACTCAACAACAAAATTTACAGCACCCGCACCAAGCTCGGACAGCGCCTTCTGTACCGCATTTTTGATCTGTTCTTCCATTATCAGGAGTCTATCAAAAAGCGACCAAAACCTATAGCGAATTCATCGCGTAGTTGCGGATGCTATAGAGTTCGCGCGTAAGATCCTCGTCATGCTCAAGTGGCGTACCTTCCACCAAATTGAAATCCAGCGCATTTTTCTGAGCGTGGGTAAGTGACTTCTCTGATTCGATCGCCTCTTGCACAAATTCAAGCTGCGTCATGATCGATTCCATCTTCGGGTCTTCCGGGTGATCCGTTCGATACTGAGCAAGAGCAATGAGTGCATCACGTACGCGCTCCTTCATTGAGACTATACTTTGATCGCCTGAAGTCATGCGGCGCTTTTATTCATGATAGAAATTGCAGCGACCATTACACAAAGGACTCTGGAACTGGATGAGAAATAGCAAGCGTGCGAATTTGCTCGCGTGCTTTGGAGACAGTTGCTGCATCGCGCTTCGTGAGTACCTCAACCATGATCTCTGCGACCTGCTTGGACTCGGGTTCCATAAAGCCCCGGGTTGTCATTGCAGGTGTACCAAACCGTATACCCGACGGATCAAATGGTTTGCGTGTGTCGTCAGCAATTGAATTCTTGTTGAGTGTGATACCTGCCTCATCAAGAAGTTTTTCTGCCTCTCCGCCAGAAATACCGAGCGAACCGAACACATCAGCGAGAATGAGATGGTTGTCAGTTCCTCCAGCGATCATACGCACATTATTGGCTTTGAGCACTTCTGCCATTGCCTGCGCGTTCTTAATGATCTGCTGAGCGTAGTTCTTGAATGCGGGCTGCAGTGCTTCATGGAACGAGACTGCCTTGGCTGCTATTTGGTGCATATGGGGACCACCCTGAAATCCCGGGAATACGCTCCGATCGATTAATGTTGGTAGATTCTCTATGGTCTTTTCAGGAGCCTTTATAGGACTTGAGACAATTCCCTTCGAAAGAATCATGCCGCCGCGCGGTCCGCGAAGAGTTTTGTGCGTCGTTGTCGTTACTATTTGAAAACCATAGTCGAAGGGGTTTTTTGCAGCTCCACCAGCGATGAGCCCTGCAATATGCGCAACATCAGCCATTGCGACGGCGCCGACTTCTTTTGCAATATCAGATATCTTTTGCCAATCGAGTTCGCGTGGATATCCAGAGAATCCAGCAAGGACTATTTTTGGCTTCTCCTTCAGTGCACTTTCACGTAGTGCATCATAGTCAATTTCCCCTGTGTCGATATTCTTCATTCCGTACCGAACAAATCGGAAGAGCTTTGCCATATACGTGACCGGAGAACCATGGGTGAGGTGCCCCCCGTGAGAGAGGTCCATGCCAAGAATCGTATCGCCAGGTTCAAGCCATGCGAAATACGCAGCAATGTTTGCAGCCGCACCGCCGAGTGGTTGCACGTTTGCATGATCACAATTGAAGAGTTTCCTTGCGCGCTCTATCGCGATCGACTCAACCTGATCGGTGTATTCCTGTCCACCGTAGTATCGTTTGCCCGGATAGCCTTCAGAATATTTATTGGTGAAGACGGAACCCATGGCTTCACGCACTGCGATCGAAACATAATTCTCCGAAGGAATCAGCTCGAGTCCTTCGGCTTCTCGTTTCTCTTCGCCTTCGACAGTTGTAAAGACGTCAGGATCTTCTTTTTTAAGGTGCTGATACTCCATGTTTTATCCGTGAATTTTCTTGTTGTAGCCACCAGATACGGTAAGTTCGGCTTTGATGGTTGCTTCTGGGGTATAGTTTTCGAGCTTCACGAATTCAGGGCGGAAGGAATCGAGTGAATCGAAGTTTTGAGTGAATGAAAGAGTTGGGAAGTCTTTCGGCTTTCTAGAAAGTTGTTCTTTAGCTTGTTCGCGATGATTTTCATATATATGGACATCGCCAAATGTGTGTACGAATTCCCCTGGCTCACGGCCGAGAATCTTCGCGATAATGCAGGTAAGAAGCGCGTAGCTTCCAATATTAAAAGGGACGCCGAGAAATATATCTGCTGAGCGCTGATAGAGTTGCAGACATACTTTCCCGTGTTTTATATTGAGCTGGTAGAGATTGTGACAGATTGGGAATCGTGCCCCTTCTCCAGGACGTGCCATTGCATACATATATTCAGGATTCCATGAAGAAACAAGTGTGTTATGAGCATCGGGATCCTTGCGTAATTCATCCACTACCCAGGAAAGTTGGTCTATTTTCCGTCCATCGGTTGCTTCCCAGCGACGCCAATGTTCGCCATAAATATGGGGTAACTCCCCATTCTCTTTTGCAAATGTTTCATCTTTTGCGATTTTTTCAATGAATTCATCCTTCGTGAGTACTGGTGCCTCACCCTTTTCAACTTTTTCTGAATATATCTTGAATGGGTAATCGTCCCAAATGTGCACGTTGTTATCGACAAGGTATTTTATATTCGACTGCCCGGACAAGAACCAATACAATTCATGAAGTACGCCTGTCCAATACACGCGCTTGGTTGTAAGAAGTGGAAAACCCTCAGAAAGATCAAAACGTATTTGACGACCAAAGAGACTATAGGTTTTTACCCCAGTACCACTATCGACCTGTTCCTCGCCATCATTAAGAACTTCCTGTAGTAAATCGAGGTACTGATATTCAGGGTGTTTTAGGGGCATAGGATTATTCTTGAGTTATAACTTATTTGCGCTTCCGAGGCGCTGCTCCACCTTTCCAATTATCCTTTCCCTTCCCATACCGCCCAAGCTTTTCGTAGCTCTTTTTGGGAGGGGACGAGAGTTCAGAAAACGTGAGCTGCGCTATTGGCATTTTAGGCCGGAGAATGATTGGGATGCTATTGGTATTATAGAGCTCGAACACGACATGTAGATAATGTCCCGGATTAATGAGTCCTGCGGTATTGTGTACGATAAGTCCAATACGTGCGAGCGAACTCTTACCGTTCAAATGAATAAGATATTTGTTTGAACCAAATAAATCGTGAGAAAAACCAAGTACCACAATCCCTGGATGAAGAATGAACTCCTCTTTATCGCTTAGTATGATCTCGCGCATCTCAGGAAATACCTTTTTTTCCGGATCAATATATCCATGTTTATGAGCCTCGGAAATAAGAAACCGATTCCCAAGAAGAATATCGTAGCTTGCGGGTTGTAAACGCTTTTTATCAAATGGTTCAAGCGTAAGATCCCCTTTCTTTACGGCCTTCTCGATATCAGAGTCAGATAGATACATATTTATTCGATCGTAAAGATATTTTCGGTGCCATAATACTCTGGCCAGTGCTCATTATAATACGCAAACATGCGCTCAAGTCGATCTTGCGCCAGTTCCACAACTCCAAGCTGCTGCATGAATAGACCAATTTCTCGCTTCGCTTCTTCCGCTTTACTAGCATCATTAACCACTTTCTCGAATTCCGCGAGGTATCCATATCCCGCATTCTTATCAAGACATACGGTGATGTCTTTAACCTTATACTCTTCGCGCGTACGTGACCATTTTGCTTGGTACTTGTAGCCAGCAGCGAGTACTTCTGCATCAAGTTGATCAAGCGTCATATTGGGAATTAATGCTTCAACCTCGAGACGCGCAACACCATTCGAACTTGAATCATCTCCAATTGAAGCCTTCATGACAATATACACTTTTCCATTCATCTCACGTGTTCGTACTGATATATTCTTGCCATTATTTACAATGCGTTCCATCCTCTCATACTCATCACCGACCAAATGTGTACCTATCCTATTGGCAAGCATTCTAGAATCTCCACCTTCAAAGTAGTGATTGAGTTGTGTATAGCTTGATATACAGGACGAATCGGCATCAATAGCTTTTAGGTCGGCTCGGAGTTTATCCGCATTTGAGGAGTTTCCTAAGAGACTTTTTATCTCTATTTCGTATTTCTCTGAATTCATAGTGCTAGTATACGGCACATGGAAAGAAGTCGAGATATTGACAGCAGAAAGGAAAAAGGTGAAACCAAAGATACAAAATCGGTAGTAGATGCCGCGCTTCCAAAGCTTTTAGAGTCTTACTCTTTCGGTATAACGTATTCAGCATTGCAAGCAGAAGTGTCTCCTGAAGAGCTTATTTTCATTGGACCGAAAGTTGATTTATATACAATCGCTCCGCGCGCGGAGCTTGATCCCTCTGAAGAAGCAGCAAGCGCTCTCAGACTTGCAAATGAGCGCTCAGGTTTCATTCTCATCCCCGGACGACAATTCGATACTCTTGGCACACGACACGGTAGAGGCGGCGGATGGTATGACCGGTTTCTCTCCTATGTTCCTGCCTCATGGCTACGGATTGGATTTTGTTTCGCTGATCAATTTGTAAAAACGCTACTTGTACGAGAACCTTGGGATCAACCCGTGGATTATACTTGTGTGGTTGAAAAAAATTCTAGTGGCATTATGGCGACTCTTCACAAAACAGATGCTCGCGCGCATGATGTCTTTATAAACTAGGTAAAATATGGAAAAGGATTCTCCTAAACCCCGTGTGTCTATCGTGGTCGCTATCGGAAATAGCGCACAGCATCCTCGTGTAATTGGCGAAGGTAATGGCCTTCTTTGGCATATACCCGATGATCTTAAGCGCTTCAAAGCACTCACTCTTGGACATCCTATAATCCTCGGAAGAAAGACATTCGAGTCGATCGTATCAATACTTGGTAAAGCACTTCCCGGACGTACAAACATGGTCATTACACGTGATGTAAATTGGTCTTACCCTGATGTTCTGGTAACTCACTCGTTAGAAGAAGCCTTGATACAAGCTAAGGCACTTGACTCTGAAGAAATATTCATTGGTGGTGGTGCTCAGATATATGAACAAGCGCTTCCCTTTACTGATCGTCTCTATCTCACACTTATTGATGACGACAAGGAGGGCGATAGCTATTTCCCTGCATATGAAAATCTATTCACAAAAGAGATTTCTAAAGAAGATCACGAATGGAACGGTATTACGTATCACTGGATTAATCTTGAACGCGACTGAGCTTGAAGCTTAAGTTCACTTAAGACAAGTAGCCTAAAGATATGCACTACGGGCGTTATGAGAAAGAGTAGCGTTCCTCCATCATGTGGTGAGGCAGACAACAGATCTGCAGGAGATGGGAGATGGACAAGGTCATCCTATTTATCTTTCTCGTCGTCGGCTCGTTACTCGCACTTATTACTGCGCTCGTGTCGAATGTTTTCTTCCCTCACACTCCGCTGTACATCATCGGCTGCATCGTATTTGGAATCTTCGACATCCTACTTGTTGTGTTCGGTTACCTTTGGATTCGAAAGGTTCAAAAGGAGAGCCGCGCTGAATCTTTAAGTCCTAGTATCCACTAGGACTTCTTATTTCCCTCCTTTCCCTTTCTTCCAACCCTTGCGCCAGAAGAACAACGCAAAGACGTCATCGTCTGGGGGTAGGATGAATCTATCTTTCTTTGGCGATCGGTTCTTACGGACAATATTTTCTGCTCCACGTATGACCGCAATGGGAGTTTGCTCGTTTCCTTCTCCCATAACAAGCACGGCTGTCACTGCGAGCGAGTCGGCTATGTTTGCCATCTCTACTTGAATTACTCTTCCAAATAAATCCTTGGTCCCGCGGTAATCACGTAGAGGATCAAGATTGTCCCACGACAACGCGAAGCCGATTGCGCCGCGACGCATAACAAGACTTGTTGAGTCAGTGATTACGACCGTAAGCTCCTTTATCCTGTATTCCTTCTGGAGCCAGAGGCGTAATTGTCGTGCGCTCTTGAAGGGGTCCTTGGGATAGAGGACGTAGTGTTCGGAGCCGTTACTCTCATCGATTCCTGCAGAACCGATCATCACGCCACGTGCGATCGTAAAATAGCGTCGATATCTTGAATTCTTTCCCGCCTTGAAATACCAGTCAGCCTCGCTCTTCATAAGACTTTCCTTGTCAGTTCCTTTGACAGGAACGGTTCGACCCTCACCAATACTCACAACCTTTGAAGATATTGCGACAATGTCGCCCTCCTTAAGGGAGAGCTTCGATTCACGAATAGCCGCTTTAAGATCGTCTTTGGGAGGTAGTATGTGCCGAAGTTTATAGGGAGTTACTTGCATATGCGCTCTCGAACAAAAAAGCGAGCTGTCCGCTCGCTCTTTTGTTTATTTGATTTCAACGCCCATCGAACGTGCGCTTCCTTCAACCATGCGCATTGCCGCTTCAAGCGAACCAGCATTCATATCTACCATTTTCTCCTCAGCAATGGCTTTTACCTGATCCTTTGTCATGGTTCCTGCTTTCTTTGTGGAAGCCTTGCCCGAGCCTTTTTCCTGATTGATAGCCTTGAGAATGAGTCGTGGTGTTGGTGGAGTCTTGAGCACAAAAGTGAAGCTGCGATCATCATACACGGTCATATCGACAGGGATAATTGATCCCATCCTGTCGCGCGTTGCCTCGTTGAATTTATTTACGAAGTCACCAATGTTCACACCTGCAGGACCGAGCACAGTACCAATCGGCGGCGCTGGCGTCGCTTTCCCTGCGGGGATCTGGAGTTTGATTTTCTTTACTGCTTTTGCCATATATCCTCTAGTATTTCGACTTTACGCTACATTTTTCGTATCTGCAAGAAATCGAGTTCAACGGGAGTCTCACGACCGAACATCGCGACGAGCACTTTCACCTTTCCGCGTTCTTCATCGATTTCACCTACCTTGCCCTCAAGATCCTTGAAAGGTCCATCTGCAATTATGACAGGGTCATCTTTTACGAGATCGATACGATGTTTTGGTGCTTCTGCACCCATGCGCTTCATAAGCGTAGAGACTTCGGAATCTTCCATTGGGACAGGTGTGACACCTGAACCGACGAACCCTGTTACACGCGGTGTATTACGCACGACAAACCATGAATCCTCGTCTACGATCATTCGAACAAGTATGTATCCTGGATAAATTTTTTCTTCTTCGACAATGCGCTTGCCGCCTTTGACACGGATTTTCTTTTCGGTCGGTACGACGACCTCGAAGATTTTGTTTTCCATGCCGAGCGATTCGATACGCTGCTTCAAGTTACGTTCAACGGCATTCTCATACCCCGCATAGGTGTGGATGGTATACCAATGCGGCTCGGGACTTGCTGCATCGTCACTAAATTCAGGAGTGGTTCGAAGTTCCATAGGTAAAGAGAATAATAAAGAACACTGATAGTAAGTGTGATGGTAATAAAAACTATGGCTGGTTGCTGATGAAGTAATTGACTGCTCCTGTGAAGATATAATCGAGCCCGCCGATAACCGCAGCCGCTATAGCGGAGATCAAAACAACCGCAATAACGTCCGCAATCGCGCGCCGTCTGCTTGGCCAAACGATGTGTGGGATTTCTGCACGAACACCCCGGATGTAACTAATGAGTGCGTTCATATCTAGTTCGGCTAGGGATTAATGCGTTCGAAAGATTAGGAAGTGAACAAAATCGCCATTTTTAAAAGGCCCGCAGGCCTTTTGATATTTCTATAATAGTACGGGGGCCTGTGGGTGTCAACCAACTTTGCTCTACTTGATAAAGAACCTTAGAACTTATATGTAAAGAAAAAGAGTGAGAACCGAAGTCCCCACCCTGTAAAACATGCGCTCTGAACGTTGTTAAAGGACGTGAGCAGCGTCGGGATTCATCTTCTTCATCATCCGTAGATCCGGTCGGAAGCCGACGTCGTCGCCAAGGAAAGCCGTGGGCGATGAAGCTAGTAGTAGGATTCCGCCTGGCAAGCTATCGTCGGGCTGACTGACCGTAACGTCGTGGCCGAGAGCTTTGAGTTTGTCGCACAGCTCCTGCATGGCATAGTGGCGCTCACGGATATTGTTGTTGACGAACGTGAAGCCGCCGTTGCTGATATTCACGCCCTTATCGACCCACATGATGACAGTGACGCCATCAGACAGCAAGGTCTGGTGTGTGCCACCGGAGTTGATTTCCATGATGGGCTTGAGACCTCCGTACCTGTAGATCAGGTCGATGAGGATCACCGAGACAGTCTCGTCGGCCACGAGAAAAACCCGATGACCCTTGTCATGGAATAGCATGCGCGGGAAGGGGACATACCAATCGAACAGCACGCCTCCCGCGAACGCCGCCAGCAGTACGACAATCGAAAACACTATCTGCAAGATGAGCATGACGCTCCCTTTCTTCTTCGCTATACGGTGAGAACAAACGGATCGAAATCCGAGTAGCTGTTTATATCTATATAATTAAAAAGGACCTCTGTCAACTCTGCTTCGCATTACACCCTTCGCTAGGCCTTTATTCCTATTATCTAATTAATTTCGTAGGTGATCGAAACGTTATCTGTATAGGTATTATTTCCTACGGGTACAGAGGGTGCTGAGGCAGCTTCAGGTGCTACAGCGCTCGACGCACTAAATACTGGTGTGGGTGGATTTGTCCCATTTGAATTATCTTGAAAATCAGTAATGGGGCCAAGATGGACACCGAGCTGCGAAGCAAGGAGCTGTGCATCAGCTTGCGCCTTCTGGATTGCCTGTGCACGCGCCTCACCCTGAACCATCGTTGGATCAGCCACTACAAAATCCGGACCAGTCACGTTCGTTACATTTGCTGAGGCAAGTCCGGCAAGAATTGCTGCAACCTTGGTGGTGTCGTGAATATTCACTTGCACTGATTCGGAAACGTCATATCCTGATGCATTTCCGGTTGTTGCAGGGCAGAAAAGTCCTGGGGGGCAAACGGGGCTACTGTAATGCGGGGAGACGTTGTATGAGGTCGTGGTGACATCGCTTGAAGACACGCCCTGTGCTTTTATTGCAGCAAGTGCAGCATTCACGGTAGTAGTCATCTGCGACTCTGCCGTCGCAACGTCATTTGCCGTTCCCGTTACGGTAAACGAAATTGTAGCAGTGTCAGGAATTGCTGTAGCAGTGCCCTGCCCCGTAACCGTAATGGTGTTTGGTGGGTTAGTATCTTCATGCCCCCAGTTATGAAGACCGTCAATAGTTTGGACGAGTAGGTAGAGCGTAAGCATTCCGAGCGTTGCTACTAAGGCAATACGGACTGGTCGGTTCCCGCGTATGAAGTTTTCCTTAAATGTTGGATCCATGGTTATGCGAGTTATCTAATGACTCAATCATACCACCGCGCCATTTCTGTGCGATTTCGTATAAATGCTTTTAGGATTCGTTGATCTGGAGGGTTGCAAGCATTTGTTCGAGTGCTTTGTGCTCTGAAAGCGTATCTGTATTTAGAGTCGGATCATTCCAATTCGTCACATTCCTTTCTACGAGATCGAATTGGTATACCTCACTCGTAGTTGCAAGATAGTAAAGACTCTCTACCGTGCCGTCAAAACGTTCTATATCGACAATTGAAAAAGAATTGCTACCTTCTGTGATTGTACCGAACTCATTAGTCGTTGTTGCTTCTTTGCCTGAAGGTTCGAAGACCGTATGCGCTAGCATAACCCCTGATGCATTTTCTCCTGTGGGAATTTGATATGAAGAGATGGTAATCGTATCGAATGAGCCAGGAGTAATTGATTTTTGATATGTACGCAGCGATGATGGACTTGAAGTTCCTTGCTGAACCTCGGAATATCCAACGGGTAAGACAAATGCCAGCGTAGTGGAGGCTTGGTCGATCTCGACGTTTGGCGGCGGACATATAGCAAAGGTGCAACCAGGGCCTGTGCGACCCACTGCGCTCCCATCGGGACATATCTTTGCTTCCTGTGTACAGGCACCACCTTGATTTCCGTTTGATCCTAGAGCAAGTCCATTCCCCTCAACTTCGTTTCGATAGAAGAACCCTCCAATGCCGATAATCAGGATGAGTAGTATCCCTGCAAACAATTCTTTCATGTGCAGAGTATAGCAGTTCTGAAATTTTAGCTGTGATTAGCAAATATTACATAAAAAGACCAGTACTAGATGGTGCTGGTCTTGCGTCTGCGCGCGAAAAATCGTCTACGCCCTTCCCTCACTAGAAGTTCTGAGGATGTGGAAATCTGGTGGAATTGGCCCATGCGTTCTTCCACACGTAACACCTCGGCAATCTTTGCGAGAAGTAGAATTTCGATGTGGCTTGGTTCGGGATCGGTTGTCGCGTTCAATGCGCATACGTGTGAAATAGCGAGACTTGCGTACTCCTCATCTGAAAGATGCTCGAGATCAGTAATGAGTAGCGGTTGGAGTGAACCTCTTCTCTCTTTCCGAGCTCGTATTACCAGCGATATTTCTTCGAAAAATTCACTCCATACGAGATGAGTCTTCGGTCTATAGCTTGTTCTCGGAGCAAGGAGTAATGCCGACTCAAGGAGTTGAGATTTCACACTTCTTCCAGAATGACCACCTGCATCGTAAATCTGGTAGAGTTCCCTCATCAGAATGCCTGCAATGGTCAATTCGCGGTAGCGTAGAAGTTGCCATGTACGCGATGCCATTGAAAACCTCCGTCGTGTCCATTGCAGATCATACCCTATAACGAGCTTTCATATCACCCACACCCTAACCTTATAACGAGGAAGTTCTATAAAGAATCTTCGATGGCATCATAAATAGATTCATACGGTATTTGAGAGAAATCAGACGTATCGATATCCAATGTCTTTCCAATTCCTAAAGAAAAACTTTTATCTTCTTCAAAACTCTTCGCGTAGGCAGGATCTGTGAGAAGCGGGTGTACAGGATGTTTCTTTCTGCTTTTATATCGCTCAAGGCGTAACGAGTACTCGGCAGTACAGAGAATTTCTATAATACGTTTGCGTGATTCCTTTAGGTATTGAATGAACTCTCTTGTGTGTTGAGTATCTTTAAAATTTCCTTCAATGACTAGAGAGATACCATTCTCTAAGCATTGCTTTGCGATATAGAAAAGAATTGAATGACTAGCTCGGCCGAGCCCTTCAACTGACGAATCCTTCACTCCAATAGAATCAGCAATGGTCTCTTTAAAATCGTCCTTGATAAAGACAGGTAGTTTAAATTCTGTGCCTATTCTTCTAGCTAAAGTTGTTTTCCCAGTTGCAGGCAGTCCACTGACGATAACCAGAGTCGTTTCTTTCATTATGAAGCAGTATACCTCCGTGGTTAAGAGACTAAGACGTCCTAAGCCGATACACGAGACCGAGCAAGAAGGGTTATAATCCTTTAATGCTTAAGACTTTTTACGTCGGAGTGAAAGGTGTGATACGTGTGGATAATAAAGTGCTACTTCTCAAGAAGAAGGATCAATCTGGCAATTACTTCTGGGATATACCTGGAGGACGAATTGATGATAATGAAACTATAGAGGAGACCCTTAATCGCGAGCTCAAAGAAGAAGTTCCTTCACTGGGAAATTACAGTCAAAAGAAAATCATAAGTGCCTATCGTCTCCCAAAAGACTTAAAAGATGAGCTCGGCCTGTTTCTCATTTTTTATAGAATCGATGCTGATCCCTTTTCGGTTTCCTTCAGTGATGAACATGAAGAGTACCGATGGGTTAGCGCAAATGACATCGACCAGATAAGAAACGACATGCATGCTTATATCTCTCCCGGTTATCTGAACGCTGTACTGGAGTGTCTCAAGTAGGTTCTCTACCATTAGGTGTGTGCAAAGCAGAGTAAGTGAGTTTTGACACGTTCACATAATTCTGTTATATTCAACTTAGACAACCCAGGCTTGGAGGCCACCATGTACTATGCAGATTCAATGGCGTTTGTTGCTCTACAAATGCAACCGCCAATCTTCGACCCTTCGAAGCGCCCAGTTCTATCGCTCGCTCATTTGACGAGCGTACCGCCCCCTGTCAGGGAGTTCGCCAACGCCCTCGCTGTTCATCGGCAATTTATGGCCCAAACGCTTTCAAACGCGAACGTCCATCATGTCCTGAAGATGAACGACGTTGTGTTGGGCAGTGGTGCTTCAATTGGCGTTCTCTTCGGGATGCAGCATAGCCCTGAAGGGCTATCGAGCGCGCAGCTCCAAGAGCTGCGTCGCGAAGGAGTCCAGTGTATGGCTATCGCCTATGCCGGACCCACCGAGTACGGCGACGGGTATAAGGGACAAAGCCCACTAACCGATGCTGGCAAGGAGCTCATCCGTTCCATGGCCCAGTACGGCATCATTCTTGACCTGTCGCACGCGGGACACAAAACGGCGGCCGGCGCGCTTGAGCTGATTCATAGGGAAAAGCTCAGGCTGCCAATAATGGCGAGTCACTCCGGCAGCTACAGCATCTACCCACATCCGCGCAATCTCCCTGACGAGATCGCACAGGGCATCGTGGAGCTCGGCGGCTACATCGGCGTGCCCGCCATCACATTCATGATGTGCGAAGAGGGTAAGGATTATCTGACGGAGTATGTCAGACATGCCGATTACCTTGAGTCGATTTGCGGCGAGCACGCGATCGGGGTCGGATCAGATTGCAATCACATCGATATGACGATGGAAGCGGCCAGGGGGCACTTCGAGAACATGATCCAGAACATCGTCAAACCGCAGGGAGCTCTCGGGGAATATTTTCCGGATCGGCCCCCTGAACTTATCGAGCGTGGCAGCATAATGCTGTATATCCTTCAAACGGCGTTCATCGATGGGGGGTATGATTCCCTGCGGCTGCAAAATGTGTGTGGTCTGAACTTCCGGGACTTCCTAAAGCGTTCGCTCCTTTAAGATTTACTACCGAGACCGCCTTCTCCATATTGGGGTTGGCGGCTTTTTCTTATGGTGATTTCTCCTGCACTAGGAACATTCGAGCCACACCCCCTAAATAAAGAGTTACGAGGAATTTGCCGGAGGCGTAACGGGCGGTGATTCGCTCGATTCTCGCGCGAGATTATGGTGCTGAGGTTGCTGTTGTTTCAATACATCACGAATCTCTTTGAGTAGAGCAACATCGGGTGGATCGGTTGGTTCAGGAGGTGCTGCAGGCGGATCATTTTCATTTTGTTTACGCTTTGCGATATCTTCAAGATGGTTAATGGAACGAATGAGTATGAAAAGTGCGAATGCGGTGATTATGAATTGAATGATCGCTTGAAAAAATAGGCCGTACTGGATCGATGCGCTGCCACCGATCGGAATTTTTAGATCAGTGAAATTCACACGTCCTATCAAAAGACCAAGTGGCGGTGTAAGGATATTTGTGACAAGTGCGGTTGTAACGGCGGTGAATGAGGTTCCAATGACAATGCCGACGGCAAGATCGAGAAAATTTCCGCGCGACGCAAACGTCTGGAATTCACCAAAGAATCCCTTAATTGCCTTCATCATTACTCCGTACTATACCAAAAAGAACCCCTCGGCGTGTATTTCTAACTCATCGAAATTGTTCAAAGCTATGACTAAATCAAACAAAGCAAATACTGGGCAAGCGGGCCCGAGCATGGCAAGTCCCCATCGAGATACCATTTGTCATCGTATTCGACTATTTTTATAGTTTTTCCTGACGACAATGCGCATGTTGCTGAATCCGCTGTCTTACTTATAAGTTGTGAACAACCTCGAAATGCGTAGTAATTTTCAAATGTGCTATGCGCTTTATCTACCGTATAAATTTGAAAGACTCCAAAAACAACAATAACTAGAATGAGTAGCACTCCAAGGCCTAAAAATAATTTCTTCATGCAGTGTCTATAACGCTGTACGCATTACGATGGTTTCCTTCTTGGTTGATCTTTGCGAGTAAAAGCCAAGTAGCCCACAAATCCTACAATAAGAATACCGAGCCCTAGACTTACAGTTCCATCTCCCCATCCAAGTCCCCCTACGCTTGGTGCCTTCCCCATCCAATCAGCGAACGAGGCTCCAAGCGGGCGCGTCAGAATATATGCAACCCAAAAAGCGACAACTTCGTTTCTAAATCGTATGTGTTCAACGTTCGCAATACCTTTAAGTATGTAGTGTGCAATCACTACGAAGCCAAGCAATATTGCAAATAATATACCCGATGTGAAGTACCCGAGGCCCAGAGTCGAGGCGGTCATATCTCCCGCAGCAGTACCGAGTGCAAATGTTGCCATAACGGTTGCCCAATAAAAAAATTCACGCCGCAGTGTGTAGATACTGTGTATTGATAACGTTCCCTCCACTCGGTACCAAAGCACAAAGATTATAGCTAGTGAAATAGCGAAAAAAATTGTCGTCACGATATAGGGGATGCCAAATCCGATATGCAAGACGTCGGCAACCATCGTGCCAAATACGGCAACCATTGCAACTGCAAACCAATAAATCCATGGAAAGTATCGATGGACTCGAAGTTGAAGGAAGAGAGCGATCGAGAAAACAATGGCTCCGATCGCCACTGCAATCTCAGGATTAATTATCTTTACAAGAAAATCAGACAAGCTCTCTCCAAAAGCTGTGGTTAAAACTTTTACAATCCAGAAATAGATAGTTATTTCCGGAACTTTCGTGAGCAACCGCTGCATCGACATTGCACAATATTATCATTAACTATGGGCGGGGTGTGGATTATCTAACTATGCTATCTAATCCAGAGCACATGGCGAGAGTGCGGGAAAAGTTGAATATGATTGGCTCCATGTAAAATGATATCGCTCTGAGTGGGGTAACAGCCTCCCTTTATTTTCATACAAAGAAAACGACCCACCGTAGCGAGTCGTCATTTCGAGAGTAAATCTCGAGATTTCGAGTGAACCAACTGGAGCTTGGCCTCTTCGATTATTCGCCACGCACGACCGATATTTCGGCGAGCGAGGCGAAGTTCACGTTGAGCACGCTCATAGATGTTGGCTGACCTGTTAGAGCTAGTTTGCATCCAGACCTCCTCGCGGGGGTGTGGTGGGCGCGATATTACTCACGCCCACCACAAATCCTAGGCCGCTGCGTTGCTGTCCTCCTCTTCCTCGCTGAAGTCGACGATATCGGCTTTGCGCGAGTTGAGGCGCTTCGTCGTCTTGCCCCGGTTGATGTGATCGCGCAGGAGCATGTAGAGCATCTCGCGTGCCTTCCCAGTCGAGCCCGCCAGCGTCACGACCTGAGGGTCGTGCACCGGGAACATCGCGAGCTTGCGCTTGAGGGGCGCTTCAACGAAGAGCTTCTTCTCATCCGGCTGACGCCAGAAGTCCGTATGATCGGCGATCAGACGAGCCAGGACGAAGAGGAACTGTCCGCGCATGTAGGCCGCGCCTTCGCGGTACTGCACACGACGAATGCCCCAGCATTCATCCACCAGATCGAAGAAGGCCTTGATGTTCTCGCGCATGTTCTGGAGGCCGATGACGTCGACCGCCCGATCAAGCGCTGGAACCAGCGCATCGATGCTGTTCGACTTGCCGGCCGTCTTGTGCGAGTGGATGTAGCCCGCACACTTCGCGAAGGTAAGGGCCGTAATGAGCTCGCCCCGCGTCATGCGCTGGCCCCAGGACACACGGTTGTGCATGACGAAGTCCCGGGTGTTGCCCGAGAGGCCGAAGAGCATCAACACGGCACGGCTGTCCTCGCGACGATTGCGCAAGAGAACGTTCGGCGACACCTTGGCACGCAAGGTGTTCAAGGTGCGGAAGCGATCACGCTCCCATTCCTTGGTCGTGTCGAAGTGCACCATAGCGCCGATGCGAACCGGGGCGTCGGGCTTCTGGTTCAGGAAGTGAATGGCGGTCGAGACGCGCTGGAGTCCGTCGACGATGTAGACGGGATCCAAGAGCTTGATCGTGCCGTCCTTCTCCTCCTTGAAGTTCTTCGCGCATGCCGAGCTCGATGTCCGGCAGGGACTCATTGCCCTCGAGGGCGCTGAGGATACTGGACTGGCTGGTGAGCGGGGAGACTTCACGCTGATAGTCGTCGACTTTGAGGTGGACGAAGGAGTCAGGCGAAACGACACCGCGCAGGATGATGTTGCCGTTGAACTCATCGAGACCCGGGTTGAGGATCTTGATCGAAGTGAGGTTGGTAACCATTGGTCGTCAGCTCCATGTGTTTGGCTGTGGACTGGTTGGAACAGACCCGAAGCAGTACCGTCTTGGACGGCCTTATGTTCGAGGGTATGCCTTCATGACATTCCGTTGAATACAATATATATATATTGTATTCTTGTCAATCCTAGCGGTTTCTACCCGTATGGATCTATTTCCGTTACTCCGACGCTGTGAGGCGCTGTATATAAAGGCTGAAAAACGAGGGCGGAAGGGGTGCCGACTATCTAACTATATTGTCTGATCCGGAGTATATGGCGGGAGTGAGGGAGAAGTTAAATATGATTACGACATGTGTCGAGCAAAGTTAACGAGCTTTGAAATGCGTTACCGATATGCAATACTCCCTCGCAGAATGGTCGTTCTCTGAAACTCTAGCCAAGGAGGCTCCGATGACCACTGACGGAAACGCAGCCAGAGTGGCTGATGTGAAGATCTTCCATGTGCCATGCGCATTCAACCCGAAAGGAGTGAGTGAAGCAGTATGTATTGCGACTACAAGAATTATTTCTCGCAATGTGGGGTGCTGTTCCATTAAATGCACCTCCAAAGTACGTGCCTGCAAGGCCTGCCTGCTTGAAGCCGGTGAGCCACGAAAGGTGAAAGATCCAGTAACGGGTCTGTGCGAATATCACTTGGCACGAGGCGCGGAAACTCCGCGTCCCGCGCCGCCTCAGCAAGATAGGCCGCCTTTGATTCGTAGAGCTACAGAACCTGCACCCATTGCGACTACACCCGCTACCCCGCCTCCGGTTCCTCGTAAGGTTGTGGGACCGAAAGAAGTAGTTACTCCCATTGCGAAAAAACCTACTCCGGAAGCAGAACCGGAAGCAAGTGTCGTGGTTAATGAGTCTAGTAAACCGATTCTCGCTGACGATAAGAAAGTCGAATCATCTGTCCTCTCGGACCCCATCAGAAGTGCTGGGTACGATCCGAAGGTTGCTCTGCTTCCATCAAGAACAATCAAGGTCCTCGACCTACTTGTTGAGGGTCTTATGAACGTCGAGGTCGCGAGTAAGCTCCAGCTTAAAGTCGGGGACGTGGGAATGATTATCACTCGACTTTATAAGCATCTCGAAATATCTGGGCCTGCCGAGGGGAATCGAGATGTGCGCGAAGGGGCTAAAAGGCGAAATCTTATCGAGAAATATCTCCGTCATCGACAGGTCTACGAAAACTTCGGTTCTCGCGTTGGTCTTGTCTCAACCCAATCTACTATTACCGAAGTACCGATTCCACAAGAGGCTCTGACGGAGATAGAGATCCAAAAATGGATCGGGGGAAGGATTCGTCGAAGACGAATCGCGTTAGGTCTCACGACAACTCAGCTTGGTGATGCGACTAATTTGTCGATGCAACAGCTACAACACTATGAACGAGGTGACTACCTTAGTGCTGGACGGCTGTTGCTCATTGCACGAGCCTTGAGTACATCGGTCGCCTACTTCTACTTTGGTATCGAGCAACCAGAACCGAACCTGGAGCAAGAGGAAGCTTCATTAGCCGCGATTAGAAAAGCTAGGGGCGAAAAGGCCTATAAGAAACTTGTGGTGGCTGTTCAAGAAGTGAGATCCATATTGGACTCTGAGTCATGATTGAAAAGACAACCCTAGGACGGCCACTTCGCGTGTGCCGTTCTTTTTTATACAAAAAGTTATATTAACTGAACCGTGGGCGGGAGGGGTGCCGATTATCTAACCATATTATCAGATCCGGAATATATGGCGGGCGTGAGGGAGAAACTAGAATTGATTGCTAGAATGACATCGTGACTAACGCCTCAAGAAATATTGTTGCTAAAAGTCTAGGTGCACTTTGGCTTCTTGATGGCCTTTTGCAACTTCAACCTCAGATGTTCGGTCCAGAGTTCGTGACCAATATCCTGACACCACTCCTTAATAATCAACCGACGCTTCTACACCTGATCGTTACTTGGGGCATACAACTCTGGAGCACGAATACGATTATCACGAACACCGCTGCCGCCTTACTTCAGGTGGCCATAGGTCTTTTGTTGCTTTGTCCTCTTCCAAGCAAGAAGTTCAAAGCAGGTCTCTGGATATCAATCATATGGGGCATCGTAGTTTGGTTCTGTGGGGAGGGAGCAGGACAACTCTTCACCGGTAGTGCGAGTTTTTATACCGGAGCTCCAGGTGCCGTTCTGCTTTACATCTTGCTCGGGGTGCTACTCCTCATTCCAGAGAAAGTGCACATTGGGTGGTATCCGAAAATCGCAGGCGGAACATTCATTCTCGGCTCCCTCTTGCAGTTGCAATCTTCACTTTGGGCGGCGACAGGAGCACAAGGAAACTTTATGACGGCAATGATGGACCCGTTCCATCTTGTGAGTACCTTGCCGAATCATATTTATGTACTTGTCGGCCTCAATCCGATACCATCAAATCTATTACTAGTTGTCGTTCCGTTTCTCGTCGGTCTCGTTCTATTATTCAAACCAAACAGGATTACCGGCACCACTGCACTGGTATTCCTTTTCTTTGTATGGTGGCTTGGTCAAGATTTCGGACAGCTCTCCACGCTCATCGTCGGTACCCCTACCGATCCGAATACCGCGCCACTCTTAGCGCTTCTTGTTCTTCCAGTATTCTTCACGGCAAAGAAACCTCTTTCGGATAGGCTTTCTTAGTATACTTCTTACACAAACGTTATCTTACGCACTCATCATTTTCTGTTGCTCACGCTCATCATCCTCGTGATTCTTCTTATGCTTGTGATTAAGAACTGCGCCAGCCTCTCGAAGTGCAAAGATTGAGTGTCGAATAAGGAACATGCCTGCTCCCACAGAGAACCATTCGAGAATAAAACGTCCAATTACGCCGAAAACATTATTCCACGGAAGTAGCAATGCGATGGGAGTCGCAAGTGGCTGGAAGAAGAACATCGCAAAAAACGTGAGCCACATAGGAAAGCAAACACTACAGTCGAGCGGCTGTCCGAAGAACGGTATGCTTTTTACCCATACATGAAATGCTGGGTGATCATCAAGCCATGCCCACCATAGAAGTGATGCGACGGCGATAGCAGAAGCGACGATAAGATAGTTAGTAAGCATGGAGATATAAATAAATGATAAAGAAAAAGGGTTCCGCTTGTGACGGAACCCTTGTGCCTTAAGCGGGCGAAGTGCCCGATGTCAGGCGGCGAGGCGGGCGTTCCCCTTGAGGAACTCCACGAGACTCGCATCGACGGGAGGATTGAACGCGACGATGTTGGTCGCCACGGTCATTTCGTTCACCCGCGCGAAGCGGACGTAGCTCGCGACTTCCGCTTCGTGAAAGTCGGACGAGGCGTCGAGGATGTCCGACGGAAGATCGGCAACCGAATCGGCCTCGAGTAGGTCGCCCGTTACGCAGAGCACGTCAGAGTCGAAAAGACGCCCGAAGGTCTCCCGATTGTGATAGTGCTCGGAGGCGAAGAGCGCCTGCGCGTCCGACACCTTGACCACGATTGCGCAGCACGAACAGCCGAAGGCGAGGCGCAGGCCGAACAACTCTGCGAGAATCTCGTTCACCTTGGCGACGCCGTCGGTGCGGAGCGCGAGTTTCTCGCACGCGCCGTGCATCAGTTCGCTTTCACGCGTCTTGATGCGCTGGACCCGTTCCTGCTCCCCGTTCCAGAAGAGGACGGAGAGAGGGTTTGAGACGGCGTTGATGCCGAGGCCGCGAATCTTCGAGAACGACCCTTCAAGGTAGCGGTGCACCACCTCGAGGATGGTCGTGACTTCGAGGAGGCGCGGGGCGTTGATCGCCCGCGAAATCCTTCCGATCACGCCTTCCCCGATGCGGGGATAGGCCTTCGTGAGGAGCGGAATGTCGCCCTCGTCGAAGTAACCGTAAATCGTGCGCTGTCCGTTCGCACGGAGCGCAGGGTGGTCTTTCATGACCGCAGTGAGTGCTTCCAACTTACTTCTCCTTGATGTGCCGCTATGCGGCTTGGGTGGACTCGTTGATGAGGTTCTCGAAGACGTAGATCAAGTAATCCACGGCCAGTTGACCACGAAGGTAGTCCGTGATCGCCGCTGACTGTTCGTCGGTGAGCGTCGCGTAGTCTTCGTTGACAATGCGGATCGGCTCGTCGTATACCCCCACATGGACGTGATCTCCGTATTCGCATACGGACGGATCACAGCGATGCGGAAGCACGTTAACGCCCTTGAGCGTGCGCCCGCCCACTTCCCATGTTGGGAAATAGAGACGCAACTGCTCACCTCCCGTATGGGTTTCGAAAAGAGCAAGTGTTGCCTTCATTCTTCATGTCTCCCGTTGCTGAAAGGCCTGAAGACAGTATACTGCTAGAAAGCTATAAATGCAAGAACTTTGCACTTGTGTATAACGTACCTGTTCTGGTTAACTGCAAAAATACTCCATTCTACGGTAGTATATGGCTATGAAGAACAGCGCCGTTCAACCAGAAGCCCTACTGAAGGGTCTTGGTTCAAAAATAACGCCTGGGCGCGTGAAGATTCTTGAGGTGCTTGGAAAAGAACCCAAGCCACTCACCATCGAAGAACTTCAGAAGAAGGTTGGGAAAGGCATCAACGAAGTGACGCTCTATCGAAACCTTGAACTTCTGGCTGATGCAGGCATTGTCGAACGTTCTGATCTTCGGCATGGCCATGCCCACTACGAACTCGTCGTTGGCCGTCCTCATCACCATCACATCGTTTGCACCAACTGCGGATACGTAGAAGATATAGAACTCCCCCATCCGACCGTATCAACAAAGGAAGCATTGAAGCGAAGCAAGGGATTCGCATCGGTTAAGGATTACTCGCTTGAGTTTTTCGGGTTGTGTAAGAAGTGTAGAGCGAAGTTAGATAAATAAGATATTTGCAGATGCAATAAGATTGCATTAGTATCAGCAGCAGAGAGACTGAACCCTGGAGACTCGTCATGTTAGTGATCCTCATCGCGGGCGGAGCCTGCGTTGCGACCTTAATCGGTGGCTCGTTCGCCATACGCTTCCGCGATAAGCTGCACCTCGTTCTTGGCTTTTCAGCGGGAGCCATCGTGGCAGTGGCGCTCTTTGACCTTCTGCCTGAGTCAATCGAACTTGGAACCAAGTATCATGCGCCCGCAACAGTCGCGCTCTTCGTTGCACTCGGCTTCCTTGCGTACCTCACACTCGATCGTCTCATGCTTCTTCGCACGCACGAGGAAGAAAGTGACCTGAATATGCCTCGTGGTGTGTTCGGCGCCGTAACGCTCTCGATGCACAGCTTTCTTGATGGTGTAGCGATCGGCATCGGGTTCCAAGCATCCCCCGCCATCGGCATTATTGTGGCTGTGGCCGTACTTACCCACGACTTCTCCGATGGCATCAACACTGCTAGCCTCATCCTACGAAACGGAGGTGCCTGGAAGTTGGCGCTTCAGTGGCTCCTTGTCGATGCAATCGCGCCGATATTGGGTGCCGCTTCAACGCTTTTCTTTCGTATCCCTGACGGAACGATTGGGTTGGTGCTCGCGGTCTTTGTGGGTTCCTTCTTGTATTTGGGGGCAAGCGACTTGATACCCGAGAGCTACCATCGTCATCCGCGTCTTGGCACTACGCTGATGACGTTTCTCGGAGCAGCTGTGCTCTACGGTGCGGTACGTCTGGCTGGCGGATAAATATAGTGCTCTTAGAGCCCCGTGAAGCAATTCGCGGGGCTTTTCATATCAAACAAATCAACTAGCGTTTAAAGTTCGATTCTCGTTGCTCCCACGCTGTGGAAGCCCGTACATAAAGACTGAAAAACGAGGGCGGGAGGGGTGCGGACTATCTAACTATTCTATCCGATCCAGAGTACATGGCGGGTATCAGGGAAAAACTAAACCTAATAGCGGCATTCAGAACCTAGCTTGGGTTCACATGGACTGTGGGCACCGAATATCCCATCTGCATGCAATGGCCATCATCTGTTAGGTACTTTGTTTGGGAATCGAAAGGAATCCTTTGCAACACCCGCGCCCACTCTCTATCACCGCTCGCAAGGAGTATATTCCAATCCGAGGAAGACAAGTTATCGACTGAAGAGACTACAGGAGTATTTAAGCTAGTCTCACTGAGCCATATCACTCCTAGGTCTTCTTTTGGTTCAGTAAGCGCACCTTTGTAGGTGTAAAACGTTCTGACCATAATTGGATAGCCATCCAAAGGTTGGGTGGAAGTAGAGTCATCATCGAGAGTGAATTGGTTAAGTAACTGACATCTGACGTACCCGTCTAAACTATTTGGATAAGTGTAAGAATATTCTCCCGAGGGAAGATTCTCTTCCGCTGCTGATACAATATCTTCTATCGCCATCTCCCCGCCAGAAACCTGACCCGTCGAAGTTCCAGTCGCGTTTGGCACATACCACTGGATAGTGCTCACATCAAAATCATTCGTCGTGTCGATATCTATGGCATCTGTTTGGGCATCATACCGGTATTGAAAGAAAGGGGTCTCTGCTTGATTTTGATCCTGCCACCTAAACAGCAGGGTCAACGCAAGAGCGATGACAGTAAGCACGATAATCACCCGAAAGTGGAACTTACCGATTAGCCGAAGACGGCGTATATGAAGATCCTGGCAAGAGTGCAACTACGATGAATAGGCCAGGGCTTCAAGACTTACTTCTCCGAGTACAAGAAGATAAAAATGTAAAAGCTGTCTTTGTGCAGGACACTGACAGATTAGCGCGAAACGCAAATGATCACTTGGTCATCAAAGCTCTCTTACGCAAACGCGACGTACAACTAGTATCCGTATCGCAACCTGGACTTGAAGACACGCCCGAGGGGAACTTCATGGATCTGGTTATTGCCGGCGTGAATCAATTCCAATCTCAGATGACATCACGAAAAACTATTAAGAGTCTCGAGCAGAAGTTTCGTGATGGTGGCTGGCCGACTCATGTAGCTATCGGATATTTGAATGTTGCTGGTGAGGGTGGGGAGAAACATCGCACAGTGATAGTTGATCCTGAACGCGGACATTTCATTACGGAAGCTTTCAAGATGTACGCTACTGGGGATTATTCTGTTATCGAGGTGAGAGACATCCTAACTCGGCAAGGATTTAGATCACGCACTGGTAAACATCTCGCTCACGGCAAGATGACTACACTACTTCAGAATCACTTCTACTACGGAGAAATGCGTTGGCATGGGCTGATTGGCGCAGGAAAGCACGAACCGCTTATTGATCAAGATACGTTCGACCGTTGCCAAGCCATAGCGAACGAACATAATGGGAGACGCTGCAAACGTCGTAAGTTTAATTTCATACTTCGCGGTTTTGTATGGTGCGCACTATGCGGCTATAGATATACTGCGGAGCATAATGTGAGAAAAGCTAAATCCTATTACCATTGCAGCCATTACGGCAATCGGAAATTAGTTGGAGACGCTGGAAAATGTGCAGACAGGTACGTAGAAGTTGCAGACTTGGAGTCGCAGGTGCAGGAGCATTTTAACAAAATACAATTCTCGGAAGCTTTTCTGAAGAAAGCAGAAGCTAGGTTGGATGGTGTATATCAAGCTAAGCGCAACTCTGTAAAACAAAAGAGATTACGTCTGGAAAAAACACGCGGGGCTCTTGAAGAAAAACTGGGGTTTGCTGAAGAGAAACTCATTGCTCGCATATTGGATGATGAGAGCTTCTCGCGGTTGAAAGCTCGCTATCGAGCGGAAATCGAAGGGATAGATGACGAGCTCTTTAAGCTGGAGCGCTCTAAGAACATCAAGGTGGATACTATCCAGCAAGTATTAGCACTTTTGCGGGATATCGGATCAACATACGAAGATGCCAAGCCGGAACTAAAACGCCTCTACTTAGGGCTCTTTTGGGAGCGTTTTGAGGCACAGAAGCGTCTTATCACTAAGGCCACCAAATCGCCCATCGTGGAGGCTTTAGAGGCCGTAGGAGCCATATCTTACAAGGCGCAGAGAGGTATTCCACTGGAAGTGGAATCAGACTCCAAAGAAAAAGTTATATTAAGCACCTTTGGGGGCGACCTGTGGGGATCGAACCCACGACCGCCTGGACCACAACCAGGAGCTCTACCGCTGAGCTAAGGCCGCCATGTTGCCACTCCAGTTTGCAAAATATACACGAGCAACGAGTGACTTGGTTCTTATACCACGCAAAGGACGTGTTCGGAAGCTCTAAACGTACTTTGGAGATTCTCGATCGATACCTGCCTCAGTATTTGCATACCGTGCAAGTGCGAAAAGAAGTGACGATAAACGATTCATATACGCCTTCGTGTTCGGTGAAAGTGTGCGTTGTCCGGTTTCTGCAACTGCGACTAACCGACGCTCCGCACGCCGGCTCATTGTGCGCGCGACGTCGAGTTGTGCAGAAAGTTCAGTGCCTCCGGCGACCGTAAAGGTTGTGATGGGCGGCATGGCTTTTTCTATCGTGTTGATGATTAATTCCGACTGTGTGACCTTTGCCTTCCCTAATTTTTTTGGCGCGCCAGCGGTTTCCGCTTGCACGATAAAAAGATTTTGCTGAATCTCATCGAGCACTTGGGAAAGTGAGCGTGTTTTCTTTCCTATTGGCACCCTCGGGCCTGGGGCGTTCTGCGCATACACTTTGCAAAGCCCGAGAAATGAATTGAGTTCGTCGAGTGTACCGAGCGCTTCAGGCAATTCTGAAGATTTCGAGATGCGTTGTTGATCGCAGCCGAATACTTTTGTTGTACCTCCATCTCCTTTGCCAGTGTAAAGTGCCATAAAGATATAAAGTGCCCAGGAGAGGACTCGAACCTCCATGCCCTAACGGGCGCCACCACCTCAAGGTGGTACGTCTACCAATTTCGCCACCTGGGCAAGGTGTCTGCTCACTATACTCACTTCAGCTTGGATTTTCAATAAAAACTAGGAGACTTCTGGTTCGACTGCACCCTCTTCAGCGGTTTCCTTTTCATCTTCTACCGGACTCTCCTCAGTCTGGTTTGATTCTGTAGAGGTATCTTCATTCCCTTCCATTATTTCAGCACTAGGTTCTGGAGTCTCGGCAGCAGCGCTTTCTGGAACCTCTTCTTCAACAAAGTCTGTCGACGAGATATTAACCAGACGCATATTGCGGAGCTGGCGACGAACGTCACGAGCAACCTTTTCGCGGATAAAGTAGAGTTTTGCGCGACGAACCTTGGAACGACGAACTATTTCGATACTCTCTATAAAGGGAGCGTAGAGTGGAAATATTTTCTCAACGCCTACGCCCGAAAGGGTTGCACGGACGGTAAAGGTGCCACCGGCTTCATTCCCGTGCTTTACGGCAATAACAAGACCTTCGAACGTTTGGATGCGAGTTTTCCCTTTCTCAACGATCTTCTGATGGACACGAACGGTATCCCCAGCAGAAATGCCAAGCTTGGTGCGCTCATCGGTCTTAACCGGGGTAATAACGGAATTCATAGTGGCAAAACTGTAACACGGCCTCTCGTTAAAAGCAAAATCATCTTCACAGTAAGCCAAGCCGCTTATGACTCTTCGCGAGCATAGGGTTCCAAGATCTCTAGCATCTTGTCTGTCACTCCCTCGAGACGAAAAATAGTGATGCGCGTAGCCCCTGCATTCTTCATGAAATACAGGTCTTTACGTAGTGCTTCAGGAGTTACGATTGGTTCTTTTTCGAAAACTCCAATAGAGAGTGCTCCGTATGCAAGTTCGACATTTCTACGTGCTAACGCTTTAGACAAATATTTGCGCATGTAATTGTCGGTTGAGAGAAGATTCTTATCAAGAGCGCGCAGAATGCTCGGGTACCACATAATGAGAGGTGTATGATCAGTCAGTTTCGGATAGGAAACTCCGGCCAGCTGCGTAAGGAACTTCGCCCATCCGACCGAATACCAATATTCTGCGGTGCGTATAGAAAGTTTTGTACGCTGAGGAAGTGTAAGGAGGCGTTTGATACGTCTCTTGTTTGAGAAAAAATGTTTACAATTTTTTAAAAAGAGATGTTTCTGGAGGATTGGTAGTTCAAGATCAATTAACACGGGAAACGACTCATCTGTACATCCCTCAAGTTCGGCTATAATCGTCTCGAGCTCTTGAGGAAATGAGAGTGGTGAGACCCAGTATGAGTGCGGGAGTAGTGGCCAGTATGCAGCTTCGCAATTTGGATTTATTACTTTTAGTTTGTCGCGGTATTCGAAGAATTCACCTACCGAGTGAGCTGCGATGTAGATTGTAGAAGGAAATGGGAGACGAGCTGCGATTTCAAGACATTCCGCTGGGTATTCTTCAAAGAAATCTATACGCATAGGCCTACAGTCTTAGGTTACCGAGCGCGCATAATATCCGCTGCTTCTACGAATTTGTTAAGCGCAGGCTCAAGATCGTGTGGGACTGGTGCAGTAATTGTAATGCGCTCTAGTGTTCCCGCTTCCCGATTTTCCTTATCATTTTGGGCCATTGGCAAAACCGCTGGGAGTAGTGGTAGGTCGAGTTGATACGCATGGAGACCAAGCCGGTTGAAACCAAGATCGCAGGGATGGTTGGGTGCGTATAGAGGATCACATACCACTGGATGATGAATTGCTTTTAGATGCACACGGATCTGGTGCGTGCGGCCGGTTTCTGGCATCACCTTGAGAAGTGCGTGGGTACCGATATCGCCTACGATGACATATCGCGTTAACGCTTCGCGCATCATGCCCTTTGCCTTGGGCTGTGCGCTACGTAGTCTAAAATCTTTGCGTGAGCGACCAATCGCAAAATCAATGCTGTCGCTTCTCTCCTTTGGCACGCCATATACAAAAGCGAGATAGGTCTTATGAGCCTCCCGTTCCTTAAATATATTTTTCAGGAATTCATGGGCTTCTTGTGTCTTTGCGAATACCAACACCCCAGAAGTCTCGCGATCAAGGCGATGTACAACACCGGGGCGCATAATCAGTGAACCGTCCTGAAGTTTTTGTGTTTCTCCAACCTCTTTTGAGCCGGGGTATCGCCTAGCGAACCAGTCGCTTGCCGTTTCCTGAGCCTCTAGCGCATTTTGACTTTGCTGGCGTCCATCGGGATGTGTCATCATTCCAGACGGCTTATCAATTGCAACGATATTCTCATCCTCGTAGAGAATAGATAGCTCCATACAGAACACCCTACCACAGAGGCCCTCAAATGCTGTTTCTATAAAACTCCCGAGCAGATGGCTATTTGCCGTGCCTTCGTTCACGCTCTGTAAATTCTTTTAAGATTGAAAGGAATTCTTCTTTCGAGAAAGCAGGCCACTTCGTATTGGTAAAAAATAGCTCGCTGTATACCGACTGCCAGGTGAGAAAATTTGAGAGGCGGTAGTCGCCTCCGGTACGAATGATCAAATCAGGATCTTTAAGTCCCTTACTCCACATCGCCTCTTTAAATTCTTCTTCGGTGACCTGTTTGCGTCCTGAATCGAGCACGGTATTTACCGCTGACAGTATCTCCGCGCGACCTCCGTATGAAAGGGCGAGCACGAATGTACCATTCTTCCCTTCCCTACTCTCATGCTCGAGCTTTTCCATTTTTCGCTGTATATGCTCAGGGAGCATTTTACGAATGCCGATGAATCTCACACAAACGCCTTCAGCAATCGCCTCATTAAAAGAGTTATCGAGCGCATTGTCGACAAGTTCCATAAAATATTTCACCTCGGCTTCAGCGCGGTTCCAATTTTCTGTTGAGAAGGCGTATAAGGTCAGCTCCTTTACTCCCACTTCCTTACACCACTCGAGTAGCTCTTTGACCTTGTCGAGTCCCACACGATGACCTTCCATCTGAGGAATTCCTTGTTCCTTTGCCCAGCGGCGATTCCCGTCCATGATCACCGCGATCGCGTAGGGTGCTTTATTTGTTTGTTCGTCCATATACACGTGAACTTAGCATAGCGCGTTAAAGTTGCTTTAAAAAATATTGGTAATGCGGTATTCTCTCCATACGCGCGCTTAGCTCAGTTGGTAGAGCAACTCGTTTACACCGAGAAGGTCGGGGGTTCAAGTCCCTCAGCGCGCACAAAGTAGGCCCGTCTTCATGGACGGGCCTTTCATATCTTATGTTTCCAAGACTTCTGGAAAATCCTTCCGCGGCCGTATGACCTCATCGAGAATACCGAGCAGAATCGCCTGCCGACCGGTGAAGTATTCCTGCGTAAGAGACCATCTTCTCCAACGCTCCACAGGCTGGCCGCTTCTTTCGCTCAGATATTTCAGAAACTCTTCGTGGGTTGCGGCCATTTCCTTTATCATTCGCCCACGCGACTTCCTGTCATCAACACGCACACCAGCCATATCGGAAGCGTGGTACATAAGGTCTGCATTTTGATATGCAATTCTCCTGGTGCAAACCTGTAGGATATTGAAGGCTGAAGAAAAGGCTCTTCCGAGTACAATACCGTGCGTAGGGGCTGTTGAATTTTCTACTACATCGACGATATGCTTGTTAGGATGTACTTCACCTCCGCGTGAATTGATGAAGATTGTTATTGTACGTCGAGTGCTGCTTGCGTTAAGCAGCAAGATTGCCTTCACGATATACTCTTCAATCACTTCATCAATGCGTCCGTAGATGAGGATCTGCCTCTTTCTGAGAAGAGTTTCTTGGTATGAAGAGAATTCCATTATTGATCCCCTTACATGAAGGACTATATCTCTGTTGATAGTACCCTTCTCTCTTGTTTGGTCAAAATTAAGATATATGCCGCTGTGCCCCCAGGAGGAATCGAACCTACATCAACGGCTTAGAAGTCCGCTGCTCTATCCATTGAGCTATGGGGGCTAGGATCGAACTCTTAAACACTAACTGTTAGGAAGTGATGGGTCAACGAATTGATACGTATGCTGATAGTCCGTTTCCTGTGTAGCCCGTTCCTGAAAAACTGCTTGGACGGGTGGAATGGAACCGGAGGCCGTCGATTGATCTAGTAGTGTGGCCGTATTGATGGCTTTTATATTCTCAGAATTCACGAATAGCCATATATTCCAAACAACGCTCAAGATGAGGAGAAGGGATGTAATTCCAAGAAGTACAAGCCAATCGCGAACTGGCTTCAATTGATCGCCATAGCGGAATATGCGTAGAAACGAAGTAAGTGATTCTAGATATTTTTTCATATGGTTGCAGATGGTCCCGTTACGCTCGGTGGGCTCGGGTTCAGTGGGCTTGCTTGGCTCGGAGCTGTTACAGGGGGAATATTTACTGTGCTGGTCGTCGTACTCACTTCACTCGTTACAGTATTCACGGGGATGCTTGATGTAGCGCTTATAGGAACACTTGCGGGCGCAATGCTTGCTGTGTCATTTACGGTCCCAACAAAAAAGTCGGCGTTTGCAGTCCACTGTGATGCTGAAGGAGTGCTTCCACCTGAAGAAGGTGTGGTGTCGAGGGAAAGTGTGTTGATCGTCGTGTCGTATGGCTGATACTCAATGGCACCAAGTGTCCGTACAACTGCGGAGAACGGGCCCGAGATCGTGAGTGAGAGATCTAGTTTTCCGTAGAACGTCCCCGGGGTTGCGGAAACCGAGGCTATTGTGACATTGGAACCGAAGAATTGACCCGTTGCCTGTAGACCTTCAAGGTACGGCACGACGTTGTTGGTTGAGACAAAATATTGGCTAATTGCTTCCTGGCCGGTGTTCAGATCATTGAGCTGAGACTTGATAAGGTCGATATGCGAACTCGCTTGCGTTTGCGTTTGAATTTGAGCTTCCATTATTCCTATCTTTCTAGTTTCTGCCCCAACTTGCGCATACCAGAAAAGATACACGCCAAGCACGATTAGGAGAATGAGTAACGCAGTTGCGAGTTGTGTCAGCGGTCGGTTAGTCATCATGGCGTCAGTGCTCCCGTGAGGGTTATCGTGAATTGGATATTTGACTCCTGTGCATAGTCACCGATAGGAAAATTTGCACTCGAGACAAAAGGAAGTTGCCCAAGTGCGGTGTTATAGCTCTGCAAGGCTTCGCGTGTGGTTGCGATACCCGATAATTCTGTGGTGGCGGGGGTACCATTTGAGGCCGGGGTGAATGTGAACCCGTCTAGGGTTACTCCAACGCGCGGAACTGCCAGTAGTGCACGAATAGTTGCGCTTGCTGAGGAAGCTTGATTAAGCTTTGCGAGATAGCCCGCTTCTGACTGAAGGATATTTAGCTGCGCTTCCACGCTTTTCTCACCACTGGTTTGTGATGAGGCACTTAACTGGGAGAGCTGCGTAGCAGCAGCGTTTTCTTTCTGCTTAAGATACAAATAGGTGGGAAGAAGGAAGACTGCCTCTACTACGACGAGAAGTGCCAACAGAAGCACCGCAACCGTAGTGAGCCGTAAGAAATAATTACGGCGCGCCATTTTGATTCTTGGCGTTGGGAGTAGATTGGTGCGTTCAATACTCATAGCGGCGAAGCGCAAGACCTATAGCAGTTGCGTACATGAGTGACTCGTTGAAGTCGATTGGCGGCAACCAATTCGTACGCGATGTGAAGTTTGTGAAAACGTCTCCGGTCTCAACGGGGATCTTGAGCGCGGACTCAAGATACTCAGGGAGACCTCGCACGTTTGCATTTCCGCCGATGAGTATCGCGCGCGTGACTGGCTCGTAAAGCGCTGTTGAGGCCTTTCTCGATTCCCAGTAATCAAGACGGCGTAGAATTTCTTCGCGAATGACTGACACACTCGAGAGCATGGCTGCTACATATTCGTCACTACCCGTACCAACAATAAGACCTCGTTCTGCTTTTACTTGTTTAGCCTCTTCTTCGGTTACCCCAAAATATTTCTGCACCGCGAGGGTAAGTGAGTGCCCCCCAATATCGAGTGTGGTCGCAAGGCGCGGCAAGAAATTAGAAACGAATAGAAGTTTTGTACTTGATTTTCCTATATCGATGATGAGTACCGTTTCAGTACTTCCCCAAGGTAAAAGTGCACGCGGGAGCGCGAATATCTCGCTCTCGAAGGCTCTCGTATCAATATGTGCTTCATCAAACACGGCAAGTTGTTCTTGAACAACACGCTTTGCGTACCCAACCCCAATGAGATGTGTTTTATCACCTTGAGTGGCAAGTGGCACAACGTCGAACGAAACTTCTGCCGGAGGGAGCGGAATGTATTCATCAAGATGCTGCTCAACGGCAGCACACCACTCTCTCGGCTCATGTGTTTCGACATCGGCCTCAAATAGATACCCCCGAAGTTCAGGTAGTGAGACATTGGCGCGCTGTATCTTATGAGTTCTGGCGATTTCACTAAGTAGGCGGGCAACCGTCGCAGGGTCTGTTATTTGTCCTTTCGAAACAGTTCCCCCAGGTAACGGCTTACTGACAAAGTAATCGAGTTCAAGACCATGCGGATGTTCACTCACAAGTACTGCTTTTATAGCACTTGCCGAAATATCAATGCCAGCTGTTGGCATTGAGAGATAATTGGGCGGAGCTAACTGTAAACGAAGGAATTGCCCTAAAGAGCTCATGGCTTCAGTATACCGTTTCTTTAGTAACGTCTGTAGCAAAAAGTGCCGAAAAGTTGATTATTATTTCTTGCTAGTGTGCACTCGTGCCTGGAGGGACCTGCCGATCCGGTGTCATGAACGCAAATGTATCTCCCTTCCCAACAGCGAAGAGCATGCCGTTAGATTCAAGACCTTTAATCGTGCGCGGTTCAAGGTTTGTAACAAACGCAAGCTGCCTTCCGACGAGTTCTGCAGGATCATTTACATACTCATTAATGCCTGAAACTATTTGACGCGGCGTTTCTTCTCCAACGTCCACCATGAGCCGCAATAGCTTATCTGTTTCAGGGACTCGCTCTGCACGCTGAACTGTCCCAACTCTTACCTCTATCTTTGCAAACTCATCAATCGAAATCATATACGCAGTATAAATTATTCTTCGGTTTCTGGTGGATCTAATTGCTTTGGGGAAATGCGGGAAAGATAGCTTGTAAGAATAAGAGCTGCGGCTGATGCATCCACTAATTCATGCGTTGTGGTTCGTACTCCCTCGAAATCCCGCCGAGCTTCCTGGGTTGTATACATTTCCGGCTCCCATTCAATCGTGATGCCTGACAAACGTTCGAGCAAGTAGGCGAATTCCTTTGCCTTCTTTGCGACAGGGTTGTCATTCCCTTCAAAATCTTCGGACTTCCCTATTATGACGACCTTTACGTCCTTTTGTGCAATGAGTTTCTGTATTTCATCGATAAGGAGGCCGTTATTCGGATATATGGCGTAGGGGAATCCCATAGCTCCGGACTCGTCTGAAAGGGCGAGACCCACGCGTTTAGTACCAAAATCAATTCCTAAGTAGCGCATGAGGGAATGGTACACCATTACAATGCTTCTCCTACTTGCCACTGACGCGAGGCACGTTTGGTGCTACTATGTCGGCATATGGGATACAACGCTATGTTCGCAAACGGTTTCGGCTTTGGCATGATGCAGCCTTACTTCGGCCCTTGGTTCGCCTTAATTATTGGTGCGCTTGCGATCTGGTCGCTCGTATGGAAAGGCTTCGCTCTTTGGTACGCGGCCCGCAATAATCAGAAGGTTTGGTATGTAATACTCGTTGTGGTGAACACGCTTGGCATTTTGGAGATCGTATATCTTCTTTTCTTCCGCTCTGATAGAACAATATCTGGAGATAGTGATGATTTGTCTGGGAATACGACTATCATTGAAGAAGTTGTCGTAGCCGAGTAGAGTAGAAATCACGGGAGGAGTGGCAGAGTGGTCTATCGCGCTGGTCTTGAAAACCAGAGTGTCGCAAGGCACCGTGAGTTCGAATCTCACCTCCTCCGCCAACTATATTTAGTATCGGATGACCCGAGTGATTTGTAGTGTAAGCATGAGTAAGAAAAACCTCCGACGCATGGAAGCGCGGAGGCTTGAGTTTGAAAACCAGAAAAGATTCTTTGGTTAACAGTCGGCGTAGGCGACCGGGCCGGCCTGCGTCTCGATCTGAGCGAGCGCGAGATCGTCCGGAGCCTCGCCAACGAAGATCCTGCAGCAGTTGAGGAAGGTCAGCGGCTTGCCGTGCGTGATGTGACGCTCAGCGAGACCCCGAAGGATCGTGCCAGCGCAGATGCGAGTCAGCTGCTTGCCAAGCGGCGAACCTGGATCTTCGAGGATCTCGGCGCTGCCGGTGCCGTTCTCGTCGGCTTCATGGGCCTTCTGGTGAAGTAGATCCACAGCTGGACCCATATCGAGCCGCATGGCTTCCAGAATGGCCGCCTCCCTCGCTTCGCGTGAGAGATGGGAGGGTTTCTCGCCGCGACGGGCGAGGATTCCTTCGAGCGAAGGGAGCGACATAATGTTAGTCCTTCTGATGAAGCTGCTGATCACACCACGTGACCAGCAACTAAGACTCGGTACTACTCGAGTCCTAGTTGCTGAGCGCGTGAACTTTTGCTGCTAGATCAAAGGACGAGTCTATCTGAGAGACAAGGTCTTTCCCGTACGATTCGTTGGCCCAGCTCGCGGCGTTCTTGCGATGAAACTCGAGAGCTTGAGCATAAAAGCGAGTCCAGTCTTTCTCTTGAGAATCGATGAACTTGATAAGAGTGGTGATCGCTTCTGCATTCTCTTTCTCGAGTTCGGATATTGGTAAGATCACTCCGCGCTCTTGCGCACGAATGTAATCGGACAAGGTAAGATGCGCTATGAGATTGCTGCCAAGTCGCTCCCTCAAGAATTCAAGATCATTTTCATCTCGTACTTTGGTTCCCACGGCTTTGATGCAAAGTCCATACCCGGCGGCATGTTGTTTATATTGCTCAAATACGCTGACTGATTTCACCGTCGGCTCGACCGCAACGAAGGTCACATCGAAACGAGTAAAGAGTCCTGAGGCAAATGAATCCGCTCCAGCTGTCATATCAACCAGCACGTATTCGCCTGTGCGATCAATGAGGTGGTTGAGTAGTAACTCAACAGAGCCGGTTTTCGAGTGATAACACTTCACTCCAATGTCTTCTTCAGTGAATGGACCGACAGCCATAATACGAACACCGTCTTTTTCACGAGAGAAATACTCATAGATAGGATTGCTTCCGGTGACGGTAAGAAGGCGCGATCCTGGACCTGGTGGGGTGGTCTTTATAATTTCTTCTGAAGAAGCAATGTGAACATTGTCCCCCCTTACATACTCCTTTAGTTTGTCTATCTCTATACCCATAGGAGGTATAGCCTTGGCTTCTACCCCGTTGAAACCTAGTGATTCTGGCAGGTGCTGATTAATGTCCGCATCTATGGCTAACACGGGAAAATTGCGTGCAGCAAGTGTCCGCGTCAGAAGACTGGTGAGTGTTGTTTTCCCTGATCCTCCCTTACCAACAAAAGCGATTTTCATATATGCAAAATACTTGCATATACATAGTAGCCGACGTATTTCATAAATGCAAGTATTTTGCATCTGCTCATAAGGTAGCCTCAATTCCAGTTCCTATTCCACCAACACAATCTGCATAGGGTTAGGACCTTGGTGCTAAAGTAAGCCCATGAAGCTCATCAAGAAGGTGGCTCTCCGAGAGGTCAAACGAGCCTTCGTCATCCCTAAGTTAATTCGCTCTCAACGGGACAATCATCGCTACTTGGGCAAAATCACTCCGAGACAATACGCATCGAAACTCGCTAGTGCAAAGAAAAGAGTTCTCAAATTCACGACAGCTCAGCTCGACAGAATCATCATTGCCGGGGAATGGAAGCGGCGAGTCCAAGCATTTAACACTAGTGATTGGTATCTTGCAGAAGTGCAGATAACTGAAATAGGGGTATGGAAGCGAGCCGGAGGCCTTCCTCTTTCCTGGACCAATGGCTCACTTAAAGAGACAGCGGACAAGGTTCGCCACGCACTGCACACTAATTCGAGACCCATCACTAAACGTGCGGGGCACACTATTCCAAATATTCTTGTGACAAACGTTCATGATCTTCAAAACGAGAAGTACCTCTACCCAATAGTTTTTAAAGGCGGGACCGGAACACAGGGTAGAAAAGGATTAAAACGAAAGATGAAAGGTGATATTGATGACGGCTGTATGCGCTCTATCGCTCTTGCCATTGCCGGACAAAAAACGTTACAAGTTTATTTTGGTGTACCGAAGAAATCCAGAGAGTCTTAAGTTTCTTCTCAAGGTCAGAGCCAATGCCTTACCGAGCGATCCGAGTGCCCCGTCTTCCACTTCTAGATGCGTTAGAATAGCCTCATGATTCCTCACCACACGGGTGCTTAGCGTCCGAGGAACCTGTTGTTGGCATAAAAGTTTAACGGGCTTCCCGAAGGAAAACCGTTCCGTAGTCGACGTAGGCGTAGCGTGCGTTAGGCGACAAAAGTTTGCTCGACCGATGCGAACCCGACGTTACCCAAAATACTGGCGGAAAACAGCTCTCCCGCCCCTAACCCTACAATGCTCCGGATAAGATTAGCGAAGTGCACCGGGGTGTTCCAAGCTATATGTATTGGTACCAAGTTTTTAGGCTTATCACCCCGCACATAGCATTTGTAAACCAGGCCTAACCTCCACTGTACGTTAAGTAACGGCGCGAAGAGCTCGCGCCCCGTAGTTGAGTGAGCGTTAGCATGCTTGAGTCCGCGTTGCTTGGCACAACCTAAGCACAACGATTGGCACAGAAACCTATCTGCGCCCCACACGTTAGTTCACCACAGGTAACGAAACCTCGGGCTACCGAAGCCAACGTCACGTAACAGCTCCTTAAGAAATTGGTGAATGCTATTACCAGCCTTCACCCCGTAGTGATCGACTGGTCGAGGAACGGGATGAAACCATCGCCCTCGTCGTTGACAACATCGGGGATGATCGACAAGAACGCCGGCAGCAGCGAGGTCTCACGGGTGGAGACCTTGCTCTTGCCCTCGTACTGCACGTGGCGCCCAGCGTCGATCAGCGCGGCGAACAGGTAGTTGGCCGGGAAGCCGAACTCGCCGTTCGGGCCGAGGCAGAGCTTCTTTTTGGCGCGGTCCTCGACCGAGATGTCGGTCTGGACGCCCTTGCGGGCCGACTTGCCGCCGAGGAGCTCGTTGAGCACCTCGTCGGTCATCGGGTTCTGCAGCATCGGGGAGACACTGGTGCCGGACACGAGGAAAGTGGTGATTTGAGCCATTTGGCCCTCCGTAGTTTGGGTTGGTTTTGAAGAAATAGAACGTGCGCCAGAATTGGCGCAGTCCGATGAGAATCTAACACGAAGTTGATTTTGTGTCAATCATATGTCAAAAATTGAAAATCTACTGAATTCTAAACAGTTGCTACGCGGATGTTCTATCTCTGGAGTAGAATTGAACCTATGCAGCTTTGGCTTCTCCTTGCGGGTGTACTAACCTTTCAAGAACCTATATCCTCAACCTACGTCATACTTGAGGCAATCCGTGCGCACTATCCAATTATCCTCATTCACCTACTCTGGCTCGTTATCACTTCCCTTCAGGTATATTTGGGTTACATTTTTGGCAAATGGGTACAGAAGCGTTTCGCTGCTTCAAAATTTGAGAGTTGGGTAGCGAGATGGACAAAAAAGATGGGAAGGCTCGTGGGTAAGAATGGCGAGAGAGTCGCATTGATTTTCATTACCATTCTTACGCTTCCTGTTTTTACTGGATTTATCGCGTCATGGCTTCCCATATCATTTTGGACAATACTTTTCTTCAGCATTCTTGGTGATCTTGTGTGGTATGTGAGCGTATGGATTGGTGTATACGGCGCGAATGAATTTGCTTCGAGTCTTCAAACAACAGTTCTCGTCATTGTCGTTATTAGTATTTTGTTTAGTATACCGATGGGCATCTGGCAAAGAAGAATTATACAAAAGAAATGATGAAATGCGGAGTTACGCTATAGACAGAGTGGTATCATAATTCGTATGGCCCGTCCTCCCATCTTCGAATGGCATGCGAAGGAATATGCCGCTGATGAAAAGACTGCCGAGTGGTACTGGGCGCTCGGAATCGTTGCAACGGCACTCATCATTGTCTGCATTCTCTTCAATAACATTTTGCTCGGCATTGTTATCTTTGCGGCAACTATCACTATCGCGCTCCAGGCAGCGAAGAAGCCGCGAATTCACCGCTTTGCCATCACCGATCATGGCATCATCATCGATACGCGGCTCTATCCATTCGATCGCATGCTTCATTTTTCAGTATTTGAATACATTGATGAAACAATCCCTCCTGCTCTTTCCATAAAAACCCGACATTTGTTGGCTTCGCATCTCTTAATTCCAATCGTTGGCTACGATCCGGTCGACGTATATGACTATATTGCACTCCACTTGCCTGAGGGTAAACATGAGGAGTCGGTTGTCGACAGAATTGTTGAAATGATTCGCCTCTAGACTTGCGAACAGGTAGCAAGGACGGTACAGTCAAAAACACTTCACCTGAAGTATTGCTCTCGTCGTTCAATGGATAGGACGCTAGCTTGCGGAGCTGGTAATGTAGGTTCGATTCCTACCGAGAGCACATTAGGTTCGACATGCAATCTTTAATCTACTGTTGATTCACGCCAGGTGGCAGAGACTGCTGAGGTCCCGTAGGAGGTGCGGGGGTTGTCGGTGGAGTGGTGGTGGCGGTCGGTGGGGTCTTCTGAAGAACTGGCGGCGAAGAAGGGTTATTTGCTTGGCACAGGGTTACGGCAGCGTTGTAGGAGTTGGTTGCTGCTTGGTCAGCTGTTTTGAGAGTAGCCTGGGCGCTGGTCATGCTGGTGAGGAAAGTAGTGAAGGTTGTCTTCACTCCTGAGGCGACGGTGCTCCAGGAGGAGCTGGTGTAGGCACTGTTGAGCGCAGTACCTCGAGCTGCATAGGCAGTGTTCACTGCCTCCTCATAGGCAGTGTTGGCCTTCACCACCGCTGCTTCACGAGCATTGATAGCAAGACGATCACAGTCTATTTGTCCTGGTATTCCCTTTCCGGTGATGAGTGCTGAGTCTGCACTTGCCGAGAGACCATTCAAGGGAAAGACATGAGGAGTGGTGAAGATAATAACAACAAAAGCTGCTCCTCCGAGGAAGCCCAGGGTGCCGGTGATGAGTGGTTTGTTCATATGAGAATAGTATAAAGGGTTAATTAGGATGTTAGTCGCCGCCATCTCCTCCGAAGTTTTCAGTAGGAGTTTGATATGTAACCATATTCTGAAAGGGATCGTCCAGTGTATTGCTAGTAGCAGTGACAGAGTTGTCGCTCACGGTATACGTTGTATCCGCACCCCCAAGATTGCCTATGTAGGCAGTATCGTCACTACCCCCTTCGAGATCGCCTTGAATGCCAAGAGAATAGACGGGAAGGAGGCTCGCATCGTTACTAACAAAGTCTTGAAGGTACTCCGTTTGCGCTGACGACTCGCCACTTCCGTCAAGTAACACGGCTCCTGATTGCGGACCCATCGCAAGTGTCGAACCAATAGTGTTTCCATACAAATCTATATAGGTATTTGAAGGCAGTGTAATAGTACTCGTTGCTGTTGGATCAGGATTCACAATCACTAAACCATTTGAGTAATTTCGCATATAGACTCCCTGGGATTCGTACATGGCATCGGTGGTGGCTCCACTAGGAACGATGGGGGCTCCTATGGATGCTTGATACTCTGGATGGAGCCACGCTAGTGTTGATCGAGGGTTGCTTGTATCAAGAAATCCGGGTGGGAATTGCGGGGTCGCATACTCATCTACAAGCGAAAAGTACGTATGATTCTCTTTAATAAGAAGGTAATTAGCTAACCCCCACTGAAGAGCATTTTGCACGTTCTCATGTGCTGCTGTGTCCTCATAAGTTAGATCATTCGCATAGAGGTAGTAGTCGTTGGCAAAGACACTCTTTCCAAGAGAAGATTGCACATACTGCAGGAACTGCATATCAGTAAGCCAATCAGCTACACTTGAATTTCCAGTTCCTTTTCCAATGGAACTCACGAAACCTTCGGGCATGATGATATCAAGATTCTGCGCAGTAGTATCGATACTAGTAGTAGCGTCACTCAGTGTGTCTTCAAAATCATAGTCAAAATTCCCCGTCAGGCTTCCTCCAATAGCATGGATTGCTGGATAGAGTCTTTGCACGTACGAAACAATGTGATTGATATATGCAGGGTCATTATCGACGGCACCGCTATACTGCTGAACCCAGCCACCACCATTTGGTGCAAAATGGCCACACCGTCCCCAGAGGTTTTCAAAATACACATTATCGAGCGCAACGCCCTTATATCCCGCTTGGATAGCTGGCTCGAAATACGTGGCAAGGAGATAATTTAAGACTTGAGGATTATCGACATCAATGGGTGTCCATTGTCCTTTATCGCTCTGCTCGCCAAATTCCCAGGCGATATCTGAGTCCGGGGCACTCGCTTGATTTTTATACTGGGCGGCTGCGCACGTGTATTCAATCCAGTCTGGATGGTTGGCTTTGAACCAGGAGATGGTATGTGTGTCATTCACGGGCACAATTCCTTGAGTCGGGTCGGGGTTTTCTTGTAGCGGATCATAAAACGTCGTATATGCAGCTTTCGGAACAGGTTTCGAGGCTCCCCAGACGTAGTCAATGAGACCAATCTCGTCATTTATGATGTGAGTGGGGTCCAAGCCAGCTTGTCCAATCCTAGAGTCAAACACTTGTCCCAAATGTATTCCGACGGTAGTGACGGGGGGCAGGGCGAAGGTGACTGGGGGAGTAACGGTAACCGTAGCTAAGGATTTAGTAGAGACCCCTCCTTTGGTACAGATGAGGGCGTAAGTTGTTGTGACTTTGGGAGTAACATACACCATACCGTTTAGGGCTTTCTGAATGGGATCACCACTCAAGGAAGCTGAGGTCGCGTCTGCTGCACAGCCGTAACTCAATGCTGACATTCCCCCAACAGGAATACTTGCCGGGCTTGCGCTTAGCGGTACGACCGTGAAGGTTGCCGTTGCCGAAGAGGATCCTCCTGGTCCCTTACAAATCAAGGTGTAGGTCGTGGTGACGGCCGGTGCGACCCAAAAAATGCCACTAAATGCTCCAGTGGTAGGATCATGGTTTAGGGTGCCTAGGACTCTGTCACCGTTTTCTAAGGAAGCTGAGGTAGTAGGACCATTTGTATTACTACCGCATGAATATTTCAGTCCCACGAAAGAGCCTGGGGTTATTGTACCTGGGGCAGCAACGAGTGAGCTGGTTGGTAGGGTTGAGGTTTGAGCGAAAGCTAGGGTGGGAAAGAGGAAGAGGAGAAGGAAAATACGGGAAAGGAGGTACATACGATGCATCTGGAATACTAAGTCACAACTCCCGACTATGGCCCTAATTCTATAGCGTTTTATGAATCAAACAACTTTTTTGGGTGGACAAGAACCCGTTACGTTTAGACTCACGCAGTGCGTATGTCGAGAGCTTGTGTAATGAGGCAATTGATTTAAGGAATGGTGCACTAATCTAATTGGCTCACGCGACTGTGTGCAAGAGCTGTTTGAAAAGGAAAAGAGAATTCAAGTGCATCATTTTTAACAACCCAGCGATACAATACAGGACTCAGAAATACAGAAAACGTAATCGTGCCAAGAAGATGTGAGAGCGTGAAGGGTATCTGACCAATAAGTGCGACCATAAATGGTTGATGGAAAAGCAGTGGGCCCATTAATATACCCGTTATGAGGTCATAAAAAAGTGTGCCTATGATGCCATATATGAGGAAATTCTTTACCGATGCGCTGTGATTTTTGAAGAAGAAATAGGAACCGACGCCAAGTATGCCGTACGTTATGGAGGTGCCAACGGTCCATAATCCGATACCTGAGGTTACTGCATCAAACAATACGATGCTCAAAAATCCAAAGGAAAAACTCTCTAAAAGGCCGTACTTCTTGGAGAATGGCATGACTGTCGCAAGTACAGGCTCGAAATTCGGAGGTCGAAATGGAATAAGACGTATGGCAAAGACAAGGATCCAGCCGAGCACAAGTTTTAACCAGCCAGTTTTGAAAGAATAGGTCTTCATCGGACTTGTATTGTAGCTTCCCCTCCCTGGCTGGGCAATGCAATTGCGCAAAGTTCAGCATTTGCCTACTCTTAGTACACCTGTGGACAAGGTTATCCACAGAGCTCTCGTCGTTCAATGGATAGGACGGCTCCCTCCGAAGGAGCAAATGCAGGTTCGATTCCCGCTGAGAGCACCGCGTTTTTAGAAGTCTGGGCTGAGGTGTCAATTTGCTATTGAATTCAAGAGTTTATAGCTTGGCCGGTTCTCATATCTACGTTCCCCGAAATCGTCCATGGTGGGTTCTGTACAGACTGGGGATAAAACGTTCCGTAGGCGCCACTCGCATCGAAGTAGTTGTCAAAGAACGTAGCCAGTCCTGAGACCGGAGTGCCTGTGCCGCACACAGCAGAGGATGAGCACGTACTGCCATGCACAAAATACGAGACCGGAGGAGTACCGGATATACTTGGCACCGCTATCATTGTGTTGTGATCAACTGTGATTGATGAGAATGTGATTGTTCCAAATGGATCAAATTGGAATCCTTCTCCACCCGCAACTTGTGGTTGTTGATAGGTAGTATTGTATTCAACCACCGCTGACGACTGACCTGCTCCATTGCCCCACTGAAGATAATTAAGATGCGAACCAGCGACCATTCCTCCGTTCTCTACAAGATTGTAACTGTAGGTAAGGTTTGTGGTTCCATTGATATCTACTGCATGCTGCGGGAAGTTCTTCAACCAATTGTTTTCTACTATCGCGGTTCCCCCGTTGATGCCAATTAAATCCGCGTTACCACTAGCTCCATCACCATCTATGGTGTTGTTTTCAATAGTAATTCCAGTAGCTGGAGATGCTTCCTGAATGACATACGCTGTTGTCGTAGGAGATACGAAGTTCGAATTGGTCACCGTAATATTTGAACCGGTGATATAGAGACCCAGTCCACCATGAAGTGAGAAGTCAAAGCCGTTGATCGTACAGTTGCTGCCGGAGACCCGAATGAATTGCCGCCCATAGAGAGTATAGTCGCTCGTATCAGCACAGCTAGGGAGAGCTCCCGGGGTAAGAGGGTCCTTGAGGGTTGTACCCACAGGTACACCAACGGGGTAATCAACACCTGCAACCTGCCAGGGAGGACGCGTCATATAGCCTGAGAGAATATTTGGGAGCTGGCCAGATGCTAAGGGTGGCGTGCCGCTAATAATGGTCGTCGTAGCCGATCCTGTCGCACTCCCTCCTGTTCCTGTACACGTGATGGTATAGGTAGTAGAGGTAGTCGGAAAGACTGTTACCGAGCCACTCGTACCACTCCCCAAGAAGTTAGTGGCAGTGCACGAAGTCGCATTTGTGGAGCTCCAGGTGAGGGTTGAAGATCCTCCTGCGGTGATACTTGTTGGGGAGGCTGAGAGGGAGACGGTTGGTGGGGTTGGGGGTGGCGGCGTAGTTGTAACCGATACCACAACGCTTTGGGAGCTACTTTTCTTGTTATTAGAACAGGTAAGGGTGTAGGTGGTAGAGGAAGTTGGGGTGAGTACGAGTGAGCCGCCGAGATTTTCTGAACCACTCCAACCACCAGAAGCGCTGCACGAGGTGGCATTGCTTGTGGTCCACGACAATGTTGTTGATTGACCGGGAGTTATGGTTGTGGAGGAGGCAACAAACGTCATTGATATGGAACCAGATTTCTGATTCGCCGCATTGAGAGCCGCGGCGGTAAGAGAACCGACATACCCAGTACCTCGAGTAAGATTAAGCGGTGCTAGCACACTGTTCGCATAGGCGTCTTGGAACGCAATAACTGCTTGTTTGGTGATGGTGCCAAAGAAACCAGTTATCACAGGGTAGGTAAAGAAGCCCTCATCTTTAAGTGTCTGTTGAAGGATTGTGACTGCATTTCCTTGGGACCCTAGTCCTAATCCCGGCTCAATAGCTTGGGCCCTCGTTGGAACGGCGAAGGTGACGAAAAAAAAGAGGGCGACGAGAGTAAAGACGAGACCTTTTTCCATACTGGATAGTTAGGCTTTCTATAATAACTATCTCTAGTATGGCCTTTTCCCCTTGAGTGCCAAGCGGTAAACGGTGGACAAACTTGCAACATCCTGTGCAAGAACGTTATAATCAGCTTCGGTAGTTTGCCAAGAGCAGTCTCTTGGATCTGGTCCCTAGGGATCAGAGTGGAAGCTGAGGTTAGATTCCTCCACTGTGCCGCAACGGTAACGTCCTGCTCTATTGGGCACGGAACGAGTCCGGTCATCAAACGCCGATTCATTCCCGAGCAGGAACCGTTCGAATCAATAGTGCATTTAGGTACTCTGCTCGGGATGGCAGAGATTTTGCTTTTTATCTACTAACTCACCATGCCATCCCGTATTTACAAAACACTCATCGCTGCCGCCCTGCTTATTGCAGTGGGCGCCCTTATTGTGGGCTTCGAGTATTCGAAACCGGTTTTGAATACTCGAACCGTTCCGATTGCTGCTCTTTCAGCCTCGATGACCTCTTCGGAAGCGTCCTTAGCACAATCTACGACTTCGGGCCCAGTTCCTTCTGTTCTTCCAACGTCTAAAGCAAGTTCCACGAGTCAAGAAACGGCTCACACACAAATAACAACTGCTGAGGCAACATTTGTTGTAAACGGCAATTCATACCCAGTAGCTGTGACGTCTGGCGAAACGATTGCTAGCGCGATGCAAGCACTAGAAGCTAATGGCTCTATCACATATACCGAAAAAGAATATCCTGGGCTTGGTGAATTTATTGAATCAATTGATCGCAAGGGGAGTGCAAATAACTATTACTGGATGCTGTATGTAAACGGGGTGCAATCACAGACAGGTGTTTCGGAAACGACACTTTCACCAGGAGATGTTGTCGCGTGGAAGTATGAAAATTAATTATAAAAATTACAAACAGTGTATGGAGGAAAATAAATTTGGGTTTATAGGGATCATCGTTGCAGCTGCATTCATTATCGCAATTCCCCTGCAATCGGTATATGCGGATGAATCATCAGGAACCACTTCTACAGCAAGCAGCACCAGCCCAACAGCAACAAGTACAGATTCAACAACTGCGTCGAGCACTGATCCTGATATTACAATACCTCCATTTTCACTCGATACTATTCAGTCTCTCTCAACATCGACCAGCCCAAATGACACCGCAAGCTCTACTGCCTCTTCAACCACACCAGATGACGTTGGCACAACGACCCCACCATCAACATCTCCTTCAGGAACATCCACCTCTACGAGTCCCACCACAGGAACCGCGCACCTGCTTGTTCGTGATGGCTCAACAATCGCATTCAACGGCACTCTCACTTTCCCGATCGGCACAAGTACTACCTCTGTGCTTCCAACCAACAGCAGCACGACCGTTCCTGTTGCAAGTGAAAGCCTTCTAGGCGCACTTATTCAACTTGAATCTTCCGAAAGTACTTTCTCAATATCTGATCTTGAGTACTATGCTTCGTATGGTGAATTTTATATCAATTGCATAACGATCCCGGGTGACCTGAATTCTCCTCTGTGTGGAGACTGGCAGTACGAGGTTGATGGAATGTATCCGCAAGAAGGGGCCGACCAATATACGTTACAGAACGGTGATTCGGTTAATCTGTATTTTGGGACACCTCGAGAAGTTTCACTTTCGACAACAACTATTGCTGCCGGACAGAGTATTACGGCAACCGCACAGTCATATGATCCCACAACCGATACATTTTCTCCGATCACCGGATACACAATCGGCGTCACACAACCCAATCCCAGTGATCCGTACTCACCAACCGAAATCGCAACCTCAACAGTGGACGCAAACGGCCAAGCAACATTCACCCTTAATACGCCTGGCTCCTATGGCGTTGGCCTTGAAGAGGACTACTACTCTTTCCTAACCCCTCTCACTGTACTTCCTGTATCGACGAGCACTACCGCAACAAGCACGACGGGCGGGGGTACTGGAGGCTCAGGTGGTGGCGGAGGTGGTACCGATTCTTCTCCAACTGCCTCAGCATTTTCTTATCTTGCGGCTCAACAACTTCCGGGAGGCTCCTTCGATACGCCACTTATAACCGATTGGGCTGCTATTGCTCTCTCGCTTCCTGATGCGCCTCAGAGTGCACGTGCCCAGATCAAAGCATATCTAGAATCGACCCCTCAGACTCTTTCTCTAGTCACTGACTATGAGAGGCACGCAATGGCGCTCATGTCACTTGGTCTTAATCCCTACACTACGGCCGGCGACGATATCACACCTATTGTGAATTCGTTTAATGGTACAGAGATTGGCGACCCTACGCTTGATAACGGTGATATATTCGCACTCATCGTTCTCCCAAAAGCTGGTTATACCAGTAGCGACACGATCATCCAGAAAACCGCTGCCTTTGTAGTTAGTCGGCAGGAATCTGACGGCTCCTGGGACGAAAGTAGTGACTTAACTGCAGCTGGCATCCAAGCACTCACGCCACTGGCATCCCTTCCAGGGGTAGAGACTGCGATCGAAAATGCCCAGGGGTATCTGCACAAGCAGCAACAGTCTGATGGCGGATTTGGAAATAGCTACTCGACAAGCTGGGTTTTGGGTGCCATTGCATCGCTTGGCCAATCTCCCTCATCATGGAGCGTCGGTGCAGGAACTCCTCTTACCTCACTTGAGTCGCTTCAACAATCTGATGGTGGATTTAATCTTCCTTCGACTGGTACTGATAATCGCGTATGGGCTACTGCATATGCACTTTCTGCGATTGAAGGACGTTCGTGGAATTCTCTTTTGTCGGGCTTTCCTTTACCTGCGGGTGTGTACGCATCAACGAGTGATTTAACTGGAACGGACTTAGCAAGCACGACCACCTTGGTAACAGCGACATCGACCACTCTTACAGCCTCCTCAACTGAAGCTTCAACGACTCCGATCGTTGTTCCACCGCTTGTCCCGGTGATAACTCCATTTGTAGGTACGGTGACTAGAACAAAAACGGCTACTACTGAAAGCAATCCTAATCTTGCAGCTCTTCGTTCTACAAATACCTCAGGGACTACAAGCACCGACGTATCAAATCAGCTTGCCGCTGCAGGCGCATCGTCTGGCGGTGAATCGTTTTGGGGATATATAGTAAATTTCTTTGGTTGGGTTGGTTCTCTACTGGGTCACTTGTTCTAAAGCAATAAAAGCAAAAGCCCCGCATTTTTTGTGCGGGGCTTTTGCTTTTCATTTACACCTTCGCTTTTGCGAGTGCTTTTGCTAAACGAGACTTCTTGCGTGACGCCGTATTCTTCTTTATGATGCCGCGCTTTGCTGCCTTATCGATTGCCTGATATGCCTCAGAGAGAGACTTTCCAGCGGTTTTCACATCGGTTGCCATGAGCTTCTTTACTTCCTTGGTTGTATTCGTAAGAGCTCGTTTGCGCCTAACATTGAATACGCGCTTCCGGAGGGACGCGCGATATGCCTTCTTCGCTGACTTTGTAATTGCCATGTCCACGAATCCTACACGAAAGCTCTATTCTTCGCAAGAATCTGCGCTAAAAAGAAAAGTGGTACGATAGTTATATGATCAGACAGATACGCGGTACAGTGCTTTCGACAGAACCAAATGGCGCGGTTATCGATGTAAATGGGTTCGGTGTATTCGTTTTTATGACTTCCTCGCTCCTGTTGAAAGAAGGCGCTGTCGTATCACTTTTCACTCATATGTGTGTAAAACAGGATGGCCCTGAACTCTACGGGTTTACCGACAAACTTGATCTTGCACTATTTATACTCCTTATAACGGTTTCAGGTATCGGACCAAAAACCGCACTCACGATTCTGACGCGCGCGCCGCGCGAATCGCTTGAACAGGCGATTTCTGTACGGGATATCACCTATCTAACGCGGGTTGCGGGTCTTAGTAAAAGATCTGCCGAGAAACTTGCAGTCGAACTCTCGGAAAAGGTTGAAGTTACAAAAAACGAGCAATCTAGTAACGATGCGGAAGTATTTGACACGCTCGTTGCGCTTGGGTACACGGATAGAGAAGCACGGCGGGCACTCGCAAGCGTTCCTCTTTCTGTCGTTGGTCGTGATGAGCGTCTAAAAGCTGCACTTTCAGCTGGTCGCTAGCATGATGGAATCTCTTAAAAATTTAATTAGATCCGTTCTTCCTCTTTCGATCTACCGTGCACTTCTTTCTCCCTACCATGCTGCGTGGCAATTATATGGTGCGGTGCGCTACGGATTCCCTGCTAAGAAACTAGTGGTTATTGGAGTGACTGGTACCAAAGGAAAATCGTCGGTTTCTGAGATGATTACAACGATTCTTGAGGAGGCCGGCTACTCAGTTGCCGTCTCAAGCACTATTCATTTCAAAATTGGAAAAACGATTCGCCCGAATCTCTACAAAATGACACTGCCGGGGCATGGATTCATTCAGAAATTCCTACGCCAAGCTGTTGATGCGAACTGTACGCATGCCGTCGTTGAACTAACCTCTGAAGCAGCGGTGCAATATCGACATCTGTTTCTTTCACTTAACGCACTTGTCTTCACAAACCTCGAAAAGGAACATATCGAGTCGCATGGCTCGATGGAAAAGTATTTCCAGGCAAAATTTAAAATTGGAAAAGCACTCGAGCGTTCCGAAAAGCGTCCCCGTGCGATTATTGCGAATGAATCTAGCGAATACGGAAAACGATTTTTATCTCTTGGTGTTGAGAAGAAAATTCCCTTTACACTTTCTGATGCAGAGAACACAAGCCTTTCAGCTGGAGGTGTTTCTTTCGTGTACGAGGGCACCGAAATAGCCGTTCCGCAGCCAGGGAACTTTAGTGTACTGAACGCGCTTGCTGCTATAAAAGCTTCGCAGTTTTTTGGAGTTCCCGTTGCTACGTGTGCCAGCGCACTCAGCAAGCTTGTAAAAATACCTGGGCGCGCTGAACGAGTTGAAGTGGGACAGGATTTTTTGGCCATCGTCGATTATGCACACACGCCCGACTCACTTAAGGCCTTGTACGCGGCGTATCCCGATCATCGAAAAATTTGTGTCCTTGGGAATACGGGCGGGGGTCGTGATACCTGGAAACGCCCTCTCATGGGAATGATTGCGGACGAGGCGTGCGCTGAGGTGATTCTCACTGATGAAGATCCTTATGACGAAGACCCGCGACACATCGTTATTCAGATGGCGAGCGAAATGAAACGTAAGCCCCACATCATTATGGATCGTCGGGAGGCAATCCATACCGCGCTTTCACTGGCCAAATCAGGCGACGCCGTGCTCATAACCGGCAAGGGAACTGATCCTTATATTATGCAAGCGAGCGGAAAAAAATTGCCCTGGAGCGATTCGCGCGTCGTTCTCGAAGAGCTTGAGAAGTTGAAATCCACGAACGGCTAACTGCTATTATTCTTGTATGGATAGCCCTGGTTTCTTCATAGTCATCATTCTTATCATTTTTTTCGCACTATGGGTTGTGGGTGGCGGACCAAGTAAGCCAATTTCTTTTTCGGGGCCCTTTATAACGCCAATCAGTGATGTTGGAGAGACACAATCGGGATACGGCCCACAGATTAATCCAAATGCCTCACTCACGGTTCCGGGAGGATCGGTTAGCGTTGGAGAAAAGACACAGCAAGGCCCTACCCCAAGCGAAACAGGGACTACCCCTGCACCAGTAAGTCAAAGTAACACTCCCGGAAATTCGCAGTACGCTGGTAAGGTGACGATGGAACGCAGCACAGAAAATACTACCGCAAATCCGGGCCAAAAATACGATGAATTCATTCTTACTTCTAACGTATCGTCCCCAATGACACTCCTTGATTGGCAGATTCTAAGTAACGCAGATGAAGCGCATATATTCATCCCCAACGGCAAAGGTACGTCATTTACTCTTTCCGCAGGACAACCGGTTCTTTTTGTAACACCCTTCCCCTCAAGCTTCGCGCATGACACGGTTCAGTTAATTGATGGAGATGGGAATGTCGTAGATACGCTGACGTATTAGCGTAGTGCGCTTCGCAGCGCACTCGGTTCGTGGTATATCTTTCTTACTGCACCTGTTTTTGCAGTTACACACCGCCCGTAGCTCAGTTGGTAGAGCAGCTCCCTTTTAAGGAGACGGTCGCAGGTTCGATCCCTGCCGGGCGGACACGTATTGTTTATTTAATGAGAGCGCGAAAAGTTCGAGTGCAAGTGAGAGTGGCAAATCTCCACTACGGGAATCGGAAACAAGTTCGATGAGCTGGCGTGATAATACACGAGCTTCACCTGGTTTCCATTTTTGATTTCCTTTTTGCATAAGTTCCCGTGCTTTCCAATGAAGTAATCCGTGTAGTGCCTCTGGAGCATCGCCCTGTCGTATCGCTTTTACGATCTCTCTCCAGAGTACAGCGCCGTCCTTAGCACCAAGCGCGTTCACAAGGGCACTATTGAATCCCCTTGCTGGTTTTTTTTCTACACTATCTATTTCGAACAATTTAGTTGCAAAAGGTTCTATCTTCTTTAGACGAGTTACGAGGAGCTTTGGTGCGACTATGGCTATTGGGTTCTTTGATTCAGCAAGTTCAGAAAGCATCAAAAGTATGAGTTCACCAGATTCGCTCTCCGTAAATGGATCGTCGATGAGAACAAGCGATCTTGCATAAAAGAGTCCTTGTGCACTCAAGGCTTCTGAGAGCGCACCGCGTGTTAAGGTTCCGCCTTCGAGCCTTATATAGGGAGCCTCAGGTGCCTTTGCGCGTGCTGCTGCTATCCATGCGAAAGCTTTCGCTCGTACCTTACTTACATCCGATCCATAAAAAAGATAGATCATAAGAGCATTCTATCCTGGAATGAAAAAGAGCGCCCCTATATAGAAGCGCTCTGGCATTTGGAAATGTGTGGGTATGCGGCTTTTACCTGCAATTGGAATTCGAGCAGAAAATGCCAAGACTGAAGAATGTGCAGGCCGCACTCACCACCCCAAACAAAATTGTTACAGTCAGGTTTGCTGAAGACAACAAGTAGGAACCAGCGCCGAAAACGATTCCAACTATTAGTGCGCCGCCGGCGCAGATGAGCCATAGCGGGTTGAGCGTACGCCTAACCTTCTTCTCTTGTAGAGTCAGGTTTTGAGCCATGACTTCCTCCCCCATCAATATGTATTTTCTCTACACCGAATACTACGCTAAAGGCACTGAGTTTCAAATTATCCGTTCCATCTCTCCCCAGTTAGGTCCCACGCGACTTTCGGCAATTATTGGAACCCCTTTCGTTTCCTCCGAGGGAAATGCGGATTCCATGATTTCCTTTATGCTTTTGGCAAGCACTGATAGACGTTCGTCACGAACTTCGAAAACAAGTTCATCGTGTACCTGGAGTAATAAGTACGCATCTTGTTGAGCTCTTTCTTCTGTAAGCATCTGGTCGATGCGTACCATGGCGAGTTTGATGAGGTCAGCCTGAGTTCCTTGTATAGGTGCATTGATCGCCATACGTTCGGCCTGAGCGCGTACGAATGGCAGCGGTGACTTTATGCCTGAGAATTCTCGGCGCCTGCCGAAAAGCGTTTCCGTAAAACCATGCTTACGCGCATACCCACGTACTTCTTCAAGATACTGTGCAAGCCGCACAAATGTTGCAAAGTAGTCATCATAAAATTTATGTGCTTCCGCAGTTGAGGTGCCCAGTTGCTGGCGGAGTGCATTGACCCCCATGCCATACAAGATACCGAAATTGATTATTTTAGCGCGGCGACGCATTTCGCGATCGACTCTTTCAGGCTCAACTCCAAACACACGTGCAGCAACTTCTTGATGCACATCACGACCACTTTTGAAAATTTCACATAGGATTGGATCGCCCGAAAGAATAGCCGCGATGCGCAGCTCTATCTGGGAATAATCGAGAGCGAGAAGGGTGAAACCAGAAGAGGCAATGAATGCGTCGCGAATAGCGCGGCCACGATCGCTTCTAATTGGAATGTTCTGCAGATTTGGATTTTGAGAAGCCATGCGACCGGTTGTTGTGCCGGTTTGTAGGAATTCTGCGTGGAGTCGGCCGTCCGCGTGGAGCATAGGCGGGATACTTTCGATGTATGTCGAAAGTAGTTTTTGGATCTGCCTATATTCAAGAATAGCTTCTACAATTGGGTGCAGTTCTCGAATTTTTTTCGAGTTCTGATTCTCGTGTTGAACGTTGTCCGGTTGCCGTCTTTTTTTGCCCCTTAGCCTTGAGGCCAAGTTCATCAAAAAGCACGTCGCCGAGCTGTCGCGGCGAACTTATAGTGAATTCGTGTCCTGCAAGGCTGTAGATTTGTTTCTCGGCGCTCTCAAGCTCTGCTCGATATTTTTTTGCGAGTGTAGCCATCGTTTCGCGATCGATAAGCACGCCCCGCTCCTCCATCTTTCGTAACACTGGTGAAAGTGGTTTTTCGATCGTTTCGTACACTTCCTGAAGCCGACCAGTTTCTTTTACTTTTTGCTTCAGAATTACGTACGCCTCTGCAAACGTTTGTGCACGCGTGTAGGAAAGCATGTCCTCAAGTGTCGAATTCGTGAAATCAGAAGCGAGGAGCCAGAGAAGAACCTTCGCATCTCTAAGCGTTTCTTCTGGAATGTCTTCCGGGGAGGCGACGTCATCTTTGTTCGTATCTTCCGTGAATTCGCCGCTCTCATCCATTTGTGCTGATACATGGAATACTGTCTTCGCGCGCTCGCGTATAGAACGGAATCCATATTCATCGAAGAGCGCAAGTATTTTAGGCAACGTACGACCATCTTTCCATACTGCTTCAGGTAATTTGAATTTTATTGGTGCGTCTAAGCGGATCGTCGCCAACATTTTCGAAAAAATGGCGTCCTCTTCATGCGTTTTCAGGAGCTCAATGATGCGTGGTTTGATTCCCTTATCAAGAAATTGTTTTTCATCCTTCTTTAATGTCTTGTACATTTTCTCTATGGAGCCGAAATTTACAATGAGATCCGTTGCCGTTTTCTCCCCAATGCCAGGAATACCAATAATGTTGTCAGAAGGATCGCCACGTAGGCCTTTGAAATCCTGTATCAGGATTGGATCAAACCCGAAACGATCACGCACCGCCTTTTCGTCATACAAGATGGTGTCGGTTATTCCCTTCTTGAGGGTGTAGACCTTTACACGATCCTTATCGACGAGCTGGAGTGTGTCCATATCTCCCGAGGCGATGATTATTTCTAGAGAATGATCGTCTTTGTACAGGTGTGAAATGGTGCCAAGTATATCGTCAGCTTCGAAACCTTCTTTTTCATATATAGGTATGGAAAATGCTTCGAATACCTTGCGTGAAGAAATAATTTGTGTGATGAGGGCCTCATCAATTTTCGCGCGTGTTCCCTTATAAGCAGGATATGCTTCATGCCGCATAGTTGGCTTTGGAAGGTCGTAGCAGGCAGCAATGTAGTCAGGCTTGAGATCAGCAATGATGCGCAGCAGCATCGAAGAAAGTCCATAGAGTGCTCCCGACGGTTCTCCGCTCGGGCTCGAAAAGTCCGGGAGTGCGTGGTATGCGCGGTGGATAATTGCGTGCGCATCGAGCAAAATGAGTCTCTCTCGCTTCTTACCAACTCCGGAATTTTTCTGTACGACGGCCTTCGCTATAGGAGTCTTTTTTGTTGCAGTCTTAGGCATAGGTAATCTGACGCGATTCATCAGAGAGAGCTTTAAATACAAGCCGCACCTGCGCTTGTTGTGCGATTATCGGCACATTTTCTGGCCATTCGAGCATGATGAGATTCTTCGGATGGCTCATGATTTCTTCGAATCCGAGCGCCGTTAGTTCGCTGTCGTTTTGCAACCGATACGCATCGATATGAACAAGTCTCGCGTATCGCGCCGCTGCATTTTCAGGGATGTCGTATATACGCTCTATGACGAATGTTGGGCTATTGACGGTGTCGTCTACGCCGAGCGCTTTTGCAAGAAACTGTGTAAACGTAGTTTTCCCGGCCCCTAGTTCACCCGAAAGCGTGATAAGGGTGGCGTGGGTGGCCTCAGGCTCGAGCTCATTTACAAGTGAGGCAGCTTCTTTTTCCATTTCGGAAGGAGAATGCAAGACCTTGCTCGTGATGTCCATAGCCTCATTGTATCAAAATACTGAAAGGTCGGCTGGTGCGGTACTATAGAGCTATGCCGCACGATTTCGATGCAAACGCCGAGGACGCAAAACTTGCCTCAATCCGAACAAAGGAGGAGGAGGATCTTACGCAGGTCTTGGCTGAAAAATATGAAATTCCCTATATAAATCTTGCGCTCATCCCTCTTAACATGGATGCCCTGCGTCTAATCTCGGAAAAGGATGCGAGGGAAGCTGAAATTATTGCATTTGATAAGAACGGAAAAAATCTTTCGGTAGCACTTCGTAATCCCAATAACGACGCACTTGCGCGAGTTTCCCATGATCTTGAGACTGAGGGCTATGTTCTGGATAAGTACTTAATTTCCGAGCCGAGCTTACAGCGAGGTATTGATCGGTATCAGGATCTGTCGCTCACGACCAAAAGTGAGGCGGGGATCTTTAACATCGAAAGTGCTGAGCTTGACGTTCTTTCAAAAGAACTCTCTGACCTTCCTGCTCTACGCACCTTTCTCACAAGCGCTATGGCTGAAAAGCATCACGCGGAAACTTCCAAGATTCTTGAAGCGGTACTTGCTTCTGCGTTTTCACTTCGTGCTTCAGACATACATATTGAACCCGAAGATGGCCTTATCCGCATGCGCTTTCGTCTTGATGGTGTGCTCACTGATGTATTCTCATTCGACTCGCACGCTGACCGACTTATCACCTCACGCATTAAATTACTTTCTGGATTAAAACTAAACGTTACCGACCGTGCCCAAGATGGTCGTTTCAGTGTCGTTATGGGCGGTAAAGAAATCGAGATTCGCACCTCGCTTATACCTGGCAATTATGGCGAATCAATTGTGATGCGTCTTCTCGATCCATCATCGATAGAACAAACACTCGATTCCATGGGGATGCATCCGAAATTGCTGAAGCGTTTGCGTGAGGAAATCAAACGTCCGAATGGAATGCTTCTTACAACGGGACCAACTGGCTCTGGAAAAACCACAACACTCTATGCCTTTCTTCAGGAAATTTACACGCCCGACATAAAGATCGTCACCATCGAAGATCCAATTGAATATCATCTGAAAGGAATCGTGCAGACACAAATAGAAAAGAATTATTCTTTTGCCTCTGGGCTTCGTTCGATACTTCGCCAGGACCCTGACGACATCATGGTTGGTGAGATTCGCGATGCGGAAGTTGCAGAGACTGCAATTCAGGCTGCACTGACTGGTCACTTTGTGTTTAGCACACTTCACACAAACAACGCTGCGGGCACTTTTCCGCGTCTGGTTGATCTTGGTGCCGATCCAAAGTCATTCGCATCTGCAATATCTGTGGCAATGGCGCAGCGACTCGTTCGTACCTTGAATCCAAAAACTCACACTATGCGCCCCACCACTAGTGAAGAAAAAGCCACGATACAAAAAATATTTAGTACATTGTCTGATCAATCACTTATGCCAGCCTCAATTGAGGAGGTTGGGTCTCCCGTTCCAAATGGCGAAGACACGGGTTACAAAGGCCGCACCGGACTTTTCGAGGGCATATTTATGGATGATACCTTCGGCACCTTCCTACGAAACAATCCGAGCGAGGGCGAAATTGCTAAAGAAGCTTCGAAACAGGGCTATTTAACCATGGCGCAAGATGGTGTTCTCAAAGCACTCGCAGGAATCACATCACTAGAAGAAGTATTTAGTGTTGTTGATCTTCCTCGCGATGTATCGAGTTAGCAGGTGCATAACATCTGTATACGAGAGCAGTGGGTAATACAATTGGCTAGTAGACGACGAGGATGTCCTTGCTGTCTCAGTGGAATGCAGGAGGCCATCGTGCTCCTATGCTCATACTTATTCTTTCCCCTGTTCTGTGACATATGGAAAGACATGCTCCTCGCTTTCTATGGATTCCCTGAGACAGCAAGGACATAGCATTCAAGGCTCATATACAGAAAGGACGGTCCCAGACCGTCCTCTTTCTTGTAAATATATGAAAAAGATCAGCCGAAGCGGATCTGTTGGCAACTTTACTTCCCGGTTGCTCTTTGAAAGCGAAGTTGAGCGTTGTATACGAGAGGCGAACCACGGCTATTGCGCCGGTCAAAATCAATTTCGAAAATTATACTTTCTCTGTGGCAACGACTCAAAGGCCTTGGGAGATCTTGGTTTTCATTCACGTGAAGGAAAAGATCGCTCCTTAGCCCCTGTATCTTAAGGTCCTTTTGTTCATCCGCCCTTGTAATTGTTGTGAAATCAATGAAAGCAAATTCGCCGTTCTTTCCAATACCTTTGACACGACCAATGTACAAGCTCATGCCCCATTACTCCTCTATGAAGTTTTGTACCAGTGAACAAGAGTAAATGTAGTACTCTTGGAAATGCCAGTCAATATTTGTCTGTCCTGTTAATTACAAAAAATCCCGCGCAGTACCCTCCAGGCATAATCTTCACAAGTGAAGAAGTGGACGAAACGCCTGAGGATGCTACCAGTGGGTCGCGTACAAGCGCGGTACCAAAAGGTCCTTGGGGAGTCGCCCGTAAGCCGTCAAGCCTTGCCTAGAGGGTAATGAGCAGGATTTTGTCTGTTACCTCTCACGGGTGTGATGGGCAAAGAAAAAACCTTCGCGTCGGAAGGTGCGTATCCAAGGCTTTCTCAGATATGATATAATGCTAGCATAGATAGATTTTATGTCAAGTACTCCTGATGTCCCTTCCTTTACGCTCCGTACTCCTGATCGGCAGCTCGATGCTACGCTTCGGCCTTCGGTTTGGGACGACTATGTCGGCCAGTCACATGTAAAGAACAATGTGAACGTTCTGTTGGAGGCAGCACGTAAGCGTGGCGACATGCCTGAACATATACTTTTTTATGGCCCCCCTGGAGTTGGAAAAACGACGCTCGCTCATCTAGTGGCAGCTTCACTTAACGCCCCCCTAAAGAGCACATCGGGAGTAGCTATCGAGCGTTCGGGCGACCTTGCCGCAATTCTCACAAATCTTGAACCAGGTTCCATACTTTTCATAGATGAAATACACCAGCTCTCAAATAAGATCGAGGAGCTTCTCTATCCCGCCCTTGAATCGGGGCATCTTGATATCGTGCTCGGTAAAGGGCCTTCTGCACGTACCGTGGAACTTTCACTTCCACCGTTCACACTTGTAGGGGCAACGACACGCGTTGCGCAGCTCTCAAGTCCGCTGCGTTCTCGGTTTGGCGGCGGGGTCTATCAACTTGATTTTTATAATGATGAAGATTTGCGGGCAATCATTACGCGTTCCGCACAAGTGCTTGGGCTTTCAGTCTCTCCTAAGGTGGTTGAGAAGGTTTCTGCACGAAGTCGTGCAACTCCTCGCGTTGCAAATGCGCTTCTTAAACGCGCGCGCGATTATTCTGAAGTGCATGAGAAAGAACTTACACCAGAAGTCTCAGAGGAAGCATTCGCTTTTTTTGGAATTGATTCGCTTGGCCTTACTAAAGACGATCGCCGCTACCTTGAAACCATTGAGAAAGGATTTAAGGGAGGGCCTGCGGGTATTCGCGCGCTTGCATCCGCACTTCACGAAGATCCTGATACAGTTGAGAACGTATATGAGCCTTATCTTTTGCGACTAGGTTTCATTGAACGCTCGCCTCGTGGACGCATGCTCACCGAATCAGGGAGACAATATCTATTTTAGGTTCTATTCATGTGAGGTTCTTAGAGCCAGAATTGACAAATCAAGAACTCCATTCTATAAAACTATCAGCTGTAACGGGAGACTTCGATGACTGAACTTCTCATCGCTTTAAGTGTTCTGGTGGGGTTCATAGCCGGATATTTTCTGGCCTTTCCACTGCTTGTGGTCATTACGGTGGTGTGTGTGGTTATCACCGTATACTTGTCCGTCAAGTTTTGGAACGCGGATCTGGCAGGAATGATACCCTACATATTCTTTGTCATTGCCGGTATCGGCAACGTGGTGATGTGGGTCACCTACTACTTCGTGTCTCGGCAGACCTTCGTGACTGAGCTGCTTCACGCATACGTGCTGCGCTAATTCCCTCTATAGCCGCCCACTGGAAAGCTGTCCTTCGGGCGGCTTTTTCATACCATCACGTTCTACCTCATACACGAGGGGCCAAAACACCGGAGTTGTAGATTGCAGATACTATTGTAGTATGAGCCCGGAACCGAGACTCGTCTCTGAAATATTTGAGGGGGACCCAATGCATCGAAATCAATCAACTCGATCTTCCAACAATCACTCTGAAATCAGGTGGAGAGTTGAAGATCGAGGGAGGCCATTCAACGACATCGAGCGTCGGATCGAAGAACGACGTCACGTCACGGGGCAGGCATTTGAGTTGTTAAAGAGGGTGCGTGATTTTCGTCGTGAAGCCGGGAAAAATGTGTATCGACTTGTCGGCGTTCCTACGAATGGTTCTCAAGCGATACGTATCGGAGAGTATGCTCGGAAGCGTGGTTTCCTCTTACCGCTACCTATCGTTGCAATGCTCCTCGCTGAAACATTCAGTCAAGACGAGTTGGGCGTTGACAGCTTGGTCGTGTGGCATAAGCCTATCGAACTCCCCCGTCGGAACAACCCAAGCAGGACACGTCCCTATTGTTTGACTCTGAGTCGAGTCGGCGGGCGGGAGACTTTGTCAGCCTTTCGTGTAGAGAATCATCGATCGTTCGATCCTGACATGTCGACTGCTTTCCTGTTGCCCTCGTTCTGATTCAAGGATCCCGCGACAAACCGCTGGAAGAGCTGTGGAGGAGACTCCCGTGCTCTTCCAGCGGTTTTTTTATATTTCAGTTCTCTATTGAATAGCGTGGCATATTAACGTGATGTTGGGTGAGGCGTATAGTATATGCATGTCAGGTCACAACAAATGGGCACAGATAAAACACCAAAAAGCAGCAACTGACGCAGCAAAAAGTAGAACCTTTTCGCGGTATGCGCGCCTTATTACCCTTGAATCAAAGAAGGCTGGGGGTAACGCGAGTGCACCAGGTCTTGCAAGTGCTGTTGCACGCGCTCGGGCAGCGAATATGCCTAAAGACAACATCGAACGAGCTATTACCAAAGGAACTTCAAAAGATGCGGGCGAGCTTGATCAGGTAACGTATGAGTTTTATGGTCCAGGCGGCGTAGCGATCATTGTAGATGCACTCACCGATAACAAAAATCGGACTACCCAGGAGGTGAAGCATTTAATTACAAAAAATGGTTTCGAGCTTGGCACACAAGGTAGTGCACTTTGGGCATTCAGCAAATCTCCTAACGGTTCCTATACCCCAAAAGAACCGCTCATGGACATGGCCGAATCGGATGAACCGAAGCTCGAGCTCATGCTCACCGCCTTCGATGAGCAGGAGGATGTGCAGCATGTATATACAAACGCGCGCGGATATGAGAGCTCTGATGATGACACGCAGCCTACATAGCCATGCGAATTCTCGCAATAGATCCGGGATACGACCGTATGGGAATCGCGGTCATTGAGGGCAACCCAAGTAAACCAACGTACATATGGAGTGATTGCATCCTTCCGCCTAAGGGTAAAAAGGAAGAACGTCTGGGGGTTGTGCAACAAGCGAGCGAGCGAGCGATACAAGAGTACCAGCCTGATGCGATTGCACTCGAGTCGATATTCTTTAGCACGAATGTGAAAACGGCCATTGGTGTCGCAGAAGCACGTGGTGCAGTGCTGGCCTCCGCAGGAAGAGCGAGTCTTGAAGTAATTGAGTGCTCGCCTCAAGAAGTAAAACTTGCGGTGACTGGGTATGGTGCCGCTGATAAGACCTCGGTTATGACTATGGTGCCTCGATTGATAGAACTACCTCCGAAGAAACGTCTTGATGATGAGCTTGATGCAATTGCCCTTGCGATAGCGGCTCTTACAAAATCCTATCCACATGTTGGGGGGATATAACTATCTTGCAAAGTCCGAATAGTTTGTTACATATAGAGGGTCGCCCTCGCTGTGGCGAGAATTAACCGAATTAATTTACGTACTATGGCCGATTTTGATCCAGAGGAATTCGATGAGGACGGAGGTCCTTTGCTTCCGACTGATGACGAAGATGAGGATGATCTCGATCTCGAGGATGAAGATGATGAATTTGATACGGATGACGATAAAAAAATCCTTGACAGTGGTTTCACTACTGATGAGGACGACGATTTAGCGGTCTAGTAGTTTTGTTCGAGGGTGATGGAGCCCTAGGATGAATTTCGTTCATCCTAGGGCTTCTCGTGATAAGATTTGTATATATTCACTTGCCCTTTGGGAAGTATGGCTAAAGATCCTTTTGCACCAAAAAAGCCCCGGAGTCGACAAGGTCTTTTCCAAGACTTCTTTCATAATCCACATCCGATACTCAAAATATTTTTTGTGCTTGCGGGTCTTGGTCTCATTGCTGTTGCGGGCATACTTTTGTGGGTAGCCTTCACACCTCTTCCTAATGTAAATGCATTTATCGAGCAGCAGCCGGCGCAATCTACGCGCATCTATGATCGTACGGGACAGACACTTCTCTACGACCTGAACACGAATGTTCAGCAGGAGGTGGTGCCCCTTGCAAGTACTACGCCCTATATCCAAGAAGCAACCATTTCTATTGAGGATGCGGGTTTCTATCAGCACGGCGCAATTTCTTTTACCGCAATCCTCCGCTCATTGTATGTCGATATAATCAATCGTAGTTTCGTTGAAGGTGGCTCGACGCTGACACAGCAAGTCGTTAAGAATAGTCTTCTCACACAACAAAAGAGTATCATTCGGAAAATGCAGGAGTGGATACTTGCATGGAAACTTGCGCAGCGCTATACCAAGCCTGAAATTCTTGCCCTATATCTTAATAGCGCGCCTTATGGTGGTAATTTATACGGCGTTGAGGCGGCAAGCCGCTCGTATTTCGGCGTTGATGCGGATGCTATCGACCTTGCCCAGGCCGCATATCTAGCCGCGCTCCCTCAGTCACCAACGTACTATTCCCCGTACGGCAACAACGTGGCGGCGCTTACAGATCGTAAAAATCTTGTACTGTCTAATATGAAAAAGTATGGGTATATTACTGACGCGCAGTACCAGCAAGCGGTTAATGAAAATGTGAAATTCAATCCGCCGCAGGATAGTTCGATCATCGCACCACATTTCGTCTTTTACATTCAACAATATCTTGAGGATAAGTACGGCGCGAATGTGGCAGATCAGGGGCTCACAGTCATTACGACACTCGATACGAGTCTCCAAAACGCGGCACAATCTATTGTGAGTCAGTATGCGGCTTCGAACACTAAAACATTCAATGCAAGTAACGCAGCACTCATAGCAATAGACCCTAAGACAGGTCAGATACTCGCCATGGTTGGTTCACGCAATTACTTTGATACAACAATTGATGGAAGTTATAACGCAACACTTGGACTTCGTCAGCCAGGGTCCTCCTTTAAACCCTTTGTGTATGCGACAGCACTAAACGAGGGGTATACCCCCGAAACGGTGATTTGGGATCTCCCAACGCAGTTCTCTACCTCGTGTTCTCCAAGCGATAATTATAACGACACGCCCCCTTGTTACGCCCCTGTGAACTATGATGGGATGTTTCGTGGGCCAATGACTTTCACCACGGCGCTTGCGCAATCTATCAATGTTCCTGCCGTTAAGGTTCTCTATCTTGCCGGCATACAAAACGTCATCAATCTTGCGACGAGTATGGGCATCACTACACTTGGGCCTGCGAGTTCATATGGGCTTTCGTTTGCGCTCGGTGCTGCAGATGTGCGGCTTATTGATCTCACTTCTGGATATGCAACATTTGCTAATGATGGCGTCTATAATCCTCCAACGGGCATCCTAAAAATCACTGACCCTCAGGGGACCGTACTTGAGCAGTACACGCCGCATCCAGCACAAGTGCTTGATCCGGGTGTTGCAAACGATATGAACTCAATGCTCTCGAACAACGCCGCCCGTCAACCTGAGTATCCTCCGGTGAATCCTTTCTATTTCCCAGGATATGACGTTGCCGCAAAAACAGGTACCACAAATGATTCGCGTGACGCATGGACTATTGGATATACCCCAAGTATTGCCGTTGGAACCTGGGCTGGAAATAACGACAATACTCCTATGGTAAAAAACATTGCAGGATATATTGTCGCTCCGATGTGGAATGCCTTCATGCAGGTGGCTCTTGCGAAATATCCAGTCGAGTACTTTGGTGCGCCGCGAGCAATACCAACGAATGCGCCAGATGTTTTGAAGGGTATCTATCAAGTGCCACTTTCAAACGGCACTATCGCTATTCATGAACTTTTGTACTGGGTGCAAAGGAACAACCCTCTTGCTGGGCCTCCGGCAAATCCCGCAAGCGATCCCCAATACGCATACTGGGAGTATCCTCTCCAGCAGTGGCTTGCTGGAGCAGGAGCAAACTCTCTTGGAACCACTACAATAAGTTCGACAACTCCTATTACCACCACAACTACTACCCTGCCTTCTTCTATTTAAAAGATTTAATTAAGACGCCTCGATCTAGAAGTTTTTGTTTGAGTTCTACTTGTTTCAGATATAGTGCTGATTTTAGGACAGGGGAAACGCTAAGAAACAATGTTTCGTTTTTGTATTGCACCTGTTTTGAGGTGACGGGAACTCCGCTTAGTGCACTAATCTCTTCAACACAAATACGCCGGTTTTCAGCAGCTCTAACTCCAGGAATATGATATTTGAGTAGGAGATTGCTTAGAGAATCCATAGATTTTATTGATTCATTGGCATTACAAGATATAGAAACGAGGCGTCGCCAACTCCTTTCATTATCATAGCGCGCCCAATACCACTCGCAGAAAGAGTTATGCTTTCGGTGGTTAATAGTGGGAGTGGTGCACCTACGTATCGATGATTGAAAGAAAGTTCAATACTCTCCCCCGTTCCTGATGCTGTAAGGGATTCAGATGATTCACCTACATCGTTGTTTTGTGCGCGCATCGTCAACTGTTTTTCTCCCGGCGAAAAAGAAAATCGTACTTTCTGAAATGAGTCAGAAAAGACCGCGGATCGCCTGAGTACTGATTCAAGGTCCTTTCGTAGTAGCGTTAATTCTGAAATAAAGGCTTTGGGGATGATTTGTGTATAGTCTGGATACGAAACGGTGACGAGGCGTGTGGTAATCATGCCCATATTCCAGGAAAAAGCGCATTGATGCTCGTCACTACGAACTTCTATAGTGTCGTCTGGAAGCGCTTGCATAATATCAAGTGCATTTTTTGCTGGAATAAGAAGCGAAAATGGGGTAACAGTGCCAGAAAGAGGTAATTTTTTCTCGGCTAATCGAAATGAATCGGTAGCAACTGCTTTAATCGATCCTCCTTCTGCAGAAATAAGAACACTACCAAGTTCTGGTCGCACAGTTGAGGGTGACGCAAATGAAGCAACAGTACTAATAAGTGTTTTTAATTGACTTCCAAGAATTGAAAATTTTGCGTGTGAGGCATCGGGAAATGGCAAAACAGGGAAGTCTTCATACGGAAGTGTTTTAAGAGTGCTACGGCCCGTTCCAGAGGAAATAACGATTGTATCACCAGCATGCTCTAGAGTGATTGTTCCTGTACCTGTAAATGAAGAAGTAATTTCGCGAAGTGTATTTGCTTGGAGCGCCACAACCCCAGGATCTTTTATAGTTCCGTTTACTTTTCGCTCAATACCACTCTCCAAGTTTGTTGCGCGTAATTTTATTCCATCGTCACCTGCAACAATAACTATCCCTGCAAGAACCGGTAATGTTGTTGATCGTCGTTCTGCAAAACGGGATACACTCCCCACAGCCTCCGCGAATTCTTTTTTATCTACAGAAATAATCATAAATACATATACTATTAGGGCTGTGGATTAGTGGAAAACTCTAATATCTCTAGTATATATGGTTTCAAATAGCTTGGATACCTTTGGCTATCTTGTTGAAAACTCTAAGAATTCCAGATGATTTATATGACAACCTGTGAGTAAATACAATATGCTCAAAACTTCCCAACAGTCTGCTAAGAGTTTTTCCAGACTTATACACTTAATTCACACACAATATGCAGCTACTTATCCCCATAGTTATCCACCACAAAGAGAAAGGATAATAATTCTACCCTAGTAAAACAAAAATCAAACTAAAAGCGTACGAATATCCTGTATTTCTTTAGCAAGTTCAGTATCAGTTGCTATTTCGCTCTTAACTTTTTCACAGGAGTGAATGACGGTCGTGTGATCACGACCCCCCAGCTTATTTCCGATGGTTGGATACGAAACACTGAAATCTTCACGAAGGATATACATAATCACCTGGCGTGGACGCACCACTTCCCTTCTACGTGTCTTCTCATAAATACTCTCCTCATCAATTCCATAAAACTCAGCAACCTTTGAAACAACATGCTTAACTGAAACTGTTTTTTGTGGACGTGAGAAAGAGCGAAGCGATTGACGAATTTCCGCGATGTCAGGCGGAGTACCCTTCATTTGTGTGTGACAAACGATCGAGTTTATACTCCCTCAAGCTCACGGATACTACCTGAAACCGAACTCGCAACATACTCAACAACCTCATCAGAAAGGATGACACCATTTTGTGCCGCTTTTTTACGAACAATCATCATCCGCGACTCGCGATCAGGTTCACCGATATCAATAGTCATACCACTTGCGAGGCGTCCCTTGAGTCGGTCCGCGATATCTGCAATTGCAAGCTGGCGGACGGTCAGAGGAGAAGATAATCTGCTTGTTATTGTCATATAAGGTATTAAAAAGATGGAAAAGTTCCTCCTCAGTCTTTTCTTTCTTCGAAAGAAACTGCACATCGTCCATAATCAAGAGATCATATTGGCGATATTTTTCCTTAAATCGATTTGTGGTTCCTGCCTGGAGAGAATCCGTATAATCAATAGCGAATTTCTCAGATGTGAGATAAAAAACCTTACGATTAGGGTAGAGTTTCTTGTACTGGTTTCCTATCGCCTGGATTAGATGAGTCTTGCCTCGACCCGTCTCACCGTAAATAAAGAATGGATTATAGGTAATTCCTGGACGTCGTATAGCTGCCTGTGCGGCGGTGTAGGCAAGTTCGTTGAAAGAACCGACTACAAACGTATCAAATGTGTAACGAGGATTCAGATTATCACTTTTGTTTATATAGAATTCGTCGAGCGGCATCTCCATAGTTGGTCGGACCGCGGGGCGTCGCATTTCCTTGGCTTTTCGAGCCACATCCTTAACAATTTGGTACTCGATATTACGATATTCATAAGAAACACCACGGATTATCCTCAAAAGAAGAGAATTGAATTTCTTGAGATACCAATCCCGGAAGAATTGGCTCGGTACGCCTACATGGACGATCCCATCTTCGATCTTGATTATGGAGCTATCACGGAACCAGGTGTTGAAATTAGCGGGAGAAATTGAAAGTTCGACTTGCGTAAGCACTTGTTCCCAAAGTTCATGTGGATCAGTTCGATCCATAGTTCGTTCCATGAGGGGTAGTATACCTGTCTTTGTGCTCGCGCAACAGCAAAAGAAAAATCAGGCTATTTCTTGCACACTTTCATGCAACCTGTTACTATCCTGTGGATAACGCATCTATTCTGACCATGCCAAAACGAACCTATCAACCAAAGAAACGAAAACGCGCGACAACGCACGGCTTTCTCGTACGCAGTGCTACTCCTGGTGGCAAGAAAGTGCTCCAGCGCCGTCGCCGCAAGGGCCGTGCAGCCCTCACGGTATAACCATGGCAGAGCGCCGGGAACGGCTTAAAAGGGCTGATTTTGAGGCTGTTTCTCATACGGCAGACACAAAACGCCTTGCCAGTACTCACTTTTCTATCGTGTTTATTCGAAAGACTGAAAAGAGTGGTTCAGCTATAGTTATCTCAAAAAAAATAGAGAAGAGCGCGGTCAAACGCCACCTCCTCAAGCGCCGCGTAAGCGAAGTTATACGAGCGGTGGATGTCCCAGAGGGCTCACTAATCGTGTATGCTCGAGAAGGTAGCAGCGCACTCTCTTTTACCGAACTCTCTGGCGAACTTCACACACTACTCAATCGACTCACTCACCCAACTCCCATTTCATGATAATTATTACGTTCTTCCACACGATTCTCTACATACCGATCTACAACCTCCTCGTTTTTCTTGCGGGCCTTATGCCGCACAGCGATGTGGGGCTCGCACTCATTTGTGTGACACTCATCGTACGGCTAATCATATTTCCACTTTCACTTTCCGCCGTACAGACGCAGCGTGTCATGCAGGCGATTAATCCAGAAATTAAAGCCCTCCAAGATAAATATAAGGACGATAAAGAAAAACAAGCCAGAGAAACCTTCGCGCTCTATAAGAAATACAAGGTACGGCCTTTTGCGAGTATATTGACGCTATTCATCCAACTTCCAATTCTCTTCTCGCTCTACTTTATGGTTCGTCACGAGTCGCTTACGACTGTGAATACCATGCTCATGTACTCGTTTGTACACGCACCTTCTGTACTCTCACCACTTTTCCTTGGAATATTCCTACTTTCAAAGCCAAACATATTACTTGCGCTCATTACTGCAGCGACGCAGTTCTTCCAAGCACAATTCTCTTTTCCAATTCCGCCAAAACAACCCAAAGGTGCTACCCCCGATTCGATGCAGGCTGAATTCGGACGTGCCATGGCGCTCCAGGTGCGATTTGTCTATCCCATCGTCTTTGGTTTCATCGCCTACACTTCAGGAGCAGTTGCACTCTATCTCATCACCACTAACCTCTTCACTCTTTTTCAAGAATTTCTCGTGCGAACTGTACTCAAGCCGAACATACCCGCTGCTCTCCTACCTCCACAAAAGTCAAAGAAATAAAAATCTTACAACGTATAGGCCCATAACGAACCATCTTTCTTATTCATAAATGTCAGTATCTGAGAATTTGCGTCTAACGTAAGACTTATTGCATCAATACCACTCTTCACCGAAGATGTTGGATCAAGGACGAGCGTTGCGAGGCGGCTGTTAAGGTTGATATTCCAAATACGGTCACTAAACGAAACAGCGCCTTGATACCAATCATCAGGGAGATTTCCGTTAAAGGATGTGGGAATCGCGCAGTAAAGGGAACTCTCATCAGAGGTCCATACACATTTCTCAGCGAGTGTAGCAATAGGAAGCGGCGTTTCAGAGCCTGTAGAAAGGTTAAGAACACCCATATGGAGTTCTGTTCCATCCGTATAACTGTATAGAATTAGGTTTCCTGACGGGCTTGGAAGTATAGTAAGGCCATCAAGTGGGCCCAGGATAGGAATAAAGCTTCCGGTTGAACCTATGGTAAAGGCATACCCTTGGAGCTCAGAAGCAGCCTTCGTTGCAGCTATGTATCCATTTGCAGTAGGAAATACATGCAAGCCAGCAAGAGGCGATGTAAATACCGTTTGAGAATTAGTTCCATCAGCGTGCATGACCGTTCCTACAGAACTATCCGTGCCCGCTTCGAGAGTAAAGAGCGTATTCGAGGGAGTTACCACTGCTTCATCAAGACCTTCCTGGAGAAAATACCCTCCATTTCCATCAAAAGGAAGTGCATAGGTGTTAAGCTCCTCGGAGCCATTAACCGAAGCAAGAAAGCGTACAAAAGCGATCGAACCGTCAGAAAGCCAGGATGCTTGTTGGCTTCCTGGAAGCGTTTTATCTGATAGACGCGTAAGCGTGCGTGAGAGCGCACCATATTCATAGACGTTTCCGCTTTCACGATCGATGTATCGTATTTCTACATCACCCGGAGTAGATGAAGAAACTATCGTAGAACCGTTGGTCGAAGTACCTTCGAGCGAAGTGGTTGTCGAAAATGTGGGTGCGACATCAAATGACACAAAACCCTCTGCCACCGGGCCTGCAGTTATCTCAACAAGGTTTGGTGCGACTTGGGTACCCGCTCCTTGCGCAGCCTCTCCTGTAGGAGTGGTGGTACTTCCAACGGTACCTGAACCCGTATCACCAAACGGATTTCCTACCGCAAGATGCGGCGCAGATGGCAAAAAGAAAAAGAAATAAATAGCACCAACGGTACCGATGATGAGAATGATTATTGCAATGGTAATAAGGGCGCGCTTCATGATCCTTGGGTACAATAATAGGTCATTGTGAGAGTCTGTGGGTTAGTCTGCGAGGTCACCTGATACCCGGGCTGATGCATGCAACAGCTTGATTGTTGGCCACTTCCATCATCGGTGAGAACGGCGCCATTAGCTATCGGAGAGCAACCCGGATTTATTTGGCCTGTGGATTGAATGGTAGAAGTAGTACAACTACAAATATCTGAAGGAAGTCCAGTATTGGGATTGATGGTTGATGAAACCCCTACCGCGCATCCCGGTTGCTGTGCACATTGCGCTTGTTGGGCTGGCGTAACTGCCGCTCCTCCGTTTGGAATAGGTGCCGCATTTGCAGGTATAGCACTGGTGTTAGCAACGCATTGTCCCTGCTGACAGATATATCCCGCGGAACAACTAAAGCTACACGTATTATCTCCCACTGAGGGATCGAGGGTAAATGACGAACCATTTGTCGAAGGTTGAAGATTCTGAATGTCAGGGCCTATGTTGACATTGAGGACACCCGGATTGATGATTCCGAACACAATGGTTGGTGAAAGTACGAGAACAAGTCCAAAAATAGCATCCTGAATTCGTTTTTTTGCCTGACTTATTTGCTCTGTATTATCTCCTGCTGACATCCAAGTAAGACCTGCCCAGGTGATCATAATAACTGCAAGTGCCGCAGCGATGCCAATGCAATATTGATAAAGTGTCTGAAGAAAATTTGCCAGGCCCTGATTTTGATTTGATGCAATTGCGCTGATCGCTGGGATTTGTGTAAGAGGTACAAAGTTACCTGAAGTACCTCCCGCACCTGCTGCTGGTTGGGTAGGTGCCGCCGAAGTTGTGGGCGCCACGGGTCCAGAGGTCTGCGCGGTAGGCGTTTGGCTTAGCGGTACTGCGGCTTGGCCAGGCCCGCCTGTGGTAACAACAGAAGAGGTGGGATCACATCCGCCAAGAGCATCCATTGTGTAACCACTTGGACATGTGGCTTGTGCGTGTACAACAGCTATTCCGATACCGAAACTAGCGCATAAAAAAAAGAGGATTGTTAGATATTTTTTCATAGGCCAAAGAATCCTCCCCCAGATGATTGCCCGAAGTTTACCGCGAGAGTGCTGTTAGCTGTTTGCGTTGTGTCACTTTGTGTTGCGGTAAAGGAAAGCTCGGCAGTTCCGGGACCATTTCCCGTTGCGCGCACGGTTAGATCACCAGAGCTTCCGCTATTTGTTCCATTCACATCCCACTCAAGCGCGGGTGCTTCAGAGAAATAATACGGCACACCTAGATACGTATCTTCTACATCAGGCATAGTAACGGTACCCGATAGTGCATTGTTGTATAGGGGCCCGAGAAGGGGGTCATCTACATATATGCGCGTTATGGGATCGACGGGAGAGACGGTTGTTTGTGCTTGTGCGACTATAGAACCATCTTGTGTTTGTACTAACACGGAAACGGTCGAATCGCGATAGCGCTCAGATGCTGTTGCATCAAGCACTGACTGTCCTATGCCAGAATCACTTTGAAGTATCTGATCCCCGAGACTCCAGGTATATTCAAGGCTTGCGGGATCGATTTCCTTTCCGGAACTTGTTCGGAAATCCGGAATGGCAATGAGGCGTACTTCACCTTCAGGACTCACTAATCCCTCGCCTTCGTAAAACTCATGCGTTGTTGAGATCGGCTCTGTCACAAGCGCAACCTGTGCGGGCCTGATCGTGAGCTGTTGTGTGTACGTTTGTCCACCAGAGACGACCGACACAACAACGGTGGTGGCAGTTCCTGGCCCACCTACTGGCACATTTATACCCGCTCCCCCTGTTCCACTAAAGAATGCCTGCCCGTTCACTGTTACCGTTACAGTACTATCGCCAATATCAAAAAGAGTACTCGAGGGGGTAATTGTGACTGTTTGATATGGAACCGGATACTCCGGACTCACATCCAGAGTAAGAGGATCAGTAGTTCCTATCGTCTGGGCATGCGTTTGTAGGGGAGAGATTGTCGAAACGTAAATCAAAGATGATACGAGCAGACCCGAAATAGCAAGCGTACCAAAGCCAGAGATGCGGCGCATGATGATAGTATAGCGCTTCTAAGGGGTTCCTTATGATACGTGCTGGGTATTATGTTGCACGAGCATTTGTTAAAGGTCCACTATGCGTTCGCTGCAAGAGACATAGCCATTGCCTGTTCTCTTTGCGCGTTAGCATTGGCCGCTGCATTCTGTGCGATTTGGAGTCGTATAGCTTCTTCATCCTGGTGCTGCTTCTGCCACGCAGCTAGTTTAACCTTATACTCCACATACTCAAGCTTATCTATAGCTTTTGCCTTAAGGATTACAAAAAGAACACTCGGCGCGGTAAAAGGAAAGGCATCGAGAACAGGCGTAAAATCAAGTCCAATAGTCGCCCAGCTTATAACTACATTAACAAGTCCCCCATGCTTACTTCCTCGATAAAGACCAGTGCCCCACAAGCCTACATACCCCGTTGCCTCCGGTATCGAAACGATGAGAGAAACAACACCATCCACAATCCAGCCCAAAACGGGAATAAGATCTCCCAGAAGCAGCAAACATTTCAAAGCATCGGCAGGCGCAAAGAGTCCAAAGAATATGAGCCACGTCCAGACCGTGACACGCTTTTTCGGCTCTACAGGCATTGGTCCAAGAGGCATAACTCTATTCTACTCCTACCACTGAGGTTTTTTGAGGCAGACTTTATTTACTACTCACATCTTCAGTATTTTCTGTTTCGTGGCGCTCCTTTTCTTTACGAATCGCAAGAAGTTGTGAAGGATCCGAGGTGATTATTTGATCTTCGGTATATGAAGCAACTATCTTGATGGCGACATGCTTGAGTCCTGCAAAGAAAAGTCCCTCCCCTACACCCGACTCGAGGAGCAGATACTTCTCCTCATCAGTAAGATGAAATGTTTCCTGCAGCACATCAACCGTTGTCGGCGATTGTTTGAGAAGAAGTTGTATCGATGAGTTTGTGAGAATTGGTTTTCCATAGGGACTACGCAAGAAGTCCTCAACATCCTGCGTGATGGTTGAGATACCAAGATAATATTTGCGACCGCGCTTTGCGAGACTATAAAGAAATGATGCGGTGTCCTCTGATTTCATCATCCACCATGCCTCATCAATGACTAGGAGACGCTTTTTCAATTCATGACGGATTGCATTCCATATATAGTGCGTGACGATATACATCGCCACGGGCTTCGAATTCGTCCTCCATGTCTCGTACCGAGAAAACCACAAACTGTTTGTTAATATCAATATTCGTCGGTTGATTAAGGAATCCTGCCCAGGTGCCGTGGGTGTATTTAGAAAGACGCTGCACCAATGACTCGCTCCCTTCCATACCCGAAAGCACGCTTTCGAAGTCAGCAAGGATGGGCGGAAGCATGCCAGTAAAATCGACATCACCCGTAATGTCCTTCAAGGCATAGGTTTCAGTGATTGCGCGATCGATAATGGCATCCTCCTCAGGACTGAGGCCTCCGAGCATGATGCGGAAAAGGCCAACAAGATTAATGATATTCGAACGCAAAATATCATTTGGTTCCTCGTCCTCCTTTACAGGTGGTAAGTCGAACGGATTAATATGGTTTTCGGATGAAAGGGAGATATTGAAGAGACGCCCACCGGTAGATTGCGCAAGAAATTCATATTCACGTTCGGGATCGATAACAATGACATCGGTATCGAACATGAGCGTACGGAGGATTTCAAGTTTCACTGCATATGATTTACCTGAACCTGATTTCGCGAATGTCACGGAGTTATAGTTTTCAAGCGAGAAGCGATCAAAAAGAATAAGGGAAGCATTGTGTCGATTAATGCCGTACAAAATGCCTCGATCACTGGTGAGATCAAACGAAACAAATGGAAAAATTGAAGAAAGTGGAGATGAGTTAAGCTTCGAGGTTACATTAAGTTCGTCGTTAGCTAGAGGGAGCGTTGAACGAAATCCTTGTTCTTGCTGGAAGAGCGCTGGTTTTGTATAGATGAGTTTTGCTTCGAGAATGCCGCGAACCTCCCCCTCAATTTTATCGAGCTCCTCTTTAGAATTTGCATAAAGCGTAATATATAATCCGACCTCAAATAGATGTTCCTGCGCTTGTTGGAGCTGATCGCGGAGATTCTCGAGATCTTGATATGCCGTATCGAGCATAGGATCACGTACGAGGCCCTTATCAGCACGCTCGGATATCTGGCTTTGTACCTCAGCAACTTTCTTTTGAAAACCACGAAGGGCTTCACCAGTGTCTATCGGATGAATAAATATAGCCACATCCAGCACCTTGTCGAGATTTACAATAGGTGTAAACCAACTGTCCGCGAGGAAACGAGGGTACGAAATTGTATAAAAGGAACGAGCAAATTTCTCCCCTATTTCGATGTCTTTCGAGCTCACCTTAAGCGCTGCTGGCGCTATGGTATCAGCAAGGTCGAGTGTACCCTGGGCATAGATATCCTTGGGCAACACTGCCGCAACTTGTGGAGCAGCAGCCTTCTTATTATTAAGAAAATCGAGAAGTGCCATACCTATGCCTCAGTAAGTTTAATGGGAGCATCCATTTCTCCCAAATTAAAAGATTTGTAGAGGAGTTCGATAACTTCTTCAGTGCCAAGTGGTATAGCACGAAGTCCCGATGCGGAAAGACCTGATGCCACGAGCGATAGGCGCTGCTCGAGTTGTACGCGATATTCTTCAAAATCCTTCATTTGTGAATCCTCGTGTTTCTTTCCAATATTTGAAATCGATTTACCGATTGCAGCTGTCTCCGCAGGGGTAAATGGCACAATAACGTAGAACATTTTCGTCATGATATCAGTACCCTCAACGAAATTTCCAATGAAGTTCATATATTCTCGCAACTGTAAACGCATGAGCTCGGTCGATTGCACCGCAAGACGTTCTTGAAGGAGATTCAGATACGGACGAATATCTATTTTTCGGGAGTGAACGACAATTTGAACCGTAAAATCAAGTGAATTGATGAATGTTTGAAAGCCATCGATAATACCGCGCTGCTCGTCTTCTGATTTAAGCGAAAAATTTACCGAAGAACACATTAGGATGCCGCGATACCCACCATCCTTTAAGATGACTACCCCATTTCTGACTTCTTGCACGGGAACGAATGATTGTGTGGCTCTGCTGTCAGGCATACGGTTTTTCTGGATTTTGCTCGCTCTGCAGGGTGTCCTTTATATCGAGTGACCAGGCAAGATCATGCAGTTTCCCCTGCGAAAGAACGAGCTTCTCGCGAGTTACGGGGACGTCAACCACTGCCTGTTTTGGGGGAGCCTTGTCTTTCTTCCACAGATATAACCTCCCTTTAATGTAGTAATTGAAGCCGGCTTCGAGAATTTCAGCGAACGACTTGTTGTTTATCTTGTAGAACGCAAGCGCGAGCGCGAACACTGCGACAGGGATAGCAAGCGCAACGCCGATGAAATGAAGATACAACACGAGTGCGACGCATATGCCGATTCCTCCTGAAACGAAGATGAATTGCTTCAAGGATAAGGGACCGATAATTTTGTCCTCGACCTCAATGAACTGCGGAACTTGGTATTCCATCACTCGTAGTATAACAGCTTACGCTAATCGACCGCAGTTTTTATTCGACTGGTTCGCGATACGGGTCGACACCATATTCTTTGAGGATCTGATGTAGCTGTTGTTGATTGGCAGTTAGTGGAGTTGATTTTGGGGCGGGAGAGAGTGGTGCGTGCATAGCAGGAGCAACCAAGGGTTGTGGTCGTATGTTCGAACTTGGCATCGGCACGGTATCCATCTTTGGTTCAGGTATGAGTACAGCTGACGGTGATGGAGGAGTCGGTACGAATGTAGGAGGCTCCACTCTTTGCATGGGAACTGAAACAGAACCAATTGTTGCAGTTGGCAGTGGCGCACGTGGTGTTTGAGGAATTGGCATCGAAGAAACGGGCGAAGTCACGACAGGAGCTTCTAGTGGTTGATGAAACATTTGCGCAGTGTTCTGTGGTTGTGGCCCTTGGTGTGCAAAAGAAGGTTCTGTACCGCTATGCTGGTGTTGCTTGGCCTTGGCTTCAGCCATGTCTTGAGCCATGGTTCGCATGTACGATTGTACTTGTCCTGGTGCTACCTGGTACGGAGCGGGGATTGGAACAGGAAGTGCCTGTGTTGCCGGCGGTCTTTGAAAAACCGGTGCCGGTGCAACCTGCGGCGCTTGGATTTCTGGTGATGTGGTGACCACAGAAGGAGGCGAATACGAATACCCACCTGACCCAGGAACGGAAGGTGCAGGAACAACCTCAGGTAATGGATCTATAACGGGCGGCTCGATTTTATATGTTGGTTGAACAGAATACATTACAGGAGAAAGCGGACTTACCGTGGAGGCGACTTCTACTGTAGGTTCTGATTGCGGCACAATATGCTCTGAAGAAGTTTCTTTCGAAGGTCGTATATCAAGCTCCTCCTCAATCTTTTCGATCGTTCCCTCATCCTCCTTAAATGATTCTCCGTCTCCCTCCTTCTGCATCCGTTCACGAAGGGGCATGAATACCTTTTCGTTAAGCTCTTTGATCATGGCTCCTATATTTTCTTGTGGAATCCCGACCGATTTTAACTCTCCCATGAACTGAGTTGGATCCTCAAGCCCAAGAAGCATGTTGGTTGTCTCGCGATAGAGCGCACCTATAGTATCGACATGCAGGCCGTATTCTTTTCCGATACTTTCACAAATAGTAGAAAGATCGTCATCAGCTATATATTCCCTAAGTATGAAAGGAAGTTTTTTATACGCACTATTAAATTGTTCCGGTGAGAGAATCATGGTGATAATGATCTTCTGCCCCAGAGACTACCGCCATTTCCGCTCAAGTATCTATTTATTGTATCGCGTCTCATAGGATCAGTTCTCGTGCTCACTTCAAGGCGATCGAGTATTGCTTTTCTCGCCTGAGGACTCATATCAACATCTGCCGCCGCCATGCCTCTTAGATGTTCAACATTAAGATTGCCAACGAACTCCATGCCTGCTGGGGTGAGTTGCGAAGTTCCCGTATTGAAGAATTTGTCCTCGGAAATACCCGCAACTTCTTTCTTTGTCATGTTGCCACCAACCATAAGCGTTTTCATCGCGGTATTAATGTCGACGGTTGTAGCTGACTTGCCACTTTCGAGAAGCTTCTTTAATTGTTCATCTCGTGCGCCACTCTTTATCACCGTTCGCATTCCGTCGGTGAGAGATTCTTTCTTACTCAGACTCTCCCTTACTTTTGAACTCAAGACTCCTCTGCCCTTGCCATCAGGACTTGTAAGACCAAATGTATTCATGGCGAAATCATTATCGTAGAGCATCATGCCCTCTGCATCTTTTTCGCTCAGGTTACTCATATGATCTGCAAGTGCTTTGTAGGCGAGAACCTTGGTAGCATCATCCGCGGCCGCATCGAGTTGTGCTTTAAGCTCATGTGCCTTGGCAAAACGCCCGTCCGTAAGTGTGTGTTGGATTCCCGAGTTAAGATCCTTGTTATCCATCATTTTCCCGTAGTCGCCGGCACTCATGGCCGCGCCGAGCACGCTAAGGGAATTTCGGTCGTTAGCATACTTGTTAAGCGTTGCGATTTTGTCTGCCTCAGGCATTTTCTGGAATGCCTGAGCCGCGGCATCCCTTTCTCTTGAACCAGCTGGTGCCTTGAGACCGTCCTTAATAGTGTCATTAAGTTCCGATCGATGTGCCTCGTGAGAGGTTTGTTGGTCACGCTCTCGTCGGTATTGCCGTTGTTCTTGGAATGATCTCTTGCCGAACTTTACATTCGAACCTGCCTTGAGTGTGTCTGAAACACTTTCATCTATCTTGAGTGTGCGCAGGGTGCCGGCTGCAAACTTCCCAAAACCACCCCCCCTATCCATTTTCCCAATCATGCTGTCATATTTGCGTCCAAGGAATGCGGAACTACCCCCGATTGCATTTCTGGCAAGCATATTTCCGGTACTGCGTACAGGCGCCACCGCGAGTCGAGCAGGAGTCGTAAAGGTTCGTTGCACGGCACGTGTCGCAAAGCTAGTCGCAAACTGAGCACCTGCAGCACCTGAACTCTTTGCAAACATAAGGGCTCCGATCATAAAGGCCACCATCATGGTGAAGATGATAAATATGCCCGCAGTATTGGCTGGCTGGGTCTGATTCGAAAGGGCACCGATAATTGTTGAGCCTGGTCCTATTGCAGACCGAGAAGCTTCCATGACCTTAAGGCCGACGAAAATGAGAAGAAGATAAATTGGAGCGAAGAATGCGTTTGAAATAAGCTTTTGCCACCATTCTTTTGCGCGCCCTTCAAGTTGGGGAACTGCCATACCAGCGAACGCGAGAGGTGAAATTACAAGAAGCACTGTAAGCATGACTGCACGAATGAAAAGCATAATGGCTCCCGCGATAAGAACCATCATTACTACCACCATAAATATCATAAGAGCTATGTACACAAGGAGCTGTGTCGTATTTGGATTTGAACCGAGAATGGAGGGTTCTGCGAAACAGTTCGAGGAAGGCCAGTGTCCGTAGAATCGCTCCTGCGATTCTGACATTGAGCCCATTTGAAGAACCACTAAGATTACTGCTGCTACCACTTGTCGAAACTGAACCAAGTGTTGATTGTCCTGCTTGTATATAGATCTGGGAGCTTAAGACATTTGCTATATCAACTATCGCCTCACCAGCGAATAGGCTGAAGTTAAGTAGAACAGCAAAAATAATTAACCTAGGTAGTGAGTGCCGTGCATCGAAACTGTGAAGATCTAAGATCATCATTATGCCGATAAAAAGGAAGCCAAAAAGAATAATGATGTTGCCAATGTCACGCAGGATACCCCACGCAACAAGCATTCCTTGAGAATTCGCGAAGTATGCTCCGTATTGAAAAACAGTGATGACCACGGTCCAGTTGAAGATCATTCCAACAAGACCAAGCAACCAACCCACGACAGTGAGCATCCAGTAGGCAATCTGTGCGAGAAGACCAATAAGTCCATTGGTTAAGTAACAACCAACGTCCCCGAAGTTGCATTTAGGATTACTATTATTTGGATTTGGCACGCCCGTTCCCGTCGAAGCTGCCCCCGGTGCCGCTGCTGCGGCCGCAGCGGCCGCAGCTACTGCCGGCGACGGCGCCACTCCCCCCGCTGCTGCTGCTGCCACTCCCGGCGTTGCCGCTGCCGCTGAATCTGCCCCCGGTGCCGCAAATACGCCGTCCAGATTTGCAGCTAAAGTTTGTTGAGGAATGATTAGTCCCAAAAAGACGATAATTCCAATACTTGATTCCAAATTTCAAAAGTGAATTTTTTTCTCATACTCATAGCTGGTTCGATCCCGGTGATTGAGAAATTTGGGGAGATGATTGCACTGGCTCGGTCGTCCCAGACGGTAATTGGCATGATTGTGCTGCTTGAGTCAGCTGTGTCAGTTCGGTAAAGAGCGACTGGGGTGTCGAGCTTCCGGAATCAGTACTTTGGAATTGCGCATTTGCAAAATCATTCGGCCCTGGAATTGTCGGTGAAGAAAGATAGGCCTGATATTCAGAAGCTACCGCACCCGATGCTGCAACCTGATTTGCGGGCAGAGCATTTTGGGCTGCAAGAGAGTCGCTCTGAATCTGAGCGAGTGCGGTTTGCGCGGCAGATGCGTTTGAAAGCGCAGCAGATGCTTGAGCAAGCGCTGGACCAACGACCGTCGTAAGTGCGTTTTGAGCATTCGGATAACAAGTGCTTCCTTGTAGAGCTGCTTGAGTACTTTGCGCTAAGGATTGAATGGTTTGCCACTGGCCTTGATATTGTGCAAGTTGCGCTTGCTGGTTGGAAATCGTCGCGGCGAACCCCCCGCTCGCACTTTCGGTGCTTGATGCATAGGCAGTAGGACTTGTAATTGCATTAATTGGAGCAATGTAATTGTTGCTTGCGTTTGCCTGTGAAGCACCAAAAAGCCCAGAGCCGCCGAATACTTGCGACACAAGTTGTGTCGCAAGAGCACCAACAATTTCATTGATTGAATTTGCAAGTTCAAGTTGCCGAATAGGCGAACCAAATGTGGTTTCAAGTTGCCCCTCAATCAATGAGCCTGGCGTCTGAATGTTGTACGCAAGACAATTATTATTCGTTGAAAGAGAGGTCGGTGGTCTTGTAGGGCTATTAGCACTAGCTGCAGTAGCACCGCAGCTGCCGCGCGAAGAGAAGATGCCTCTACCCCAATTCAACTCCGTTTGTTGCGTACCTCTAGCGTTGCTTGTCACGCCGGTCAGTGCGTTTTTTGCAAGTATATATGCTCCGTACGGGTTATTTGAAGGATTTGAAATCGCCGACATCCACGCATTTAATCCGCCCTGTGAGAAATTACCAGCCAGAAACGCTGCATCATTTTGAGTGACCTGGTTGAGCGTATATTGATTTGCTGCAAAAAAACCCCCATTGGCATGTTGATTATAGTTATTCTGTAGTGCACTTGCGACCACAGTCTGAAACGGAGAACGGATAGCGCCATTAGTAGCGAGTTGTTGAATGAACGAGTCAGCTGCCGCATTCGCAACTGAAAGAAGTGTGAAATTGAGATTTGTAACAAATCCTGGTGAGCCCTGGAAACCGCTATTAATCCAATTAACGATACTCTTCGTCATCGTTTGTATCATCGCCTTTGCTACTGCCCAGGCTATACCGTTCAGTATACTCATGATGTTGGTTTGTATCGTCGTATTCGCTGCGGTAGCACCAGCTGACGCCGAAATCAGGGCTAAAGGGGTAATGACCCCAGGTATGTTAGTTTCAGTTACCGGAATCTGAGCCTGGGCAGATTCAATTCCTAAAGGACTGACAACGGTCGTGAGGACAAGCATCATAGCCCCAACACCAATCAGAAAATTTCTTAGGGGTAGTAATTTCATGTACTTGTTGCCGTCTGCTGAGCCGAACGTGCAATGTTCACGATTATAAAACCAGGCTGACCTGGAGCAGGTTCACCATTCGCAAGTATTGTTTCTGCAATGCCCTGCATTGCGGTCATCATTTGCTCTGAAGCGGGTTGATAGATGCCAATTGCTCCAAGTGTAACCGCAGGATCTTTTTGGAAATTTACAATGGCGTTTGTTGCCTTACCGAGTGAATCAAAGGACTGCATAAGCGAAAGCTGATCATTTGCAAGCGAAGGTGGGACGGAAATTGTAGCCAAGTCGCTTGCAATACCTGTATAGGAATTTGCAAGAGTTTGTAATTGAGTCAGCGAGCTCTGATCACCATCTTGTATGTATGCCTGCATGAGCGCTATCGGATCGGCATTTGCTGCAGGGAGATTATGTTTCTCGATTACCCGCTCGACTGCTCCCGCATAGCTAGAAACACTTTCTGCTGGATCGGTGTTGACATCGACTAAGGTGTAATTCGATTGTAGTAATACCTGTGCTTTCTGACTAAACTCAGTTAGCATTTGTGTAACAAGAGCTTGTTCATCACTTGCGCTCAAGGTCACGGCACTATTATCTCCAGTCCCATCATCACTTCCGTCGCTATTATCAGCATTCGCTTGACTGTTCGAAATCGCATTGGTATAGGCTTCGAAGAAATCTTGTGAGAATTGTTGTGTAAGTGTTCCTTGGGCAGGAAGCTGGCCAGGAATGGAATCAACTATGTCCTGAGGCGAACTTGATGTCGCTGCAGTTGGAATAGTTCCAAGAGCTGCTTCCCAAAGAGGGACGCCTTGAGCGTTGACCTTTTGCGCATATGCCTCCAAGAGCGACTGGGTGGAAGCGGCGTTCGCGATCTTTGTGTCAAAGAACGGTATGGAGAGATTTGGTGTCGAAAGTACGAACGAGCCGCCAATAAGCACGCCTGATACCACAAGCGCACCGAGAATTCGGGTTGTACGAACAGAAACAGCCATATAACTGTGTAAATAATAGCATGTACGCCCTCTTAAACTTGGGTTGCACAAGAGAATCAGTGTGGTTATCCACAGATTATTCGAAGCACGCTTGGACAGCCTCTACTCGCAAAACAAAAGCAAGGATTTCCAAACAGAGAGAGGAAGATCTTCAGCCCTGATCGTTGGCGACAACGCTTTCTTTTCAAGAAATTGGTGGGTAGTGGCAATCGGTAGAATCGACTCGAGATTCTTTGCAAGCTGCTTGCGCTTATGGCCGAATCCCTTGTGCAAAAGAGCGAAAAAGCGAGATTCTTCAGCATCGTTTGCGAATGGCGAGGAGATATTTTCGATAGAGAGAACCGCAGAGTCGACATTTGGTGCGGGTGTAAAGGCGCCTCTAGGTACGGTAAATTGGTATTTTGGGGTGCCGTAGGCCTTTACCGAAATAGACAAAAGACTCTCTTTTTTGCTACGCGCTATGCGCTCGGCGACCTCCTTTTGTACAAGAAGTGTCATAAAATTTGGCTTGTGGCTTGCTGTTAGAAACTGCCGAAGTATCTCTCCGGTGATGTAGTACGGGATGTTTGCGACAACCATGTACGATTCTTCTATAGAACCTGTCTTAAAACTACGAATATCTTGCCTGAGGAGCTCAAGTTTCCCGACTTTCAAATCCTCTTTAAATTCTTCCTCTAGGCGCCCCACGAGTTCACTATCTGCTTCGATGGCCACTACCCGCTTAGCCTTTTCAAGAAGTACTCTTGTGAGCATGCCAGTGCCTGGTCCTATCTCAAGTACCGTATCTTTTTGAGTAACCCCTGCGGCGCTAACGATGCGTCTGGCAATTTGTGGATGCATTAAAAAATGCTGGCCCAATGATTTTTTAGGCGTACTCATAGTTACACTTGAATCACCTCCTCATACGGATCTTCGGTATCAGAATATTCGATGAGCGACTGATCAATATCACGAAGGAATGACGATGGCTCCGAAAGATAGTCAGTACCATAGATACGACGAACGCGCGCGAAGGTGAGAATGAGACGTTTGCGCGCTCGTGTGACCGCGACATAAAAGAGTCGCCGCTCTTCTTCTTCGTCACGTTTCTCACTTTCATTCATGCTTTCGTGAGGAAATAATCCTTCTTCAAGTCCAGTGACAAATACAATATCGAACTCAAGACCTTTCGCTGCGTGGACAGTCATAAGTGTGACTCCACCTGAAGTCTTTTTTCTATCGAGCTCATCTTGATCTGATGCAAGTGCTGCATCAGCGAGAAGAAGTGCAATGCCTTCTTTCCCCGGAGTCATGTCATATCGTGTTGCGAGAGTCGCAAGCTCACGAATATTTTCAAGTCGTTCCTGATCATCGTCCCCTCCTTTTGAAAGCAGTGCCTCCATGCCGCTTTTTTCTATGACAAGCCGCACGAAATTCGAAGGCATTTCCGTTTCTGCCGCAACCGCAAGCGACTGAACAATGTTTTCGAATGCAGCTACTTTCGTGCGCTCACTCGGCCTCAGAGTTTCCGGTTTCCCTGCGATTATTTTTCCAAGCGTTACTTTTCCAATGCCACGCGGTGGTGTTTGCACTGCACGAGCGCGATCATTTTCGCGTGTTGGATCAAGCGCAAGGCGTATCCACGACAACATATCCTTCACTTCCTTACGTTCAAAAAACCTTGTACCTAAGAGTCGGTATGGCACCCCGGCGCGTAGGAATCCTTCTTCCAAAATGCGTGATTGGAAGTTTGTGCGAAAGAGTACCGCGATCTCTTCTGGCTTATTTCCTTCTTGAATCAGTTCGCGGCACTTAAGTGCAATCCATCTTCCCTCGGTGTCAGCGGTTGTTTCAGGATGGATCACAATTAATTCTCCGTCAGGATTTGTCGTCACCGACCGTTTCTCTTTTCGATTCTTATTAACTTCGATGATCGTGTTTGCAGCGTCGACAATATTTTTTGACGAGCGGTAGTTGTGTTCGAGAATTATTGTTTGAGCACCAGGATAATCTGAATCGAATGCAAGAAGATTATCAATCGTTGCGCCACGCCATGTATAGATGCACTGATCGATATCTCCAACGACAAAAAGATTTTTCTTTGTGCCTGCAATAAGCGCCGCAAGCTTTCCTTGAAGTGCATTCGTGTCTTGATACTCATCGATGTGTATGTAGGAGAATCGATTTTGAACCGCACGTCGCACGTCCTCGTGATTTTCAAGAATTCGAACCGGTAGTGCAATCAGATCGTCGAAGTCAAGTGCTTTTTCTTTTCGAAGTGATTCGTCATAGCGTCGCCACACTTCTGAAACAATTCTGCTTCTGAAACTCTCACGCCCATGTTTCTCGGTATATTCACCAGCAGTCATACCTTCACCTTTTGCTTTGCTGATTCGAGAAAGCACGAAGCGAGGTGAGACTTCTTTCGGGTCTATATCGAGGGCTTTGAGGGCTTCTTTAATTGCGCGTTCCGAATCATCCCGGTCGAAGATACTAAAAAAACGAGGAATGCCCATGGGTCGTCCATACTCCTGGAGCAATTCTCTTCCAAGACCGTGAAAAGTTGCGACGAACGGAAGTGCTTCCCCCGCATCAAGGCGCTGACTAAGCCGATCTTTCATCTCACGCGCTGCCTTGTTGGTGAAGGTGACTGCAAGGATTGAGTTGGCCGGAACTCCCTGCCGGATAAGGTGGTATATGCGCGTCGTAAGCACTCGGGTTTTACCCGAGCCTGCTCCTGCGAGAACGGAAACTGGCCCGTCAACCGCAAGAACCGCCTCTTTCTGGCGTTCATTAAGCCCTTCGAGATAGGTCACTCCCCTACTATAACAAAACTGGCCTAGAATCTGTCATAAAAAGCTTGCTAGTCTCGTTAAAATGGGGTGAAAATCACTATCAACAGATATCTTTTTGGTGCGTTGACCCTCCTACCTCGCGGGCTATACTTGGTAAATTGATTGATATGACAGTACGCACGAAGTGGCTTATCTAAGCCATTTTTGTATTCGAAGCTGACCCGCGGCAGTTCCTCAAATAAGCTTATTTTATCTTCAAAAAAACCTTACCGCTCTTCACCAAATCCTAAGAGTCGCCATAGCTATTGGACCTCGGGCTTTGTGTGCGCCGTCGTGCTTATCTTTGCGGGCATCACCCTTGTTCTACCTCACAAAGTAGGGGCATCTTGGCCTTTTTCAGCTGCACAAGCACAAGGGACCACCGTCCCAATAATCTCTGACGCCAGTCTTAACCTTCTCTCGGCTCCAATAAGTTCGGATGTAAGTGATGGACCCTCGAATTCGCCAATAACCTCTGACGGGTCAGCACTTGTTGCGGGCGTTGACCTAGATGGGCCGGTTATCCCAAGCGACGCGAGCGACACTGCAGATACCGAAGTCGACCCCACTAATACAAGCGGTACCATTTCAACTTACACAGTTAAACCTGGTGATACGCTTTCACAAATCGCTCAAAATTTTGGTGTTTCAGAAAATACGATCCTGTGGGCCAATAATATTACCAACAGAGACACGATAAAGCCGGGAGATACACTCGTGATACTTCCCGTTTCAGGTATTCAGCACACGGTGCGTCCTGGGGAAACACTTTCATCAATTGCGCTTAAGTATGGTGGAAATGCAAATGACATAGCGTTATTCAACGGTTTGGCAGACGGCAGCGTGCTGCATTCTGGTTCCACGATCATTATTCCTGGGGGCGAAGTCACTGCAGGTGGCTCGGATAGTACTTCAAAAGGTCAAAAAAGTTCAGTAGATGATTCTACGGCAGCACCATCAAAAAACTCTTCAAAAGAAGCTCGATCAGAAGTCTCTGCACAACACAGCTCGTCAGGCGGAAATTCCTCGGTTGAATGCGACAACACAAGCGGGAATCCCTGCCATGGTATTTATGGATCACCACTTCGTGGTTTCTTCACGAACCCACTCCCAGGAGGAGCAATGGTCTCACAAGGTCTCCATGGGTGGGATGCCGTAGATCTTGCAACTCCTGCAGGTACATCAATACATGCTGCCGCAAGTGGTACGGTGATCCTTTCAAGTATGGGCGGCTGGAATGGGGGCTACGGTAATTACGTGATTCTTGATAATGGGAGTGGTGTTGAAACACTTTATGCTCACATGAGCAGCACAAATGCGAGCGTCGGGGAGTCAGTATCAGCAGGAGATGTTATTGGGTATGTCGGCATGACCGGTGACGCAACTGGAAACCATTTGCATTTTGAAGTACGCGGAGCCCAGAATCCATTCGCCTTTTGTACGGAACAGATGAGTAGCAACGATTGTTTCAATCCTTAGGACCTAGGAAAGATGTTTTTTACACGTGGAAGCGGCAGGATCAGCCTCGAGACGCTCCTTTTCAATCTCTTCTCCGCCAACGCCGCAGATCCCGTAGGTATTATTTTCAATTCGTTCAAGTGCAGCAACTACTTCTTGATAGCGTGCATTGAGAACATTTGTTAAAGCTCTATTCTCTTGGTACTGATCCAGTAAATCTGCCTGATCATTTGGATCAGCTTCTTGAGAAGTGTCCTTTTGCACCGCTTCCCATTCTTCAGGATTTGAAGGATTAGGCTGTGCAACACTTTTGAGCTCCTCCTCAAGAGATCCTCGTTCCGTAATAAGTCGATTTTTGTATGCAGTAGTATCAGTCATGGAGAGACTTTAGCATATCTTTTTGAAATCCCCATGAAGTCTACTCACCAGCTGTCTGCAGTCGACTAAGGATAAGTGTAAACGCGTCCTCATCGCGAGCGATGATCAGTGTTTGGGGGTCGGCATACCCATAGATAATGATGCTTCTTCCTTCAGAATCTTGTAGCACACGTGTATTGTGGTTGTCGACAACTTCATCGATGAATTGATTCGGTTGAGTGACAGGCACTGCGACGTTTGACCCTGGAGTCGACGATGAAATAACCGTCGCAGTAACAGGGTACGGTGGATACAGCTCCGCAAGATCGCTTGCCATGGTTGGTTCCCAATCAAGCATCCCAGCGAAGGTTCGTGTGTAAGAAGTAACGCGGATGATAAAGAACGGCGCGGTTTCGGTTCCCGCATGCACGACGCCGACCGTACTTTCTGAACCTATGTTTCGTAGGAGTATATCCGGTGCAGGAAGGCCGAGCGCCTCAAGAAACGAGTTACCTGAGCCAGGAACTTCAACGGATCCTGCATTCGTTGTTGTTGCTTCTGATATATAGGTGAGCAGGACTGTGTTTTCAGGAAGTGGTGTTTGTGACTGTGATGCAAGTGCTTCAAGTAAATTTTGTCCGGTTCCTGAAAGCTCCACGCTTTGATCTGGCGTGATGAGAGATGGTGGTGTAAGTGAAAGGGTAACAGCGGTTCGACCGTGGAATACAGAGTAAGCGGCATATATCCCTACGGCGCCGGCAATAATGAGCACAACACCAATCAAAACAGGCACCAGTCCGCCGCTACTCTTTGGACGCTCTGCTTTTGCCGAGTGCGCATCAGTTTCAGCAGCAAGTACCGAGAAGCGAGAAGCACGCTCGGAGTCAATGCGATCGGAGAAATCAGAACTGAATGTATGAAGTGGTGTAGAAGTTGTTTGTACAAAAGGAGTTACTACGGGTATGGTCCCGAAGTTTGGTGGCGTACCCACCTTGAGAGGCATTTCAACTACAGGCGGGATTGAGGTCGGTTCGGGAGCACTCGTAAATGGTGCAGGCTCAGTGTTTTGCGCAAGGCGCGCCGCCCACTTGGATCGAGTAGGAGTTGCGGGGAGTGCAACTGGTAAAGGTTGGTATTCAAAAGATACGTCTGGCCTAGGTGCAGGCGCTGAAATTTGAATCGGAGTTGGATACACAGATGCGGGTGGCAGTGTAGGTGTCGCAATAATTGGTGTTGCCGGGAGAGGTTCGGGCGGCGGAAGTGAGGGAAGGAGCAAGGGGTTGTCAGGCTCGCCCTCTTTTACAGTAGGTCCTTCAGCGGGGTGTGATTTATCCGTCTGATTGGTAAGTATGGAAGTATCATGAGATTTCTCCTCAGGAAGCGTTTCCTCCATAGCATTGATATGGGGCTCGTTGTGTACAAAAAGAAAATTGAGAAACGAAAAACCGTGATGTTCACGTTTTGGTTTAGATTCGGGTGGAAATTTTTGCACCGACACCGGTTTCGCTTCATGCACTCGCTCTGGCACAGGAGCAGAAACTTTCGGATGGGGCATTTGTGCGAGTGCATCAGTTGCACTGGCCGCCTCTTTGCCCGAGAATTTCGCTAAATCTTTTGCGTAGGTACGTATGTACTGCGAAGTATTCTTCTGTTCGCTTACGATTTCTTTGGTACGGTGCTGGTCATCCACTACCAAAAGTATAACCGGTTTTTTCTCCTACGCGGCGTGCTTTTAACAACGAACGTTAAAATCTTACCGATTCCCGATCAAATATTTCTTCGGGTCGTCACACATGTCGGTAAAACCATGTGCGGCTTCCTTGAGTTTTGAGGAAGATGATTTCCCAAACGAAATTACTTCTACTTGGCATCCTTCATTCATATCAAGGTATTCAATGAGCGGTACAAAATCACCATCCCCCGTTGCGAGAATGACGGTATCGAGTTTCGGCGCGAGTTTAACGGCGTCAATAGCAAGTCCAACGTCCCAATCTGCTTTCTTAGCGCCATCTGCGAAGACTTGGAGACCCTTTACTTTTGTTTCAATCCCTATTTTTGTAAGCGCATCAAAGAAATTGTTCTCTTCCCCACCCTCGGTACTGATAACGTAGGCGATCGCACGCACAAGAATACGACCCTCGACTGCTTCCTCGAGGACTTTTTGGAAGTTTACACGGCTTTTATAGAGGTGTTTTGCACTATGGTAGAGATTTTGAGTATCGATAAAGACTCCGACTCGCTGGGCACTATGTTTTATAACTGGCATAAAATTACGTAACTAAAATATGAAATTTATTAAAATTGAAGCACATTGCTTCTCTGCTTATGGTAGCACCTGCCTATACACAAAGAGCGGCTTGTAAACCGCTCTTCAAAATTATTTCTTGAGACCGAGCTTCTTGATAAGCACGCTATAACGGCGCTTGTTGTTCTTTTCAAGATAGCGCAGATGTGCCCTACGATCAGCAACCATTTGAAGAAGACCGCGTCGTGAATGAAAATCTTTAGGATTCTTCTTCAAATGACTGGTCAATTCATCGATTTTACGGCTAAGCACCGCAACTTGTACGTCGGCAGAACCGGTGTCAGTCGGATGGATAGCCACCGCCTTGATAGTGGCTGTTTTTACACGTTTTGTAAGCATTGGATGTAGAATACCACACCTTGACTAATTTTGCAAGGGTGTTCGGGTCATCCAAAGAAAGCTCCCAGACCCTGGCTTTCAGAGGTTTACTCGTAACAAATGACCTCCATTAGAACAAGACACTAGAGGGCGATGGGAAAGTCTTATGCTCCTTCATAAAATCTACATCTATCTTTCTCTATTATGTAGCCATGGTCGAAATTACCAGCCCCTAAATGGAATTTCGTATGTGGCAGCATTGGATTAACGTCGTTCTTGGTTTGGCGATCATCGTAACAGCCTTCCTTGGACTCACGGGTGCGGCGCTGATGTGGACGCTAATTGTCGGTGGTGCTCTCGTTGCGATACTCGGGCTCTGGGGAGCAATGAGTGGAGAAAGTAGCGCCAGCGCAAGCCACGCTTATCAGTAGTATCACTGGCTGCGTAAGGACAAACGAATAGAGCGTCACAAGTATGAGTGAAGGGTAACGTAAACTCCGCGCTAGGGCGCGGAGTTTACGTTTATCCATCCCCCGCTCTGTAACCTTTCACTTGAATATTCGGTCTTATATAGGGGAGGTCTTTCTTGCGCGTCTTCCAGATACGGGAGTCTTCAATGACTACAGTGGCATTAGCTACCAGAATACATGATCCAAAGTCCGACAATGAGGTGCCTGACATAATACGTGAGATTACGGGTCTTCAGTTGAACAAAGTCTCTGATCTCCTTGGCAGAGAATTCGAGTTCACTGCCAGCGGCAATAGACCTGAAGATGTTGGCTGGTCGATCGTGGGCACGGTCTCGCATGTAGAACCACCCACACCCAGAGGCACATTTCGTATTTGGTCCGGCGGTCATTTCATTGAGTGGCGTTGTAATGAAGACCAAAAGTGGGGGTCAGCCACTTATGTGGCCCCACCAGTTCACTTGGGGAGACGCGGCGAGCTTCGCTGGACTTGATTCGAAGCTAACTTCTACATGAACCTTGAGTGGTCGTCTGCAATACTCGGACGACCTTTTTTTCGATTTATACACAGATTCTAAAATCTACAAACGGAGTTTTAGCGTAGGTCGCACAATAATGGGCACGCTATACTATCCTTATGGATGTACAGGTAATGAAACGCCAATTTCTCGAGCATACAGAGATTGAGCGAGGTCGTGCTGTTAAAACCATCGAGAATTATGACCGCTATCTTACGAGATTTTTCTCTCATGCGGGCATAAAGGATACCTCAGATATTACCGAGGAAAGGATTCGCGAATTCCGCTTGTGGCTTAACCGCCAGCCTGGAACAGGAACAGCTTCAATGAAGCGAAAAACCCAGAATTACTACCTTATCGCACTACGCGCTTACCTTAAATTCCTCCGTAAGCGCGATATTCCTGCCCTTTCTCCTGAAAAGATAGACCTAGCGAAACTTCCAGAACGCTCTCTTGATCTCATCACTCCCACCGAGCTCAATCGTCTCATCGAGTCGGCAACCGGCACCGATTTGAAATCTCTTCGCGACAAGGCAATGCTGGAACTCCTTTTTTCCACAGGGCTGCGTGTTTCTGAACTCTGCGCACTCGATTCTGACATTGACCTCTCTCGCGATGAGATGTCGGTTCGCGGTAAAGGAGATAAGGTCCGGGTCGTATTCATCTCGCAGGGAGCAAAAAACGCCGTATCTACGTATCTAAAAGCTCGTAAAGACATGGACGAAGCGCTTTTCGTGAATATTCCACTCCAGACACCCCCAAAAACGGCGGGTAAGGCATTAGACGAAGGGCCCAAAAAACAAAGTACACGCACGCCAAGCCGGCTTACTCCTCGTTCGGTTGAACGCATGATCAAGATCTATGCTGCCAAAGCGGGAATCACAAAGAAAGTAACACCCCACATACTTCGTCACTCCTTTGCTACCGATCTGCTCTCAAATGGCGCAGATATTCGCTCAGTTCAGCAACTCCTCGGTCATGCCTCGATCACAACGACACAAATTTATACCCATGTTACAGACGCCCATCTTCGGGAGGTTCATAAAAAATTTCATTCACGCGCCTAAACAAAGACGCACCTAATGCCGTACAATGTGCCTATGCGTATCGTCTCCTGGAATGTTAACGGCCTGCGAGCAGTGCATAGAAACGGGTATTGGGAGACCTTTCTGAAGGAGATTAAACCCGATATTCTTGGGCTCCAAGAGACAAAAGCAAGTCCTGAGCAGCTTTCCGATGAGCTCCTGAATATTGGAGGGTACTCCCCTTTCTTCGCTTCCTCTCAATTGCGTAAGGGATATAGCGGTGTGGCTTTGTACTCAAAGGTTGAGCCTCTAAATCTAGTATATGGACTTGGATTCCCTGAGTTCGACCTGGAGGGGCGGCTAATTGGCGCGGAATATGAAGACTTCTGGCTCCTCAACATCTATTTCCCCAATGGTGGTCGAGGTCCCGAGCGAATAGATTTCAAGCTTCGCTATTACGATGCATTCCTAGCTTTTTGCGAGAAGCTCCGCAAAGAGAAGCCAGTCATTTTTTGTGGGGACGTGAACACAGCTCATGAAGAGATTGATTTGGCGCGACCTAAGGAGAACGAATCAAATACAGGCTTTCTTCCGGAAGAACGCGCCTGGATTGATGAAGTGATAAATGCAGGGTATGTCGATATGTACCGGCATTTCAACCCCAACCGAAAGGAAGCTTATACGTATTGGGATAACTTCACTCATGCTCGCGAACGCAATGTTGGGTGGCGCATTGACTACTTTTTTGTTGCACAGGAGTTTGTGAAGAATATAAAGAAGGCAGAAATTCACGCCGATATATATGGTTCGGACCACTGTCCCATTTCCATAACGATATAAGCATCTGTTCTATAGGACAGATGCTTATATGCGAAGTTGTCCACATGTTGTCCTTTACAATGTCCTATATGAATCTATTATATTTAAAGACCGAGGCGACTTGTGAACGATAATAAAGAGCGTCTCGGAAGTGGCTGCTCTTTAATAGATCTTTCATAAGTTCTTTCTATCATAGTGTTTAACGTGAAACTACCCCAACAACGAATTCGGGGCGTATCCCCAATAATATAAAAGGTTGGGAGAGCGGTTACACGTGAAAACACAGCATCGGGCTGTTAGGATCGAATTCTCTTGGAGGGCCCCATCATTTTGCCCCTTTCCCCAATTTTGCCCTCCGCCTAAGACCCTAAGAGCCAAACTAAGAGGCCGAAGCCTCAAAGTGTACAAAGCTACATTTTAAGACTTCGGCCTCTTTTTATTTTCACGTGGAACCCTTTAAAGCCTTATGATACGTGGTTCTTTTCGAGTATTTTCCTAATCTCCTCTTCCTCCTCTTCCTCCTTACGTCGCTTGCCGGATTCCCCCAGCTCCCTGAGTGCTGTGTCATCAAGCATAAGCAATTCAGCCGTGCGCTTATCCAAATACTCTCGCTCATTTAGTGACTTATCATCAAGAACCTCCTCAAGTAGAGCATTCAAGATCCAGCCAATTCTGGGTCCCGGTGGAATCTCAAAATGCTGCATTATATGGCCTCCGTCGGTTTTGAGAAGCGCAACTGATATAGGGTCTCTGAGGGCTTCTTCCACCATTGCCTTATATTTGCGGAAACGAAACGGTTGCTCCTTTGGTCGTCCTGTTCCAATACGGTCACAAATTCGAAGTTCCAATAGTTCCCATATATTCTCCTCTCCAACATTCTGAATCATGCGCCGCACGGCAGAGAGCGTTATTTGATCAGGATCGGAAAAGAACATATGCCACCTGACTAATTTGACGACCTTATTTACAGTTTCACGTGAAAACCGGAGTTCCTCAAGTGCTTTTTTAGTCATTTTGGCTCCAACGACATCATGGCCGTAGAAGGTCCAATCGTTCTTCTCATCAGACCAGCGGCGCGTAGCTGGCTTGCCAACATCGTGAAAAAGGGCAGCAAGGCGCACATCGAAACTTAGCTTCTTATCAGCTGCGTGCTGTACGGCTCTAAGGAGGTGTCCAAATACGTCATAGCTATGAGCTTGGTTTTGCTCAATTCCAACCCCATGAGTCAAATCCGGGGCAATGTAGGTAAGAATTCCGAGCTGCTGCGCCAGAGCAAGCGCCATCATGGGCTGATCAGAATTGAGGATACGAATGAACTCATCGCGAATTCGTTCCTTTGAAATATGCTGCAAATTCTTCCCGGTCCTTTGTATTGCGGCCGCAGTGTCAGCATCAAGGGCAAAATTCAATTCAGCTACAAGACGAACCGCACGCATCAGACGTAGCCCGTCCTCTTCAAAGCGCTCTTCTGGATTACCAACTGTCCTTAAAACCTTTAATTCGATGTCCTTTTGTCCTTTATACGGATCTATGAGCTGTCCCTTACTTTCATCGAATGCGATGGCGTTTATAGTGAAATCCCGGCGTGCGAGATCTTCCTCTAAACTATCACCGAACTCTACTTGGTCTGGTCGACGCTTGTCACTATAGCCAGTTTCAGTACGGTAGGGAGTAACTTCAATTATTTTTAGCTGCTCATTATCAGTTTCACGTTTAACACCAACAGTTCCAAATTCATTACTATAATAATTGTCTGGAAATATACGCTGTATATCCTCAGGCTTTGCGTTGGTGGTTATATCCCAATCTTTGGGAGTACGTCCGAGAAGTACATCACGTACGCATCCTCCCACCATATATGCTTCGAAGCCTTCACTACGCAATTTTTCAGATACAGAAGTAACTTCGTTGGGGATAGGGAAGTCCATTGATGAAATACTAGTACGCAGCTAGCTATTCTCCTAGGCCTGCCGTATGCTTTTTTGAGCGCCCCTGTGGTGAAACGGATATCACATCAGTCTTCGGAACTGCGATTCCAGGTTCGAGTCCTGGCAGGGGCACCCTTTATTCGACGCGCGTGAAGTGTACCCTTGTGCTCGAAAACACCGTATTTGATGGATTTTTAGGCACTCGCTTTCCACGGCTTGCCATGATCCTCACCCACACCGTAGGCCACCTCGAACTTTTTGCTTTCGTCGATTCGTTCTCCGAGCCTGAGGAGCGCAACGCCATACCGTCGTAGGGATTCACGTGCCTGATCCCGCGTATCAGCATCTGCGTCAGGAAGAATGCGATCGAGAATGAGGTCGCCAGGACGTCGAGCTGGCAGCGGAGCGGGTTCCTCCATGTCCTAAATGTGGCGCCGATTTGCGAAAGACACCAGGAAATCGATGTTGAAAAGTTATCAACATTGACACACTCTAGGCAGTGTGGGTTATACTGAGGATAATTCCCATCCGTGGGAAGGATTTAGCCCTCGGGCAGTAGCACATAGTTGTCCTATGGTATCACTACTTATAGAAAAACTCGCGACTGCCTTCTTCACGCTTTAAGCAGAAGGGAGGTGCGTAAACGAAAGATGGTTTACGCATTCAAACAGACGTTTACTGGCACTTGTCGAGGGTCGCAAAAATCGCAAAGTTATAGATGTATTGACGGTCGCAATTATCGGCCTCTCAGTGTAGGCCTCTTGAAGGCCGAAAGTGAGATTCGGAAATTCTTATCTGAGGTATTTGCAGTTTGAAGAGTGCCTCTATAACGCACAGCTCCCAGTAGTTCAAGCTACTGGGAGTTCGTGTTTCCGTGGGATAGCTAGAGGCCTTCTAGCTATAGGACAGTATACGTTAACATGTCCTATATAAGTAAGCTTACGAGTAGAACATGTGGAAAACGTGGAAGATACCTCTAGAGTAGGCATTATTCAGGTCGAATTAGAGTACAAAGAGTTAAATAATCGCTCGACACTTTCATCGTGTGCAGCTTCCTTGCAGGGCGGTAAGACGATATGAACGGTAGATCCACCTGAAAATTGTAGTGATAGGCCTTCACTGCATGAAGTGCCCCCGTTTCGAGGTGCGGGGCAACACGGTGCACAGAATAGCCTCCTAACTACTGAGGAATTATGTTATCATCGTCGCTAATAGCGGATATGGTTTAGTGGTAGAACGCGTCCTTGCCAAGGACGAGACAGGAGTCCGATTCTCCTTATCCGCACAGCAGTTTGGTTTTATTAATTTTTAGGAAACCCAGAATTCTTTAGACGTTCTATATTGGCGAGTTCCAGGTCCTTTTTCCATTTTCTATCCCGTACTGAACGCGCGATTAAATACAATAATGCAATTGCCATCGCTAGAGGAGGGAAAATAAGTGTAACAAAAATAGCAACAAACCATAACGATTCATGAAATTTCGGCTTTACAAATGATGGAATTGAGGCGAGGGGAACGATTTGTTTTGTATAAACATTTTCTAACAAAAATGGTATCCACACATTGATTCGGAAGTCACCTTTCGCCGGATGTGTGAGCCCGCCTTTTGCATAATACAAATTTACTGCATCTCCGCGGTCCATGGATACGGTTATAGGGAATGGCACGGATCGCTCAAAGAACAACCTCTCTCCAGTGCCTGTGTTTTCGAGACGTATTTGAATATCAGTTCTAAAAGTATTCGCCGTAGACATCTTTAAATTAATGCCACTTACGCTGCCAAACACACTCCAATTCTGGCTGATGACTCGCTCCAGGCCAATACTCTTCATGGTGCCTTTTCCTTTTGTCGCGGACCCCATTTGGAAGGTTTGAATCTTTGGTTCGCCGGCAATAACAAATTTTTTGTATGCAAACGCCAAGCCATCGCATTGAGCTACGCTTAGAGCTTGAGCTATTGCTCCCGGCAATGCGTGCGGGCTGACAGCAGTCAGATCCTCTATTTGTTGAGTTTCTTTATCCCGTAGGAACTGAATTACCCCCGATCGAGTGTAATAAGGTGAGGGTATTACAGTGGAGCCATGACTTGTGGTTTTGATATGAGATCCAATGGAATAAGGTTTTACGAGAAGAGATTGTTCCATACAGATAAATTATAACGTACCGCTATAAAGAACCCAAAGCGCAATTTACCTAGACCCGTGGGTTTCGCTAGCATTTTTCTGATAGGTTCCCGGCACGCTTTTGTACCCTTCCTCAGTGACAATTACATGATCAATGAGGTCAATTCCAAGAATGGATCCTGCGCTAATAAGTTGCTCGGTTATTTCGCAGTCTTTTTCACTTGGTTCAGAAGAACCAGAAGGATGGTTGTGCACAAGAATTATTCCAGCTGCAGCATACTCGAGTCCAGGCCTAAATACCTCCCGAGGGTGAACAATATTGGCATCAATGGTGCCAACCGATATTACTTCATCATGGATTACTTTGTAGTGTGAGTTGAGATACAAGCCCCGTAGATATTCTTTCGGTAGGCCTCGCATATCCCTAACATATTCAAAGACTTCTTCTGCCGTGCGTATTACAGGAGCATTTGCCGTATTTTTATGGAAAAAACGTCGACCAAGCTCCGCAGTGGCCACAATCTGTATAGCTTTTCCAATAGGTATATCAAGATCCGCCGCTAGTTTCTTAGGATTCTTGGAGTTCATAATACTGCGTTCGCCGTATTCATTCATGATTCGGAATGACATGGCTAGAACATCTTCTTTTATGGTTCCGGTATTGAGTATCGCGGCGAGAAGCTCTTGAGTAGAAAGTGCTCCGGGGCCATGTAAAAGCATCTTTTCTCGAGGCTTTTCAGCTGGTGGTAGATCCCGGACCTTGAGAATATAACGACGCTCATCATTATCAAGAACCAGGTGATTATCTACCAACGTGTAGGTGCTCGGCCTTTCCATAATTGTTTTAATGATAGCATCACCCCAAAGTTTAAAGTTGGAGATATAACCAAAGAACTAGAGGATAATAAAACTACTCCAAAAGTAGTAAGTCAGGCTCTCTCCTTAGGACGCCCATGTGAATAACTGTGGACAACTCTGTGCATAGTGGGGATAAAGGACAGCAAATATAGCAATGTTCTATAAGTGATTTATAGAAATACTCAGTAAATTGGCTATATTTTTAAAAGCCACGAACGTAAGAAATAGAACCAGAAAGGACATTAGAAACCTAGAGAGGATTATTCTCGAATAGATATAAGAGGGCATTTGCACAGTGTGAACGCAATATATGGCCTAGATTCTATAAAATCAGAAAACCTGCTAGAATGTGGCGTAACGGGCTGTCGTATACCGGTAGTACGCTTGCTTTGGGAGCATGATGACTGGGTTCGATTCCCAGCAGCCCGACACGGTTTCCTCATCAATATTTACACTATATATCCTGCATGAAAGTGTATTCCTGGAATGTGCTTTGTAACAACAAGAAGGTAAAGGAGCTCTGTAATTTCATCGAAACGCTCGATTTCGACGTATTTTGCCTCCAAGAACTGACGCCGGAAATGCTGGCCATTATAAAGACCTTTCCATTCAAACTCGTATACCACATTGATGTCGTTCGAACCTATTCTAAGCAAAGAGAAGAAAATTATGTCGCGATTCTCTCAAAACACCAGATTGTAGGACACGGTACATTCCAGTTTCCTGAGCTCGCCGTCTCGCTCCGTACCCGACTCTTTATTCATCTCATGCGTGTCGCGAAATTCGCTTTTCTGTCGGGTCGGGGTGGGATATACGCTGATATTCTCTTGAACGGGAAGAAGGTTCGAATCTTTTCAGTGCATCTCATACTTTGGGGGCCAACACATAGAGCAAAAGAATTCAGTATCGTAGCAAAATATGTTGATGCAAATATGCCAACAATCATAGCCGGCGACTTTAACGTAATCGAATACCCGCCGATGAAAATACTAACTTGGTTACTGGGTGCACCTATTCGAGAAGCGATGCCGTACTATCCTGAGCGAGCACTATTTGAAAAACGATTCGCCGAACATGGTTTCAGGAATCCACTTCGAGGTAAGATCACGCATGATATTTCTCGTTCTCAACTCGATCACATATTGATTTCAAAACAATTCAAAGTTCTAAATGCGACAGTTCAAGCTGATGCACACGGATCAGATCACCACGCAGTCGGAGTGGAAATAGAAGTGGTATAAAAAGTGTAACTAAGTGCTGGTGCAGTCTGCTACGCTCCTGATGATGTTTGCACATCACTCATTAATTGCGCACCCAGTATCTTAGATTCGTTCGCGAATCCAGCAACAAGTGAAGACAAGCTTTCGCTTCCGAGTACTGTATCCAAATCGTTTCCAGTATCAAGTAGATAGGTGCTTCGTAAATGCTCAGGAGTAACTGCATTGAGGACACGGTTAGCTATAGTACCGTTAACCGCGCTTGTCGTAATAGTGCCAACGAGCTGACCCGCTGCGTTCACAATGCCTCCTCCCGATGAGCCTTCCTGAGCCGCTGCACTCCCTTGAACGGCAATTACATCAACGCTACCAGCCTGGTAGGTGTAACGATCTACAATATCGCCAAAGATAATGATGGGGTAGAGCGAGTAATTCAATTGAGTACTGGTGAGGTATTGTGCACCATAGGAGCCAACTGCAACCTGCTCGTTGGGTTGCGGATCAGTAGTAGCAAGAGGGATTGCAGGAAAAGAACTTGGAAGGGGAGTGGAAGTAGCGGTGCCAGTGATCGCGAGAAGAGCAACATCATATTGACCAGTCCCCTTAGGATTCGTTGTGGTGAGGGTATCTGGGTTATTCTCTATCCAACTCTTAGAGACGTAAATTGGCTCTGCAGTGTATGCTCTTCGCGCGGGACTACCAGTGCGTATGAGACACTCAACAGAATTCTCCCCAAGATAGTCTTGCAAGAGAAAAAATTGAGCGACATGTGCAGCGGTGAGGATAATTCCACGCGAGTCGATTATGACACCTGAGCCGGAGATTGAAGGTATAGAAGGGTTATCCGAAAGACACACTATGTTCACGAGCGACTTGAGAAGCGCGCCACCAGATGCCGTGAGTTCTTGGGATGACTCTACCGCTTGATCTTGCGCAGGAGCAGCCTCTGACGTAGCTGCTGAGGCAATATTTGCTACAGAGGCGATATTCGCAACACTCCGTGTCGAAGAAGCCGTGCTTGACGTTGTAGTGGCTAGGAGAGGTGTACTAGTGGCAGTAGTGGAGGATGCAGTTGTTACTGTTTGGGGACTCGGGGCTGATTTGTCAGCTACGTAGAAGGCTGCAGTCGCCGCAATGATAACTCCTACGACACAAACTCCAATCAGCAGTCCGTTTCTTTTCATATTCCTATGCTACGGCAAAAAAGTTAAAAATACAGCGCTCTTTGGAGCGTGAGCAGAGTAAATATGGTATTCTCGAGTCCAAGCGGGATTAGTTTAATGGTAGAACATCAGTTTTCCAAACTGATAGCAGGAGTTCGATTCTCCTATCCCGCACAGCAGTCAGAGCCCTTGTTTTGTATGTCGAGCCCTCGAATTTAGTTCGATACTCCTAGTCCCTAGTCTGATTTTTTCATACCCATGTCTTAACAAATCAATTAGGTGTAATATTCGTTCCAGATTACCCGTACTAATACGGAACAACTTGTACACGGGAGAACGTGCATGTCAGAAACAACCCCTCCCCGCGGCGAGATATGGTTTAGGAGGATCTATGCCGATCTCGTACTGAATCGGCATGTCACCACCATATTTCGTCCCGGCAAACGCCTGAACGGTGACCCAAAAGGTTTCCAGGAAGGCGAGATCCTGCGCGTCAGGATCATTGAGAAAGTCGGCGCTGAATGGGCCGGTGTCTTCGGCCGGGTCTGTCCCGATATTGAGATACCTGTTCAGGTGCATGAGGTGAAAGCCTCTCGCATCGTTGAGCTTGAACCCAGTGACTTTGAAGGCTCTACGCCCGACGTCGCTGACGCTCAGTCGCTCATCTACCAGCTCGGCATTCTCTACAACTTGTCACCGAGTGAAATCGGCCCAAACTCTATAGTCACCAAGACCACCTTCGCGTACCTCTAAATATCGTTGCCCGTACCAACCATGAATGAAAGAACAACTATGTTAGAAACACACGTGGTTCTTGCGGGTAGCCCAGCGAATAACCCGCAGTCGTTCGACGAACTTCGTCGGCACGATCGTTACACGATCACGCCTATCGACCACGACTATCCCGGCAAGACGCCGGCAATGTGGAATGCGCTCTACAAGCTATACGGCATCAATGCTGTGATGGCTATGGTGGTCGGCGATCCTGCAAAGGTTCACAACATTGTGTCGTCACTGCGAGACGACCCGAAGTATGCGGGCGGTGGCTCGGGTTCTGGATTCAAGGAGCTCATCATTCCCGAACTTGACGATACAACGCCGCTTGCGAAAGCGATCGGCGCGGTGAATGTCATTAAGAGAGAAGCTGATGGGAGACTTATTGGCGATAACACTGACGGCGTTGGATATGCTGAGAGTCTCGAAGAAGCATTTCGCGCACAAGGCCGTAGCATCAAGGACTCCCGCGTTCTTATGCTCGGGGCTGGCGGAACCGGGCGGGCGATTGCTTTTGCACTTGCTGATCGAGGAGCCAATATTACGATCTTGAACCGGACTGAGTCGCGAGCTCGAGAACTCGCGCAGAGCGTGAACGAGTATCGCAATGATGAGAAGGCCGTAGGCGGCAGCAGGGAATTGCTCCAGCATTTTCTGACAACTTCTGATGCAGTGGTCTCTGTTATCGACGATGCTACGTCACCGCTCGATGACTACTCGACCCTCGGCGTCATGGAGTTGCCGGTCACACCGGAGTCGATCGAGGCGAATGCCGCTTCAGCTGCTGAACTCCTCGCAACGGCGCCCTCAACACTCATCGTCTCTGATGTTCGCCTGAGGAATGTCGAGACAACAATGTTGCGACAAGCACGCGAACTCGGCTTTGCTACGCTCGACGGCGTTCCGATGGTCGTCAACCAAGGAGTTGTCGCGTTCTGGTGGCTTTACGGCAACCAGCTTGCTGCGGCGGGAGTAAAAAAAGAAGACATCGCACCTCTCATGCGGAAAGCCGCGAATCTCTAACACGAACTTTTGGCCGGGCGTATCGACGCCCGGCCATTTCTATACTCCTGATATAGTTACTTAGCTTTCATGCCTGATATTGCCGACAGCACTGATGAGACACTTGCCGAACGCCTACAAGGTGGTGATGAGCACGCCCTTTCAGAGCTCATGCAACGATACGAGCCGAAATTAATGCGGTACGGACAGCGGTTTCTCGGTGGTCAGGGAGAAGATGTTTTGCGCCAAGCAGTACAGGATATTTTTATAGCAGCGTATCAGAATATAGAAGGTTTCGACACGCATCAACGATTTTCACCCTGGATATATCGTATTGCGCATAATGCATTCGTGGACGTCCTGCGACAGAGAACGAGGCAGCCAGTTTATGGGCTTGATTTCGACAAGATTGTCTCGCATCCAATCCACGAAGACGAGTATGTGAAAGAGAAAGAAAGTGAAGAAATCCGCGTACTAGTAGAGAAAGGTCTTAGTGTACTTCCTGTTGCTCAGCGCGAAATAATCGTTCTGTTCTACTTTGAAGAGCTTAGTTATAGGGAAATAGCCGACGTGCTTCATGTGCCTGTGAGTACGGTAGGGGTGCGTTTAGCGCGCGCTCGTGCGAATCTTAGAAAGGTGCTGCCAGATGCTTCTGCGTTTATACTATGAACGACAACCAGCCTAAAGATTCCATACAGCAAGCAGTCCTCGATAAGGTTCGAGGCGGGGAGATTCATCGCCGCCCACGCTCCTATTTCGTTATGCGTGTCGTGGCGACCGTCGTTGTGAGTGTTCTCTTGCTTGTTGCATCGGCTTTCGTTATCAGTTTTATTCTCTTTAGTCTCCATGAGAGTGGGGAGCAGTTCTTACTCGGCTTTGGGTTGCATGGCATCGAGGTATTTTTCATACTTTTCCCCTGGGTACCTACGCTTTTTACCATCGCGCTCCTCTTTTTACTCGAGTGGCTCTTGCAAGGCTTTAAGTTCGGCTACCGGTTGCCGCTCCTGAATATCTTTCTTGGGATCATTGGAATAAGCATTGTCCTTGGCGTGCTTATCAACTTTACACCGCTTCACGAAATACTACTTACATCTGCCGATAAAAATGAATTACCAATTATAGGTTCTTCATATGAACATATCTTTGATTCGCATGAAAACGAAGGATTCTGTGAGGGTGTAGTTGTTTCAACCAGTCAGACTTCGTTCGTTGTGTACCATGATGATCATGACTACGATCGCGACGACGGTATGTTCACGGTACAGATTCCACCAAATAGCGGCCTCATGCTTCCGCACATTGGAGACGATGTTCTCGTGTTCGGTGACCCTGAGCCGAGAGGATACATAGAAGCTGAACATATTCAGATGCTAACGCCAGGTACATTTTGAGAGCGAGTAACTTCTACAGAACTTCTGTGGTACTACTAAATACATGAAAAAGATAATTGACGTAGTTCTCATTCTCGGGTTTCTCTTTGTTGATTTCCTCATGTGGCATGACCTATTTAAGGTTGGGGAAACTCATACCGTTGTAGAATACCTGACGGGTATTCTAAGTATCATGGTGATTATAATCTCGCTGCAATCACTGCTTAAGAGTAAAAGTAATTAGATCTAGCACGCTACTTATTCAAGGATATACCGCGAAACAGGAGGGTGATATTAAGTAAAAGGAGGACTATCAATCCGAACAATGCAATATTTTGAAGACTTGCAGCATTTTGGAATCCAGAATCAATAGCGTTGTAGAGAATCCAGAAAATGAAAACAACGTCCCCAATGACCACTAGATATTTAAGGTATTTCATAGCAACCTGGTCTTATTTCTTAGAACAGAACTACCTAGAACATAGTTTCAATGAGAGATGCTCACTGTAGGTAATAAATTGATCGCTCCTACGTACTACGGGTAATGCTACATAAAACTGTTTCGGCCACTACGGCCCCTCGACGGGAGTCGTAGTGGCCGGCGTTATAAAGTCTCGCTCGCATGAAGTACTATAACGACCCTAGATTCTCCTACCCCGATTTCTGGAATGGTAGAGAATATGAGCATCAGGCAGAACTATTTGCCATACGAAAGCTCCTTGGTGATCATAAATTCGACACCACAGCTGATATTGGAGGCGGGTACGGTCGTCTCGTCGATATTTTATCTGAGTACAGCAAGAAAATGATTGTGGTCGATCCTGCGCACGTGCAGCTAGATCTAATAAAAAAGTTCACCCATACCCCGCCGATGCAATTTGAAGGAAACTCAGAATGTACAGGACTTACGGATGAATCTTGCGACCTTGTCGTCATGGTACGCGTGATGCATCATTTGCTACACCCGAAGCCAAGTTTCCGTGAAATTGGAAGAATACTCAAACCGAAAGGACTCTTTCTTTTGGAATTTCCGAACTCTGCAAATTTCAAGGCAAGAATCAGACAAAGATTTGGTCCCATATTGCTTTCCACCACCCATATAGGTAACAAGAATATGGGAGTCCCATTTGTTAACCATCATCCCGCTAGTATCAAGAGGGCCTTACGAGAGGAGGGTTTTATGATTATAAAAGAATTGTCAGTCTCTAATCTGCGTTCGTCTTTGCTAAAACGGCTTCTTCCAATGAATGCGTCATTACAACTTGAAAAAGTTCTACAGGTACCGTTTGCGAAGATACATTTCGGACCCAGTATTTTTATCCTCGCCCAAAAGATCTAAATGAACCTTGTTAGTCACCATAATGAAATAAAAGCAGGAATTGCTCGTACTATTAAGTATAAACCACTCGATTCTATGAAGAAATTCCTTGTCTCTGCCTTTTTTGTTGTAGCGTTTGGTGCCTATGCCACTTACAACTATTTCACCAATGCGACAAACGCCCAACAACCTGTTACGGCCGTTACTATTCCACCCACCAATACCTCGGGCCCAGTGACATTCCCGGTAAGTAGCGCCAACAGCGCCCCAGGAGCCGCACCACCGGTGAATACGACTCCTACACCAACCCAACCCACCGTCTCGGTTACCCCTACCCCAGTGCAAACACCGCCCCCCCAGAAAACCTCAACAGGTGAGTATGTAGATGGGACCTATACCGGTAGCACTGCTAATGCATACTACGGCAATATTCAAGTTGAGGCCGTGATCTCAGGCGGGAAACTAACTGATGTTGTATTCTTGCAGTATCCCAGCGATCGAAGCACCTCGCGTTTCATTAATCAACAGGCGATGCCAGAACTAAAAGCTGAAGCTATCCAGGCGCAGAGCGCAAATGTAGACGGGGTATCAGGTGCCTCTGATTCAAGCGCTGCCTTCGAGCAGTCTCTTGCAAGTGCACTCTCGCAGGCACAAGCATAGATATGCGACAGACCCGACTCATCATGGGTATGCCCGTGCTGCTTGAGATCGTTGATGCAAACGCGACACAAACCGACTATGACAGCATCTTTGACTACCTCACTGAAGTAGATAAACGATTCAGCACCTACAAAGACGAGAGCGAAGTATCAAAGATTAACCGACATGAGATCGGCGAAAACGAGTTCAGCAATGAAATGCGGGAAGTGATTGAACTCTCGAAGGAAACCTTCAAAGCCACGCACGGCTACTTCAGCGTCACTACACCGGGGGGTTCGTTCGATCCCTCAGGTCTCGTGAAGGGCTGGGCAATTCAAAAGGCTGCTGCCAAGCTCGCTCTCAAAGGATTTAAAGATTTCTATCTGGAGATTGCAGGAGACATTCAAACGAACGGTGTTACTAGCCAAGGGAAAGAATGGAGCATCGGGGTTCGTAATCCCTTTGCTCGAGAGGAAGTGGTAAAAGTGATGTATCCGCATGGCAGGGGCGTTGCTACGTCAGGGACGTATGTTCGCGGGAAGCATCTTTATAATCCGCATGACCCGGATCACAATCCCGATGACTTCGTGAGTCTCACCGTAATTGGTCCCAATGTGTATGAAGCCGATCGTTACGCAACGGCCGCTTTCGTGATGGGGAAGGAAGGTATGCAATTTCTTGAAACGTTGCCTGAGTTTGAAGCCTACGCTATCGATGTAAAGGGTAATGCGGTTATGACGAGTAATTTTGAACAATACACCACTGTATGATGCGCTTCATCGATGACATTTTGAATAAGATAACGATGTACAAGCTTGTATTGTACGAGCTCATTGGGCTTTTACTGGTAGCAGGAATACTCGGTTTCTTTCATTTGGTTCCATATAATCCGGAATACCTTCTCTATTCTGTGGTGATCATTTTTGTGATCGCCTGGGTAGTTAATAAGATCTTTGCATACTTCTTCGAAGCCCCAAGTAATCCCGAATCAACCTATATCACGGCGCTCATTTTGGCGCTCATCATTACACCGCCAGCAGCATTTGGGGATTTCCAATTCCTTGCCCTTGCCGGATGGGCTGCTGCCCTATCGGTTTCTTCAAAGTACATTTTTGCGTTCAAAGAAAAACATATCTTTAACCCCGCAGCTTTTGGTGTCGTAGTTACGGCATTTTTTCTTAATCAGGGAGCTACGTGGTGGGTGGGAACACTCTGGATGTTGCCATTTGTCGCCTTCGGCGGTTTTCTTATTGCGCGCAAGATCAAACGTCTTGATATGGTTTTTGCGTTCGGTGTCTCACTTGTCGTAACTGTTCTTGTTCTCGGGTATGTCCAAGGCGGGGTATTCCATATCGTGGAAGAAGCGTTGCTTTATTCCCCCGCAGTTTTTCTCGGGACAGTCATGCTGACCGAACCGCTTACGACACCACCAACGCGCTTCTTGCGTATTTGGTACGCGATGCTTGTGGGGTTTTTGTTTGCTCCTGAGGTGCATATTGGCTCCTTCTATTTCACGCCCGAACTCGCACTTCTTGTGGGGAATCTCTTTGTGTACGCCGTGAGCCCGAAAATGAAGCTCCTACTTACCCTCAAGGATCGCATTCCACTTGCAAAGGATACCTATGAGTTTGTCTTTACTTCAGACAGAAAGCTAAAGTTCACTGCAGGACAATATCTTGAATGGACACTTGCGCACGACAAGGCAGATAGTCGTGGCATACGTCGTTATTTCACCATTGCCTCAGCACCGCACAGTACTGACTATCGAATTGGTGTTAAATTCTACAACCCCTCAAGCTCCTACAAGAAAAAGCTCCTCTCCCTTAAAAGAGGAGACCCAATAATTGCTTCACAACTTGCAGGCGACTTTACACTTCCCGCAAATAAAAAGAAAAAACTAGTGTTCATAGCAGGAGGGATTGGCGTCACACCATTTCGAAGCATGATTGAAGACATGCTCGAGAAAAAAGAGAAGCGCGATATTGTAATGATTTATTCCAACAAGACAGTCGAAGATATAGCCTATGGAGATCTTCTCAATAGGGCGGTACGTGAACTGGGTTTACGGATTATTCCAGTTATTACAGAACAAACACCTGCTATGTTAGCCACGAAACAATATCCTGCGACCGTGGATCAACACCTGATTCTGAGTTATATACCAGATTATGAGCAGCGGCTCGTTTATATATCTGGACCTCACGGTATGATTACCGCCTTTAGTGACCTACTTAGCCAACTTGGTGTGTCTCGTTTTAACATAAAGAAAGATTTCTTTCCTGGATTCGTTTAGAGTATCCCAAGATCTATATCCTTAAGCGTTGCCGTATTAACTAGTCCTCTAACGGTGATTGCGCTGTGATGCTATATTTACCTCTATGAATGACGATACAATCACAAGTTTTATCCAGCGCACCTATGCATGGATGTGTGGCGGGCTATTGGTTACGGCGGGAGTTGCCTATGGCGTAGCATCGTCCCAAACACTTACCAATTTCTTCACGATGAATGTATGGGTCTTTTACGGGCTCCTGATTCTTGAACTCATTGCGGTGTTCTGCTTTGCGATGCTGGCACAAAAAATGTCAGCATTCTTGGCCGGATTTGTATTTTTGCTTTACTCGATTCTGAATGGGCTCACATTCTCGCTCATATTTCTCATTTACACAGGTAGCTCGATCGCAATTACATTTCTTATCACAGCGGGCACCTTCGGCGTGATGAGCCTGTATGGATATTTCACCAAACGAGATCTCACGGCCGTGGGGCATATTGCTCTCATGGCACTCATTGGTCTCATTATCGCTTCTCTCGTAAACCTTTTCTTTTCGAACGGTGTCGTCTACTGGATCACTACGTATGCAGGCGTACTCATCTTTGTCGCGCTAACGGCATATGATACACAAAAGCTAAAACAACTGTATATAGTAGGAGAAAATACCGTTGGAGGAGAACCCAAAGAGGCAATCGTAGGAGCACTAACTCTCTATTTGGATTTCATTAACCTGTTCCTCTTTTTCTTAAGGATATTTGGTAGACAACGAGACTAGAGGCTCTATTAATAAAGAGCCAGGCCACGCGCATTTGTACGCGTGGCCTGGCTCACTAAGCTCGTATCCTTCTCATATATCTCCTCGGTTATGGCTAGTAACCTCTAGTAACGTAAGCATGGTACACATAGGATCGTGAAGGCAAGATGAAACTAGATAGCCTCTCGCGAGAAATCAAGCATGACCTCGTGCACGCCACCTTCTAGGGTCTCAGCAGGTTTGGTTTGAGATTTTTTTTGAGTACGACGAGATACTGACGGAAACGAAACTACAACCGTTGTGCCCTGACCAAATAAACTACGTATACTTATAGTTCCCCGATGCAGACGCACAATCTCATTCACGATGGCTAGTCCAAGGCCGCTAGTTCCTGTTCCAACCCCCCGCAACCGTGAGGTATCACCTCTATAAAACGGCTCGAAAACATGATACAGATCCTTCTGAGCAATACCTATACCTGAATCAGTGATGGCAACCGCAACCCGACCCCGATAATCGCGTTCAACAGTAATACGTACTGCATCTCCCCTAGGGGGCGTGTAATTGATGGCGTTCTTAATTAAGTTAGTAAGGACCTGCTCAAGACCCACAGGATTCCCGAGAACCAAGGGTTTCTTGACTGTGTTGCGTACGACGATTTCTATATCACGAGATTCGGCTAGTAGTGTATGTCGTTCCACGACGGCGTTTATGACCGTGCCCATATCAACGGGCTGTATTTTCATACGGCCAGGCAAAAGAAGGGTATTGATCGAAAGGAGATTGTTAATGATCTCTGAAATACGATTAATTTCGAACACATTGAGCTCAACTATCTCGCGAAGAGGCGCGGGCAGTGAATCGTCCATAAGGGTCACCTCACTATTTGTTTTCATGATAGCGAGCGGTGTGCGTATTTCGTGGGCAATATTTCCAATAAATCGTTTCTGCAAATCCAGAGCACTTTTCGTGGGGGAAAGAGCAAAGTGAACGAGAAGATACCCGAAGGCGCTAATGAGTATGAGTAGTACGAGTAGTTCATAGGTAAGCGCATGATCACGCACATTCTGTAGGTCTGTGGTTATGGAATGATTGCTAACAGGCTGCTTAGCCAATACCTCTTGTCGATAATGACGCACCGAGGTTAGCGTATTGCTTTGGGTACTCTGAATGGCCCACGCAGAAAGGGTTACAAGAAGTGTGCCCAGGACAAGCATTATGGCGACAATGTTAAGGGTCGCCCGTATAAATGGGTTAAAACGGTAGCTATCTGTTAAGCCGGTAACCCACGCCCCGAATTGTTTCGAATAATGAGTCAGAGTCTCCATATGTATCAAGTTTCCTACGTAAATTCTTTATATGTACATCGAGCACATTACTGAAACCTGGAAAATCGAAATTCCACACATGGTCAAGAATGGTTTCTCGAGGCATAGCTTCGTCGGGATGACGCATAAAAAGCTCAAGCAAAGAGAATTCCTTGAGTGTCAGAGGGACCTCGACCCCTCCTTGCGTTACCGTATGACTTACAGGATCAAGTTCGATATCACGCACGGCAAGCTGCCCGGGTAGTGACTCTGAGGGGCGACGTAGTATTGCCTGTATACGAGCAATGAGTTCTTCAAACGAAAATGGCTTCGTGATGTAATCATCGGCGCCAGAATTCAGAAGTGCAACCTTATACTCCATTTCATCACGAGCGGTGAGCATAATGATCGGGGTCGTTACGCCAGATTCCCGGACATCCTGGCAAATAATCTCGCCGCCAATATTTGGCAGCAGAAGATCAAGGAGCACAAGATCGTACTCGTCTTTGTAAAGGAGTATACGAGTTCGAGCTTTTTCACCGTCGGAAATCCAATCGGTGGTAAACCCTTTCTTTTCAAGCCCCTTTTGGAGGGCCTCCGCGAGCTTTTCTTCATCTTCCACAATGAGGATACGCATAGGCGAAGCAAATTAGTATTAATTCTACATGAATACAGACGAAAGAATCTCTTTTCTCTTACACTATGGTATGCGCACTATGATGAAGCACAGATGAGGTAAAAACTTTTTTCGCCAAGAACCTTTCAGCAAAAAATGAAGAAATAATGAATTACGACATGGTAAGAGATATTTGGCAAGTTCGTCTATATCAGCATGGGCGTATTTCGAATTCTCAAACGAGTAATAGCGCGTCTTGGGCTTTTTTTGATGGGCATTATTCTCGTCGTGTTTTTTGGATTTACGCTCTATATGGCCACCCTATTGTTCTGGCATACAACGTATTGGTTTGTCGCAGTATTTCTCATACTTATTTTGCTTTCTAATCTGCTCGCAGATCTCACCACTAAATATCTTGATATATAACCTATGAAAGATTCTCTTCATAAAATACTGACGTGTATAGCGCTCTATATTTTTACTGCAGCGCTCATTATCTCACTCTATATTTGGGTGCCTAATGAGAGTAACCATTTTCCGCTGCTGCGAGATTTCATAATCTTCTTTGCATCGATTCTGCTCACCAAGTACTTCATCTACATGACCTTTGGTCCATGGAACAAGGTTGTGTGGAAATTGAAAGAGCGAAAATTTGCAAAAGAACCCTACCTACCACGCGTTTCTGTCGTTGTTCCAGCCTGGAATGAAGAGGTGGGTCTTATTGCAACGATCGAAACGATATTCGCAAATACGTACCCCAATTTTGAAATAGTTGTTGTAAACGACGGCTCAACTGACGAAAGCGACGCAAAAATGGATGAATTCCTCAAAGCCTATGAAGAAGTTAAACGAGAGTCCCCAGGCCGCGATTTTCCCGACATCATTTATCAGTATCAGCATAATGGTGGAAAAGGAAGTGCACTCAATCGGGGTATTTCACTTGCAACGGGCGACCTCATTATTAGTATTGATGCTGACTGCGTACTGACGCCAACCACCGTCGAAAATTTTGTTAAATATTTCAAAGATCCCAGCGTGATGGCAGCCGTAGGCAATGTGAAAATCGGGAATACCCGCACGCTTATTGGCACGGTCCAATACTTGGAGTTCCTTTTTTCCTTTTATTTCAAAAACGTGGATTCACTTTTTAACACAATTTACATTATAGGTGGTGCCGCAGGAGCCTTCAGGCGAGAAGTCTTTGAACGTATCGGTGCCTACAGTACCCATAACATCACCGAAGATATTGATTTATCCGTACGTATTCAAAAAGCTGGCATGAAAATAGTCTATGCTTCAGACGCTCTCGTCTATACTGAGGGAGCGAGTACCCTTTCGGGACTTATGGCACAACGACTACGTTGGAAACGAGGGCGCTTCCAAACCTTCGCTGAACACCATTCGCTTTTTTTCAGCACAGATGATACACACAATCAACTTTTGACCTGGATTGTTCTACCGTTTGCCGTTTTCGGAGACACTCAGCTATTCTTTGAGGTGCTCTTTCTGCTCTTTTTGTATGTCTATGCCGTTCTGATGCATGACTTTTCTTCATTCATTTCAGGTATCATTGTAGTTACCTCAATGTTTGTCTTCCAGCTCTTTGACGACAGTTCGCCTCGGAAAATCGGATTCTATATACTCGCCCCCATTGGGTGGCTACTGTTTTACTTAACAACCGTCGTGGAATATCGCGCACTTTTCCGGTCGCTCTGGGGCATGGTCTCAAAACAGAAACTTGTCTGGCAGCGTTGGGAGCGTGTCGGCGTCTTTGAACAAAAGGCTCATGGAACCTAATACTCTACGAAAGTATCTTATAGCGGGAGGTGCGCTGCTACTCGTACTTGCAGTTGTTGTTCTGCTTCTCTTTCTTGATATGAGTCTGAAAACAATTACGCCAAAAAAACCAATTACCTCCGTAAAGGCCGTCGATCTCTCGCTTGGGCAACGACCCGAAGCGCCAAATGCGCCGCTTACCCCAGCAACGGCGCTACCGGCTGCTGTAGATGAAAGTGTTGAGGAGCAGCCACTTGTTCCCGGCTGTGCACTTCATTTTTCCTTTGCGCCAACTGCAAATACGGTAGCTCCTGGTGGCCAGATTAATTACTCAATAGTAGTAAGTAATCTAGGTGAAGAAACCTGTCAGGATACAAGCTTCTCGATTTACTATGCTGACAACGAATCTTTTGTCTCCGGCTCACCTAAATCAACGGCTGATAATTATTACTGGGTTCCCGGTAATCTCGCTTCTCGACAGACCTATGAGGTTACGCTTTCAACACAGGAAACAGCAACAAGTCCTGAAACACAAGTGCAAAACGAAGCTTGCGCAACGGCAAATAACAGTAGTGACGTATGCGCCGATAATCTCATTTTCGTTCAACCAGGTGCGCCTCCTATGCCGGCCTCCAGTAGTGGAGTTGTGACAACAGGTGTCGTAACCCCCGCACCTGTTGTCACAACGGCAAGCGCACCAGCATCAGGATCGGTGTGGGGTGCCGCCTTCACCTCAAAACAGTTCGGTACTTGGATTTGGGACTCGCCAATTACGATGACACCCTCATACGAACAAGACGCGATTGCTGCTGCTAGGCAGAACGGGTTCAACACAATCTATCTTACCGTTGAGGACTACCTTCCTATCGTGCAGTTACCTGCGGGAGCAAATAAAAACGCGCAGCAAGCAGCATACTTTGCAGCACTCAACAATTTCATCGTCCAGGCAAAGGCAGCAAACATCGCCGTGTACATCGAAGGCGGTGCCGATAATTGGGGAGATGTAGCAAATCGTTGGCAGGGAACCGCGCTCGTTACTTTCATTACGCAGTATGACAACCTTTATCCGAATGCACCGATAGCTGGGTTGCAGCTTGATGTGGAGTCATACCTTGAGCCGCAATATTCAACCGATCCAAGCAACGTGCTTGAGGGGTACTTAAATCTTATCAGCGACGTTACGAATGCTATGAAGAATGTAAACGCAAAGCTTTCAATCGTCATTCCTCATTTCTACGATGACCAGATACAGTGGACACCTGAGATTCCGTTTGGCGGCAACACAAATTACACTTACAATCACTTGCTCGATATCCTGCAACATAAACCAGGCAGCTACATGATTGATATGGCGTATCGAAACACTGTTACCGGAACTAATGGAACAGAAGCTCTTTCAGAGACTGAAGTAAAGGAAGCGCAAGGGACCGCAACGAAAATTGTCGTTGCTCAAGAAACGGGTGATGTGCAGCCGTCGTACGTGACGTTCTACGGTCTCACAAAGGAAGATCTCTATAATGCACTCACCGCGATTACAAACTACTACGATCCATCCTCAAGTTTTGGCGGCGTTGCCGTGCACTACCTCGATCCGTTCCTGGAGCTGAAACAATAGAGATGAAGGATTGATGAATTGTGACACGTAAGAGGCCAAAGACAATTTCGTCTTAATTCTTTGTAAGCCACGCTCCGAGTTGCTTCTCAAAATAAGGGCTTATAAGGAGCATGACTAGAAAAAGTTAGAAATTATTAGAATCAGTAATCCATCATTCTCTATGAAAGCAAAGATTATAGGAGGATTATTGCTATCTAGCGCACTTCTTTTTCCTATTGCCAGCATTGCGGCAGCGTATGAGTACGTGAACACTAATGGCAACCTAGAAACGGTGGTAGCAAACGATCCTTCCCAAGCCCTCGTAACAGCGCCAGATATTGCGCCAACAAGTGGCGTGATGCTAACCTCAGATCCCCCAGCAACTATCTCAAGTGACCCTACAGCATATGACTATGTAAATACGTCGGGATCCCTAGAAAGCGAGGTTGCTAGTAGTCCAATCCAGGCGCTTGAACAGCCAACCGATAAGGCGCCTACAAGCGGCGTAATTCTTCAAGCGGACATGTCCTTATAGATAAGCGCTTTCCAATTGAAGATGTTGTACCCAAAACTTGGATGCGGCAATGGGCTTGGGGTTCTACAGCCAAATATTGCCCTTCTAAATATAGTGTGTTATAGTCACTTTAGGCAATAATAAAAAATTGGGTGATAAGGGTGCAACAGTTTGACACACAACTAAGGAGGTGGGACGCCTACAAGCGTCTCAACCAAAGGTCAGCAGAGGCCATAGAGCTTCTGGCCGAAACGCTACTCGCGACGGATCACATTGATTCTGCGGGGGTGGCTCAAGTTCTCGAAAGTAGAGCGATGAAAGAGATCCAAGAATTTCTACATCACGATACTGACGCATGCGAAGCGCTCGGTCTTTCAGATCCTGATCCAATCTCGATACTCGAGACCATAGATCTTTACGCGCTCGCCCGTATATTTCGTTGCGAACACACTTAATAGGGGCCGTCTGCATCTCGCAGATGGCCCTAGTTGTTTTCCTCATGTGAAAGGCTGTATGCTAGTTGGGCTTGCATTTTTTGTTCTAGATTTGCAACGAGCGCCCAATCCATAATAAGCTCTCGATGCTCATGACTCGCGGCATGTGCACTGAATACAAGAGGATTTTCATGAGCATATCCGGCCGGAACTGAAATACCAGGTTCCCAACGACCGATCGCATATGGCAATGGTTCTATTTCGTCAGCAGCTCGGAGAGTTTCATCAAGAGAGCGAATGGATTGTAATAAATTGTCATGAGTTCGGCGCCGGTCCTCATCAGCCCGTTTAAATTGATCCGGCATCTTCTCATTGAACCGCACAAGCTTTTTCTGTCGATGAAAGATGATCAACGACTGCTCGTATTTTGAACACCATCTTCGTATTTCTTTTACGCGTTGAGATAAGAGAGCGCTCAATTTAAGTGCCTCAACATCCTCCTTGTCTTCTTCAAGCTTTTCAATTACTGCTTCCACTGCACGCTCCATTGATGCAAAAGTAGGAACAGTACCCTGTTCGTATGCCTGAAGCAGGTGCTGATTTCGGAACTGCTCAGCAATTTTATGAAGAACGCTATGAAACTGCTCCCGCTCTCCTTCGGAATGCTGACTTGATATGGCTTCTTCGTACACGCGATCAAATTGATCCAGAACTTCTTCATCTGCTCGAGAGAATGATTCCAGAGTTGGTACCGGATCGCGTACAGCGTCATTCGACGCGGACGACCCAGGGTTACCTTCAGAGCTCATAATCATATAATAACGCAAAATAAGACACATCGGATGTTACAATGCCCACATGAGTCATTCACCGGAGGGAGGATTAAGTGCTGATAATCAGCAATTACCTAAGATAGAGGCAGTAGCGAAGACACAGGCTCTTCTTTCTCTGTATGCTCTCCACCAACTACACCCAGAACTTCCTGTAGATATTGAACATCCTGAAAATAATCCTCGAGAAATTCGCAACCAAGCCATGACAATGTGGGTAGAAAGATTTTCCGCTAATTTCCGTGCCTATATTGATGATCCTAGCCACGCGCATGAAAGTATTGATCTTTCCGATCAAGGAGCGCTCAATCATCTACTGGATGAAATTCGTTCTTCCGAACCTGGGTCGGATACGGTGCACTAGGGCAAACTGAAAAAGCTGGCTCCTCGGGAGCCAGCTTTTTCCTTTAGTGGCTACAGCATTAAGCCGTAACCACACTATTTGCCTTATTTAACAGCGTCCTTGAGAGCCTTAGCTGCGCGGAACTTAGGAGTACGCGTAGCTGCGATCTTGATAGTCTCGCCAGTGCGAGGATTGCGTCCTGACACGAGCTGGGCGAGCCTTTGCAGTGAAGATGCCGAGACCTGCGATCGAAACCTCATCACCTGACTTGAGGCCGCTAGTGATGGATTCGATAACGCATTCAACAGCGCGATCAGCATCTGCCTTGGTACCACCAAGCACTTCCTGCACCTTTGTCTACGATGTTTGCTTTGTTCATAGGAAAAGTGGTTTATTAGGACTAATTCCTCCCGAAAGAATCAAGGGAAGGGTTACCGACAAAGTATAGGAAATGAGCCATATTATGCAATACCCCTTTACAAAATAGCGGGGATAGTGAAAAATATTGCATAAGAGCTCTTTATGAGCCTCGTCAATGGCGATTTTACCCCTAACGAGCAAATTCGACGACGCGATTCTCGCGGATGACGTTTACCTTGATTTCTCCAGGATATTTGAGCTCTTGCTTGGACGCGCTCGGCAATTTCACGGGCCAATTTATGCACTGCGAGGTCAGAAACCTTGCCTGGATTCACGAAAATACGTATCTCACGGCCTGCCTGGATGGCATATACCTTTTCAACACCAGGAAATCCAGCAGCTATGCGCTCAAGATCTCCTAAGACGCTCAAGATAACGCTCAACCGTGTCCTTACGCGCGCCAGGACGGCCTGCAGAAATAGCATCAGCAACCTGTACGATGACCGATTCAGGAGTTTCATAACGGATATTCCTCGTGATGAGCCTGCATTGCCTGGATGATTCGCTTATCAATGCCGAACTTCTCGAGGATTCGACGCCCAATTTCGACATGCGTACCTTGTACTTCGTGGTCCACCGCCTTACCGATGTCGTGGAGCAAGTGCCCCCGCACGCGCGATTTCAGGATCTGCACCCAGTTCGTTCGCAAGCATACCCGCAAATGTGCGCCATTTCTACTGAGTGTGGCAGAACGTTTTGGCCATAGCTTGTGCGGAAATAGAGCCGGCCAAGTAGGGTGATAAGGCGAGGATCAAGGCCAACAACTCCAACTTCATATGCAGCTTCTTCACCTTTTTGTTTGATGAGCTCATCAATCTCTTCCTTCGGTCTTCTCGACGATTTCTTCAATCTTTCGCAGGCTGAATACGACCGTCGACAATAAGCTTCTCAAGTGCAACTTTTGCAATATGACCGACGCAATGGATCAAAGGAAGAAAGGGTGATCTTGTCGGGAGCATCATCAATAATGACATCAACGCCTGTTGCACGCTCGAACGCTTTGATATTGCGGCCTTCTTTACCGATAACCTTTCCTTTCATTTCTTCTGAAGGAATAGTAACGGAAAGCGTCATGATCTCGCTATTCACGGCGTTGCCCATACGATGGATCGCAGAGAGAAGAATATTTCTCGCTCGCTCATCAAGCTGCTTGCGGCCATGGGCTTCAAGTTTCTGAAGACGTGCGAGAAGCGCACTTTCATGTACTTTCTCAAGTTGTGCAATAAGACGCTTACGCGCCTCCTCCTCTGAGAGATTTGAGACCTGCTCAAGTTGTACCTGTTCCTCTGTGATGAGTTTCTCCGCTTCTTTACGAAGTGCCGTAACCTCATTTTCACGAACTCGGAATGCTTCAGCTTGTTCTGCAAGTTTGCGAGCGCTTTCGTCAAGGAATTCCTCACGTTTCAGGACGCGTTCCTCAATTTTTTCAAGTTTTTCTTCACGCTCACGTAATGGACCAAGCCGCTCCTCCTCCACGTTTTCCGCTTCGGCCTCCGCATCACTTATAATGCGGTTCGCTCGCTCGCGCGCAGCGAGAAGTCGTTGTTTCACCTCGATCTCCAATGAGCCGCGCTGGCCGAGCGCGATTAGGAGTCGAAGAACATAGCCGAGTCCGATACCTGCGATGCCCGACAGGGCAAGAAGGCTAAGCACAAGCTTGATAGACATAATGGAACCATGATTTTAACACGTTTAAGAAAGTCAGTACAATTCGAAAAAGCAAGTAAATACAAGACGAAAATCGCCTTACGCGCCACTATACAAGATGGCTTTATGCCGCCTTACCTGTCTTATATACCTGATCGATGATGCCGTACTTTTTAGCCTCGTCAGCAGTCATGAAATAGTCGCGGTCGACATCGCGTTCAACTTTTTCAAGCGGTTGGCCAGAGCGATCGGCGAGTATTTTATTCAACCGGCCACGCAGCGAGATGATGCGCTTAGCACTGATTTCAATGTCACTAGCTTGCCCCTCGGCTCCGCCATGGGGTTGGTGGATCATGATGTCGGCATTTGGAAGCGCGAAACGTTTGCCCTTGGTGCCTGAGGCAAGAATTATTGAACCCATCGAAGCTGCCATGCCAACTACTACCGTCGCAACATCAGGCTTCACATGATTCATGGTGTCGACAATAGCGAGTCCCGAATGGACATGTCCCCCTGGCGTATTCACATAGAGATAAATATCCTTCTTAGGATCCTCAGATTCGAGAAACAAAAGTTGCGAGATGATGAGATTTGCGACGTCATCATCGATAGGGCCGCCAAGAAAAACGATACGCTCGCGTAGAAGTCGTGAGTAAATATCATAGGCGCGTTCGCCAAACTGGGATTTTTCAATCACCATCGGCACAAGCATTGATGCACGGGGGAATTGTGGTGATTTTTCCATAGTGAATTGAGAGTAATTTATTTTATAGGGGTTGTCGAGCTTGCCATGGTTGAGACAAAAACTGTTCTATGGGGAGCTGATTTAGTCACCACGATACCAGTCGTAGCCGCTCCCGCAGAAGCCCCAAGATTCTGCTGTTCTGAGACGCGGTTGCGCCATGCGTAAAAGGCTCCGACGATAATCATCGCAAGGATGACCACGATTGAGATAAGTACTCCCCACGAGGCTTCGCGGTGAATGGAAGGCGGTTGTTCTTGATCAGGAGGTACGTCCATTACTACGTAGTATAACGAGCGCAGTCCCTGCTAAGCAAGAGCTTTTTTATCCTGGTACATTTTGATTGAGCGTTCGAATGCTGCTTCAGCTGCTGTCCTATTCTCCCAGTCCTTAAGTACAACCTCTTTATTCTGAAGCTGCTTATAGGTCGCGAAGAAATGTGAGATTTCTTTGAGCGTGTGCTTATTTACATCAGAAAGGTCCTTGATGTCAGCGAATCGCGGATCGTCAGCAGGAACAGCAAGAATTTTTTCATCGTTCTCACCACCATCAACCATTGGAAGCACACCGACCGGGCGCGCATGTACAAGGATGCCTGGTAAAAGCGGCTGCGTAGTAAGGAGGATCACGTCAAGCGCATCTCCATCATCCCAAAGCGTTTGTGGTACGAAGCCATAATCGAAAGGGTACTGCTGTGCGCTGTGAAGGACGCGATCAAGAGCGATTAAGCCAGTCTCTTTATCGATTTCATACTTATTCATCGATCCGTGCGGAATCTCGACGATAACATTCATCTTTTCTTTGGTACCTGGAGCAATATCATGGAGAAGATTCATAGCAGAGGTAGTTAGAGTGTAATTAATCGAAACTAGGAAGCATCAGCAATGGACTGGGAGCTCTCATCACGTGACTCCTGGGCATCGGATACAGAACCATTATCAGTAAAGGTTGATTCTTCCTCAACAGTGAGTGAATTATCTTCAGAATCATCTTCGGTAACAATCGATTCTTGCTCGGTTAATCCTTCAACGTCAGTTGATACATCGCCTTCAGATGATTCGGTAGTGTCAGTGTCGCTTGATTGAGCTTGTGCAAGCTCAATCGCTCCCTCATCAGCGGACTCTGCGAGTGTCTCATCAGATGCTTCAGGATCGGTGCTCTCATTCATAGCAGATTTTTTATTTGTAACTTCCATTTCCTTAATTGACACGGCATCACCATCAGACTCAGCCACATTCTGGCCGCCTACCGATATGATATCGATGTTCCACCCCGTTAGCTTTGCGGCGAGGCGTACATTTTGTCCGCCTCGTCCAATCGCAAGAGATTGTTGGTCCTCAGTAACTGTAACCGTTGCACGATGGGCCTCCTCGTTCAGTTCCACTTCGAGTATGCTCGCAGGTGAGAGTGATTCCTTTATAAAGGCTTTCTGATCCTCTGACCATTCAATAACATCAATACGCTCACCGCCAAGAGCTGCGGTCACGGTAGAAACACGCACACCGCGCTGTCCTACAAGCGAACCAACAGGGTCAACGTGTGGATCAAGAGAGGCAATCGCAATTTTAGTACGACTTCCTGGCTCGCGCGCGATACCCTTCACCTCAAGAGAGCCTGAGGCAAGTTCCGGTGCCTCCATCTCAAAGAGTTTTACTAGGAATCGGGGGTGTGAACGTGAAAGTCGTAGATACACGCCACGGAATCCCTCATCCACCGCATAGAGGTAGGCTTGGATGCGCTCGCCTGGACGAAATCGTTCTCCCGGAATCTGCTCTTCGTACGGAATGATGCCGGTAGCGCGCCCAAGATCAATAAATACGGCACCTCGCTCCATGCGCTGCACGAGCCCCGAGACAATCTCGTTCTTTTTTGTGCCAAATTCTTCAAGCACAGAAAGTTTCTCCGCTTCGCGGATTTTTTGAATGATTACTTGCTTAGCTGTCTGTGCGGCAATACGGCCAAAATCGTCCTGTGGCTCAAGAGGGAACACGAATTCCTCGCCAAGCTCTGCGCCACGTTTAATACGACGAGCGTCCTCTATAAGAATGTGCTTTTCGGTGTCAAATGGAGGGAGTTTACCCTCTTCAGCTTCCTCGTCGGCGTGACGAGGTGCTTCTTCAGGAATTTCCTCACCCTCTTCAGGAAAACGCACCATCGTGTTGTCCACGACGGTCTTTACTTGTTCAAAGGAGACGGTGCCTGAATCCATGTCGAGCATGGCGCGCACGACTTGACCACGTTTACCATATTCGCGTTTATACGCGGTTGCCATGGCTGACTCGATTGCTTCAACCATTACTTCACGGCTGATGCCTCGGTCTTCAAACTCACCCAGCACGGAATGTATTGTTTTTAGGTCCAACATACTCAATATTTAGTTGTGCGCACGATTATGTAATTGTGTGCCCTTTTAAAAGAAAGTCCGCGGGAGCGGACATTTCAGATAAATATAAGATACCACGCGCGGTAGAGCACGTCAATTCACCTCCGTGCTGTGCAAGGGCTAGAGCTACTAGGATAAAAGAAACCCACCGAAACGATTCTTCGTTGGTGGGCCAAGTACAAAACGGTTGGCGATACGTGTATTTGAAACACTTTTGGAGCACTATTCCGCAGTGCATACATGCTTACGGGTCGCCACTTCCGGTTGATGAGGAAAGAACGCCTCGATCGCCTTACCTGAAGACCATCATTCCTTCCTCTTCGTCTTCTTGGACAACGGGTCAATGACTAACGTCCGCATGTCGGTCTCCAAGTATACCAGTACCATATCACAAATCATGATTTTGTTTCTTTTGGTATAAAGAACCCCAGACGTATGCTGGGGCTTGTAACTTGTACTTAGATTCAACTACCGAGCTCTTGGTGGTGTTACGCGTATTGATGCACGTCTACGAGAGGATCTGCCTTCTTTTTCGAACTTGGTCTCTCGCCGAGTAACCCCCTACAGACATCGCAGTAATGTCTGCCAGTCTTTCGGCGTTCTTGGCAGTTGGTACATATAGGCCCCGTGCGCACATCAAACTGAGCTCCAGAAGGATAGCTCGGATTCCGCAATGACCAGTGCACCCCATCCTCATGAGCGGCACTGTTTTTTGCGAAGCCCTCGCCCTCTTGCTCTACGGGGAACCGTGAAGAAATGAGTCTGTACTGGGTTTCCGTGAAGAGTGTTTTGAACTCTTCGCGGATCCAATCACGTCTCACTGCTCCTGCCACAGCGCTGCCCGTGAGGAGAATACTATGCTTATCACTCAATCGTCTTGCGATCTCGTAGGTGCTCAACCCATCAAGGATGAACTCACCAGTTTCACGCAAGATACCAGAAGTCTTCCATGCGCCTGACACGAGAATCACCCCACTAATGTTTGTACACCCATGCTGTTTATAGCTCTGTAACTCATTCTTGTCCATGACTTACTTTCATGCTCGGTTTTCCCCAAAGCTGTACAGTGCTCACCATGTAAAATCTGTATCCCTCCTCGTATATGGGATCAGAATCTCGTCTGAATGTGTACCAAAAGAAAAGTGACTGTCTGAAAATTAGACAGTCACGGCAAACAAGAGGATCTCTACAGGTTAATTGTTATGTCATGAAGCGCTGGTATTTCCCGCGTGAGCAGGAACCCCGTTACCCCAGAGTCTTCGAGGATGGGAACAGCAAGACAAGGCCTCGTTTCATACTCCATTCTTACCGGTTTTCCGATTTCGATAATCGTGCCGCCTTCAATCATGTGCTTAAACCAGTAGAGTATCCTAGATTTCTCTTCGACCTGCTCATACCTGCGCGCGTTTTCTGGAACAACAAACCCGTGAGCGCCATTAGTATTTACCACAGCAACCTCCCCAATTGGCCAGAGGCTAATATAGCACATCGCAATGAAGAAGCGATACCTTTCCTGTGTTCAACCTCTCTGGCCGCTACTTCCTAGACGCATATTCCTACAAGGGATATAGTTTTCATGCGAGGCGGTAATCCTTCTCGGCTGGCGTTCATTAGGAATGGTTCCTCCCTTTGTGAGCGGTTGAACAGTACGAGCATTGTTCTTGTGGGGGACATGGGGACATATTCGGGCTAGTTATCGCCTTGCACCAATACTTGCAGCTCTCTATTAAGGGCTGCTTTTTATTTCCATAAAGTTCACAATTGATATAGATTTGCAGTCACAGCACGTTATACTTCCATACAGGTATGGAAGTAGCAGAAAGTGAACTCAAGAATTTCATCCTTGATTCGGGACTCGTTTCCCGTAAGGATGTTGATGCTGCTGATGTGAAAGCAAAAAGCAGCAACCAATCCCTTGGTGATGTGCTCGTATCCGAGGGTGAGCTATCCCCCGACGCACTCCGACGTATTCAGGCCTACGTACTCGGTATTCCATTCGTGAATCTTAAAGACAGCAAGATTCCATTTGATGTTCTATCTATCATTCCAGAGCCTATCGCTCGTACTCATAACATCATTGCCTTTAAAAAGAATCCCGATTCTCTTGAAGTTGCGATGCTCGACACAAAGGACTTCGGAGCTATCGACTCCGTCCGCAAGAAGACCGGCCTCAAGATTCAACCGCGCCTCACGGACGATGATTCTATCAAGCATGCCCTGTTGCTCTACCAAAAATCACTTAAGGAAGAGTTTGGCGACCTGATCACCACAGAAGCACAGAAACTTACTCTAGTGAAAGATGCCAATGGCGAGGAAATGTCAGGCGATGACCTTAAGAAGATGGCAGAGGATCTGCCAATCGTACGCATTGTCGACACACTCCTGCGTCACGCAATCATCCAAAGCGCGTCCGATATCCATATTGAGGAGATGGAAGAACAGGTACTCGTGCGCTATCGCATTGACGGTATCCTGCACGACGCCATGACACTCCCGAAGCAGGCAGGCGCGGGAATCATCGCACGCATCAAAGTGCTTTCGAACCTTAAGCTCGACGAGAAGCGCTTGCCGCAAGACGGCCGCTTCAAAATGGAAACGGAAGGCAGCAAGGTTTCATTCCGCGTGTCACTCATGCCAACGTATTTTGGTGAGAAGATTGTCATGCGTCTACTACGCGAGACAGGAGAGGGATTCACCCTTGAAGTGCTTGGTTTCCACGGTGCCGCGCTTGAGAAGATTCATGATGCGATGAAACAAACGACGGGCATCATTCTCATCTCAGGCCCAACGGGCTCCGGAAAAACAACAACCCTGTATACCATCCTTGATATCCTAAATACGCCCGATGTAAATATATCGACCATCGAAGACCCGATTGAATATCAGTTGAAGCGCGTGAACCAGACGCAGGTAAATCCGCCGATAGGCCTTACATTCGCAAACGGGTTGCGCTCACTTCTTCGCCAGGACCCGAACATCATAATGGTAGGAGAGATTCGTGATGGAGAAACTGCCTCGCTTGCTATAAATGCGGCGCTCACCGGGCACCTCGTTCTTTCGACTATCCATACGAGTAATGCTGCAGGCGCTATCCCACGTCTCATCGATATGGGTGTTGAACCGTTCCTTCTTGTATCAACACTACGCCTCATTGTGGGCCAACGTCTCGTACGCCGTCTTACCGATAACAAAGAGCAATATACGCTCGATACAGTAGAGCGAAGCAAGGTAGCAAATGACGATCATTTTGCGCCCGTCATGAAAGCTCTTACGGAAGAAAAACTCATAAAACCCGAAACTACCATCGATTCGCTCCCATTCTATCGTCCCAAAACTGGCACTGACCCAAACGAAGACTACCAAGGCCGCATTGGCATACATGAAGTCCTCACCGTCTCCTCAGCAATACGCGAGCTAATTCTTCACGGTGGTATTCCTGAAAAGATCGAGGAGCAGGCACAAAAAGAAGGCATGCTCACTATGTTTGAGGACGGTATTTATAAAACAACACGCGGCATCACCTCTCTTGAAGAAGTATTTCGTGCAGTGCGCGAGTAATCAAAGCATTTGAATACAAAAGCACATACGTGCGCATGCTACAGTACTAGTAATGAAATTTCGCGTAGCAGTACGCAAGGCAGGCGGGAGCGAAGAGAAACGGATCATAGAAGCCGCGTCGCGCTTTGAAGTCTATGGCCAGATAGAAAAAGAAGGTGGAAATGTAATTTCGCTTGAAGAAGGCGAGGGGTTCACGCTTCCTGCATGGACGCAGACGACTATTGGGACCGGAATAAAGACCGAGGAGCGCATTACGTTTACCAAAAACCTTGCCGCAATGCTTGCTGCAGGACTCTCCTTGCCACGCGCGCTTTCAGTACTCGAGCGCCAAACCTCAAATAGGTTTTTGCGGAAGATCATTACCGACCTTGAAACAAGAGTAAAATCAGGCGTTTCGTTCCATGAAGCACTTGAAAACCATGCCGCAGTATTCGCAAAGCTATTCATTGCAATGACGAAGGCTGGTGAAGAATCAGGAAACCTTTCAAGCACACTAAAAATCGTTGCGCAGCAAATGGAAAATTCATACACCCTGTCAAAAAAAGTGCGAGGCGCGATGATATACCCTGCGATCGTTTTCATCGCCATCGTCGTGATTGGTATACTCATGCTTCTATTTGTTGTGCCGACCTTGGCGGCCACATTTAAATCACTTAGTGTGTCTCCGCCACTTTTGACCCAGATCATACTGGGTATTTCAGCATTTATGGTCCATAACGCAGTGCTGGTCATTGTGACTCTTATCATAGTGCTCCTTGGCGGCGCTTTATATATCAGAACGAAACAGGGAAGCGCAGTCGTTCTTTTCGTTTCACTTCATTTGCCGGTTGTAAGCGAACTTGTTCGAGAGACTTTTAGCGCACGCGCCGCACGCACTCTTGGCTCCCTTCTTTCATCAGGCGTTGAGATGCTAACGGCACTTTCCATAACCCAAGAAGTTGTGGGCGACAACCGTTTCGGCAAGATTGTTGGTGAAGCTGAAACCCGCGTACGTAAAGGAGAAACACTATCCGTATCATTCATTGAACACTCGAAACTATATCCGGTTCTTATCGGAGAAATGATTGCGGTAGGTGAGGAAACAGGAAAGGTCTCTGAGATGCTTACACAAGTTGCCCAGTATTATGAAGAAGATGTCGAGGATAGAACCAAGGATCTCTCAACCGTCATCGAGCCACTCCTCATGCTCTTTATCGGAACGCTCGTAGGTATTTTTGCAATTGCAATGATCGCGCCGATCTACTCGCTTGCGTACACGATATCCTAAGAGGCTGCGGTATCATTAGAGACATGCATTCGCCACGCGGAATGACGCTCATTGATGTGGTAGTGGGAACTGCGCTCGTCGTTATAATCTTTCTTGCACTCTTTGGCATTCTTCGCGTTTCGATTGTGCTCTCGACACTTGTGAAAAACGAATCAACGGCACTCTCGATCGCCGATAGCCAGATGGAATACATCCGTTCACTTCCCTATACCTCAGTTGGAACAGTCGGCGGTATTCCGGCGGGTCCCGTTGCGCAGGACTCAACGACTATTGAGAATGGCACTCCCTACGACGTGCGTACGCTCATTGAATATAATGACGATACGCAGGATTACAAAATTATAAAGGTAACCGTATCGTATTCAGGCGTAGGAGGTGAAAAGCAGTATTCACTCGTATCAAACTATGCGCCGATTGGTTTGGAAAGTGCCGTAGGTGGAGCCCTTCAAATTATTGTCGTAAACGCTACGGGTAGTCCGGTACCTGGGGCAAGCGTGGAAGTAGTTAACGCCAGTACCACACCTACGGTGAATCTAACGACATTTACGAATGCAGAGGGAATCGTGGATCTTCCAGGAGCGACACCCTCGACCGGGTATGAGATTACGGTCACTAAATCAGGCTACTCAACCGCACAGACCTATGCGCGCACCGATACAAATCAAAATCCAACGCCAGGATATCTTACCGTCACCGACAATTTAACTACCTCAAGTACCTTTGCAATCGACGCCCTTGCCTCACTTACCGTCCATACATACTCACCGCCAACGACAGGAGTATTTAGTGACAATTTCGCGGACGCTTCAAAGTTAGCCACACTTTCAAACACACAGGCAGGAGGGGATTCGCTCCAACTTGCAAGTGGTGCTGGTAGTGGAAGTGCAGTTTCCATAACTACGACTCCGCAGTATCTCGGCTCATGGGGCGTTGCAAGTTCGACCATGAGTGTACCGGCGGGCGATTCTGCCGTCGTGCACGTGGTTGATGCGAATGGGAACCCTATTCCCGATTCAGTACTCCCCGGGAACGCGGCGGGATTCACGTCGTTTCCAGTGGACCTTTCCGGAGTTTCGACGACAACCTATCCGTCGCTTGCGCTTTCGGCAGATCTCGAGAGCAATTCAACCAGTAGTACACCGACTCTCACTGGGTGGAGCATTACCTATCAAGAGACGCTTACGCCACTTCCAAACGTTGCGTTCACGCTTACCGGCACAAAGACTATTGGGACGACAGGCTCTGGTGCACCAATTTACAAAACGGTATCCTCAAACACAACCGACAGCACCGGCACAAGCAACCTTTCTCTCGAATGGGATTCATATTCGCTTGCTGTTCCTAGTCACGACGTCATGGATGCTTGTAGCGCGCCACCCTACGCGCTTTTGCCAGGAACCTCGACAACCGATTCGCTTATTCTTGGGCCTCCGTCAACCAACATGATACTCGTCACTGTTACCGATGGTTCAGGAAATGTTGTGCCAGGCGCTTCAGTCACTCTTTCACGATCCGGGTATACAAGTACGGTAACGACCTCATCCTGCGGTAATGCGTATTTCGGAAATCTAAACGCAGCAAGTGATTACTCCGTAGAAATCGCAAAGACGGGGTATACGACGAACACCGTAACGAACGTTTCGGTGTCAGGACAAACTTTTTATGCAGATGCTTTCTAACGTACCCAAGCGGGGCTTCACGCTTCTTGAGACCCTCGTGGTCATTGCCATCGTAAGCATCGTGACGCTCATCCTCGGATTCATGATTCAATATATCTATCGGGGGAATGACTATGTTCTCCAAGAAGGAACGGCGGTCGAAAATGCGCAGATTGGGCTTACGAATGCGATTCAGGATCTACGGGAGGCTTCGTACGGCGATGATGGCTCATATCCGATCGCCAATATCGGAACCTCTTCAGTGACTTTTTATGCTGACTACAATAATACGGGTGATGTCGAGATGTTGCAGTACTATCTTCTTGGCAATACGCTCTATCGAAGCATAACAACCGCAACAGGCACCCCACCTTCGTATGCAGGACAACCCGCAGCAACGACTACGATTGCAACGTATGTACAGAACAGCCCGTCAACACCAATTTTTCAGTATTATAATGCCAGTGATACTGCGGTCACTTCGTCCTCAAGCATTTATTCGATTACCACCATCACGACAACGCTTGATATAGACGTAAATCCCACGAGGGCGCCTTCAGCATACACACTCACTGGAAGCGCCACGCTACGAAACTTATGAAAAAATCACCTCGTGGCTACCTTATACTTGTCGCACTCGTATTTGGTGCCATTTTTCTTATGGTGCTGGGTGCTCTTTCAAGTTTCGTGCTTTCGGAAAATCGTCTTGAGATACTCCGTATGGGAGAAAGCAAGGCGTTCTCGATCGCCGAAGCCGGTCTTGAGTATTACCAGTGGCACCTCACGCAGTTTCCTACCGACCTTGATAACGGGACAGGCCAGCCAGGCCCATTCACCATTGCCTATAACGATCCCGAAGGAGGGCAAATAGGAACCTACACACTCACGATCAAGGGCAACATGGAGTGTAACGCGCTCACCTCTGTCGACATCACCTCAGAAGGCGCTACCAATGACGGTTCAGGTGGAACAGCAACCGTGAATGCAAGGTATGCAGAGCCGAGCGTTGCCGAGTACTCCTATATAGTGAACAGTAGCGTATGGGCGGGGGCTGACCGTATTATATTCGGTCCCTATCACTCCAATGGGGGTATACGCATGGACGGTACCGTCAATTCACCAGTCACAAGCTCGCTTTCGTCGTGGACCTGTACAAGTTCTTTTGGGTGCTCAAGTAATACAACGGAACCTGGCATATTCGGCGCAGGGGGCAATCAGGCGCTCTGGAACTACCCGACACCGCAAGTAGATTTCTCAGCAATCTCTGCAAATTTCTCTTCACTTAAGTCAATTGCCCAGTCCTCAGGACTTTATTTCCCACGCATCAGCTCGGGCACAACAGGCGAGAGCGCAGGGGAGGGCTACCATCTCATATTTAACAGTAATGGTACCGTTACCGTATATAAGGTAACGAGCGAAACTGACGAGCCGTCTCTTCCAATCGACAACCAAAGCGTCACTACTCTTCAAGACGATTACACGCTCATCGCAACCCAAACACTTCTTGGTACCTACACGATCCCCGCTACCTGCAGTCTTATTTATGTCGAGGACAATGCGTGGATTGAAGGCGTAATACCAAGCGAGGTGACCGTTGTCGCAGCTAATGTGGTGACTCCCGGTATAACGCCTAACATTATGCTCCCCAACAACATTACCTATAGTAATCCAAGCGGTGTATCAGGACTCACAGCCATCAGCGCCAACGACATACTCATAACGCCCAATTCTCCCTACAACATGAACTTGAACGGCATATTCGTTGCGCAAGGAGGAGCGTTTGGAAGAAATATGTATACCTGTTCTGAAGCCCCGTATAACCTTGAAGGCACCCTTACCATTCATGGCAGCACCATTTCTAACGATCGAACGGGTACCCAGTGGTCATACCCAGGAAGTAGTTATGGCTGCGGTCATAGCAGTGGGACCCAGACGTCAGGATACACAACACGCATTGACGCATACGATCGTCAGCTGGCAACAAGCCCTCCGCCATTTACGCCCGTTACCTCAACGACATATCAATTCGTTAATTGGCATCAGGAGTAAAAAGGAGGCGCGTGGTATCGTATATGCATGCTCATCGTTGGAAATTGGAAAGCGTACGTAGAATCTACCGATAAGGCAAAAAAATTGTTTGCTAGTGCAAAAAAACTTGCACTCCTTTCTGATATTGAGATTGTTCTTGCCGTCCCAGCCCCCTACCTTGGGTTACTTGCTCCCGGAAATCGTTCAAAGGTTTCGTTTGCCGCCCAGGACCTCTCAACAGTTACGGGAGGCGCTTGTACGGGCGAAGTCACGGCGGCTCTTCTTCATAACCTCGGCGTATCGTACGCCATTATTGGTCACTCCGAGCGTCGTCGCATGGGAGAAACCGACCAAGTGGTATTTGAAAAAACGCGCGCTGCGCTCGCAAGCAAAATTACCCCCATCGTTTGTATAGGAGAGCAAACACGTGACCCTGATGCGCAGTACCTCCAGGTGCTTCGCGCGCAAATAGCGTCTATATTTCAAGGACTCTCACCTAAGGAACGCATGAGCGTTGTTATCGCGTACGAACCAATATGGGCAATCGGAAAAACTGCCTCAGACGCAATCACTCCTCGCGATCTTGCGGAAATGATGCTCTATATACGTAAAGTACTTGGTGACTATGTACCAGGAGGTAACGCTTCGAAAATTCGTCTCATATACGGCGGCTCCGTCGAGCCAGGGAATATTAGGGCGCTATGCGAGGATACGGGTGTTGGCGGATTTCTTCCTGGACGCTCGAGTGCAGATTCAGATATTTTTAGTGCGCTTGTGAGAGCAATTCGTTCGTAGTACGTGCATGAAAGGCATTCGTGAAATTCCGGTGCTTGAAAATATACCAGTACTCGTGAGGGCTGCGCTAAACGTACCGGTGGCAAATGGCAAAGTGATGAATTCATTCCGGTTACGCAAAGCACTTCCTACAATTGAATTCCTTCGAAAGGCAAATGCACGCGTTGTACTCATCGGTCACATAGGTGAAGAAGGAACCGAAACACTTTTACCGGTATATGAAGCACTCAAAACATACGTACCCGGCCTCAAGTTTTGCCCCGTCACCATAGGTTCCCCAGCACGCGAAGCAGTGCGCGCGCTTCATCCAGGCGACGTGCTCATGCTCGAGAACCTTCGACGTGATAAGGGAGAAATTACAAACGATAAAAATTTTGCAATTGCACTCTCTGAATTAGCTGACGTTTTCGTCGAGGATTCATTTGATGTGTGTCATCGTTCACACGCTTCGGTCGTTGGTGTGCCCAAATTGCTTCCTTCCTACGCGGGACTACTTGTAGAAGAAGAAGTACGGGAACTTTCAAAAGGCCTGCGTCCTGAACACCCTGCGCTAGCTGTTATCGGAGGAGCGAAGTTTGCGACTAAGGAACCGGTGTTGGTACGGCTTCTCGAACTGTACGACCGAGTTTTTGCAGGCGGCGCGCTTGGAAATGATTTCGTAAAAGGACTTGGCTATAGCGTAGGGACCTCACTCGTTTCAGACACCGATCCTAAAGAAATCAAAAATCTACTTGCAAACAGAAAACTCGCACCGCCCATTGATGCCGTCGTTGGTGTACTCGGTTCGAAACAATCCGAAAGCCACGTTGTTCCTCTTACAGATATTCCGATAGACAAGGCAATTCTCGACGAAGGTCCTAGAACAAGTGCCCTACTTGCGGGACTTGTAAAAGATTCGAAAACAATTCTTTGGAATGGGCCGCTTGGTAATTACGAAAATGGTTTTACCGAAAGCACCTTTGCACTTGCGAGAGCAATTGCCGCTAGTAGCGCACACTCGATAGTTGGGGGAGGCGATACCATCGCCGCAATTGAGGAACTTGGTGCAGCCGCACGGTTCTCATTCATTTCAACGGGAGGTGGCGCCATGCTTGATTTTCTTGCCAAGGGCACACTACCAGGACTTGAGGCACTTCAGAAGTAGTGATGCCGTGCTCGCTTCGAGTAGGTTCGTAATAAAAATCGCCGGCTCTTTTTTGAACAGGCGATAGTCAATGTGGAAGCATTCTAGGGTTGTCGTTCGGAGAAAGAAATATCTCCGAACGAGGAGTGAGCCCCAAAATGCGGATGTCCGGTACGTGAAGTTGTAGGGGTGCGCTGCCGGGCTCAGACCCACGCGCCGCGCGTACTCTAGGATGCTTGACCCACTCCTTCGGAGAACACCCTGCTAGTACACCTGGATGCATTGATAAACCCATAATGGACTCCCTCGAATCTTAGGATTGGGGATTTCGACGACGAAGCGACTGTTCGATTTCAGCCAAAGTCTCGGCTGATGTCCCGTCGGGTCTAGGTGCCGGGTCGTCACACCACTTGTTGGAAAGCAACTGTAAAGGAACTGAAGCGCGTCTCTTTCTCATTGGTAGACCTCCCTAAGGCCGTATGAAAGCGCGTGGAGATATTTATACCACGGATCCTGCCTTTGGCTAGGCTTATCCCCTAGTATGAACTTGGAATGTTGGTGCTATAGAAAAGGCCACACTATTTGTGCAGCCGGTTTGACTTGATTACGGGATATACCTGCGCGCCTCGGTTACCTTCAGCACTACCTTTACCCCATCTCGTATAGAGGGAACGGCAAAAATAGCTTGCTCAGGGATGCGATAGAGCACCACAGCATAACCATGTAGCTCATCAGATATGATGGCCGTACCTATGATGTATTTGTAGAACTCTATTGCTAGAGCCTCTTCAACTTGTTCCGTTTTTTCATACGAAGCCATCATGACCCCCAATGTTTTTGGCACGCTAACCAAGATCCATGGGTACAGTAACATTAAAAAGAGGATTATGAGCGTCTTATGGTAGAGGACGTTAGAACCTGGTTGATATAACAAATCGGTTCTAGTTCACAAGTCCAAGTCCATGAATATTATCTCCCGCTGCTGTTATGATGGTGCCATTTTCTAACGCCTCAGAATTTGGCTTAAAACTTTTGGTGGACACGGACCATTCACCTGCAATGACTGGTACGGTTGCATAGTTACAAGATGGACCCAAACACTCTGTAACTGTTATAGACGTCGGTCCTTTTGCGGTTCCTGAAATTATAGGGCTGTTGGCAACAAGACTGCTCTGGTTGACCAAGATGTAGTTACTAGAAACTACTTTTAGTGTCCCCGTGGCAGCATTAGCAGTTACCTCGTATGTTCCAATGGGAAGTTGTGGATGTATTTGTACGAACCACGATGCGCCAGGAAAGTAATCTCCATTAGCATCGTAATTAAAATTTGCGGCACCACTAAACACGAGCTTCCCTAATTTATTTTTTACACTCACATTAAACACTGGAGTAAGCATCTTATCCCCCCCAATGACGGGCGCTGCATCTTGGTTTGATAGGGTACTCGGATCAATGACCACTGTTGGAGGCTTCGGAGGAAAAAATGAAGATAAGTGAACCGAAGGATTAGCTGTCGTACCTAGACCAAGGAGCATCAAGACTGACGTAACGGCACTAGCAAGTAAAGTAAGCATACGTGAGCAACATTAAAGTTTAGGTGATAAGTCTACTTCAGATTTGTTGACTGGGTATTTCCACTATACATCAGTTTAGAACCTATTTTGTATAAAAGAAAAGAAGCCCGCCGAAGCAGGCTCCCAAGCTATAGTCGATGCACGATGTCGCCTAATTAATAGGCGAGGGTCAGACCGGTGCCAAACGAGAACACCGGTCCTCGATCCCTTGCTCCCAGCAGCGGTTTGAACGCCTTGACCCAGAGGATCTCCAGCTTCATCCGATTGGTGAGCGGCACCTTTAGGGACGCGTCGTAGCGGAACTCGGCGCCTGCCTTCTGTTGGAACGGGCCGTCTGAAACGGCGACCGAGCCGACTTGGACGAGCGAGAGATTCCCCGCCTGGAAGGTCTTCTGTAGTCCCGCTGACACCACGCCCCCGTCGTTGCCCGGCTTCTCGGTGTGCAAGTAAGCGGCGACTTTGCCGATCACTGTCCAGTTCTGTCCGAGCGGACGGTCCAGTTCAGCATAGGGGGAGACGATGTCTCCGCCCTTAGCGTTGAACAGAGGTCGGATGTCGTAGTAGGCGAAACAGCCAGTAAGCGCGTTCGCGCCGATGGAGCCGGTCTTGCAAACACCGAGATCGTTCTCGTCCGAACCATTGGAGCCCGAAAGTGAGCGCGATTCCCAGGTGTTGACAGACCAACCATTCGAGAGCGATACGTTCGCCCCCGTCCAGGCAATAGGGCCTGAATGGAGCACGAAGCCATTGTCCCCGAGCTTCTCGGTGCGCAGCCCACCCGAGAGTGTGAGAATGGGTTGCGGCACCGTTTCGAGGACATAGGTCTGCGGCGCATTTCCACCGTCACTCTCGTTGTTCGGTTCCGACTCCGACGCCGACGCGAATCCGGCAAAAGCGGACAGCGAGAGCGTTGAAGTAACTAACCAAAGCGCGAAGCGGTATGCGCGCCGCGCCTGTTCGACCGGATTCACAAACCGAGGGTAGCGACCCGTTATAGATACGCATGTTCACCTTTCCGACCCGAAGGTCTCTGAGATTGGGACTTGTTGAACAGTACTATAATAAGTGAACATGTCAAATTCGAGTTCCTATCTGAAAGAGACGTAAGAACCTTGATATGAAAAAGCCGCAGGGGAGGAATGGGACCTCAAACTGCGGCCTGTGCCAGCGTGACTTCGAAGATAGCTCATTTAGGTTAGCGTGCACACATGGATGTGATCTCCATAGCCGGCGCCCATCTCTGGCCATGCGTCAGGCCATACCTTGCGGGTTCTGACTTTCCCGAAATACTTTTCAAGAACCGGGATACGTCTTGCGATGGACGTTTTGAACTCGTGTCCTAAAACATCGTTGTGAAGGATATCGATCGTCCACTCAACTATCTTTTCAGGTGCCCCATTACCAATGGTAGCAACGAGATATTCGTACCCGAGTTTGGCAGCCGCAGCCTGCCTCTGCTGTTCATTCTGATAATCGTTCACATAGGCGTCCGATAGTATCAGAACACCATCAGGCTTTAGAAGTTTCGCCATGTTGGCTATGGCGGTTTCTTGTTGCTCGTAGGGTACGTGATGTAGAGCGCCGGTGCAGAGAACCGTGTCGAAAGGCTCTTCAGATTGCCAGTTGAGGACGTCGCCCTGCTCGAAGGAAATTCCTTGATAGGTCGCACGGCCGTAGTCGACATAACGTTCGTCGATGTCGACTCCGACAAGTTTCAGATCGCGATGTAAAACTGCCATGCATCCCAACAGATAGCCAGGACCGCACATGATATCAAGAAGTTTTCCACGGCCTCGATCCAGCTGGACAGTGAGAGCTTGAACCATGTGAAGGGAATCTTTGTAAGGCCAATAGCCTAGGCTTTGTTCATAGATCACTGCGTCTGGCAGTTCTTTCATTTCAGTACCGTTCATTGGGTTGGCCCTCCCAGACCACGAAAGAACTAGAGTAGAAACAACATTCGAACGCACTGTACCATTTATTTTAAATAAGTCAGCTCCGCATCATAGAGGACGTTAGAACATGTTGTATGCAAAAAGAAAAAGAAAAGGCCCGCTCGTGGCGCTACCTTCAGCTTAAGTTCGTGCGCTCTTCTTACTTAGGAGGTGCCCACAAATAATCACCCTCTTTCCATGCAGGCCATTCGGGGTGCTCCTGGCTTAGGTAGCGAATGCGCTTGCCCAGCTCTTGAGCAATCTCAATATCCCGTTGAGTCTTTTCGTCGATGACTCCACCCACATCAAGAACGAAGAGATCTGTTCCGATCTCAATCTTGTATGGACGCAGCGTGTCGAGAACCTCCTGCTCTTTTTGAGTCACTTTTCCCTCGAGAGCGGGAAGAGTCACGAGAAGCACAGGACTGCCTTCAAACGTGAGGCGGCTATTCCATTCCTGGTATATTCGTGTGTGAGGTGGACCACTAAGAACAACTACGCGGTCTTCAGCTTCCATAGTCTTCGGCATTCCTGCCCCCTTAACCTACAACCTTATCTTGAAGCACCGTACCATAGATTTTAAAAATGGCAGCTCATGTGTGAGTTTAGAACCTATTTTGCATAGAAATGCTTAAGCCCTCGCACACTAGTGATGCGAGGGCTCGGGTTCAGACGGTTGAGTCTAGTCGAGGAACTTCAGATGTCCCGTTCGACGATCGGTTCGGAAATAGATTGAAACTTTCCGCCACCTTCTGTTGGGCGTGTTGGGGTTGGGTCGAATGGCGCTGCCCCTGATGTTCCAGGATTCTCCCGAACCATCTTCTCTCTCGACGCTGTCGATGCTCACGTCGTAGACTAGGTTGCCGGCGTGGAATCTCACGGTTCGTGAGAGGCTCGCTGTGTTGTCGAACAATCCCATCATAATAGAGAACTTCGACGGACCCATCTGGATAGAAAGACCACGAATCTCAGCCATAATGGCTTCTCCTGCGTGCAGATCTTTGTATAGGGACAAAGACCAAGAAACCCCTGATTCCTTGTGGAACGACCTAGGCCATACGGCGTTAGGAATTAATATACTTATACACTATTTATAGTTATATGTCAAGATTCGCATGGTAGAGCAGGTTAGAACATGTTTGGTATGAAAAAGCCGCCATCCTTGCGAATGACGGCCAGGGTGGGTCTCCCATAGACCACAAACTAGGTGAGCGTAATTTTGACGTCGAGAAAATGTTCTGAGGGCGCTGAATGGTAAGTTCGCGCGATTGTCTTGAACAGCTCGAAGTTTCCAACGCTAGGTGGATTTGCGAGATATTCCGCAAAATTCTCAAGGTCGATTTTCCGAACCATGATGACCTTTAGAATCTTTCTTCGCTTGTCGTCCGAGAGATCGCGAATAATGCAGAAGTAGTAGCGACCTTCCTTATAGGCAAGGCCCTCTGCACGTTTCGCCTCATCTCTGCCGGAAGAAGATACAATTCGGCCCCGGATCGGTTTCAGGAACATCTCCGCGTCTTTACCGAAAGACAGAATGGGCTTGTTTGCTTTCGCTCGCATTGACTTCAGGACCAACGACCAAAAAAGAAAGCGGTTTCTGTAGGTGTCTCGGATTGAAGTCATTGGTCCGAAGAGTCGACTTTGGCAAGCGTCACCCGTTTGTGCGTGTCGGTTATGATCATTGCGTGTGAAGTACATCAGCATTATCTGGATATTCGTGTAGTCTCGACGAGTCAGCGCGAGAAAGATATCAAAGGCGTGATACAGAATCAACGCGCAAAGTGCCACCACCAGACCTGCGAGTATTTTTACGAACACTGAGTCAAAAAGATCAGTCATGCCCGTCTCCCTTCAGGGTCCGGTTTCTATGTGTGAACTGGCCGCACTATATCACTAAAATGAGACTTGTCTGCTCCGCATGATAGAGGATGGTAGAACATATATGTAAAAAATAGGCTCCTCCGCGCAAAGCGAAGGAGCCCGAAGTTTCGTCAAATCACCAGCTGTAGCCGAGGCCGGTGTAGGCCTCCTGGGGCCTTCCGCTGTGATCCCTAAGCCCGACGAAGAGGCTCAGACCATGGCCAAGCACGTGCGTGTAGCGCGCATCAATGCGCGTCAGCCCGTACTGAGATCCTTTGCCAGGATCGACCAGTGTAGGCAGCACTGCGCCGCCGATCGAGTCTTGCTCGGTGAGCTTCACGGTCACCCGTGCGCCCGCCTGCAGAATGGTGTGATCCGGGAATGCCCCAAACCCCACCTGCTGCGTGACTCGCGCCGCAGGAGCGACCGTCAGCCACGTGGCCGCCTTGATAGGAATGTTTCCTTCGGCGTACCCCTGCGCGACGTTGTTGCCCATAACGAGCGGGCCTCCCCGACCGTTCAGAAAGAAGTCCTGTAGGGACACTTCCCACGCGACCAGACCGATCTTCCCGTCACAGAAGGAGATTAGATCAACCTCCTTGGCATAATCATCGGGGCCCAAGCTGACCCAGGTTCCGGCAAGACAGTTCCACACCTTTCGGAGGTAGCTGCCTTGAACCGCACCGTTTGCCACCTTTTTCCCCAAATCACCGAGAATGTAGTGGTTAACGACGTCGAGCTCTAGGGAGTTCTTGGGAACCTGCACCGCAGCTGGCACCGCTGATTCGTCCTTGGTACCTTCGGCCGCAGCCGGAGCACCAGAAGAATCAGCGAGCACAGCGCTGGAAGCAGCTGGAGTGGGCGGTGCTTCTTGAGCAGCCGCCGCCTTCGCCGAACCCAGCACACAGATCATCAAAAGCGCACTGATGGAAAGAGCGAGCGAGGTTTTGCCGCTCATATTTGGCTCCTTTCGAGAGCTAGGCCCGAGTGGGCTGGTTGGTTGAGTGAGAATGGCTTCTCGCCATCTGAATTTAATAATAAAGCTTATTCATAAAATGTCAATAGCGACTAGCTTCGCACCTGGGGTGAGACGATGTTGGGTTGATTTTGAATAAATAAAACAAGACCGCCTCTCTTGCGAAAGGCGGGTGAGTGACTGTGAAAGCGCGAACGGAAGAGCTTATCGAGCGGGAAGAGCGAGAATCTCGTCTGCCTCGGCGCGTTGCTCATCGGTAAGGATGGAGCGTAGCCCTTCGTTTTCGAGGCGTCTCCAATAGATTGAGTCGCGTCTGCAGAGAGCCAAGAAACTCGGAACAAGCAGGCGTGCTTCGTCAGCCGAGAGCCATAGGCCAGTCTCCTCGGGATAGTGACCAAGGATGCGCATGCACGCAAGCTGGTCTTCCGAGACGCTATTCACCGCTGCGCTACGTTCCTCGGCCGTCAGTTGCAGGGGGTCGTTGCCGCCAGTGGCTTTGAGAAGACTTTCGCCAGCACTACCACCTGCTTTAATAGCCAACTCAAGTAGATGGGCACGCACGATGGGAACGCCGCCGAGTTTCTTGAAGAGCGGAATCAGCTTGCTCTCCCTATCTCCCCAACCACCCTTGTACCGCAGGGCGACTGGAACGAGCCGAAGTTGCTGCTCAGGAGATAGTTTCCCTGAGCAGTGAATCAGGGCGCCATAGGCGGTCGGCGAGCTGTCGGCGGCGATGTCGAGAAGAGTAGCGATTTCTCGAGGAGTCCTTGCGGCCTCCATCTTCTCGACCACCACGTCACGAGTCTTTGCGTTGGCGAGTATCTCAGCGAAGCGCTCCTTGAGCCCTTCGGCTCCAGGTATCGACTCGAAGAGGTCGCTTTCGTGGTGTTGGCGAACGTATTGAACGTCGCCGCTGTCGGCGATGTAGCCGAGCAGCTCAAGCTTGGTGGCGTCCGAAAGGCCTGGTATCCGCAGAGCGGACGAGGCCTGACAGGCGTCTTCGATGCGGATGGTCAGTGCACGGCGCTTAGCCATGGGTAGCTCCCTTGGTTGGATTACAAATCTTGCAGTAAAATACCATGATATTGAAATTCGTCAAAGACTGCGTAATGGTTCAATAGCTTTAGAACCTTTTCTTATATAAAGAAGCCCCGGATGAATTTCCAGGGCGACGGGAAAGATGCTTTTAGAGCAGTTGAGCACCATAGACGAGAGGTGACCCCTCTCTGTTCCGTCTTTCAAAATCAAGCTCGAAGGTGATGTCGTTTCCTTCGCAGAGAATCAAGGGCTCTGGTAACGCTCGATTATCTCTCACATGAAGGAAAAGATCTCTCTGTAATCCCGATATTCTAGCGTCATACCCCCTATCCAGTCTCTCTACGGTTCTGACGCTGATAAAGGCAAAGTCATCCTTTCTGCCAACGGTATTGACCCTACCTGTATACGAGCCCATGCCACACATTCCTTTCTTTAAATACTTGGTCGGTAGAGCAAGATCAATGTAATTCTTTGCGCATAAGTGGTCAAGGTTTCTTGTCTATGAGCTTAGAACCTGTCTGATATAATCCCTCTAGATATGTCTGACAATGAGGAAACAGGAGGGATTCGCATCATCACTGAACCGATAACGCGGGACGAAGCTCGCACGGTCGGCAAGAAATGGTATCAAGAGCTCGTAAAGGGGGTTGTTGATATTGAGCAAGGAATCCTAGCGCTCGGTGGCGAATATCACATGGATGCGAATGTGATTTTAATTGAGAATGGTTCAGCACAAGACAAGGTTTGGGGCTTCAATATTTATCCTGACCAAAACGGAGATGATTTTATTGGATACACGTCACTTATAAACATTAGACCTGCACTAGGGAATCGAGGTATGCTGATGGAAAATGAAGAGATACGAAATGCTATGCGTGCTGTCATCGAGAGACTGATTATATGATTCAAAGAACCTCAAATTTTCTTATGGCAAACCTTGGAAGCGAGGTAGTGCGTTTGTATAGCGCCCTTGATACGGATGCTTTTGAAAAAGTTGTAGAGAGTCGTACGCGAGCGCTTTATATTGTCGACGAGCTACTTTCCTGTCCACAGATGCAAGGACGTAGTGGTGAAATAGAGATACTCAGAGATGTCATACATGACACTGCAGAGGCGACCCCAAAGTATTTGGTCAAAGGTAAGGATCTAGAAGCATATTTCATGCCATTTGCGATGCGAACACTCCAGAGCATTTAGTTTTCCTCACTCGCTTTCAGTTGACTACGAATTTTTTCAGCAATGAGCGCAGCCTCGCCTGGTTCATATTTTGTTTTCGTAGGGAACGAGCTCTCATCCGCAAAGCGCGGAATGATGTGCGCATGTAGATAAAATACGATCTGGCCTGCTGCAGCCTCATTATTGAAAGCAATATTGATTCCATCGGCTTCAACTACCTTTTGAATTACGGGTGCAATTTTTTTAATCGTCCGCATTACCGCCGCGAGTGTATCATCATCAGCATCGAATATATTCCGAGCTGCTTTCTTAGGCACCACCAAGGTATGTCCTGGGTTACGGGGATTGATATCAAGGAACGCAAGTGTTTCCTCGTCCTCATACACAATATCGGCAGGGATCTCGTGTCTGAGTATCTTATCGAAAATCGTCTCCTCGCCTAGAGAATCTGAGTTTTCCATATGCGTAGGATAACGTATATGAATTTTGATACAATCAGTAGATGTTCGAACTTTTTGAGCCTCTTGATGAGACAACGCGTAGCGCACTCTCATCGTACGACGATCTAACCGCCGCACTTCTGGCACGCCGCGGTATACGAAGTGCTCTTGAAGCAGAAGCATTCTTCTCTCCCTCCTATGATACGCATATAGATGACCCGCTCCATATGAAAGATATGGAAAAAGCGGCGAGACGTATCGTTACAGCAATCGAATCAGGTGAAAGAATCGCGGTCTGGAGCGACTACGATTGCGACGGCATTCCCGGTGGCGTCGTGCTCCACGATTTCTTTAAGAAAATTAAAGCTAATTTTGTAAATTATATTCCGCACCGACATGAAGAAGGATTTGGACTTAACGAACAAGGTCTTGAGAAACTTAAAGCAGAGGGAGCCTCGCTCGTTATCACTGTCGATTGTGGTATCGCTGACGTTAGCGGAGTTGCCTATGCAAATTCAATTGGTCTAGAGGTAATAATTACCGATCACCACTTGCCAGGCGATAGCCTTCCGAAAGCGTTTGCTATCGTAGATCCTAAACAAGAGGGTGAGACGTACCCATTTCGTGATTTTTGTGGCGCAGGTCTTGCGTGGAAATTAGTATGCGCTCTCCTTGCTATAGGATTTCCCGGTCGAGAGGAAGTGAAAGAGGGTTGGGAGAAGTGGCTTCTTGATATGGCAGGACTCGCAACCATTGCCGACATGGTTCCCTTAACGGGAGAAAATCGTGTCATTGCCAAGTACGGTCTACTCGTAATGCGTAAATCGCCACGCATCGGTTTTCAAAAGCTTTGTAAGGCAGCGCGCGTGAATCAGCGATTTATAACGGAGGATAATATTGGTTTTATACTAGCGCCACGCGTGAACGCGGCTTCGCGCATGGGTGATCCGATGGATGCATTCAACCTTTTCACAACTGAAGACGAGGCTGAGGCTGACATGCTCGCGAAAAAACTAGAAACAATAAACCGAAGCCGTCGTGCCGCAAGTGGCGCCGTTACTAAACAAGTGCATGAGCGAATCATAGAGCGCCTTGAAAAAGGAACACTCCCAGAAGTTATCGTTATGGGTGATCCGGATTGGCGCCCCGGACTTCTTGGTCTAGTCGCCAACAGCATTGCGGAAGAGCACGAGCGTCCCGTATTCCTCTGGGGCAGAGAAGGAAATAATGTACTTAAGGGTTCGTGCCGTGCTGGAAGACCTGATGTACACCTCCTCGAACTCATGCAGGCCACTGCCGATACGTTCGTCGAATTTGGGGGGCACCGAGCGTCCGGCGGATTTTCCGTTCGCGAAGATGCAATTTTTTTTCTCGAAGAGCATCTGAACGCCGCGTACAAATCGCTCTCATTCAAAGAACTTGGTGACTCCGAGCAAGGAGATACTGAATTGGTGCTCAGCCAAATATCCTCAGCATTTCTCGTACACCTTGAGAAGCTTGCACCCTTTGGCATGGGAAATCCAAAGCCCGTATTTGTGCTACGCGACATTGGCATAGAACAAGTGTCATGGTTTGGGAAAAGTGGCGAACATTTGAAACTACAACTTGCGCCGCAAGCTCTTAGCTTTAATGCAAAAAAACTTGAAGCCGTATCCTTTTATGCAAAACGGCAACTTGGTGCCTCATGCGAAAAGATGGAATCAGGTTCGCATGCGACGCTTCTCGCGAGCCTCGAGCGAGATCAATTTACCCGTGGTCAACCGGTGCGACTACGCCTTATTGCGATTCGCTAGGAAGACTGGGAGCATACATTTGGTTCTTTCGCCCAAGGAGCTATCATGAGCTCATGAAGTTCACTATTTTTGCTGACGGCGGCGCTAGAGGAAACCCGGGGCCAGCGGGTTCCGGTGCCATCGTGCGTGACGAAAAAGGAAAGACCGTCGCGACGGTTTCCGAATTTCTCGGTCACACGACGAATAACGTTGCTGAATATACAGGAATCCTACGCGCACTCGAAAAACTTCGGGACTACGTAGGAAGTGATAGTGGAGAGACTGATGTGGTGATAAAGATGGACAGCATGCTTGTCGTGAAACAGATGAAGGGGGAGTATCGTATCAAGCACCCAAATTTAACGCCGCTCGCGAGTCGCGTGCAGGAGTTATGTCGACAGTTTAAGTCCGTATCGTTTTCGCACGTGTACCGCGAACAGAATACGGAGGCGGATAAACTTGCTAACGAAGCAATGGACCGCGGAAGTTAAGTAACTGCGTTCAAGAAACGTTTCTCAACAATATCCCAATTCAAGTTCGCGAGGAATGCTTCAACGTATTCATTCTTTGCCGATGGCATGTAGTCGACCATATAGGCGTGCTCCCACATGTCGATGGTAAGGATGATCGGTAACGCTGCGTACTGTCCGTTCATGTGTTCCATGACCCATGCGGTGTGAAGTGTCCTTCCTGCCGGATCATAGTAGACGATAGTCCAACCGATCCCACGTGTTCCACAAACATCCTTCACATGCTTTAAAAATCCTTCCCAGTTGCCATACTTCTCGCTAGCAGCGTCAGCAAATGGACTTTCAGGTGTTGGGGCAGCTGCAGCGCCTTCAAGCTGCTCGAAGTAGTACTCATGCATACGCATGCCATCAAATTCGAAGGCAAGACGTCTTCGAAGTTCCTGGGTAAGAAAGGCATTCTCTACCGGATCCTCTTCATTAAGTTTTTTGATTTTATCGAGAATAAGGTTTGTGTGCTTTACATACCCTTCATAGAGCGCAAGATGAATCTCAATTTGTTTTTTCGAGATGCCTTTTAATTCAGGGAGATCGAATGTTCGTGCGCTGTAGCTCATAAGTTTATAAATTACGTTGATAAGTTTCCTTGAGTATAACGCTTCAGATGATGATGTGAAGGTGAAGAGTCAGATCGGAAACCTCATAATTTAAAAACTGCGGTTTTGGCCGCAGTTTTTAAATAACACCCGCTTTCTTAAGTGTCGCGTGCGCACCGTTCTTTTTGATATGGCGCAGACCTTTTACGGAGATGTCGACGAGTACCGTCTTGTTGAGTTCAGGAACGAAAATATGACGCTTCTGAAGGTTCGCCTTACGACGCACCTTTCCGGTTGGATTGAACTGTGTAGCACGCGTACGATTAGAGTATCGTCCGCCTACTTGCGTTGTCTTCCCGGTTATTGCGCAGCTTCGTGCCATAGTCCGAGTATGCTAGCATACAAGCACTTCAGTATGCAAACAGGCGTCGGAATTTATATTTTCGAAATTGTAGTACTCATCATGTCCGTGATCATGCACGAGGTCGCGCATGGGTACGCAGCTTATATGTTGGGTGATCAGACGGCAAAACGTGCCGGTCGCCTTACCCTAAACCCCATTCCGCATATTGATCTTCTCGGTTCAATCATTATTCCCGCTCTACTCGTTTTCACGAATGCTGGATTTCTTTTCGGGTGGGCGAAACCGGTTCCGTATAATCCGTATAATCTTCGTAATCAGCGCTGGGGTGAAGCGATTGTCGGTGTTGCAGGCGTTGCAACTAACCTCTTACTTGCAGTAGTATTTGCAGTCATTGCTCGTGTAGCAGCAGCCGAGGGCTTAGTGATATTTTCAAATCTTGCGGCGACCGTTACGCTCGTGAATCTCTCCCTTGGTATTTTCAACCTTATCCCATTTCCGCCACTTGATGGATATACGGTTCTACGCGGTATCCTTCCCACACGTGCCTCACTAGCATTTCGTGAATTTCAAAGTAATCTTTTACGCATTGGCTTCATTCCTCTTCTGATTCTTTTCCTTCTTATTTTTAGTCTTGTGCTCTCCGGTCCCTTCTTCATTCTTATTCAGTGGCTTTTCCACCTTTTGGTTGGGTAGCGCTAAAAATTACAGGGTTTTAAAGCAAACCCCCATACTCCTTATTTATTTGGTAAATAAGGAAGCTTCACTGGCGTCTCGCACATTAATAAACAATAAGCCCTCGGCGGATTCCGAGGGCTTTCAGAGCATACGTTGTGTTGATCAAGAGGTCGTTTCCTCTGGTTCGGACCTCATTTCGCCGATCACGATGGCGGCGAAATAGACCAGCACCAGCACACCCCCGCAGGTAAGGTAGGCCCGGTCGCTTGAATCCCGGAACCAAAAGCAGATAATCGATGCGGCGTAGAAAACAGCGCCGCACACATCTGCGACCAGGGATCGCCGAACGGTGTACCACCTCGCGAAGAAGGAGATGACGGCGCTGAGTAGCAAAATGATAAAAAGAACGATTTCGTACTTCATGGCTCGGTTCCCCTTTGAAGCCTTGGTTGACTAGACATTAGAATACACCACATACTCTTACTTGTCAAGCTTATCAGAGGTTGGGGGTAGTTACGGAAACGAGATAAAGGCCAGAATATACGACTCCGTATGATTTATGGGCCCTATACCATGGAGCAAATCGGTTACCGTCACAGATTTTCCAAGTATCGCTGTGGATAAGAAGTGCCTATATATGATTTTAGTGTAACGAGGTTGTAGTAGAAGATATCTAGCCATTACATTATGCTTGACAAAGCAATTTATAATATTATACTTTATTTAGCTAGCGCTTGAGAATTTTCGCTCTGCCAACCCCTTTTGGAGGAATCCAACATGTGGCGCTTGTTCCTTGTTATCACTGCGTGCATCGCCACGATGGCGTGTTCGGGTCCCAAGTCTGACGGGACGCTAAATTATCAAGAGAAATTTATGCGGGTTGGAGACAACATGTTCTCCATGTATACCATCAGCGGTTTCGACTCCGACCAAAAACTTCGCCAGGAAGGTGGTGGCATCACCATTTTTCCCTATAAACTTGGGTATGTTCAAGGCCAAGGCTATCCTTATTACTTACTTTCCGGCTACGATCCGCGAGGTACCAGCCGATGGTCCTGGATCAGGATCTGTGGTTACTATCCCTTAAGTGATGGGGCCCCTGGTCACTGCAGCACTATAAAACCCGATGCTGAGGGTGGTTGGACGTTCGTGCCAGGAAATGCAGATGCGGGCAAAATGCGTCTCCCTTCACACACAAAAATCAAGGAGTGGGTCGGTTGGCTCGACCACGCCGCAGCGACGCTACAGTCAGCGACGCTCAAGAATCAATAAGAGTCGAGATAAGGGCTGGCACCTGGACGATTTATCGTCCAGGTGCCAGCCTCTCTTTTTATGTAATAACCACGTTTTAACATTATCGATACGTAAATATAGGGTTTTGGAAGTAGATTATCACCATCACTCCTTCTTCTAATTAGTGCACCTGGTTTACAATGGACAGTGATGCTTCCCCATAACAACCGAGGATCTCGTGGATTTGTCTTCGTAGCTCAAGTGTTTGGACTTTTTGTTCTCTTTTTTCTGACATGGAATGGCCATGGTTTTTCGGCGCGGGCTGCTGCTGACTCTACGAACCAAGTACATGAAACCATTTTCGTAATCGATGCCAATTGGTTCGGTCAACCCCATTTAAATGGAGTTGACCAGGCCATTGAATCGCAGTGCAACGGCCAGTGCGGCAGTGGAATCACGGTACAGAATATCTCTGCTGTTCCGAACAGCCAAATAGACCCTGGGACTGGTTTGGCAACGACTCCGACGGGCCAGGTAAATACAGATTTTATAGACGCTCAAATTATTGCAGCAGTTAATAATGGCGCCCAGTTTATAAATTTATCGTATGCTCCAGTAGATACCACTCCAACTGCCAATGATGTAGCAATGTTTTTGGCGCTGGCGGCGAATGACGCCATCCTCTTCGTGCCTTCAGGAAATACTCCGTCGGAAGTAAATATGTTTGCCCAATATGGAGCTCTGTATGGAGCTACTGTTGTTGCAACAGGAGGATACGTCCCAGGTTCGAATATACCGGATCCGAACTTGTCCAATCAACTTGCTTCGTTTTGGGCTCTGGAAACTCCGAATAATCCAGCCCCAGGCGCTTTTAATGCATATTTACACGACCCACTGTTTGGCACTGATGGTGTGACCCCTTATTCAGCTACCTATGAGGCGGACGGCACAACGGATCCGAGTGATGCTGTGTTTGGTAGCTCATTTGCATCTCCACGAACAGCAGCTGTGGCAGCCATGACGGCAGAGTGGCTCAGTGCAAACGGTCTTCCAACCGATTCTGCAACAATTCTTGCGTACATGAAAGCAAATGCAACTTCCCTTGCTTTCGATCCGAGTACAATTAGCAACGGCGCTGGAACAAACACTACAGCTGCTGATGACAACACCCCGACTACCGTCTCAGAGGTTGTCGTAACTGCACCTAATAACAACACGGGCGTAATCTCAAGTGGATCTGTTGTTGACAACGAACCCTTAAACTTTGGCGATGATCCAATCTTGGTAACGCCTTCCACTCAAGTAGAAGGCGACTACCTCCTTAGCTTTGCGAATAACGACCCCAACCTCCCAACCTATTCCCTAGGTGCCACATCAGGCAACACGTCAGGAGAGACTGGCAATCCCGTCGACTCAGCATACACTGGTGGTGGGGAAGCAAGTGGAGCTTCTGCTGGGACTGCAGATGCTGGTGATTTCGACTCTGGCACCAGTATGAGTGGGACTCTTGGTCCAGATGCCAATGGCGGTGAAGTTACCTATACATCGACAACCGATAGTCTGGGTAACACTAACTATACAGTGACCGGTGCCGTTACGGGTTCGCACATACCCCTCACGGTGAGTTTCTATGTTCCAGCTTCTAACAATGGCTCGGGTGCAGGAAATGATACGGGTGGTAATGACGACAACAACGACACGGGGAACTCCGGTGACACTGCTTCTACCAACAACACTGACACCAGTGATGCTGCTGGAGACTCTGGAGGTGGAGGGGGTTCTGATGATCAAATTTATTATACGGAATACTTTTGAATAATTTAAGCTTATTATTGTCTATATGAACAAAACCCTTATCACTGGTATCATAAGCTTTCTTGGAGGAGTGGTCCTTGTGGTCATTATCCTCACCCTCCCCGATGTCTTTCCCTTAGGAGGGCTCACTGCAAGCGTTGCTTCAGCTCTCACCTCAGGCAACGGGATACCAGGACAGATCGCCTGTGGTCGTATTGCTATCAATGCTCGTGAACAAGCTGTGGTGAAGGCCAATATGGCATATGAACAAACGGTTAATGCTGCCTATAAGGCTCGCGGTATCGCTCTTAGTGCTGCCTACACCGGATCCTCCTGGACCAACGTGACTAAAGGAATCAATACAGCCTTCACCTCCTTCCTCAAAAACATGACCGCTGCTCAGGCCACACTTAAGAGTGCAGATCAAAAAGCCACTAACTCTTACAGCGCTGCTATAACCGTGTGTCAGGCTAACAACCCTGTCGCTCCCCCAACCGTACAGCTACCACTAGCCACATCAACCTCTCCGGTACCAGCTACTTCGACTAGCCAGATACCATCGACAGTTGGACCATCTACTTCATTTAAGTCGAGTGATCAGTAGCAAAGGAGAGAGGGGGATGTGACTGAGCAAATACTCTATAGTCTCTGCAGTAAAATCTTCTGTTTCCATAGGGCTCAAATTCTAACCTCCGTAAGGAAAGCGACCTTTAGACGTCTTGATTGAGTAACGCAAGGTATACTACTTGAGTACGCCCGAGCGTCTGTATCGTAAAAATAACGAAAATTACCCAACAACATACATGCTATGAAAACTCTCGCAATCTCGTCTCTCATAGGTTTCGCAGTCTTAGTGCTCTCGCCGCTTGCGACCTTTGCACAAACGGTCCCCGCTCTCAGTGCTTCATGCACCGGTTCTTCCTCGACAACTCAAATCACTTGGGCATCCTCTGTTACTGGCGGTATAGCTCCTTACACCCTGCTGTGGGGTGACGGCACAACCGGGACGTCCGATGTCGTTTCCTATGCGCCGGGAACATACTCGACATCACTCAAGGTAACTGATGCCTCGTCAACGGTCGCCACAACCACTTGTTCAGCCACAGTCACAGGCACCACGACGCCAACGACAACAGTTGCCAATCTTCTAGCAGAAATTGCGAGCCTCGAGGCCCAACTTCGTGCACTCCTGGGTTCGCAGTCTGGTAGCGGCACAACGATCACACCCCCAGGTAACAATGGAGACAACAATGGAAACGGGAGAAGCTGCTCAATTTTTACCCGTGATCTTTTCAAAGGTGACCACGGAAGCGATGTCTCAGCACTTCAGCAATTCCTTGCGCAGTATCCAAGTATCTACCCACAAGGAAGCGTAACAGGATTCTTCGGACCTGATACAGAGATTGCAGTTATACGCTATCAGCAGCAGAACGGTATTCCCGCAACGGGATATTTCGGACCACTCTCGCGTAACTTCTACCACATTCATTGTGATGCCGGAGCCCCAGGAGAAGGAGATAACCCGAACTTCTCAACGACAACTCCAAATTTCTTCTTTAGCTCAACGACGGCAACAACAACGAATGGTGATTGGTTTAACCACGAACCATTTGGAAATTTGTGGAACAGCGCATCAACAACAGGTACAACCAGTAACGATTTCTGGAAGAATATGTATCCCCAAGATAAGCACGATTAAAGGAATATTCCAGTTTAAGAGCAAACAACCACCGGCCCTAAGGGCCGGTGGTTGTTTGCGTAAGATGAGAGAGGTCCAACACCATATCGAGCTGCGCTTGATTTATAGAAACTATATTTTATGTATACTACCTCCAGAAAAACCGGGAGGCCGTCTTGCCTAGCGAAAAAGAATATCTAATCGTACTACCGATCGACAGGATGGTTGAGAACGCTTCTTACGCACCCGCCGCATCCTTGCCCCTACACTGCACGGTTATGCATTGGTTTCAGTTGAATGCGGAATCTAGTTTTGCAGCTCTCGACTATGAACTAATATTTGTCGCAGCCTGTGAGGTCGGCAAGGAAATAGAAATAGTTTCAGGACAACGGGAATTATTCGGGCCTAATGGAAACATTCCGGCTCATGTCTTGCAACCAAACGTAAAGCTGGTCCTCCTGCACAATCATCTGTTCAGATTCTTGGCAAAGAACGACAGTCTGCCAAAAGAGTTTCGATGGATTGGTGCGGGATATCGTCCGCATGTCACAAACTCGGGGAATCGCTCACTCAGGTCTGGAACTAGATACGCGGCAAAACATCTAACACTGATTGAGCGGGATATGTCCAAAGCCAAGGTGGTCAGAACCCAGTATAAACTAGGAACGTTTCCTTTTTGAAGTATTTCCAGGCACGGCAGGTGTCTGGTTTTTTGTATCAAAGTCACCCACTCATTTTCATGAGCGAGTTATACTTGCACTATGCAAACAGAAGAAAACAAAAAAGCGGCGGTAGATTTTCTTGAAATGGTTATCGCCGGTAAAATCGACGAGGCGTATGAAAAATACGTTGACACGAAAGGTAAGCATCACAACATATTCACCCCAGCAGGCCTTGCAGCACTACGAGATGGTATGAAGGATGCAGAAGGGAAGTTTCCACACAAACAGTTTGTAATTCAGCATGTTATAGCTGAAGGAGATTTGGTAGCGGTCCACTCCCATCTAACGCTTGAGGCAGACGTCACTGATTTTACGGCAGTTCATCTACTCCGGTTTTCAAATGGCAAAATCGTTGAGTTTTGGGATATAGCGCAGGACGTTACAAAGGTAACAAACGAGGACGGTGCATTTTGATACAACATCCTGAGGTCGCTAGCTTCCCATGGTGCACATTGGGGTGTCGGGAAGACCGACGAGGTTCATTGTTTGATTGCAGATGAGCGTGTAGGAAGAAGGGTTTCGGTAGATATGATTTTCACCTTGGAGCGTCGTGTACGTGACGTTCTTTCCTGCAGCAGTTAGTGCTGCATTCATAAGAACTGATTGTCCGTACGGGACTTCAGTATCAACGTTTCCTTGTACGAGGTAGATCTTCTGATTTCCAATGTTGGCTATGTTATTCACAATGGAGGCGTTTGCATAGAGCTGCGCGTTTGCGGGACCGGGAGGACCATTGAAGTCAGCGCTGAATATTGAGCTCGGTACATTGTTAAGGAGTGTTTGCCAATCGGTAACACCTGAATCAGAGAAAACGCCGTCAATCTGGTTTGGGTAGGAAACAAGAAGCTTGAGCGCAAGATACCCACCATAGCTGTTACCCATCACATAAATATTCTTGAATCCATTAGATGCTGCAAAATCACTGATTGCCTGCATGGTAGTGCTTGCATCAACAGTACCTACGCCATCAACAACCTCTTTTGCATACGCAGTCCCATACCCAAGACTTCCCGGGTAATCAAGCTTGAGCACCGGTACTCCTGCCTTTTGGACATTGTCGAGTACCCAGTCATAGCCGCTGTAACTCATGTAGGAATCATAGTCAGGAGTTGATTGCCTGTCGGGGCCGCCGTGAAGCCACACCAGAAGAGTACTTGTTGCTTCTGCCACTGGTTGGTAGACGCCGTATACACCATCCTCCTCAACAATGGTGTTTGCCGTACCAACCTTCGACTGATCAACACCAGGAATGTTGAAGTTGTAGACCTGTTTGGTGAGGATGTTGTACAGGTGTGTCATACGACCGTTAGCGTCGGCAGTCTGGAAGATGACATTATTACCATCTAACTCCATCGCCTGGTTATAGGCGATAAAATTATCTACCTTTGTGAGTGTGTAGGTATCGAGATTGTACTCATAGAGCGACCAAATCATTGGGTTGCTGCGATTTGCGCTGAAGAGAATCGTAGAATCGTTTTCCCAAACGACATCCTCCATGGAATATGGCTTTGTGGTGATTGGCGTACCCATGAGTACGGCGTTTGCAATTGGTACAGATGGAGAAGCATAGAGTGTAGCCACCGGTGTCGGAGTCGCACTAGCAAGTTGCGAAAGGTCTACTTCATAGAGCGTTTGGTAGCCGCTTCGGTCATCGAGATAGAGGAGCTTCGTGCTGTCAGGAGAGAAGGCGAATATACGTACTCCTTCAGAAAGAAGATCCCAGTAGCTGACGTTTTCACTCATTGAGTAATTCGTATCAGTATCCGTATTAACTATTCCATAGGTGCGCACCCCACTCGAGACAGTCGCATCAATATAATAGGCGAGGTACTCTCCGTTAGGAGATAGTGTCGTCCAATTTACTCCTTCGGGAATTGCGGTAAGTGTCGTGAGCGTGTCGGTGGTAGCGTTATATTTCTGGACAACTCCATCGCTTTCCGTAAGGAGGAGCACATTATCATCGCTTGACCACTGTACGCTCGTGACAAGCCCGTTAATTGCTGGAAGCGTTGCTCGTGAGATAAGTGAGTTTCCTTGAATTGTATAAAGAGTTTCCGTTGGAGAAACGCCAGGAGTATAGGTTGGCACCAGTGCTTCTGTTTTGTCGGGACTTATCTGTGCTGTGCTGTTGTTTGAAAGCGCGGTAGGAGTGAGGCTGATTGTTGAGCTTGTAACCGCAGAGCAGTTAAGCGTAGCGATAGAACAGTCGTACGTTGTACTTGCAGCAAACCCCGCCTCCTCGAGGAGTACATCGGTAGGTGTGTAATCAAGGAATGTCGTGTACTGCACGTCATTGGTATCAGTGCCAGCTGCTTTCGCTTGCATTACCGTTCCTGGAGTGCCAAGGAGTATAAAGGCTACAGAAAGAATGCCTGCTGATCCAATTATGATAATTTTACGGTTCTTTTCAAAAATAGTGCGCATATATACTTACTATACTCTGTAATTAGAATATTTCTCATACCCAGGATGAAGAAACAATGAGCCCTTATTCCTATACGAGAGAAGACGTCAAAACAGCGCTATACTTACCATAACTATGGAACAAAGCCCACAGCTTCTCCACGAAGTAATTATTACGGCAATTATCGTCAAAGACGATAAATACCTTATTACAAGGCGAACACTCTCGAAAAAGCGTTTCCCCGGAAAATGGACAGTGCCTGGCGGTCACCTTGAGACATCCGATTATATTTCACTCCCCAAAGATAGTGTTGAGTACTGGTATAACGTTCTCGAGAAAGTTTTGCGTCGCGAAGTAGAAGAAGAGGTGGGACTTGCAATCACGAATATCGAATACGTTACAAGTCTTGCGACCATTCACGCTGATGGTAGTCCTTCGCTCGTCATCTCCTGCATGGCCGACTACGAGTCGGGAGAAGTGACTCTTCAAGAGAGCGAGACCGATCAATTTGCTTGGGTATCACTTGAAGAAGCGAAAGGATACGATCTTATCGACGGCATCTTTGATGAAATTGCGATGGCAGACGCCAGGCGTCGCGGTGATAAGTCCGAATGGAAACGAGCTCAGTAGGTATGGATAAGGAACGTCCGAAAGTAGGAGTCGGAGTAATTGTTGTGAAGGATGGGAAGATACTTATGGGAGAGAGAATTGCTAGTCACGGCGCAAACACCTGGCAGATTCCGGGAGGCCATCTTGAATTTGGTGAGACGTTTGAAGAAACCGCAATGCGCGAAGTCGCAGAAGAAACAGGTATCACAGACATAGAAATTGAGGGACTCGTCTCCGTCTCCAACGAGCGCGACTATGGAAAGCATTACGCCAACATCAGCATGCTCGCGAAGTGGAAATCAGGGGAACCCCGCGATGCAGAACCGGAGAAATCTCGCAATTGGCAGTGGATTGATCCAACCTCTCTACCAGAACCAATGTTTATTTCGAGCAAGAAAGTCGTTGAGAACTGGCTTGCGCGAACAATTTATAGTGATTGTAACCCCTAATGGGATTCTTATCGTAGAGATGCTCTTTGTTTGCATTTACCTACCCATTCCTATATATTGTCTTTAGCTCCCGAGCGGGGAGTTTTCTATTCAAATGGCCACCATAAACCAACTTTCAAAGAAGAGTCGCAAGAGTAATTCACGCAAAAGCAAGGTCGTGGCTCTTGGGCGTGGTTTCAATGCCCTCAAGAATCGTCCAACCTTCTACCCCGCTCCTTTTAAGCGTGGCGTCTGCACGAAAGTAACCACTAAGACTCCCCGCAAACCAAACTCCGCTATTCGTAAGATAGCGAGGGTTCGTCTAACCAATGGCATGGAAGTAACTGCCTATATCCCTGGAGAAGGACACAACCTTCAGGAACACTCCGTTGTTATGCTTCGCGGTGGTCGTGTGAAGGACATTGGTGTTCAGTACACAATCGTTCGTGGTCGCCTCGATACCGCAGGTATCGACAAGCGTCGCCGTGGCCGCTCGAAGTACGGAGCCAAGAAACCTAAATAAACCCCATGCGTCGTCCAATCAAAAACAAACCTGTTCGCCGTCCTGACCTCGTCTATCAATCAGAGGCTATCTCTCGTTTTATAAATACTGTTATGTGGGATGGAAAGAAGGATGTTGCTCGCACCGTCGTCTACGATGCACTTGAGATCATCAAGAAGGCAGACCTTGATCCACTCGAAACCTTTGAGACTGCAATCCGCAACGTCTCTCCTTTAATGGAAGTGCGCTCACGCCGCGTAGGTGGTGCTAACTACCAGGTTCCCCGAGAAGTTCCCCAGCAGCGTCGCGTTTCTCTTGCATACCGCTGGCTCATTAATGCAGCTCGTAACAAGAAGGGTAAGCCAATGGCTGAGAAGCTTGCTAACGAAATTCTCCTTGCCGTCAAAAACGAAGGCGACGCCATCAAAAAGAAGGACGACATGCACCGCATGGCTGATTCCAACAAGGCATTCGCACACTTCGCGTGGTAATTCGGTAGAAGGTTCGCTATACTAGGCGAATATTATTGGTTCATAGAAATTTATGGATGAAATCAAAAAGGGCGGTAAGGGGGGAATGGTCTCATGGGCAAGTTGGAAGTCGCCCGTTGGACTCGGTATTTTCTTACTCGGTGCATCAGTAGCGCTCTACATAGTACTCACACTCGGCGTAGGAATTGTTGAAGCCTTGCATCCGTCAAACTCTGTTGCAAATGATCAGCAACTTCAACAGGAACTTCAACAGGCAGCTTCGCAACAGACCCCGTCAACAGGAAGCGCGATGCCAACAACCGCTCAGTAATAAAAGAAACAGGTGAAAAGAAAACGCGCCCCAGAGGCGCGTTTTTGCATTTGCTTTTTAACTTTAATTTCAGTACTCTAGAGCTAATGCCTCCGGGCGTTTTATTTTTCACCTATCTATGAATCGCGATTATCCACTCGAGAAAGTACGCAATTTCGGTATCGTCGCACACGTCGATGCTGGCAAAACGACTACGTCTGAACGCGTGCTTTTCTACACCGGTTCCCAGCACAAAATTGGCGAAGTGCACGAGGGGCGAGACCACCACCGACTGGATGGAGCAGGAGCGCGAGCGCGGTATCACCATTACTGCAGCTGCCATTACCTGTTTCTGGACGCGTACTCAACGAACCGGACAAGAAGGACATTTCAAAGAAATTCCGGTTCAATGTGATCGACACCCCAGGCCACATCGACTTCACCGCAGAAGTGAAGCGCTCCATGCGTGTACTCGACGGTGCTATCGTCGTCTTCGACGGCGTTGCAGGTGTTGAGCCTCAGTCAGAAACAAACTGGCGCTATGCGGACGAAGCAGGAGTGCCTCGCATTTGTTTCATCAATAAGCTCGACCGCACCGGAGCTTCATTCGAGGATTCCTATAAATCCATTCTTGATCGCCTTTCGAAGAAAGCAGTACGCGCACAGATTCCTATGGGCGCAGAGGGCGATTTCGAAGGCGTGATCGATCTTCTTACCATGAAGGCCTACACCTTTACCGGAAACATGGGCGAAGACGTTATCGAAGGGGAAGTTCCTGAGAAATATCGTAGAGGATGCGAAGAAATATCCGTGCCGAACTCGTTGAGCGCATCGTTGAGCACGATGAAGCAGCGATGTCGCGCATATCTTCGAGGGGAATGAGCCACCACTCGAAGAACTCAAGAAGGTACTTCGCAAGGCAGTTATCGCATAACGAAATCTTCCCGGTCTACACGGGCTCTGCACTCAAGAATAAAGGTGTGCAGCTCGTGCTTGATGCTGTTGTTGATTACCTTCCATCGTCCGCTCGACCTTCCACCTGTGAAAGGTATTAATCCAAAGACAGGTGAGGAAATTGAACGTCATGCCTTCAGACGACGAGCCATTCACGGCGCTTGCCTTTAAGCTTCAAACCGACCCATTCGTGGGAGCTCTTACCTTCTTCCGCGTCTATGCAGGAACAGTCACTGCAGGTTCCTATATATACAACGCAAACAGGGCACGAAAGGAACGTGTTGGACGTATCGTGCGTCTTCAGGCTGACAAGCGCGAGGAAGTTGAGAAGGTATTCACCGGAGAAATCGCTGCAGCGTCGGTCTCAAGGACACAAAGACTTCGCACACGCTCTGTGACGAAGCAAACCCAATCATTCTCGAACAGATTAAATTCCCAGAGCCAGTGGTGTCGCTCCGCATCGAGCCGAAAGACGAAGGCTGACCAGGAAAAAATGGGTACTAGCGCTCCGCAAACTTTCTGACGAAGACCCAACCTTCAAAATTACGATCGACGAAGAAACCGCAGAGACTATCATCTCAGGCATGGGCGAGCTTCACCTTGAAATTCTCGTTGACCGTATGCAGCGCGAGTTCAATGTCGGCGCAAATGTCGGCAAGCCACAAGTGGCGTATCGCGAAACCGTCATGGGAACTGCTGACGCTGAAGGGAAATACATCAAGCAGACGGGCGGTAAGGGTCAGTACGGTCACGTGAAGATTCAACATGAAGCACATGGAGCCGCTTGATCCTGAAGCAAAAGTTCGCAAAGAACGTCACGCGCGAAGCGAACTTCGAATTCATCAACAACATTAAGGGAGGTGCTATTCCAGGCGAATACATTCCAGCTGTTGAAAAGGGAATGCGCGAATCACTTCGATCGCGGTATCCTTGCAGGCTATCCGATTGTCGACGTCTCTGATCGATCTCTACGACGGCTCGTACCACGATGTCGACTCCTCTGAAATCGCATTCAAGATCGCTGCATCGATGGCGTTCCAAGAAGCTGCACAGAAGGCAAAGCCCGTTATCCTTGAGCCGATTATGAATGTGGAAGTTGTCATCCCAGAGCAATTCATGGGTGACATCACGGGATCACTTTCTGGAAAGCGCGGCGCTATTGAGGGCATGGAAGATCGCGGCATGAATAAAGCGGTCCACGCCAAAGTGCCGCTTTCTGAAATGTTCGGCTACACGACAACACTTCGCTCGATGACTGAAGGTCGCGGCTCCATGACCATGGAGTTCGACCACTACGAAGTAGTCCCTACCAACGTCGCTAACGATATCATCGCAAGCCGCAAATAAGCCAAATTTAACCAGCATATAAAAGCGCGCCCTAGAGGGCGCGCTTTTGGTATATACTATGTGAGCTTACAAATAAGTTTACGTACCTATGGGAATGGAAGCTCGAAGAGCGAGTTCAGGTCTGGAAGGCCAAAGCCATCTAGATCAAATGGCTAGAACCGAAATGGTCGGAATCCTCAAAGCTCTTGAAGGGCCAAATGTAACTTCAGGAATACTTCGGCAGGTGGCGAACCAGCTGAACGAACTAGCCTCCAGGACCGATGAGTACTTTGACCGCGGTCAAAGTGAGGGCTAACAAAAATTCAGAAAGAAACCCTGGAATCTCCCCAGGGTTTCTTTCTATCTATATCCTGACTGGTATGCTTGAGGTATGTCAGAGAAACCTCCACGCATAATCGAATCAGTATCGCCCACTCCAGCAGAAGATTGGAATAGAAAAAAAAGAGATGAGTATGGAATTGAAAGAGATCCTGAAAGAACGAAGACGTACATGGATCACCCCTACTATGCCGAAGACGATCCGATCATACGAGCGGTGATAAATTCTTTCGCGTTTGCAACTGATGCGCAAATAAAGACGCAGACAGATGCTTTTATAAAAGCGTACCCTGAAAAAGCCCATGCGTATGAAAATATGTATCAGGAAATGAAAGACAGTATGGCAGCACAACGAGCAAAGAGTTCAGCAATAGCTAAAAATTTACATGCCGAGGTCGTTACACCGCCTGTAGTAGAAGAAGCGAAGAAACCAGAAGAGAAGGTGATGCACCTTGAAGATCTCAGGGGCGAGCCACAGCTCATCGGTTCATGGAGTCCCCCGCGTGTTCGTAATAATTATCCAGTTGGAAGAGAGGAAAAGAAAAAGGGCCCTGCGGAGGAGTGGAACACAATGAAAGCCAGAGGCCTCGTACCTCCTGACCCCGAGCGAACGCGCATACGTAGCAATCCTGATAAAGATCCTGTGCTTAAGGGAGTCATAGAACGCGACGTCCGACTTGCAGGGGAAGCGAAAAGTAACGAGGAACGCGTGAAGGTTCAGGAAGAGCAATGGGGCGCCTTCGCGAAAACCCATCCAGAGAAAGCTGCTGCCTATAAGGACAAGCACGAGACACTTAAAGAAGAAATGAGTCGTCAAGAAGCTCTGCGTAGTGTGCGAGTCAATGAAATTCACTCCGAGCAGATGAAGCCCGAAATAGCGGCACGCTATGCGGAGCTACACGCAAATCTTGAGAAAGTTAAGAATGGGAACGAGTCTAAGGAAGCTGAAAAAAATGCTGAGAAAAATAAGGAAGAAGAAAATGCAGTGAAAAAAGAAACTACCGGGGGTGACTCAAAAGAGAAAGCAAAGAAAAGTGGCAAGGAGCGTAAAGAAAAAACCTTAGGACAAAGGATAGCTGGAAACCTTGGTGTCGGGGGCTTAGCGATAGGTGGCGTGGGGTTGACGCTCATAGGACTCGCCGGTCTTGAGCAAGTGTTAGGGGTGGCACCAGTAGTGACATCAGCGGCGCAATTCTATGGAGTAAGTGCTGGTTTTTCAATGACGGCCGTCAATTTCCTTGGGGTTGGTTTTCTGGATTTTATGGCGTGGGAACTTTTTAGAGCGCTTTCGAGAAATAACTGGGAAGGTGGCAAATCAATAGCAAATGACCTTCTTTCAATATTCAACGGTGGTAAACCGGTATTCAAGGGAGGTGGAGGAGGCACAACTGCTCCCAAGAGAGCCTCTGCCAGAGGTGGTGCTCAACAAGCGGGGGGAGGTCACACTCATCCTTAGCCCGTTGGAGCAACAAAATGCTTGACCTTTGGCGAACGGCCGTGTATTTTTACTACAACGCGTGTCACGGCGTTTCTTTGCTATCTGTAGCAATACAGGGGTAGGAGATAGCGTCTCGCGGGGAAATACTCCGAATTAGTAACTTTTATTGTAACTTTACAAACGTATGGCAGAAGCATTCGATCGCAGCAAGCCGCACATGAACGTAGGCACCATCGGTCACGTTGACCATGGCAAGACCACGCTCACCGCTGCTATCCTCAACGTCCTCAATCTCAACAAGGATGCTGGCTACAAGGCCCGCGCCGAGAAGGTCGATAATATCGACAACGCGCCTGAAGAAAAGGCTCGTGGTATTACTATCGCCCTCCACCACTCGGAGTACGAGACGCCGAATCGTCACTACGCGCACATTGATGCTCCAGGCCACGCCGACTACATCAAGAACATGATTACTGGTGCCGCTCAGATGGACGGCGCAGTGCTCGTGGTTGCTGCGACTGACGGCGCGATGCCTCAGACTCGTGAGCACATCCTTCTTGCAAAGCAAGTTGGTGTGCCTAAGACTCATCGTCTTCCTTAACAAGGTAGACATGGTTGATGACCAGGACATGGTCGACCTCGTTGAAGAGGAAATCCGTGAACTTCTCACCAAGCAGGGCTTTGATGGCGCAGCTACGCCAGTTATCCGCGGCTCAGGTCTTAAGGCTCTTGAAGCTAACTTCAGCTGACGATCCTTGGGCTCTAAAGGTTAAGGAACTCGTTGACACAATGGACACCTACTTCCCAACCCAGAGCGCGAGACTCGACAAGCCATTCCTTATGCCTATCGAAGACATCTTCTCTATTGAAGGTCGCGGAACGGTTGTCACCGGCCGTATCGAGCGCGGTATCGTCAAGGTTGGTGAAGAAGTCGAAATCGTCGGTATTCAGCCAACCGCAAAGACGACTGTTACTGGTATCGAAATGTTCAACAAGCAGCTCCAGGAAGGTCAGGCTGGCGACAACGCTGGTATCCTTCTCCGCGGTACGAAGAAAGAAGATGTACACCGCGGTCAGGTTCTTGCAAAGACTGGTTCAGTGACTCCTCACACTGAATTCGAAGCTGAAGTATACATTCTCACTAAGGACGAAGGCGGTCGTCACACTCCATTCTTCTCTGGGTACAAGCCTCAGTTCTACATCCGCACGACGGACGTGACCGGCGAAGTTACTCTTCCTGAAGGAAAGGAAATGGTTATGCCAGGCGACACTGTTACCTTCAAGGTAAAGCTCATTGCTCCTATCGCACTTGAGGACAACACTCGCTTCGCAGTTCGTGAAGGCGGCAAGACCGTCGGTGCTGGTGTTGTAACCAAGATCGTCGCATAATCAATTTGTAACTGAAACTGGATCTTTGAATCGTATATGGCAAACTCAACCGCAAAAAAGACTGTAGCGAAAGCTGCGGTAAAAAAGCAGCCGCTAAACGCCTGCCAAAAGAGCTTCGAAAAAAGAAGCTGAGCCTGCGCAGAACCAAAGCTTCGCATTCGCGTACGCGCCTATGAGCACAAGATTCTTGATCTCTCGGTGAAGCAGATCATGGATACCGCTAATCGCTTCGATGCGAAAATTGTCGGTCCCGTTCCGCTTCCAACTGAGATAAAGCGCTGGACCGTGAACCGTTCGACATTCATCCACAAGGACTCACGCGAACAGTTCGAAATGCGCATCCACAAGCGTCTCATCGACATTCTTTCGCCATCACGCAAAGGTTATTGAGGCTCTCACGAATCTCAATCTTCCTTCAGGCGTTACGATTGATGTGAAGATGGTGTAGCTCGAAGAATAAATCAACAAAAGCAAAACCGCTCGTGCACGAGCGGTTTTGCTTTTGTTCTCTCTGAAGAGTATTCTGAAACTCTGATCTTTTGAGGAGGAGTGATATGCGACCACCGGGTTCTAAGCCTCCTGGTTGGCGTCTACCACCAGGAGCCAGAGAAGAGGTCGATAGAGTTCACAATGCCCAACGAGCTCTCTTTGCTGGCTATGTTTATGAAGAGGACAATACACCTCTCAAGATCAGTAAACACATGGCTAAGTGGCGCCACGGTTGGGTAGATAAGCGAACAGGAAAATGGCGTGAAGTTTGGCGTGAACCGAATGGTCACACAGGCGGTCGGTTTGCTAAAAAACCGCTTCCAGGAGAGCGAGCAAAGTCTCTTGGGCTCAGGCATTACGCTTTGCAAACAAGTTCCCTCAGGACTAAATGACCCAGGCTTCGTGCTCAGGGTCATTCATTTAAATAAATACATCCACTAAATTAAAATGGCGTTCCGATAGTCTGGAGCGCCATGGGTAGCTCTTGAAAATTGAGTCTGGGTCCCTAGACTTCAGATCTCCGAGCCGCCATCCGGTGACCATAGGCCGTCCGTAGGCCACGGGGCTTCACGGGTGATGCCATCGATCATGGGAACAATTCCTTTCTGTCAGACCTGTGCTGACTTAAGGAATATAGCATGAAAATCATTAGGCCCGACGCGGATGCATCGGGCCTGCGGGTGCGTAAGTGCGCCGGTGCGGCTTACGAGATATGAAGGATCACCTCCCCTCGATGAAATGTGTCTCCAAGGCTGCGGTCTTTCCCCGAAGGGTAAAAAACTTCATCATGGCAATCTCTCCATTACAAGGTCAGCCAATGCGTGACCTATTCATAGCTTAGCACCCATTCTCAAGTCAAAATCTACAACCTGTTATTAGGTTGGAATCCATTTATCTAACAGTGCATAACTTCTTGATTTGGAAAAAAGTGGGTATAGACTACGAAGGTCGTCGGCAACCCGCTGGCGACCATTCCTCTGGAGGATGATAATGCACCAAAACCCAGCCCGGCACGGGTTTCACCCGTCGCCGCATTCCCGGCAAATCCTGAACATCGCCGCCGCCAAGGGCCATCTCACCGTCGCGGATCACCAGGAGGTCGGCGCCATGCGCGCCGTCGGCTCGGTCAGCGGCGCGGCGGCGGACGTCGTCATCACCTGACCAGCGGCGATCGTTGCCCTTAAATGGGCTAACATCAACACGGTTCCTCGCTCAGCTTCGGCTGGGCGAGGGCCGAACTATTTTATACAAATTAAGCTAACGTCGGACTCATCGTTGCGTCCTTTAAAAGACTAGTGTAGAGTACCTGAAACGCTACGTACGGCTGACGGCCGGACCAATGGTAAGGATTTCTACTGAAATCTTGCGCCATTGAGCGCATTTTACTTTTTATGAAATTCATTCTCGCCCGCAAAGGCCGCATGACGCAGATTTTCCAAGAGGACGGTCGCGTCAAAGCTGGAACCGTCCTCAAAACGGGTCCTGTTACCGTGACTCAGGTAAAGTCCGTTGATACTGACGGATACGCTGCGGTGCAGGTAGGATTTGACGAGCAAAAGCCAGAACGCCTCTCAAAGGCAGTTCGTGGTCACCTTAAAGATAAGGCCTTTAAGATCCTCAAGGAATTTCGTCTTGAGGACAGCGCTGATCTTGGAAACTACACCGTAGGAAGTGAAATCACCCTAGACACGTTTGCAGTTGGTGATGGCGTTGAGGTTGTGGGAACGAGTAAGGGCCACGGATTCGCAGGTGTCGTTAAGCGTCACGGTTTCCATGGCGGTCGCCGCTCGCATGGTCAAAAGCACTCAGAGCGCGAACCAGGATCAATTGGTGGCGGCGGTCGCGCAGGTGGTCGCGTTGCCAAAGGTCTACGCATGGGTGGGCGCATGGGCGGTGATCGCGTTACCGTGAAGAACCTTCAGGTCATTCATATAGATCCAAAGGCAGGGGAAATCATCATCTCCGGAGCAATTCCAGGCGCACCAGGTTCTCTTGTCGAGATCGTTGCGAAGTAATTTTAATACCATGGCAAACGCACCAAAAAAATCAGTCGCAAAGAAGGCAGCCGTTAAAAAGACGGTAGCTAAAACTCCTGTCGAAAAGAAAGTGAAAGCTACCCCTGCCACAGGAGTAGCTGAAGCGAAAGTTTGGAGCGTAGCCGGAAAGGAAACCGGAACTATCGCACTTCCACCAGAACTCTTTAACGTTCCATGGAATGCAGACCTTGTGCATCAGGTATATGTAGGCATGCGGGCAAACGCTCGTCCAACAGTCGCACACACAAAGTTTCGCGGTGAGGTTAGTGGAGGAGGCAAGAAGCCGTGGAAGCAGAAGGGAACCGGACGCGCGCGTCATGGTTCGACTCGTTCACCAATATGGCGCACGGGCGGTGTGACACATGGTCCACGTGCAGAGCGAGACTACACGGTGAAAATAAATCGCAAGATGCGTGTTGCAGCACTTCTTTCAGTGCTTTCGAAGAAAGCGAAAGATGGTGAGATTATTTTTATCGATAAGTTTTCATTTGCGGCTCCAAAGACGCGTGACGCAAAAGCAATTTTGGTAGCAATCGCAAAGTCCTCAGGATCAGAAACGCTCGCAACGAAGCGTGTGAACGCCGCAGTCATCGCATTCACCACGAAGGACAGCGTTGCTGAAAAGAGTTTCCGCAACATCGGGAGCGTCATCTCCGAAGAAGTGCGTAACCTCAATACAGTTGACCTCCTTGATAAGCGATTTCTCATTATCGAGAATCCTGCAGGAGCATTCGAGGTACTAAAGGCACGACTTTCGAAGAAAGGCGAGAAGGTAGCTGCATAATAAAAATCGTATGAATATCTTTTCTCGAAACACGAATACTTCTTCTAAAGCCACAGGCGCAAAGAAGGCTGGACCATCAAAGACAGCGGTCGCGCACGCGGACGGACGTCATCACACCGTTCTCCAGGCGCCGTGGCTTTCTGAAAAGGCACTCATTGGTACGGAGAAAGGCATCTACGTATTTAAGGTCCCTGCGAGCGCGACTAAGCAGCAGGTCGCAGAGGCGATACACGTTATCTACAATGTGGCTCCTCGTCAGGTCCGCATGGTGAATCTTCCTGCAAAGAAGAAAGCACTACGCACTCGTAACGGTCAGGGTACGCGCGCTGCGCGCCATAAGGCATACGTATACCTACAAAAGGGTGATACGATCCAATTTTAATATTTATGAAATCCTACAAACCAACTTCCAAGAGCCGTCGTAGCATGACCACCGTGACCTATCGCGGTGTGCTTTCAGGCGACAAGCCGATGAAGCAGCTTATGCTTTCGAAGAAGGCGCGCGCAGGTCGTAACAACGCAGGTCGCATCACAACTCGTCATCAGGGTGGTGGTCATAAGAAGCGTCTACGCGATGTCGATTTCTCATACAACAAGCGCGATATTCCCGCACGCGTTGAAACAATTGAATACGATCCATTTCGCACAGGATTCATTGCACGCGTTGTATACGCCGATGGCGAACGCCGCTACGTTCTTGCAACTAAGGAAATGAAAGTAGGCGACACCTTCCTCGTTGGCGAGAATGTACCGGTACGTCCTGGGAATCGCATGCCGCTCGGTAAAATTCCTTCAGGCACCTTTGTCTACAATATTGAGCTTAAGCTTGGCGCAGGTGCTCGCCTCGCTCGCTCAGCAGGTAACTATGCAGAAGTTGTCGCTCACGACGCTGGCTATGCACAGATAAAGCTTCCTTCAAGCGAAGTACGTCGCGTCTCTGATCTTTGCTACGCATCAGTAGGCACGGTGAGTAACGAAGAGCAGCGTCTTGTTAATTACGGCAAGGCAGGTCGCTCACGTTGGAAAGGTATTCGTCCTACCGTTCGTGGTACGGCGATGAATCCTGTCGACCATCCACACGGTGGTGGTGAAGGACGCCAGGGAAGAGGACTTCGTCGCGCCAAGAGCATGTGGGGCAAGCCAACGGGTAAAGGGCAGAAGACTCGTACTCCAAAGAAGTATTCAAATGTTTTCATCGTTTCGAGACGTAAGGTGGGGAAGAAGCGCTAAGAGCCTATAATAAAAATAGTAATGGTACCTGCTCTTGAGCAGGACCTCTCGTTAAGCTTGCAGTGTGCGCATCGCCGCGCTTCGTCCAGTGAAATCTGTTTCAAAAACTATCTCACCCAACTTTCATCCAACTGCCCGGCCCGGGTATAAGTTGCTCTAGAGACGGCAGACCTATTTGTCTAATGGTATAGAACCCAGCTTCAGCGACTGCAAATATTACTAATACCGACACAAGGATCGATTTAGAGAAATTCGAGCGCTTATAATACTTTAAACTTATGACGAAGCTGTAGCCAATAACAAATATGATCCCCAGTATTATGAGAAGTGCCAATCCCACTGTGAAAAATGCTGCAAGTAATATCAGTACTATATTAAACAAACAGAGTACTACTACTCCAACAAGTACCAAGCCATGGAGAGATAAACAAACAAGGGCTATTGGTTTTAATATGGGGTGCGTTTTGCGGGAGTTCAATGATGAATCCATGTAGAGATTCTAGCATTCGTTCCTACCTCTATGATGTTGAGTACGTAATAAGGTCCTGGAGCTTGGGACTTTTGCGTGTCCTTCATTAGCCTACTTGGAAGCAGAACGTTGAATATCGAGAACAGGGAGAAAAGAAAAAGAGTGCCTCGCATTTGCAAAGCACCCTTGGACGCACGTCCTACGCCGTCTCTTCTTCTGGCTCGGGAGTCAAGTCGAAATGTCCCAACTCATCGAGGAAGGCCCTAAAACCCGGCCCCCGCGTAATATCCCAGAGGCCGTCTTGCTTGAGCCTTGCGATAACTGCCTCGTCCCCTATAACAAGGGATGATTCATCGAACCAACCTCTGATCGGTATTTCGCGAAGGCGTCCTTTGGTGATGATGGGCTGATGCAGCTGGTTGCAGTAACACTTCACGGGAAGATAGCAGCCCATCTTCATATCTGGCTGAAGCCGACAAATGAGCTGCTCACCACTGAGCACAGCCAGATACCAGCAGTTGTCAGTTCTATAGCTGCTGTGCGTGAAGTGGCAGGACTCAAGGCGTTTCTCGTAACGAAAGTAGAGAACCAGCTGGCCCGCCTGTCCCTTTAGCCTTTCGTTGACTGCAAGGTAGCGCTTGTAGTGTTCATCGACTTCGGCTTGGGAGCTGCGTGGCCCATATCCAACGAAAAGGAAGTCCCAAAGATAATCCCCCGTTGTTCCGCCAGCCCTGAGTCTAGCCCGCAGTGCGTCCCAGGCAGCTTTTTCGTTCGCCTCAGCCCGTACCCTTTCCTTGCTTGCGTGCCTCGCCTTTTCGAGCGCTATTTGAACAATGCCCATAACAAAGACCCTCCTGAAACCTGACCTTAGAGTACCAGATATTCGGCTTCCTTACAGAGGCTGTGCAACAGTCTCTCTGTTTAATAGATGGGGCGCCTATTCATTCGAGTCGCTTCCACTTTCTTATTGATACTCCGTATTGAGAATGCTCGTAAGCTGAGTAAGTGGGATTTGTACTGTCTGCGGGCCAAGCGCATAGGAAGCTACTTGGTAAGGTGCAAAGAAAATATCAAAATTAGCACCGTCGAGAGCGAAGTTTGCAAAACTAGTGCTGCTAGCCTGCGTACCTTGGTCAATCAATTCAGATTGAGCATTGGCACCCTCCTGCGAAAGGAGTGCCGACCGTGAAAGTGAGCTAAGGGTAGAGAGATAGTCGCTACCAGGCATGAAGAGATCAGAGAGCATGAGCTGTTGCCCCGTCTTCGAGTCAAAGGTGAAGGTTTGGTAGTAGCTGTTAGGATGTGCCCCTCCCGTATCCTGGGTAACGGTGAATACGTAGGAAATGGTTGTAGGTGAGGTATACAACTGATACGAGTCACTCATCGTTTCTTGCTGCCCACCCATGTCCTTAAGCACTTGCGGAGTCATATCGGCAAAATCGCCATCCTTGATGAAGGTGTCGACACTATTCTGGCTGAACGACTGCATTACTGCCACCGCCGCCGCGTCAGCACTCGCTCCGGCCGTTTGTGCTAGAGGCGTTGATGAAGGGTATTGCATGTCGATGGCGTAATACTGGGAGTTATTGATGATGTGCTGAGGGAGGCCTTGCGAGGTGCTTGGCGTGGTAGCTGCCGAAAAAGGGCTTGTAGAGGTGGCCGTTACAGGAAGGGCAGCGTGTGGCTTATAGAAAATGTACCAAACTAAACCACCCACCATAAGAAGGAGCAGAATGATGACAAAGATGAGATCCCGTACCGTGTGCTTCATAGAGTCATTGTACCTCACCCGCGACATGGATATACGGCCTCAATTTGACACTACAGCTGATTTCCTATAGATTTTGTATATCCCCGCGCCGCGGGTTTTTAATTCGCATGTCCCGATCACTCAAGAAAGGCCCTTTCATCGACCTAAAGCTCATGAAGAAGGTTGGTGCCGCTGGTCGCCCTGGTTCCTCCGGGGTTATTAAGACGTGGGCGCGCCGTAGCCAAATAGCGCCTGAATTCGTCGGGTTCACCTTTGGCGTTCATAACGGCAAGCAGCATGTAGAGGTGCTAGTAACGGAAGATATGGTCGGTCACCGTTTGGGAGAATTCTCTCCTACGAAGAAATTCGTCCGTCACGGCGGAAAGATGCAGAAGGACCTCGAGCAGAAGCGCCAGCAAGCTGAAATTACTGCGGCAAAAGCGGCAAAAGCTACACCTGCGGCTAAGAAGTAATCCATGAAAGCTGAACTCACCAGTTACAACCAATCACCTCGCAAGGTTCGCCTTGTGACGGAGCTGGTAAAGGGAAAGCGTGTGTCAGAAGCACTCGCGCAGCTTTCATTTCTTCCGAAGCGTGCCTCGCTCCCAATCGTGAAGCTCATTGAGTCGGCAGCAGCCAATGCAAAGAATCAGGGAGAGGATCCTACAACGCTTCGCATTGAGAACATCACGGTTAACAGCGCGGGCATGCTCGTGCGTATGATGCCACGCGCAATGGGTAGAGGCGCGCCAATTCGCCGTCGTAAGAGCCGTGTACTTGTAACCCTTTCTGTAGATCAAAAAGCAAAAGTTGCACTACCTGCTGCTGAGGTTACAAAGGCAAAGGTTGCAAAGCCACGAGCTCCTCGTAAAACAGCAAAGTCCGCCGCATAAATTTTCATACCATGACACACACCGTCCATCCATACGCACATCGACTCGGCATCATACGCGACTGGCGTAGTCGCTGGTTTGCGGTTGATAAGAAACAGTACCGCGAGAATCTTCAAGTAGATTCAGTTATTCGCGCATTCCTCGATAAGCGTCTCAAGGGCATGCATGTATCGGAAATAGAGATCGAACGCACGCAAAGCGAAGTACGCGTTATTCTTCACACCGCTCGTCCTGGTCTTGTGATCGGACGCTCAGGCGAGAACGCGACAAAACTTCGCAAGGAACTCACGGGTGCAATTCACAAAATCGCCCCTTCTCATGGTCGTGCTATCAAACTCGATATTATGGAAATTCGTCAGCCTGAAACAAATGCGGCAGTCGTCGCCTATATGGTTGTCGAAGGACTTGAGAAGCGTATGCCATTTCGCCGCGTCATGAAGCAGACAGTTGAAAAGGTTATGGCAGTGCGTGAGGTTATAGGTGTCCGTATCGTCATGTCAGGACGCCTTGGTGGCGCTGATATGTCGCGTACTGAGCAAATTAAGCGCGGTCGTATCCCGCTCCAGACATTCCGTGCAAATATCGACTACGCACACAAAGAAGCTCTTCTTCCGTACGGAAAGATCGGTATTAAGGTGTGGGTATATCTAGGTGATCAATTCGCTCCGGAAGCCAAGCCACAAACAGGTCAGGTCGCAGCTACTACGCGCCAAGGCGGTCAGTCACAAGAGCGAGCTCCTGGACGTACTCCTTCTCGCGCGGGCACGGCACGATAATTTTACAGAGGCTTATGCTATTCCCGAAAAAAGTAAAACACCGAAAGTGGCAGACAAGCCGCAAGAGCCCAGAGCGTCTTGCGCGTCCTGACACGCGTGGCATTACCGTTGCTTTCGGTTCGTATGGCCTTAAGGCAACGAGCGCCTCGCGCGTTACCAGCAATCAAATTGAGGCTGCACGTAAAGTCCTTACACGTGTAACTGGTAAGGGAGGCAAGATGTGGATTCGTATATTCCCTGATCGCCCCGTTACCAAGAAGCCTGCAGAAGTAGGCATGGGTAAGGGAAAGGGAGATCCGCAGCATTTCGTATTTGAGGTGCGCCCTGGTCGCGTCATGTTCGAGCTGGATGGCGTTGCGGAGCCTATTGCGCGCGATGCACTTCGCCGCGCAGGTGCAAAACTCCCGCTCAAGTCTACGATCGTCACTCGCTAAACATATATGGCTAAGAAACAAACACTCCAAGGGAAGAACCCAGCTGAACTCACTGAGATGCTTTCGAAAGAACGCGGTGAACTTCGCACTCTTCGTTTTGCAGCAGCAGGTGCTCGTCCAAAGGACAGCTCCGCTCCCCGCAAGTCGCGTGCCCAGGTTGCACGTATACTCACGGAACTTCATGCACGCAGAAACATAGCTGCGATGGAAGCAGCGCTACCTGTGGAAGAAGCAAAAACCGAAACAAAGACAAAGAGCGCTTAAATTATTTTTATGGAACCAAAAACTACACTCACCGTCCGACCTCAGACTTTCCGTGGCGTTGTCGTTAAGACAGCAATGAAGGACACTGCAACCGTTGCAGTTTCGCGTTACGTAAAGCATCCGAAGTACAAGAAATATCAGGTTCGCACGAAGAAGTACCAGGTGCATGACCCTGATAACACCGCAAAAGTTGGCGATAACGTCACCATCGTTGCGTGCCGCCCGATTTCAAAGCTTAAGCGTTTCAAGCTTGTAGCACAGGCTCAGTAATTAACACTTGTATGATCCAGGACCAAACCATCGTCAAAGTCGCAGACAACACCGGAGCTCTTACGGCCCGTGTTTTCAAAGTACTCGGTGGTTCCAAGCGTCGCTATGCTGAACTTGGCGATGTAGTGGTCGTCTCCATACAGAGCGCACAACCACGCAAGGCCGCAAAGAAGAAAGAGATATACAAAGCAGTCGTTGTACGCCAGGTAAAAGCGTACCGTCGCGCCAATGGTTCGTACATCCGCTTCGATGACAATGCCGTAGTACTTATTGAGAAGCAGGGCAAGGAAATGGGTCCGAAAGGCAATCGCGTTTTCGGTCCAGTGCCACGTGACCTCATCGAGCGTGGCTGGCAAAGCATTGCGTCCCTTGCGCCAGAAGTAGTGTAAGCGCCTAACTATTTACGTATGAAAATGAAACTCAAGAAAGGCGACCACGTGATAGTAGTGTCCGGCAAGGACAAAGGAAAGACCGGTACAATCTACCAGGTTATTCCTGCTGAAAACAAAGTTGTCATTGATGGCATCGGCATGAAGAAGCGTCACGTCAAAGGCACTAATGGGAAAGTCGGCCAAATCGTCGAAGCACCGCGCGCTATTGATGCATCGAACGTGATGTACTACGACGCTGATTCGAAAAAGGGAACACGCATCGGCCGCGAATACCGTGACGGTACCCTCGTGCGTGTCACGAAGAAAGGTGCTAAGGTGCTCTCATAATTTTTCTTATGCTTACCAAAGACCGACAGAACGACGCATTCAAGACTCTCTCAAAGGAGTTTGGCTATACCAATGTCATGCAATCTCCAAAGCTCCTCAAGATCGTGGTATCAACGGGTGTTGGGAAGGCAGACAAGAACCGCAAAGCGATGGTTGAAGAGCGACTTGCGCGCATCACCGGACAAAAAGCTGCTCCACGTCCTTCAAAGCAATCGATTGCACAATTCAAGATGCGTGAAGGCGACATCATAGGCTACCAGGTGACACTTCGCGGCACCCGCATGTATGAATTCCTCGACAAGCTCGTACACATCGCACTCCCACGTACACGTGACTTCCGAGGCCTTTCGCTAGGTGCTATTGATGAGATGGGTAATATGACGCTTGGCATCCGCGAGCACACAATTTTTCCTGAAGCGAGCGAAGAGGATCTTAAAGATGTCTTCGGCATCGCAATTACACTTGTGACCACCGCAAAGACTGTAAAGGAAGCAGAAGCATTTTATCGCCACCTTGGTATTCCACTCCGCACTGCGTAAAACAAATTCTCTACAACGTACTCTACGAACGCGTTTGTATTTATTGAACATTGACCGACTTGATAAATAAGACTATCGTGTTAATAGAAGTGTCTAGGGAGAGGGCTCTAGCATAAATAAATTGGGGGGCTTTAGTATGGGGCGTTATCGTTTGGTGTATCGAGCACCTTATCTGTCCGGTAAGGGTGATGATGTTTTCTGGGACGAAACCACTCACGGTTTTTCTGCTGAAGATGATATTGAGGCGACGAAAGTTGCGAGAAATATTATTAATACCTCGGTAAGTTTGAGGGTTAGCAGCGGCATAATCGAAAGATTGCCCAAAGCCTTAAGCTTTATGCGCGATCTGCCACTGCCTACACAAACAGGTTTTCTTAGCGTAGTCGCGGGGTAACTCCCAGTAAGAATTGTTGAAGTCTTTGGTCCAAGTGATCGAAGGCTTCTTTTATACCCCCAGAATGTCGGAGACGACATTGGGAAGAAAATTTGACCATACGCTTAAGAATCTGATACACTTGTCTTTAGCGGGTTCCTTAGAGGTGAGAGCAGAACAGGTGGATTAGACTTTTCGAGGTCAAAATCCGGGTCCGATAGGAATAGGACTTAGTGCACAGCCTGCTTTGTAGCCGAAGTTGATTTTCATGGACGCCGCGGCGTCCTGGACTTGACCTAGGGGTCATCTCATCTCTGGGGCCGGTACACCAAGCGTGTGCCGGCCCCACGCTGTTTCATACAAAGCAGATCCTAACCTCATACACGAGACGGAGCCCGTTATCACAGGACGATTTAAAAGTGCTCCGAACTTGTCCTTTGCTCTACCTTTTCTAATTCTAATGCCTTGCATGGTAGGATTAGGGATGTGAAGAATGCCATATCTATTAGCGAAATCCGAGACTAAAATTTATTTATGTCACTCGAAGACCCTACAAAAAAATCAGCAGAAGGTAATTCCAGCGAACAGGCTAATCAGTCTTCAGAGAGCGCAGGTATAGCCGCTGAAGAAGAAAAAATAAAGAAACTTGGCCTACTCGACTTCGAAGCAAAATCTATAGCCGCGGAGGATCGCGCAGCTGCCGAAACTATTTTAACCAGATTGAAAGATGCATCTGCCGAGCGAACTCTTGAAACGCATGAAATGCTCGTCAAAGTAGAAGAGGATGCTCGAAGAGCATTGGAACTGCAACAAGGGCTTAGAGTTGGGGGGGACACAAGTATTCTGGATAGTCCACTTAGAGCCGGAAATGGAAAATATCAATCAGCAGTGGCTGAATGGGAAAGAGCAAAAAAGGCCCTTTTAGACTATGAAGCAGCTGCACATACAACAGTTGAGGAACTGGCGCATGAAAAGAATCCGATCGTGCACAAAGATCATGAAGGACATGCGAAACGTGATGCAGCAGCTCTTGTTGCTCCAATTGTTAGATTCTTCCCTACTTCATTCTTTAGAGGGAAAAATCGTTAGATCAACTAATCCAGACAATCAGTCTTATACGTGCTTCGATTTATTTTCATAAATAGGTTCTAACGTCTTCTATCACGCGGAGAATTGGGCGGAAAGCTATTTTGACAATTTTAGAATTGACAGTATTATGCGTTTAGAACGAACAAAACCCCTATAGGGAAGGGCAAATAATGAGAAATCGAATTCTCGCCTCGATCTTGCTAGTTTTTGTGATAGTGGCCCCACTCCTCGAGCTGACAAGATGTGAACATCAGTCCTATCGTCGTGACCGGCGACATAGTCCCCACGAGTACCTGGTTCTCGTGGATTACAGTAAGTCAGGTCACGAGATTGCCCCCAACGTGGCAATGGATCCAGACTATATTCCGGGAGACTACGAAGAGCTGCCTCGTAAAACGGGCAGCGCAGTGATCCGCGTCGCGCTTCTGCCAATGATGGATCCTGTCAGCATGGGCGCTTCGGTTTACAGGACATGGAGGCCTGCTGATGAGAAGGAACTCCTCTCATTTGCAGGACAATTCCAACAAGCTGCGGATCGGCCCGGAATTTGCGCCCTCAAAACGTCCTACTTACGCGTGAAGACTGGCAAAATCAAGTACCACCCAGTCATTGGCAATAGCACGGGACATCTTGCACTCGGATACTGGAGTAAGGGCTGCGTATTCGCTCTCGTCGTGAGCCCCCAAGCCCTCTCTCTCTGGGATTCCTTTTTCAGGCGCCACTGGCAATAGCCGGTAGCGCCTTTTCTTTTGTTTGACAGCGTATTTCTTACCTGATATGGTAGAGGCAAGCTCTTCGGAGCGCTTTTTAGTATGGCTAAAACCTCACAACTTGCGCGCAATCGCAAGAAGATAAAACTCTCCGAAAAATACGCGGTTAAGCGCGCGGCTCTTAAAGCTGCCGGAGACTATGAGGGTCTACAAAAGCTTCCCCGCAACTCCTCGCCATCTCGCATCAAAAATCGCTGTGCCGTTTCTGGTCGTAGTCGTGCATACCTCAGGGCTTTTGGCGTTTCGCGTATCGTATTTCGTGAGCTTGCACGTGAAGGAAAAGTCCCTGGGGTAAAGAAGGCTTCCTGGTAATTGTATGGTAACTGATCGCGTTGGAGATTTCATAATTCGCCTTAAAAATGCAGGCGCAATCGGTAACCAGACCGTGGTTGTTCCTTATTCCAAGCATATTGAAGCTATTGCAAATAAACTCAAGGAGCTTGGATTTGTCGAAAATGTTGCCATGTCAAAAAAGGATGCGCACGTCATGGAGGTAACTCTTTCATATGACGCAAATGGTAAGCACAAGATTCATGATGTGAAGAGAATTTCGAAACCAGGTCGTAGGCTCTATGTAGGAGCTCGTGATGCACACACCGTAAAAAACGGACAAGGCTCTCGTATTCTTTCAACGCCAAAAGGAATTCTTTCTGATAAAGAAGCACGCAAGGTTCGTGCAGGAGGCGAAACACTTTTTGAAGTCTGGTAACAGCATTTGCTCCATCCTACTTATTTTCGTATGCCATCTCGCCTCGCAAAAAAACCGATTCCCGTACCGCCAAAGGTCCAGGTGACGACCGATAACGGTACCCTTACCGTTAAAGGTCCTAAGGAAACACTTTCAAAGAACTACCATTCTTCAATTTCGATGGAGGTAACACCCGAAGGTGTGGTTATCGCCGCAAAGGATACGAGCCGACTCGCCAACGCACTCACGGGAACATTTGCCGCCCACCTTAAATCAATGATGCAGGGTGTTGAAACGCCATTCAAGAAGGTGCTTATTCTTACGGGTGTTGGCTATCGCGTCGAACTACGTGGTACCGATCTTGTGCTCACTGTTGGTTTCTCGCACCCCGTCATACTCAAGGTTCCTGAAGGACTCACCACAACCGTCAACAAGAACACAATTACTATTGAAGGCGCTGATAAAGAACACGTCGGACAATTTGCGGCTGAGGTACGAGATGTAAAACGTCCAGAGCCATATCTAGGTAAGGGTATTGCGTATGAGGGAGAGGTCATTCGCCGTAAGCAGGGTAAGAAAGCTGCATAACCTTTTCATATGCCACAACTACCAACAACAAAACTCAGTACCAAAAAGGAACTTCGCGACCGTCGTCACGTGCGCGTCCGTTCGAAGATTTCTGGAACAACAGAGCGCCCCCGCCTTACCATTTTCCGTTCAAACCGTTTCGTCTCGGCGCAGCTCATTGATGATACAAAAGGTCACACTATCGCCGCAGCCCATGGTCGCAGCGTGAAAGGACCAGCCTCAGCACAGGCAAAGGCAGTTGGTGCTGAGATTGCGAAGAAGGCAAAGGCTGCAGGGATCACGACCATTGTATTTGATCGCTCAGGCTATACGTACACCGGCCAAGTAAAGTCACTCGCGGAAGCAGCACGCGAAGGCGGCCTTGCTTTTTAATGATTTATGGCCGAAGCTACAACTCTTATGGATGAAGCAGAGACAGTGCAAGAGAACGAAGAAGCGGAAGGGCTTGTAATGCCTGAGGGCACGCCCGTTGAAGAGGAGGTAGTTCTCGAGGCAGCTCCTACTGAGGCGCCGACGGCCATCCGTCAGCGTCGCGATGCAGGGCGGGGCGCACGTGGCGGCGGTCGCGGTCGCGATCGTGCTCCTCGCGAGCGCAGCGAATTCGATCAAGTTACCATAGACGTACGTCGTGTTGCGCGCGTCATGGCTGGCGGTCGCCGCTTTTCATTCAGCGTCACCGTTGTCATTGGTGATCGTAAGGGTCGCGTAGGTGTTGGTATTGGAAAGGGAAACGATACTGCGCTCGCGATCGACAAAGCGGTTCGCGCTGCAAAAAAGAATTTGATCACGATTCCTCTTACAAAAGAAGGATCTATCGCACACGACGTTAGTGCCAAGTATGCATCATCGACTGTTTCAATAATTCCTTCACCTGGTCGCGGTCTTGTGTCCGGTAGCGCCATGCGCATCGTTCTTGAGTACGGCGGTGTCACAAACGTCGTCACGAAGATTCTTTCCCGTTCAAAGAATAAGCTCACTATTGCTCGCGCAACGGTCGAAGCCCTCAAGCAGCTGAAATCAGCGTAGTTTTCTGTTAGATTTACATATATGCAATCAAACACCCTAAAAGCAGCCCATACTCGCGTCACCTCTATGCGCGTTGGTCGTGGTGGCAAGCGCGGCAAAACTTCAGGTCGTGGTACCAAGGGACAGAACGCACGTGCAGGACACAAGAATCGTCCCGAGATGCGCGACATCATCAAGAAGATCCCGAAACTTCGAGGTCATGGCAAGAATCGTTCCCGCACCGTTCGCGTAGCCGAGAGCTACTCGCCGGTAAACATTAGCGTCCTTGAGGCTACCTTTTCTGCAGGGGACACCGTGACGATCGCAGAGCTTTACCGTAAGGGACTTATATCCATGCGTGGTGGCAAAGTCGCTCATGCCAAAATTCTTGGCACGGGTACGCTCACCAAGGCACTCTCAATTTCAGGAATCCCAGCATCAGCGTCCGCTAAAAGCGCCATCGAGTCGGCCGGCGGTTCGCTTGTCTAAGCTATGATCCAAAACGCTATACATAAGCTCCGGGTCATCTTCGGGGATGCAGCTATTCGTAACCGCATACTCTTTGTCGTAGGCGCTGTTGTTGTATTCCGCTTCCTCGCTGCAATTCCTATTCCAGGTGTTGACCGCGGTCGTCTCGAGCAGTTCTTCCAAAATAATCAGTTCCTTGGACTGCTAAACGTCTTTTCGGGCGGTGGCTTCTCGCGACTTTCAATCGTGATGCTCGGCGTCGGCCCCTACATTACCGCATCGATTATGATGCAGCTCGCATCATTCGTCTTCCCGCAAATCAAGTACATGCAAACAGAGGAAGGAGAGGCAGGTCGCACAAAATTTATCATGTGGAGTCGTCTTCTTACTATTCCGATTGCGATTCTCCAAGGTGTTGCGTTCCTTTCGCTGCTTGAGAATCAAGGCATCATCATTGGTCCGCTTTCACCGCTCGCATTTGCATCGAACGTATTTCTCGTAATGGGCGGCTCGATCCTCCTTATGTGGCTTGGTGAACTCATCACTGAGTTTGGTATTGGAAACGGTGTTTCGCTCATTATCTTCTTCGGTATTGTTGCGCGCATCCCTGCAGGAATTTCACAAACAATCTATACCGCAACAACTGCCCAGATTCCGGCTTATCTTGGTTTTTTCGTACTTGCACTCGTCGTTATTTACGCGGTGGTTGCTGTTTCTGATGCGGAACGTTCTATTCCGATTGCATACGCACGGGCTATACGTGGTGCCGCCATGCAGCAGGGCGCTGCAACGTACCTTCCGATACGCATCCTTCAAACAGGTGTGATTCCAATTGTGTTTGCGCTCTCACTTCTTCTTTTGCCGCAGATAGCGCTCGCAGGTCTGGCTGCGGTCGGTGTGAAAGGTCTTGCTGCTGCAACCGCGTGGTATACCGCATTCTCTGCAAACCTCTGGGAGTATGGCATCGTGTACTTCATCCTCGTGGTTGTCTTCACCTACTTCTATACCGCCATCGTCTTTGATCCAAAGCGTATGACCGATGATCTTCAGAAATCAGGTGCATTCGTTCCTGGCGTTCGTCCTGGTCGTGAGACTGAAAAGTACATCAGCACCATTGTGAATCGCATCACGCTTCCAGGTGCAGTATTCCTGGGCTTTGTTGCGGTCATTCCATTTATCGTTCAAGGCATCACCGGTATTACGACTATCCTTGTGGGAGGTACCGCGCTTCTCATTGCGGTCCAGGTGGTACTCGATCTCGTGCGTAAAGTTGATGCGCAAGCATCACTACGCGAGTATTAATCTTGATGCTTAGTATAGGCAGCCAGGACTAACGCGACAACTTCATCGAGTGAATTCTTTGCCGTATCGATAACAAGATCGAAGGGTGTCATATCAAGGACATCGATGTCGTAGAGATTCTTGTAGCGTTTCTGTTCGCTCACGCGTCGCTCAGCAATGCTTTGTAGCACTTCTTCTACCGATTGTGAATGTTCACTCACGCGACCTCCACTTTGCATTTGTGAATAGATACGCTGTGCAGCAATTTCTGGCTCGAGGGAGAGATATATCTTGAATGAATTAGGCATCCAATGAAAAGCCATGCGCGAGTCAATAACTAAATCATTTTCGGAAGCCATATTCCGTAGACGCTCATCGACTATATGATCAATCTCGTGCTCGAGTTCCGCCTGCTGGTTGATCTCAAGGACCGTAAGACCGCGTTCTGCGGCGATGGCTCTGAATAAGTCACCTGAGGAGAAGTGCCGGTATCCGAGAGAATCAGCGACTTGTTTGGCAGTACTTGATTTCCCGCTCCCGAGAGATCCGGCAATCGTTATGATGGATGACTTCATTGTGCGAATAAATAGATTTTTGCTACTATTAACGAATCATAACGATATTCATGGAACACGCAACCGCTACGGCAGTGCTTTTGATTGGAAGACCGGGATCAGGAAAAGGAACACAGACAAAGATGCTAGCCCAGACACTTGGATGGAAGCGACTTTCCTCGGGAGATAGATTTAAGGAAATACGTGACGGCGCAGGACCTCTTGCCGAGCGCGTTCGTGCGGTGTATGACATTGGTAAATTCATGCCCGATTGGTTCGCCGATTATCTTGTTGAAGATGTGCTTTTGAATATGGATTCAAATCAGGGAATCGTCATTGAGGGATTCGGACGCACCGAGAATCAAGCACACCATTTGCTTGAACTTTTCTCGTGGCTTGGGCGCGACTTCAAGGTCATGCATCTTGCAGTTTCTGAAGACGAAGCGCTTCGTCGCCAACTTGAACGGGGGAAAAAAGAAGATCGTCCTGACAGTGACGTAGAAGCAAAAATTCGTGCACGCTTTGCGGAGTTCTCGGAGAAGACAATACCCGCACTCACCCTCTTCAAAGAGCAGAACGTACTTGTAGAAATAAATGGGGAACAAACACCAGAAAAGGTAGCGAGCGATATAAAGGAAGCTCTCAGCATCTAAGTATGATCGTTCGAACGAAAGAAGAGCGAGCTGACGCTATCGAAGCAGGAAGACGATTTGGCATCATTCTCGAAAAAGTAGCACAGTCGGCACACGCAGGCGTATCGACTGCAGAACTCGACCGACTTGCCGAGAAACTCATTCGTGAGGGGGGCGACACACCTCCATTCAAGGGATACAAGATCGATGGTGCCTCAAAGGCCTATCCTGCAAGCCTGTGTGTGTCCGTGAACGACGAAGTTGTGCACGGTATTCCGAGTGAATCGCGTATCCTAAAAGAAGGTGATATCGTATCGCTTGATCTTGGCCTCATGCATAAAGGTTTCATTATGGATTCAGCCCTCACCATTGCGATTGGGAAAGTTTCAGGTGAGGTCAGAAAACTTATGGAGACGACGCAGGCAGCTCTTGAGGCAGCAATCAAGGCAGCAAAGGTTGGCAATCGTATCGGCGACATCTCGCATGCAACAGGCGAAGCATTCAAGGGAACAAAATTTGCCGTTGTCAGGGTACTAGGTGGACATGGTGTTGGGCGTGAGGTGCATGAAGAACCATTTATACCAAACACCGGGCACGCAGGAACGGGTCCTGAGATTGTGCCAGGTATGATGCTTGCGATTGAACCGATTGCAAATCTTGGCAAAGCCTCCGTCGTACTCAGCACCGATGGATATACATTTCGTACGCGCGATGGTTCGCTCTCCGCGCATTTCGAACACACCATCCTCGTTGAGGAAAAGGGAACCATTGTTTTGACACGCCGTCCCCATGAATAGCTATTACGAGAGTTTTCCTTTATACTCAACTTATTAGCGCCTGAGGCGATTTTTTACTTAAAAAGCATTATGACTACCACAGAAAACGGACCACACCCAAGCACTGAGCGTACCCTCGTGATGATAAAGCCCGACGGTGTTCAGCGCGGTCTCATCGGAGAAGTCATCAAGCGATATGAAAATATTGGGCTCAAGCTTGTTGCCATAAAAATTGCAGTTCCAACGGCTGAGAAAGTAGAACAGCACTATACACTTGATCCAAATTGGCGCACGGTAACGGGAGAGAAGACAATCGCTGGATATAAATCAAAAGGCCTCACTCCTCCGTCAGAAGATCCGCTCGAAATCACCACAATCCTTCTCAGGAACTTAAAGACCTACATGACCGCCGGCCCTGTTGTGTTTATGGTGTGGCAAGGTGCTCATGCTATCAAGATAGTGCGCAAATTGACGGGAGGTACCGAACCGCTTACCTCTGATGTCGGTACGATCCGCGGAGACTACGTACTCGACTCTTATCAGATGTCAGATATGGATAATCGGGCTATACGTAATATCATTCACGCTTCAGGTTCACCGGAGGAAGCCGACATGGAAATTAAGCACTGGTTTCTACCAAGCGAACTCATAGACTACCGCCTCATGAATGAGCAAATCCTGTATGACGTAAATCTAGACGGGATTTTGGACTAGATACTTTCCCTGTATACTGTCTCTGGAGCCATTCGTTAAAACGCAACTTGCTTATATTTCGGGAATCTTAAATCTCGCGAACCTGCAAAGTCCCGCTTGTCGGCACTTTCAATGGCGCCGGGTGCGGAAACCCACGTGGCACCAAAAAGTTGCCACTAAATGGATGGTTCCAGAGAAAACCGCAGCCTCTGCTGCGGTTTTCTCATGCTAAAGTCTACTCATGGCACTCAAACTAACTTGTTATGGAGGTGCGGAAATAGTAACAGGTTCAAATTTTATGGTTGAGGGCACTAAGGGAAAAATTCTTGTTGATTGCGGTATCGAGCAGGGTAGCGATTTTGTTCAAAAAGAGATGTACGGACCATTCCCGTATGACGTTTCATCGGTAGATGCCGTTGTGATCACCCATGCGCACCTCGATCACATCGGGAGAGCACCAAAACTGGTGAAAGAAGGATTCAAGGGAAAGGTCTACATGACCGAACCAACAAAGGATCTTACCGAGCTCATGCTGCGTGATACGGTGGGCATCCTTCTGCAAGAAGCCAACAGATATAACCTATCGCCACTTTATAGCGATGAGGATGTGAGTAAACTCATGGCACTCGTCGAAACTATTCCGTACCACAAGGAAATCGATGTGGCGCCGGGACTTTCGGTGCTGCTGCGACCTACGGGTCACATTCTTGGTTCCGCGAGTGTACGAGTGAAGGATGAAGATGGTACGACACTCGCACTCACGGGCGATATCGGAAACTCACCCTCACCCTACTTGCCCAATTGGGAATCTATCACTGACGCTGATGCAGTCCTCATGGAAAGTGTCTATGGTGATCGTGTAAACAAGGACAAGCGAGATCGTGTTGCGCTTCTGCGAGATTCCGTTACACGTGCACTTGAGCGTGGCGGTGTAATTCTCATGCCCGCATTCTCGATAGAACGAACGCAGCTGCTTTTATACGAATTATCGAAATTGATGGAAAGTGGCGAACTACCACATATTCCCGTGTACCTCGACTCGCCGCTCGCCATCAAGGTTACTGAAGTGTATGAAAAATGGGGAAGCAGCTATTTCAAACCGGAAGCGGAAGATGAATTAAAACAACGACATGAACTATTCAAATTTCCATTTCTCCACGAGACTCTCCGACGCGAAGAGTCTCAAGAGATAGAAAAAGCTCCAAACCCAAAAATAATCATGGCAGGTGCTGGCATGAGTCATGGGGGACGCATTGGGCGCTGGGAGCAGAAATATCTACCCGATGCCTCGACCACGCTTTTCATTGTAGGCTACCAGGCTCCAGGAAGCCCCGGGCGCATGCTTCAGGACGGGGCACCAACAGTTCGCATAGAAGGCTATGACGTCTCCGTACGCGCCAAAATAGAGACCTTTGTGGGGTGGTCAGCGCATGCTGATCGCGACGAGCTTCTCGAATTCGCCCATGCTGCTCAACCTGAGTCAGGTGGTAAAACTAAGAATTTCTTCGTGGCGCTAGGCGAACCCTCCTCTGCCCGCTTCCTTGCGCAGCGCATTCATGACTACCTCGGTGCACAGGCGTACGTCCCTGTGAAGGGCGAGAGTTTTATGATCACCAAGGAAGGAGTGAAGAAAATCTAGACGTTCACTTTTTTCACGATGCGCGTGAAAATTTCAGGTTCCTTCTGAGCGAATTCGGCGAGCACCTTGCGGTCAAGCTCGATATTCTGCTTTTTTAGAGCACTGATGAAGGTGCTGTACGATTTGAAGCCGTTTTCGCGAACTGCCGCATTAAGACGCACTATCCAAAGGGAGCGGTAATCACTTTTCTTATCCTTGCGGTGTGCGAAAGCATTCTTTCCTGCATGAACTAATGACTCCTTAGCCTGGCGCTCCTTGGTACCCCTGCCATGGCGATAGCCCTTGGCACGCTTGAGTACGTTGCGGCGACGCTTCTGCGATATAAGTCCTCCTTTTACACGTGGCATAGAAAATCAATTAGTCAGAAAATACTAGCAAATGGGCTACTTTCCGGCAAGAAAACGCCGGCGCACACGGGTAGTAACCGTAAGGCCCTGGGTGCGGCGCTTTGCCTGGCGTTGTCCGCCTGATGCCTTCGCATTGAAATGGTCCTGCCCAGGGCGGCGCGAAATAAGCTTCCCCTTACGGGTCACCTTGATGCGCTTTGAATATGATTTGGTTGTTTTCATGAAATTAATTGTCTGACTTTTGAACTGCTGCACCTGTCGTAGCCTTCGGATCGCGCTCAATAATGGCTGCGAAACCCTTCGGGGCTTTGGCAATGGGTTCGGCAACGCGATATGCGTACGGAATGAGGAGCATGAACTTCTCAAGCCGTGTCTTGAGGAATGCCTCATCCATAGCTTTGTAACGACCCTTGAGGAAAAGCTCCATGCGTACGCGATGACCCTCTGCAAGCCATTCAGCGGCTTTTCGTGCCTTGAGTCGCATGTCATTTTCGCCCGTGCCTACCTTGATCTGTACTTCCTTGGTTTCTGAAATCTTGGCCTTGGCCCGAGCGGCACCCTCCCGTTTCTTCTGCTCGTACTGAAATTTACCATAATCCATGACTTTCGCAACCGGCGGGACGGCGTTTGGAGAGATTTCAATAAGGTCGAGGCCCGCCGTTTCTGCTGCCTTTAGTGCGGCCGCAAAAGACAAAACGCCCAGGTTTTCTCCCTCGGCTCCGATGACGCGAAGTTCACTTGCGCGTATCTCTTTATTTATGCGGGTTCGTACGTCAGACAAAGTAGTATGTCACCAAACCATAGCATAAATTAAGGATAATTACCAGAACAAGGCACCGGAGTACGGCTTTGAACTATGCTTAAGTTATACTAACCTCATGCACGAAATAGAAATTAAGTTTCTTGAGATAGACCAACAGGCTCTCGAGGACAAACTACTTTCAATCGGTGCCACCCACACCGATGATTTCTTCTACCGCATTCGCGCCTTTGATTTTCCTGGGTTACCGCTTGCTACCGAGAAGTATGCGTGGGTACGACTTCGAGACGACGGAAAAGAAGTCGAGTTTTCCTACAAACAACGCCTTGGAGTCAAGTCTTCCGACGCGAGTATTCCTGACGAAGGTATGGAAGAAATAGAAGTGAAAGTATCAGACTTCGAACGCGCGACGCTCATTCTTCAGCGTATAGGCATGATAGAGAAGTTCTACCAAGAAAAGAAACGTGTACGCTACAAAAAAGGCGATATTGAATACGATATCGATACATGGCCACTCCTGCCTACTTATCTTGAGATTGAGGGCCCCTCGATGGAAGCCATTGAGGAAGCTGCGCGAGAGCTCGGCTTTGACCCAAAAGAAGCAAAAATATGCTCAGCAACTCAGGTATTCAAGATGTACGGTATTAATGACCTTGAATATTCTTATATTGGTTTTGATAAGCAGGTTAAGAGGGAGGGGAGTTTATAAGCTTTATAGCGAAGGAGTGTCCGCTATTAGAGAATAAATCTGGCACTTGCGATGAATATGCTAACGCTCGCAAGCATCGTAAGGAGACCAATTGTCGCTAGAACGATCAGTATGCCGCGATGTTCTCCATAATCGGCAGAGTCTGTATCTGCGTCACCCACTGCTTTTTCAGCTGACTTATAGAGCGAGAAGAGAGCGCTACCAAGTATAGGAACCAACAATAGAATTACTACACAGTCGCTAATAATTCCTGTAAGCACTTGGTCAAGGCGACCAGGAAGTACGAAGAAGAGCGCCCCCAGGACATGTTTGACTACGAGATCAATTGCAACGTATACGAGTGCTATCCAAAAGAGTCGCCACGCAATATCTACAAAGTGGTGATGTGAAAGGTGTCGGCTAAACGCAATCGCTTGAAGTCCGCGGGCATCCTTGTCGACGAAGGTCCATGTGGTAAATCCAAACCAGGTGTCTGCGAGAAGAGCAGCGGCTACAAGCATGAAGAACACGGCAACCTGGGAGACGAACGTGAGCGCTGCCGGCAACATGATCGCAAGTGGTCCAAAAACAATAAAGGAAGCCATAGCAAGAAGTACGACCAACCCAAGAACTACAAGTAGCGTAAGAATATTTACCCATATGAATGACCATACGTGATGGCGCGCTTTCATAAATAGGTCTGTCACATCCAGTGGTTTTCCGTTTTTCTGAATTACATACAAGATCGTGAGCATCACACACGACAAGAGCCAGTAGAAAAAGATTAAGCCCACAAGTCCTATGAGGACGAAAATGAGAGCGCCCAGTACGCCAAGGCTTGAGAGAGCAGGTGCGGCAACTGAGAACAACGTTCCTACAACAACTATGAAGAAGATAAGTGCACCAATATAAGCAAGACCAAGCCGGAGGAAAACCTTCCACTCCTGTTTAAATATCTGATAGCCATCTCGAAAGAGATCGAGTGTGCTTGGGAATTGCGGTGCGGAATGCGCAGCGGATGAATTAGTGCTCATAAGAGGTCATTAAGGATATGTACTAAGTATAAGAGAAGTATGGGCATCAAAAATATATTTTACCGCCGCATGGGGATAGGCGAAGAACGCGAATTATACACAGCCTAAGAGCTTTTACGCGCACCGCAAGATTCTTCTCAGTTATGATACTAATATGGCAAACAAAACAAAATCTTCACGTTCCAGTACTCGTAACGGTCTCGAATGGAACCGAGTCACGTGGTACTCGCGTCTCTGGGCACTTTTGGTATTTCTACTTATTATTCCGGTTCTTGCGTTCTATATCGGTACGCAGTATCAGCGCACGATTGAAGTGCTCACCATAGCATCCTGGAGCAGCACAGGAATGGGTGCTCCTCACATGATGATGCGCGGACCAATGCCGCAGTCAGGATACTAAATGTATATAAAAAGAGCACCTCACTATTGTGAGGTGCTCTTTTTATATCGGTGGAGGTGGGGAGGTTGAACTCCCGTCCGAATCCGGCTTTGAAAGCGAATCTACGACGCATAGTTTCAATTGAAGTTTCAATGTACAGGTAAAAACGGAAACGAAACCCTGTACATCTACGCCCGTAGTTTAGACAGTACGTGTGGGCACACGACTACCGATCCTATAGAAGATTCCGCCCACTAATCCGGCTATAGGAACCCGGGGTTAGTGAACGTCGCATAGGCGAAGCGAGCTTACGCTCGAGCTCCTACGTACGCGAACGCAAAATCTTTCATCTGGAAAGGTGAAAGCTTTGCGCTTGCAACAGAATTGTTAGCAAGTTTAGGTGCTTGCGAGATTTAGATGGTCAACAAGCTTCCATCGCGTCGCACGTCTTTCAAAGAGCAGACCGTCAAAACCAGTCACCCCCAGAGAAGAGAAAATCATTTCCTGCTCTCTGCGAGTGGCTTAGGTACGTTTTAGGACGCGAGCACTCTCACGCTCCGCATCCTTCTTCTTTAGTTCTTCGCGACGGTCTTCTTTACGTTTACCTCGTACGATCGCCACGCGAACTTTGATATATCTTCCCGCATTATACACTTCTAAAGGCACTGTTGTCAAGCCCTTTTTTGCTTCGGACTCTGCTAATTGCGCGATTTCTTTCTTCGAAAGCAAAAGTCTACGTGTATGTTCAGGATCATAGGCAGCGGCAGTATTGGCCGCTTGGTACGGCGGCACCGTCATTCCTACAATGTACGCTTCGCCTCCTCGTACCAATACCCGGGCACCCTCAATACTCCCGAGCTTGCTCCGTATAGCCTTTACTTCAGATCCTGACAGCTCAATTCCTGCTTGGAATGTCTCCAAAACTGAGAACCGCAGCCGGGCTTTCTTGTTTTCAATATAGGTCATATATCACAAGCTCGTATAAGGATTTCATCACCGAGTTTCCATCTCGTGCCACTCATTGTATAGTGTCTTCACTATGGCGCCTACTAAACAGAAGCCACCCACCGATAAAAGAGGTGGCGGCAAAAGACCCGTCCAGGGCAGTAATACAGGAGGGACTGGCAAGGATACCGGTCCTCGAAACTGGCTAACGCCTGGCGGGGGCTTCACGAGCAATCTTGTTTCCATAATCCTCATATTCCTCCTTCTCATGAGTGCCTACACACTCATTGCTACCGGCACGAAATCAAAGCCAGTTATATCACTCTCACAGGTTGCAAACGATATTAAATCGGGAGATGTGACGACACTTGTCGTCTCAGGCAATGACCTTACGCTCACCTATAAGGACGGCAGTCAGAAGACCTCAATGAAGGACCCTGATGACGCACTCCCACAAACGCTCGTTCCGTACGGTGTTACACCGCAAGAACTTTCTGCGGTAAATCTCTCAATTACCGACCAATCAGGATTTATGTATTGGCTCGTCGAGCTCGCGCCCATCATATTGCCGATTATCCTCATTGCAGTCCTATTCTGGTTTCTCATTCGTCAGGTGCGCGGTGCTGGTATGCAGGCATTCACGTTTGGACAATCTAAGGCGCGCATGATTGATCCTGCCGACACAAATCAGCGTGTTACGTTTGCAGACGTTGCTGGTGCAAAAGAGGCAAAAGAAGAGTTGCTCGAAATTGTTGATTTCTTGAAGAATCCTAAGAAGTTCCTGGATATTGGTGCAAGAATACCTAAAGGCATTTTGTTAATGGGTGCTCCAGGTACCGGAAAGACGCTGCTTGCACGAGCAGTCGCGGGGGAGGCGGGCGTGCCATTCTTCTCGATTTCGGGTTCAGAATTTGTTGAGATGTTTGTAGGCGTTGGTGCGTCACGTGTCCGAGATTTGTTCCAGCTTGCAAAGCGTTCTGCTCCTGCAATTATTTTTGTAGATGAAATCGATGCTGTCGGTCGCATGCGTGGCTCAGGCGTAGGGGGAGGAAACGATGAGCGTGAACAGACACTTAATCAAATCCTTGTTGAAATGGACGGGTTCGAGCCGACTGAAAAAGTTATTGTCATGGCTGCAACAAACCGTCCTGATGTACTCGATCCAGCACTTCTACGGCCAGGACGTTTCGATCGTCGCGTTACCATCGATCTTCCTGATCGCAAAGATCGCGAAGAGATACTTGCAGTGCACGCGCGCAAGAAACCATTTGGTCCCGACGTGAACCTAGCGGTCCTTGCGGAGCGCACACCGGGATTTTCGGGCGCCGAACTCTATTCACTTATGAACGAAGCAGCAATTCTTGCGGCGCGTGAGAATCGTAAAGAGATTACGCAGTACGATTTGCTGCGTTCCATCGAGAAAGTGATGCTTGGTCCTGAACGTAAATCACACCTTCTCTCGCGTAAGGAAAAGAAAATCACGGCCTATCACGAAGCAGGACACGCACTGGTTTCATCCGTTCTTCCCTACGCCGATCCTGTCCACAAAGTTTCAATTATTAGCCGTGGGCGAGCGGGCGGTTACACACTTAAACTTCCATTCGAGGACAAGAAGATGCCTTCGAAGAAGGAATTTATCGATGATTTGGCGACCATGCTTGGTGGATACGCAGCCGAGGTCCTTATTTTCGATGATCTTACAACCGGGCCATCAAATGACCTTGCCGTTGCGACTGGTCTCGCACGCGATATGGTTTCTAAGTATGGTATGAGCGACGCGATTGGTCCTGCAGCGTTCGCTGTGGAGCGTAATTCATTTGGCAATGAGGTTTATTCACAAGAGCTTGCTGCAAAGATAGATTCAGAGGTCGCGCGTCTCATTGAAGATGGTAAACGAATGGCGACTGAAGTCATCACAACCCACCGCAAGGCGCTTGATTCAATTGCACTCAGACTTGTTGAGGTAGAGACTCTCGAACGTGAAGAATTCGAAAAACTACTTATACTTAATGGCATCACGCCAAAAAAGAAAGAAGACGAAACAGGTGTAATTATCCAGGAGAATCTTAAAAAGAGTGGGGACGAAATCGAAGGAAACGCTTTAGGATAAATATCTCTTGCTTAATATCCTTCTTCAACCTTAACGCCCTTACTTTCTAGTACCTTCTCAAAGTTTCTTGGAGCTCCGTCGAGCGCATCGACACCTTGTGTTTTATAGTATGCAACGGCCGCTCTCCATGCCTCTCTCCATGCCTCACTGTCGGAATTTGAGTCGAGTGGATGAAAGTATGTTTGTCTCAAAGACTCAAGAGCCGCATTCACATCCTCTGGTGAGACTTCTCCTGATCTGAAAGGATCTTCAATAGACATAATCTCTATACTTTATTATATGCACCCAAGCATAGCATAATCGGTCCATCCTCCTGGACTCGAACCAGGGACCCTCGAGGTATAAGCTCGATGCTCTAACCAACTGAGCTAAGGATGGGTTCACTTAGCTTACCGCATGGCGGCTGCAGCTTCAATTTACTGTATAGGGAAGAGATTCGTCAGTAGATTGGACTCGTAGAATTGATTCGCAAGACCGCCAAAACTATAGGTAACCCCATTGATAGCTATTGCAGCACCACCAACTTCTGGATTTGCTTTGGGCATTGAGTATTGGAAGCCAATGTTATAGAGCGTGGAGAGAATATCAGGACGATTTGCGATAGGGAAGCCAGCGTTCTGCCACTGTGTTTCTATTTCCTTTAAGTACAGACCTGCATAGAGATAACTGTAGTAATGATTGTCTTGATCAGTTAGTCGAGCAAATCGCTGATCATCGATACTGTCTAATGCTGTGGAAGTCGCGCTGTAGTCAAGAAGGTGCTGATACTGGGCCCCTGGATAAAAGGGCGAAGAAGGATTTGTAAGGTTGCTCTCTACCTCAGTTGCTGTGTCGTCTTTCATTCCCATGACGCCCCACGAGAATTGTGTCTGTGCGCCGAGAATCTTCAAAGGCGCAAAGAATTGTTCATAGTAGCCTCGTTCAGTGAAGAAAAGTCGCAGTTGCTCAACGATAAGATTCGCAACAATGAGGCGCGCAGGTACTCCAGACGCAGCAGCAGCCTGGTCGATCACCGGCGCATCTTTCGTGATTGCAGCTGCGAGCACTGCCCATTCCTGCGTATTTTGCCAAGGTGTTCCATTAGGATATTCAGGAGCTAAATCTGCTGTTGATGTAGAGGTGCCACTATCGAGAAATGCTGTGCGCTGCATGTCTATAATTCCCGGGGTTTTGGTAAGGCCGAGCTCCAGCGCGACATACCCAGCAACCAGCGTAAAGCCGATGGCTGCGAAGATGCAAACAAGGCATACACCGATGAATTTGGCCATTTTAAGTAACCGTTGTCGTGACATAGTCCCTCGAGCATATCCTGTCGGAAGGAACCTGTAAATAAAATGAATAAAAGAAAACGAACTATGTAGTACTATGGGAAAAACCAACCATGGCGCTCAAACGATTTCCCGGGTTCATCGATGCACATGTACACCTGCGCGACCCGGGGGCAATACAGAAAGAAGATTTCAATACCGGGAGCAGATCAGCCATAAAAGGTGGCTTCACTTATATCCTCGATATGCCTAATAATCCTACGCCGACAATTACCAAGGAGCGTCTCGATGAAAAGATCGCACTTGTACAGCGTAAAGCGCTATGCGATGTGGGATTCCATTTTGGAACGAACGGCAAGAATACCGAGCAATTTGCGGCAGTAATGCTTTCGCCCCGTGTCTTCGGACTCAAGCTCTATTGCAATCATACGACTGGTGACATGCTCATCGAGGATCTAGGTCTTATGGAGAAAGTATTCTCTGCATGGGAAAGCGAGAAGCCAATACTTGTGCACGCTGAAGGCGTCCAGCTCGCAGCTGTTCTCGCTCTCGGGAATTTGTACGACCGTCGTATCCATGTCTGCCACATCACCCAAGCTATCGAAGTTGAGCTTGTAAGACTTGCCAAAATAAAAGGCCAAAGTGTCACAGCGGGAGTCTGTCCGCACCACCTCTTCATGACGGCTGAAGCAAGAGAAACACTAAAAGGATATGCCATCATGAAGCCGCCTCTTGGTACAAAGGAGGATCAAGAAGCCCTCTGGAAAGGACTGATCGAAAGAACGATCGATATCGTCGAAACAGATCACGCGCCACATACTAAGGAAGAGAAAGAGAAAGACCCGCCCGCCTTCGGTGTCCCAGGACTTGAAACCGCCGTAGGCCTCATGTTCAAAGCAGCGAAAGATGGACGCATCGGCGAAGCTGATGTGACGAGGGTCTTATATACAAATCCGAAAGCTATATTTGCTGTTCCTGATCAACCGGATACCTATATCGAGCTTGATCCTCAAAAGGAATATGTCGCAGGTGAAGAGGGCTACGAGAGCAAGTGTGGCTGGTCACCGTTCGATGGCTGGACGCTTTACGGGAAAGTAGAGACGGTGGTGTTACGCGGAAAGAAATTGCTCGACCATGGAAAGATAATCGTATGAAGATAATTCGCTAACCACCAGCATGCTGCACAAACCCTTTTTCGATCCAGAAAAGTCCTACGAAGAAAATCTTAAAGAAGGCCCTTTTGGTGATTTCGGTAATGGACAAGCGCTAAGTGACAAGACAGATCCTCGCTATGATTTCTTTGGGTACAAGATTCATATGCCATTCGGAATCCCAGCAGGACCGCTCCTCAACGGTAATTTTGTTCAAGCAGCCCTCGACAAAGGTTTCGATATCGCGACGTACAAAACCGTTCGCACAAAAGCCCATCCTTGTCACCCATGGCCCAACGTCCTATCCGTTGATATTCCTGGAGACCTCACGCTTGAAATGGCAAGCGGGAGGTTGGTCGCGAACCACAACTATCATGAGCCGCTTTCGATCACGAACTCTTTTGGTGTTCCGTCGCAAGATCCAGAATTCTGGCAGGAGGATTTGGCTCGTGTCGTCAAGAATACGCGCCCCGGACAGATCGTCGTAGGCGGTTTCCAAGGAACGAAGACTGTGGACGGGGATGTCGAGAGTTATATCGATGATTTCCGATTAGCAGCGCGATTGCTCAAAGAGACGGGCGTCAAAGTCATAGAAGTGAATCTTAGCTGTCCGAATGAGGGAACAGCGCATCTCCTGTGTTTTGATATCGATCGAAGCGCCGTCGTAGCGGACGCTATTAAAAACGAAGTTGGCGATTTGCCGCTCATCGTGAAGACCGCCTATTACAAAGATGACGATGCGCTTAGGGATTTTGTCGCAAAAGTGGGACCAATCGTGGATGGAATTTCTGCGATAAATACCATTGCGGCCGAGATTGTCGATGCGGAGGGGAATCAGGCACTACCAGGTGAAGGGAGACTGCGTAGCGGCGTTTGCGGCCATTCGATCAAGTGGGCGGGAACTACCATGGCGAAGAAACTAAAGGCACTTCGTGAAGAACTCAATCTTGACTTCACTATTATCGGTGTCGGCGGCGTAACGACGACGGCCGATTTTCAGGAGTACCGCGAGGCTGGTGCAGATATCGTCATGTCAGCGACCGGTGCGATGTGGAACCCCAATCTTGCACAAGAAGTGAAGGCGACATTCTCGTGATATAGCAATGAGACACATCGTTTATTCACAAGACCTATCATGCGAGGACATCAAGAGGATCTTCACCGATGCGACTTATCTTGAGACCGCACACGATGATTCGATGAAAGGCAAGATCATGGCCTCCCTCTTTTACGAACCGAGCACCAGAACTCGGTTTTCTTTCGAGTCAGCGATGCTCCGTCTCGGAGGAAGCGTCATTACGACCGAGAACGCTCGGGAGTTCTCATCTGCAGCAAAAGGAGAGACACTCGAAGATTCGATCGCAGTCATTAATTACTATGCCGACGTCATCGTCATGCGTCACAACGAGATTGGAGCGTGTGAGCGCGCCGCAAAAATTTCTGCTACCCCCATCATCAATGCCGGAGATGGGCCCGGACAGCATCCGACGCAAGCGCTCCTCGATCTCTACACGATACAACGCGAGCTCGGCCGCTTGGATAACCTCACGGTCGCATTTGTGGGAGATCTGAAGAATGGCAGGACAGTAAGATCATTAGCGTATCTTTTAGGCAAATATACCGGGATCACAATTCTCTTCGTCTCGCCTCGAGAACTCGCTGTCGGTGAGGATATAAAAGAATATCTAGAAAGGCACAAGGTGCCCTATACGGAAGTTGAAGACCTCGAAAGCACACTGGGAAAAGTTGATGTGATATACCAGACACGCATTCAGAAGGAACGATTTCCGGATATCGAAAGCTATGAAAAACACAAAGGAAGATACATCATCACGATGAAGCAGGCAGACATGATGAAACCGAAGTCGATCATCATGCATCCGCTGCCGCGCGTCGATGAGATAGCTCCGGAAGTCGACGCATCTCCAAAAGCAGCATATTTCAAGCAAGCAAAATATGGCGTACTCATCAGAATGGCTCTTCTTAGGTTCGTGTTTACCTAAAGAAATTACTCAATATGAATTTTTTCTGCTTTGCCGACAAGCAGCACACGTAGGAGTGGATGCTTCGCGAGTGTCGGATCATCCTTAATAAGCTTGGCAGATTCTGTACGCGCTGCTTCTACTAGCTTCAAATTCTTGATTGCTTCCATGGTGATGTCAGATATACCCCATTGCCGCGCGCCATAGAATTCACCGGCACCTCGTAGTGCAAGATCGTATTCGGCCAGTTCAAAACCATTTTTCGCAGTTGTGAGCGCCTTGAGTCGATCTCTAGTCTGGAGCCCTAATTTTTCTGGCAGCACGAAACAATATGCTTGGTTGTTTGAACGAATAACGCGACCCCGTAGTTGATGTAGTTGCGAAAGACCGAAACGTTCGGCTCCTTCAATCAGTATGACGGTCGCATTTGGTACATTTACACCGACCTCCACGACTGACGTTGCAACAAGAATATTTGTCTCGCCATTCTCGAACTTGTTCATAGCCATTTCCTTTTCTGCAGGAGTCATTTTGCTATGAAGTATGCCAATGGTGGCTTCGGGGAATACCTCTTTCCTAAGTCGTTCCGCCTCGGCCTTCACTGACTTCGCCTGGATGGCGAGCTCTTTCATCGGATCAGGTTCATTGATGCGTGGACAGATGACATATGCTTGGTGTCCTTTTTTCATTTCTTCACGCACACGCTCATAGGCACGCTCTCGTTTTTCGGGACCTAAGACCTCGGTAATGATTGGTTTACGACCTAGAGGCATTTGGTCGAGTAGAGAAAGGTCGAGATCTCCATAAATGGTGAGAGCAAGCGTGCGCGGGATAGGGGTAGCAGTCATGGAAAGGAGATGTGGCCAGAGTCCGTTCTTTTGTGCAAGGTGATGACGCGCGACTTTTCCAAAGCGATGTTGCTCATCGATGATCGCGTACGCAAGTGTTTTAAACTCAAGCGATTTCTGAATAAGTGCATGCGTGCCAATAACAATCGGGATCTCGCCATTTGCTACCCATTTTCTGAATTGTGCACGTGATATCTTCGTGGATTCTTCGCGCTTAATCTTCGAGGGGAATTTGCGACACTCACTGCCAGTGATAAGCCCGATTGGAATGGGATGATCTTTGAAATAAGAGACAAAGGTAGAAAAATGCTGCTTTGCGAGTATTTCTGTTGGACACATATAGGCGACTTGAAGAGTGCCAGAATCGCGAAGCACTGTTTTCCCAGTAGTCGATACAGAGCCTCGAGGCGGCCGCGAGGTAGCGACGAGGTACGCTGTCGCTGCCGCAACAGCAGTTTTCCCGCTGCCCACATCACCTTCAAGCAGGCGACGCATAGGATGTGGCTTCTCGAAGTCCGTAACGATCTCATCGATAGATTTCTGCTGAGCCTCGGTAGGTGGAAACGGGAAGGTCGAAATAAAATCCTTGATCGCTCTGCGATCGACCGTTACCGGGAGTGCTTTTTCTTGGGAGGCCTCACGCCGTGCCTCCGCGAGAGCAAGTTGGAGCATAAACACTTCTTCAAAAGCGAATCGCTTCCTTGCTGCTGCGGCATTATCGGTTGTGCGAGGCGCATGAATCCATACCAAGGCACTTGCGAGTATCGGCAAGTTGTATTTTTCAAGGATGTCCTTAGGGATCGGATCGGGAATCGTTTCGTGCACATGCGCTTCAAACACACGCTTTAGTGCATGCAGGAACCAAAGTGATGAAATCCCCTTACTTTCTGGATAAATTGCGTATAGCGTTTCGTCGAAAATACCTTCGGCTTTCGTGAACAGTGTGTCATGCACATCCTCGGGTGTAATAGGAGACCGATCAATTTCCGGATTCGCAAGGTACATTTTCTCAGCAGTTCCTGACATGCGACCGCTTGCACGTACTACCATTCCGTCTGCGAGCATCTTCGCGATATAGGGCTGGTTGAACCACATAAGTTTTATCTTTCCAGACGCATCCTCAAGCCATGCCTCAGCAATGGGCCTCCTGCTCTTCCAGGCCTTACGCATTTCTGGCTTCCTGATTGTGCCAAAAAGCGTTACATCGGTTCCGGGTGTAGCACTAACGATCGTGCCTGTTGGGCCCGCAGCTTCATAGCGCGCGGGGAAGTGATACAAAAGGTCTCGGATGGTACGAATACCCAGTCGTTCAAGTGCCGCTTTTTGATCGCTACGGAGTCGGGCGAAGTGTCTAACGAGAGGATCATCCGACTGCATACTGTAAAGTATATCTTTTTAGGGGTTAGGAGGGAAAACGAAAGCCTCACGGTATACTAGAAACTCCTAGCCATTCATATGCCAAAAAAGAAGCCGAAAAAAGCAGTACTACCCGCTACAAAAAGAAATGCGTTGAGAACGCAAAAAATCCTAGGGTCATTCAAAAAGGTCGGTGCGCGCATTGAAACGAAAGGACGCGTAAAGCTTCGCAACAAGGAGGACCTCGCCCTGTATTACACGCCGGGCGTTGCGACGATGGCGCGGTTCCTTGCAGGGCATCCAGAAGAAGCCCGGATGTATTCGCTCAAAAGAAATAGTGTTGCAGTAATCTCCGATGGTTCCGCCGTCCTTGGTCTAGGAAACATAGGTCCCTACGGCGCATTACCCGTTATGGAAGGGAAGGCACTTATTTTCAAAGAACTCGCAAATATCGATGCGTGGCCAATCGTACTCTCAACACAGAATATCGATGAGATCGTACAGACGATCATCGCAATTGCGCCAGGATTTGGCGGTATAAATCTCGAGGATTTCGCGGCTCCGAATTGTTTTGAAATTGAACGTCGCCTTATTGAAGCACTCGATATTCCTGTCATGCATGACGATCAGCACGGTACGGCAATCGTGGTGCTTGCAGGCCTCATGAATGCTGCCAAAGTTGTGAAGAAAGATTTTAAGAAGCTACGAGTAGTAATTTCAGGAACAGGCGCTGCGGGAATCGCAATCATGAAACTGCTCACGATCGCGGGTATTAAGGACATCATCATGACGGATCGCCAGGGCATCATTAATCAAGGACGCAAGGATCTACCAACCATTAAGCAAGAAGTGGCGGAAACGACAAACCCCCGTGTTGTTTCAGGAGATCTGATGGACGCCCTTATTGAAGCGGACGTTTTCATAGGCGTTTCCGGTCCAGGTCTCCTAACGCCTAGCCATATCAAGGTTATGGCCGGTAAGGCGATTGTATTCGCACTTGCAAACCCGCTGCCAGAAATCATGCCTAGCGATGCCGAGCGTGCAGGAGCTGCGGTCATTGCAACCGGTCGCTCGGACTTTCCAAATCAAATCAATAACTCGCTGGTATTTCCGGGTGTCTTTCGCGGTGCTCTTGATAGAGGAATTCATAAGATTACGAACGAAACGAAACTGCGTGCGGCGAAAGCACTTGCACAGCTTGTACCAAAGCCAAGTGCGAATAAGATCCTTCCCGATAACCTCGATAAGCGTGTAGTTCCTGCAGTCGCGAAAGCAGTTCGCTAAAGCTGATTTCTTGAATCAGTCGCGTTGGATCGCTTCACGTACACGATCAAAGACCGAGGCATACCAGACCCGTTCCTTCTCGTTCCCAATATGATTTGCAAGTTCACGATACGGAAACCAGCGAGCCTCCCCGATTTCCTCAGGCATTTCTGGCGCGAGAATTGCGCCCTCTTCTGCAAAAAAGAGGAACATATACATAACCTTTATTTCACTAATTCGGTAGGTACCATCTTTATTGATAGGATGTCGCTCAAAACTCCCGAGTTCGCCAACATACTCTAAATTCTTGAGGCCAGTTTCTTCTTGAATTTCACGCCGAGCAGCTTCCTCCTTTGTTTCGCCCTCCTCTATATGGCCTTTCGGAAATAACCATGCTCCGTTGCCATTCTTTCCTTGCACGAGTACCACTTGGCCTGCCGTACCGAGCACTATGCCGCCGGCTGAGTACGTGCGGGGGATATCATTCGTATCTTCCATATAAATAAGTATGCCATGCAACGCTCATGGAGAACCATACGTATATAGTGAAAGGACCCTCATATAGTGGAACGTAAATCAGGGCTTTGACGAACGCTCGTGCAGTAACTATTGACCTCATGAACAAAAAGATCAGCAAAACTCAAGCATTATTTGTAGGTGGTGCAACCGTGATAACCCTTCTCATAGGTATTCCTGCGTTTGCGGCAACCACCAATGTCATTTCTTCCGCCTATAGCGGCCGTTTTATACACAAAGGTACGCGCCCCGTGGTCATTGGCACGGTCTCAGCTATTAATGGCCCCACGCTTACAGTTACTACTAGTAAGGGTACCGCTTACAGCGTTGATGCAACCAATGCAAGTATAGAAAAGGGGTTTGGGAAGAACGAGACCACACTTGCGCTTTCAAACATTGCGGTGAACGATATGGTTGCGGTGCAAGGTACGGTGAGCGGTAATTCAGTTACTGCAACGACAGTCCATGACGGTATCCCTGTTCGTACTGCGACTGCAAGAAGGAGCTGGTATGGGAGCGCGAGTCAAAATGCCTCATTTGGAACCGTTGCGAATGTAGATGGCTCGACGTTTACACTTACCCATAAGACAAAGACTGGTACCTCGACTGTCACCATCACAACTACAGGTGCGACTACGTACAAGAAGAACGGCCAGGTAGACACTGCTGGTGATCTTGCGGTTGGTCAGCGCGTAGTGGTTATGGGTACAAAAGATAGTTCGGGTAATGTCGCTAGTGCGACGAGCGTAAACATTATGGTACGCACTCCACACGTAGCCCCATCAAATGCGAGTCAATCCTAATTTATAATTTTCGTATAGCAACCCAATGTATCTATCGCTCGTATGAAAAAATCCACATCCATAAGCATTGGCGTTGGTCTCCTTATAATAATCGTTGCACTCGGGGGATGGTATGCATTCTCGAACCCACAGGTCGCCGCAGCACTTGGATGGCATCGCAATCTTCAAGGACCTGGAATGTCGAACGGCAACGCCTCTACAACTCCCTATGGTCACCATATGATGTATGGTGGATTCGTGACCGGTTCAATTGAAGTCCTTAGTGATAATGGCTTCACGCTGACACTCCAAAACGGTACAACCGAAAATGTTACGACAACTGCAACCACAACTATAGAAAATTTCGTAACTGCTTCTTCGACCCCAACTATGATCACCTTTAACCAACTCTCTGTGGGCGAACAAGTAGAGGTTATTGGCGTGCCACAAGCCGATGCTTCTATCGCAGCGTTTCGCATTCTAACTGGTACGCCCCCAGCACCTGGTCAGTTCCGTGGTATGAGAATGATGTACCCGGGAATGGGTTCTTCAACGCCTAGCTCCGCAGGGAATGGGTATGGGATGTACGGCAACTCACCGCAAGCCCCGACCGCACAGTAATACATCGGTTATATAAATTAGATGCGGTAAGATATATTCAATGAAGAAATTCATCTGGATTGGTCTTGGTATTGGTTCGACAATCGGAGGTACACTACCAGTCCTGTGGGATTCTACCGCAGGATTTTTCTCATTTAGCTCAGTCATTCTGAGCGCAATCGGCGGTCTTATTGGTATCTGGGCCGGGTTCAAGCTCGGTAAATATTTTGGAGTGTAATTGGCCAAGACAGAGGTAACCGCAGTGATTTGTGCCAGATCGGAGGTGGACCCTATAAATGTCTTAAAGGCTTATACACAGTGCCCGAGTTATATTCTGGGTGGATAGTTATAATTGACCTGTGGTACCCATAACACTATTTCCATGAAGAAGAGTCTCATTTTCTCCCTTGTCTTCCTTCTCTTTTTTGTCACCTTCGCCGTTCCAACCAGAGCTCAAGCTATTGAACCAGGATTACAATTTGGATCACAAGGGAATGCAGTCGTTCTCCTTCAACAGATACTTAAAGATGAGGGGTTCTTTATGTATCCCGTGGCAACTGGCTTCTTTGGTAACGTTACCAAACAAGCCGTCGTCGCCTTTCAGGATGCATACGCAAATATCATACTGACACCTCTTAATCTTACGCACGGCACCGGGTACGTCGGTTCCCTTACTGCAGCTGCGCTCAATGCGGCGAATCCAAAATCCGGCTTTATATCACTTACCCTTACCGCATCTCCCACAAACATAGCTCCCGGTCAGGGAACCACACTATCGTGGACGACAACTAACGCTTCGTCCTGTAGTGCTTCCGGTGGTTGGAGCGGCTCAGAAAATCCCAATGGTACATTATCAGTTACCCCAGCCCTCTCTACCACTTACACCCTTACGTGTTCGAGCGGCAAGAAAAGTATGTCCCAAAGTGTGCTGGTGACCGTCACTAGTACCCCGCCCCCGCCAGCGGCACCAACCGTCTCTCTCTCTGCATCACCAACCTCTATAACTTCAGGAGGATCTTCAACCCTCACCTGGAGCTCAACGAATGCTAACTCTTGCACCTCTACGGACTTCATCACGGCAAATGGCACGAGCGGGAGTCTCTCCGTCTCCCCAACCACTTCCACTACCTATGCCATCACCTGTACAGGTACTGGAGGCTCAGCCACAGGCTCAGCAACCGTGACAGTGAATTCTCAGAGCACCCCGACACCAACCGTCTCTCTTTCCGCCTCACCAACCTCCATCACCTCAGGTCAGTCCTCAACCCTTACGTGGGGCAGCACTAATGCAACCTCCTGCACCACGAGCGGCTTTAGCGGTAGCGGCACCAGTGGCTCAGCTACCGTCTCTCCAACCACCTCCACCACCTACTCTGTCACGTGTACAGGAGCAGGGGGAAGTGCGACAGGATCGGCTACGATATCGGTGAATGCTGCTACTCCAGCCCCAACCGTCTCTCTCTCTGCATCACCAACTTCTATAACTTCAGGAGGATCCTCAACCCTCACGTGGAGTTCAACAAACGCTTCTTCGTGTACCACCACTGGCTTCTCAGGAAGCGGTACGAGTGGCTCCACTTCAGTCTCTCCAACCACTTCGACCACGTACTCGATTACGTGTACGGGAGCGGGAGGGAATGCGACAGGGTCGGCTACGGTGACTGTTTCATCTTCTAGCACCCCTCCCATTCTGAACTTCAGTTCCCTTAATTGCCCTTCGGCTCCGTCATCTTTCAGCACTGCTTTTTATGTGAATCCCACAGCTTCATCAGTTGGACAAAACGGCTCGCAAAGCAACCCATGGACTTCGCTTGCAACCGTGCTTGCAACCGAGGTCGGGGGCTCGGGCCCTGTTCAACCTGGCGACGTCATCTATCTCGAATCCGGTAACTACGGCGACGTCACCATTACGAATGTTAACAGCGGTTTTATCGGCCTTGAAGCAGCTCCTGGGCAGACACCAATTCTCCACACACTCACCGTGAACGGTGCTAGCCACTGGTATATCCATGGCCTCAAGATTCAAACGGGACCAGAAGCGGCGCCCTATGCGTGGATTGTGCATATAAACCCCAATGGTCAATCACTCCCCGTAACCGATATCATCCTTGATGGCAATACCATCAATACCGTCGACAGCTCTCAGGGCTGGACCACGACGCAGTGGCAAAACCAAATGGCGAATGGATTGGATATGAATATGGGCGAATACAGCGGTTCGGGTTGTGTTGAGGTGACAAATAACGCGATCTCCAATGTAGATGCTGGCATCTTCTTTGGCATCGACAACAGCCTCTTCTCCGGCAACACTCTCAACGACTTTGGCGACGATGCACTCGACTACACTGGATACAATAATCAGTTCATGACCAATAATACCTTTACCAACAGCAACTACATTGGTGACAGCAACCACAACGACGCCTTCCAAGGCTTTACAGGATACGGCGCCCCTGTTGAAGCGCATAGCAATGTCCTCATCAGCGGCAACACCGTCATACGCCAGACGGGGCCGACCGGGAGTCCGGGTGTTACAGCCTTTCCAGGAAATCTCCAGGGGATTGATGTTTTCGACACCCTCGGCATTGTCTGGAACAATGTGCAAGTTCTTGATAACACTATAATCACGAGCTCATACTGGGGTGTTGGATTGCTTGATACTGATAGCGGTATCGTAGCGAATAACACTATTCTTGATGACGGCACAAATATAAGTGGTAACGACGGACAAATATGGATAGCTGTGGGAGATGCTAATTGTGGGGTCACTTCCACACCAGCAGTATCGGTGGAAAACAATATTGTCCCGTACTTATTTCAAGAGGAACCAAGTGCTAAATTCACCCATAACCTTGTGCCTTCAAACAACAACACCGCCAATTGTGTAAATGGTGCACAAGTCTTCGATAACAACGCCGAACCTAATTGGTCGAATAACACCGCGGATCCGAATCTGCTCTCGTACCTCCCAGGTTTTAAGCCGACCAGCTATGAGTTCAACGTCACACCGACACCTGGCACCCCTGCTGCTAATTACGGTGTGACTGCACCAACAACTCTCGTTTCCGAAAGCACTACCCTCAATCGCTCTACACTCCTTGCTTCGGTCGGAGCTGGTATTGCGGAGCTCATTCAGACACTCAACCACCTTCTTCATTCATAGATGGCTGTACGATTTTGCTAGGTACCCCCCGAATCTCAGGAGTTAAATACTAGTTGGCGGAGACGGAGGGATTCGAACCCTCGAGGGGCTATTAACCCCTGCCTCGTTAGCAGTGAGGTACTTTCGACCACTCAGCCACGTCTCCAGGTATCTATAAACTACAGCCTATGACCTTTTTTCTCAACTTTTCTTTTTGATGAGTCAAGCGATTCATCTCTGCATGCTACAATCCACTCATGAATTTTCTTTCAAATCTTTTCGGTTCAAAGAAAGAAAAAAGTGTCCTTGGTCTCGATATAGGTAGCTCCTCTCTCAAGATCGTACAGCTGCGTAAAGAAAACCAAGCCGCAGTTCTTGAAACCTATGGAGAACTTGCACTCGGTCCGTATGGAGGTCTTGCGGTAGGGCAGGCCACGAATCTACCTGCCGATAAGATTATTGAAAATCTCAAGGATCTTGTTCGGGAAGCAAATGTAACAAGCAGTGAGGTCGGTATTTCAATTCCGTTCTCGCGCTCACTTCTTACGCTTGTTGAATTACCTCGTGCGAAAACACCTGAGGAACAAAAAACAATTGTTGAACTCGAGGCACGAAAATATATACCTGTTCCCGTAACTGAAGTCCAACTCGATTGGTTTGTCGTGCCGGATCCTATTTCAGAAGGGAAGGAGCTTTCTCCGAAAGTAAGAGTGCTCATTGTCGCTGTCCACAATGACGAGTTAACGCTCTTACAAAGTGTAACGACAGGAACCGCCCTACAGACAAGTTTCTATGAGATCGAAATATTTAGTACGATACGTTCGGTTGTCGATGACCCTGTGAATCCGATTATGGTGCTCGACATAGGAGCATCTGCAACAAAGGTGTACGTAGTAGAACGCGGAGTTGTCGCGCTTTCTCATAACATTCCCCAGGGAGGTCAGGATGTCACACGCAATATTTCGAGTGTGGGAAATATTTCGATAGATCAAGCTGAGACTCTTAAGAAGCAGTATGGTTTCGCCGTGACGCCCGATGTCTACAAACGCGAAACAATTGAGATAGTATTTTCGCGTATTTTCGAAGAAACGAAGCGCGCACTTGTGCAATATGAATTGGGGCATGGAAAGAAGGTCAAGAATATCGTGCTTACCGGTGGAGGTGCGGTAACAAAGAACCTCGATGCATTTGCGCGAGAATTTTTTTCAGTCGATATTACCGTCGCTGATCCATTTGCGAAGGTACAAGCCCCCGCATTCATGCGCCCAGTTCTACAAGAAATCGGTCCAGAATTTGCCGTTACCGTAGGACTCGCACTTCGTAAACTTGAAGAGCTTGGGTAAACAAGTCTCTGCTGTGTATAAACCGGTGCATGCTGGATAAAATAGCTCTATACTTACCTCGTGGCTCTTTCCCCAACCATACCAACCTCATTTGTTCCAAAACAACCGGTTGCTCCTAACCGGCGTCCTAGCTCGAGCGGAAATAATATCGTTTTTATGATATCCTGCCTCATTTCGGGCGGCGCACTACTCGCGTGCCTCGGGGTTTTTTTATACGGCCAATATTTGCAATCTGTAGAGAAGGCAAAACAGGCGCAGCTCACGACCGCTGAAAATACCATAACAGAAAGTACCGTCGATCAGTTCCTTCGGTTGCGGGACCGATTGGTTCAATCGGAAACAATTCTTAATAATCACGTAGAGCTGTCACAATTCCTGACGGAGCTTGAAGGCATTACACTTCAGAATGTCGATTTCAATTCGCTTACTATCCAAGTTGCTCCCGATCGAACAGCCACGCTTAATATGGCTGGTAAAGCACAGGATTTCAACGCACTAGCTGTGGAATCACAGGAGTTTGCAAGTACGACAAATATCCAGAGTGCCATTTTCTCGGGCATATCCCTAAATAAGGATAATACTGTCAATTTCACCATAAGTGCGAGTCTTAATCCGAGCATCATTGTCGAGGCCAGCGCACCAACTACACAATCAACGCTCCCTGCGGCATCCTCTACCGCACCAAGTTTTCCTTCCGAAACGGCGCCATCGACTGCTAGTGTAAGCTCCACAACGCCATGAGTAGAATATTTCCAATTTTTTCGGTGTTACTAGCGGTAGGGCTTTACTTCGCCTATATTGGTCCGACCTACAACACTCAAATTGTTGAAGCGCAAAAAAATATAAATACGGACAATCAAGCACTTACCGCTGCAGCGGCATTTACCGCTAAAGAAAACCAATTAACTGCTGAAGTGAATCAGATTCCTCCAACGAGCATCAGTCGTCTTGAGGAATTTCTCCCCGATGGTGTCGACAACATACAGCTTCTTTTAGATCTTAATTCGCTAGCTGCACGAACTGGGATATCACTCTCTAACTTTAGTATTTCGGATAATACTACCTCGAGCCAAGGTGCTGGTTCCAGCGATTCCGGAACCGTTACCTCAGGCGCGCCGTCTGACCAAGTCCAATCGCTCAATCTTTCTGTAACGGCAACAGGTACCTATGCTGCTTTCAAAACCTTCCTTATGGCTGCTGAGCAAAGTCTGCGCCCGCTTGATGTTGTGAATCTATCGGTTCAATCAGCCCCAAATGGTGTGTATACCTATAACGTAACCTTCCAGATCTACTGGCTACAGTAAACGTATGTCTAAACAAACCCAAATCATCTTTGCTATAGGTCTTGTCATCGTCGTTCTCATCGGCGGGTACTTCCTGTTTTTCAATAATAACAATCAATCTACCGCAGTCTCTGCTACTGCAGCTCCCTCAAGTGCCGATGAAGCCACCTTTATTGCGCTCACTCAGGAACTTCAACCGATATCGTTCGATCCGAGCGTGACCGCTATCCTCACCGACCCTCGCTTTACCTCTCTCATCGATATTCACACACCGATATTACCTGAAGCGACTGGACGCACGGATCCTTTTGCACCAATTTAGGTACCGGGGGAAATTAACGCGCTATACTCAAATGAATGGATCTCGTTGCACTTCTCAGCGATAAGGGAGTTATAAAGCCCGAGGATAAAAGTGCATTCACTGAAGAAGCACGCGCTTCGGGTATTCCGATAACGGCCGTGCTCGAGAAGCATGGAATTTCTTCGGACGCCATACTTTCTGCTGAAAGCGAACGCTATAACATACCGATTCGCAAGTTGCCCGCAATTGACCCTGTTGCGCATGACGTGCTTGCGTATATACCCCAAGAATCGGCTGAACATTATAAGATCATACCGCTTAGTGTAGAGAGTGGGGCACTCGAAGTAGGTATTGTTGATCCTGACAATATTGAAGCACTTGATGCGCTCCAGTTCATTTCAGCAAAAATCGGTATCCCCTACAAACTCTTTCTGGTAAGCCAAGAGGATTTTGCGCACGTGGTTGAGGAGTATGCCTCCCTTACGGGAGAAGTGGATGAAGCGCTTTCAGAATTTAACGAAACTGTTCATGCCGACGAAAAAAAGGATAAAGACGATGAAATTTCGGTCGAGCGTACAATCAAGGCCGATGCGCCGGTCACGAAGATTGTTGCCACCATACTACGGTATGCGGTCGAAGGGGGAGCCTCGGATATTCATGTCGAGGCAACTCCAGAGAAAGTACAGGTGCGGTTTCGTATGGATGGAGAACTTCATACGTCACTTGAACTGCCATTAAAAGTTCATGCAGCAGTTGTTGCGCGCATCAAGATTCTTGCGCAATTGCGACTCGATGAGCGCCGTAAACCTCAGGATGGACGATTTTCAGCAACGGTCGAAGGGCGACGTATTGATTTTCGCGTTTCGACTTTCCCGACCCAATACGGTGAAAAAGTTGTAATGCGTATTCTTGATAGTGCAAAATCAGTCACAAACCTCGATTCGCTCGGTCTCTCTGCCGAAAATATCGCTCAGGTCCGAGACATTATACGAGCTCCATATGGGATCATCCTTATTTCTGGACCTACAGGCTCTGGAAAATCAACGACACTTTTTTCCATGCTTTCGGAACTCGATCGTGATTCTCAAAATGTCGTATCGGTCGAAGATCCAGTTGAGTACGAAATCCCTGGTGTTTCGCAATCCCAAGTACGGCCAGAAATTGGCTACACCTTTGCCTCGGGACTTCGCTCGATACTTCGTCAGGACCCCGATGTAATCATGGTCGGAGAGATTCGAGATAATGAGACCGCGTCGCTTGCCATACAGGCTGCGCTCACGGGCCACCTTGTATTCTCGACAATTCACACCAACACCGCGGCAGGTGTTATACCACGTCTCGTTGATATGGGTGTAGATCCGTACCTTATCGCCCCAACCTTGATTGCTGCTATGGGCCAGCGTCTGGTACGTAAGCTCTGTCCAGGAGCGGGGAACCCCATACCAATTTCAGAAAGCATCCAGGGTATTTTGAACGAAGAGTTTGCGGACTTGCCACTTCAATATCGCGCGAAAATACCAAAGTTTGAGCATATCTATGAAGCCAAATCAACGCCTGACTGCCCGAATGGTACCCGTGGGCGCTTGGCGGTCTTCGAAATCATGCGCATGGATAAGGATCTCGAGCATGCCGTACTCACGAGTCCGGTCGAAGAGAAGATCTATGAGGCTGCCCGTGCAAAAGGTATGTTTACAATGCGCGAGGATGCTATCATAAAAGCACTTGCCGGAGAGATTCCCTTCGAGGAAGTAAATTCGCTCGGCGGCGATTTGCTCATTGATCAGGACGCACCGGTCAAGTAACCGTATGGCTACCTACAAAATTTTTATTACTGATGATGACCGGTTCTTGCTTGATATGTACGCGGTCAAATTCAAAAATGCGGGGCATGAGGTTACGGCATTTCAAAATGGACGTGAGCTTCTTGACGCACTGCGGAGTGGTAAGATACCCGACGCGCTCCTTCTCGACATTGTGATGCCGGAGATCGATGGGTTCCAGGTGCTTGAGGCAATTCACAATGAGAATATTGCGCCCCTCATGAAGAAAATTGTCCTTTCAAACCAAGGTCAAGAATCGGATATAGAGCGCGCGAAAGCGCTCGGCGCCAAGGGATATATTATTAAAGCTTCTGCCATACCTTCGGAGGTATATGCTGAAACAATAAAGATAATTGAGCAACCGGTATGAGTGACGCATCCCATGCAGGTATTGACGCGCTTCTTGATGTCGTAATCAGAGAAGGAGGTTCGGATATACATATTTCAGCAGGATCGCCGCCGATTATTCGTGTATCTGGCGCACTTGTGCCGCTTCTTCAGCAACAGCCACTCACCCCCGCGCAGACCGAGCAGATGCTACGGAGTATTCTTCCTGAAAATAGGTGGCCCGTCTTTGCGGAGAATCAATCAGTAGACTTTTCATATGCATACGGCGGCGTGCGTTTTCGGGTGAATGGATACATCGTACAAGGAAGTGTAGCGCTCGCGCTGCGTCTCATTCCAAAAGAGATTCGGGGTTTTGCAGCACTCAATTTGCCACCAATACTCGAAGTATTCACCCAGCGCACCCAGGGGTTCTTTCTCGTTGTGGGTCCCGTAGGACAAGGGAAGTCGACGACGCTTGCCGCTATGGTGGATCGCATCAACGAGACACGCGCCGAGCATATCATTACCATAGAGGATCCCGTTGAATATCTCTATGAGCAAAAAAAATCACTCATCCATCAGCGTGAAGTGCACATTGATACACCCGATTTTGGCATCGCGCTTCAAGCATCACTGCGTGAGGATGTGAATGTCATCCTTGTCGGAGAGATGCGCAACCTAGAAACTATTTCCTCAGCGGTCACCGCTGCCGAGACCGGACACCTCGTGTTTTCAACCTTGCATACCAATAATGCTGCACAGACGATCGATCGTATTATCGATATGTTCCCAGCAGAACAGCAAGATCAGGTGCGCGTTCAGCTTGCAGGGTCTTTGATTGGTATTTTCTCCCAGCGTCTTGTCCCACGTATCCAAGGCGGACTTGTTCCTGCATACGAACTTCTCATAAACAACGCCGCGGTTGCAAATCTTATTCGCGATGCGCGCATACAGGAGATCGCAACCGTTATTCAGACAAGCTCACAAGATGGGATGATCGATATGGACCGCTCTCTTGCTGAACTCGTACGAAAAGGGGAAGTGACGATAGACCATGCCTATGAGCATGCGCTTGATCCTAAGACGTTCGAGCGCTACCTGTAATATAATTTTCTATGCTCTTTACCTACCACTCACTCGATAAGGATGGGCACGAGCGCCAAGGCACGATTGAGGCTTTGTCGATGGATATAGCCGTCGCAACGCTTCAGCGCCGAAACCTCATTGTATCTTCCATCGAACCGCTCGCGAAGAAATCTCTTCTCTCGATGGATATTGGCTTGTTCAAGCACGTCAGCAATAAGGAAATCGTCATCGTCTCACGCCAAATTGCAACTTTGTTTGAGGCCCAGGTGTCTGCGCTTCGTGTATTCAGGCTCATCGCTTCGGAGGTAGATAATAAGTATTTCGCAGAAATACTCACGCAGGTGGCAGATGATCTTCAGGGGGGAAGTCCGATCTCAAAAGCTATGGCGCGTCACCCCAAGGCGTTCTCTATTTTTTACGTCAACATGGTTCGATCGGGGGAGGAGTCGGGAAAGCTTTCTGACACATTCGGCTACCTCGCCGACTACCTTGATCGTACGTATGAGTTATGAGCAAAGCACAGAATGCTCTTATCTACCCTGCGTTTGTTGTCGTTGTGTTTATTGTCGTTATGACTCTCATGCTCACGCTTGTCATTCCAAAAATAACAGCAATCCTGATCGATTCTGGAACGGCAGTGCCTCTGTATACGCAAATTGTCATTGATCTATCCAACATAATCTTCACTTCGGTATTTTTATTCTCATTGGGATTGCAATCGCTGGGTTTTTCGTATATCGCGCACTTCAGACGGGGTCGGGCAGACTCTATTTCGATGGCCTCAAACTCTCCATTCCGTACGTTGGGGATCTCTATCAAGAAACTTTATCTTTCGCGTATCGCTGACAACTTCTCGACGATGCTTTCCTCAGGCGTCCCAGTCATTGAAATGGTTGATATTACTGCCCGATTATAGGAAGTAGTATCTATGAAACGATCATGCATGATGTGAGCGATTCGGTTAAAGGCGGTTCATCATATCTGATGCACTGGCGCAGTCACGCCGAGATTCCGGGTATTATGATTGCAATGATCAAAGTGGGTGAGGAGACAGGAGAACTTGGTAACATTTTGAACACACTCGCGAAATTTTATCGACGTGAAGTGTCTACCGCAATTGATACGCTGGTCGATCTTATCGAGCCACTCATGATTGTATTCCTCGGCCTTGGCGTTGGGACACTCGTGGCAGCCGTGCTCATTCCTATCTACGATCTTGCAGGAGCTATTAGTTAGGAGAATTCAGATTCTAACTTTATTCGTGTTATCCACAGAGGTTCCTCACATTATATTTAGAGTTAAGTACAATGAAGGGAGCGGATATTACTCATAACCCGCATAGCCTTACACTAATACTTTAAAGTATGATACAAGCATCTTCTCTCGCTCGCGCTCAACGCAAAGGGCACCTTGCGGGTTTTACCCTCATCGAACTCCTCGTTGTGATCGCAATTATTGGCATCTTGTCAGCAGTCATCTTGGCTGCGCTTAACACTGCGCGTTCGAAAGGCGTTGACGCAAATATCAAGTCTGACCTTACAACGGTCTCCACAGAAGCAGCTCTCGATTATGATGGCGACAGCAGTAACTATGTGAATCAAACCACTGGCGCTGGGTGTACCAAGGCTGGAAGTGGACTTGTTGGTGGCGGCTCCGCAGCAGTAACTTCTTTCCCACAAGGTACTGGAACGGGTGGGCAAAGTGGCGTTGGTCTCTGGTGCGCTGCCTCTGGAGCAGGATTAGCAAATGCCGACCAAACAGCAGCAAATGCTTTGAACCAGGCCGCAGGTTATTCTGGAGGAGGTCTCACTTATGACATTACTTCTAGTGCGTGGGCGGTCGAAGCAGCTCTTACGACTCCTGGCGCTGGTTACTTCTGTGTAGACTCCACAGGGAAACAACAGGTTGAATCTACCGTTATTTCTACAACTAACTGTTAGTAGTCAGCATAGTGAGATTCTTTGGGAAAAGCCCTTCGGGGCTTTTTCTTTGTTAGAGCCTCACTCAACAATCCCCGAAGTATAAGAATTATAGAGAGTTATACTGAGCTTATGACATTTACACTCGCTCTATTTTTTTTCATTCTCGGTGCAGTTCTGGGTAGTTTCATTTGCGTCGTTGCAGAGCGCATCTATACCCATCAATCGTGGCTTCAAGGCCGTTCACGTTGTAATTCCTGTGCCCGGCCCCTTGGTTTTTTTGATCTTTTGCCAATACTGTCATGGGTGAGTACAGGCGGAAAATGTCGGACGTGCCGTTCGCGCATTCCCATAACGTACCTGTGGGTCGAGATAGCGCTTGGACTGAGCTTTGCAGTTTCGTTTTTGATCTTAGGAGCTAGCCTTTCCTTGGCATTTTTTCTTGCATCGCTGGTCGTCCTTATGCTCATTGTAGTCTACGATATTCGGCATACCATCGTCCCCCCCATAGCAACGAGCATCTTCGTGGTTCTTGCCCTTCTCTACGCGTTTCTTAAGGCTCCAACGCTGAAAGTTCTCGGAGTCGAGATTATAATTGCTGCTTTTATTGGCATCGCATTCTACCTTATCTATTTCTTGTCGCGCGGACGCGCGATGGGCCTGGGAGACGCACCGGTTGCGTTTGCGGGGGCTCTCCTTGCAGGACCGGTTGCTCTCACCGGCCTCGTTTTCTCCTTCTGGATCGGCGCAATTTACGGGATAACGCTCTTGGTGTTGGGGCGAAACGGCACTACAATGCAAAGTGAGATACCCTTCGTTCCTTTTCTTGCCGCAGGGTTCCTTCTCGCCCTATTTACCGGATGGAATATTTTTCCTTTCTAAAAAAAAATACAACCAGACCTGCACTACGGGGTTACACACTCCTTGAAATGATTGTAGTGCTTGCGATCATAGGAATTTTACTCATCGGTACAATTGTGACAGAATCAACCTTTAATGACACACTCCTTCTCACGAATGCCGCCTATTCTATCGGACTTTCGCTACGTGATGCGCAGTCGTACGGACTTTCAAGTGCAACTCTTCCCGCGACCTACGATACAGGATACGGACTTCATTTCGAAGCCGACAATAATTCCTATCTAGAATTCGCAGATATCTACCCCTCTGCGCCTGGGAACGATCAAAGCGGCGCTTGTCCGGGACACACGAACACGCAAACTGGTAATCCGGAAGAGCGCCCTGGCGATTGTGTCTACGAGTCCTCTGGAGATGTGGTCGTCCAATCGTATACCCTTACAGGCGCCTTCACTCTCAGTTTCTGTGGTGTACCGGCCCAAGGCATTCTTGCTTGCAGCAACTATCCCTATGCTGGTAATGAAGCATTAGATGACCTAAATATAACCTTCCTTAGGCCTGACATAAGCACTGCAATCTTTGCGAAAGTAGGTGGAGTAAATACGTACAGTTCTCTTTCAAGTGCTACTATAAAAGTAACTGCCCCCAATGGTACGTCACAGGAGTGTATAAACATTTCTGAGGCTGGGGAAATCGCGGTCGGCACTTGTACATGATGAAATTGCATACACATGGTTTCACGCTTATCGAGCTTATGGTTTCAGTCGCGCTTTTTAGTATTGTCATGGTTCTGGTGGCCGGTAGCTACTTGCGACTCGTTGCCATTGACCACGCATTACAATCAACAAATAACGCAGTGAATAATCTTTCATTTGCGGTTGACTCAATGCAGCGCTCGATCCGTACTGGAGACAACTATAGCCTCACTGCCAGTGGCGGTTCCTCATCGTTCACTTTTGAAGATGAAGCTTCACAATGTGTTACCTACCAACTAAACACTGCTACGAATGGTAATGGCCAGATTGATGAGTGCATTAACACAATTTCTCCTCCTTGTACTACAAGCCCTCCTCTCTGCACCGTTGCGCTCACTGATCCTGCGATAAATATTAAAACTCTCCAGTTTACGTCTAACAATGTTTCTAAAGGAAGTAGCGTACAACCCCAAGTATCCTTTCTCATCGTTGGGGTGACTGCTCCTGGTCCAGGTACGCCAATTGCTTCGACGACATTCACTATTGAAGGGGCGGCAACGCAGCGCAATATAAACCTATGATGAAATCACCCCGCGGCTTCACTCTTGTCGAGACACTCGTAGCGATAGCAATCATTACGCTTGCGATCACAGCACCATTCATTACGATAACGAGTTCAATTATCTTGTCCTATAGTGCGCGAGATGACCTTGTTGCGTCGGCGCTAGCGCAGGAAGGAATAGAGCAGATTATTGCTATTCGAGATGACGACTTTCTCGCAAACCCCACAGGTAGTTGGTGGAATTTAAATATGAAGATCAATGGTACGTCCTGTATGTATCCAAGTTCCTGTGTTTATCCTCCCTCGCAATCGGCACTTAATCGCTTCACCCGAACGATACAGGTGACACCCACAATTGCCAGCCAAGAGGACAAGATAGTTGTTACGGTGACCTGGGTGACTGAAAGAGTCTCGCATACACTCACTGTTACCGACTATATTGAAAAATGGTTATGATGAAATCACCCCGCGGTTTTACCCTTCTCGTTGCGATCATATTCGCTTCTGTTTCCTTAGCCATCGGCATCGCGCTTGCTGATGTTGCTATCAAGCAATCCGAAATTGGCATTAGTGCCAAAGCCTCGCAGATGGCATTTTATAACGCTGATTCTGGGCTCGAGTGCGCCCAGTATTGGGACTACCAGGACGATGCATTTGATTATTCCGGCACATACATAAATAATAAGGACTCAAATGGTACAAATCTTAATTGCGAAGGAGACTCTATACCAGTCGATCTTGTGACCTCAGCAACGCAGGGAAATCCTCTTGTACTTTCATTCACGATTCCATGCCCAAATGGTGACTCGCCTTATAGTGCGTCTGTAACGATATACAAAGCGCAAGATGGGAGTGCCGCTATCTATTCACTAGGCTCAAGTTGCGAACCGGGAAATGTCGTTATACGTGGAATCAAGGCAGCATATGGTACACTCGCGAGCTAGCGGAATCTGTTATAGTTTTCGAATATGGGAAATTCTGAGGATATCCAGCTGCGGGCAGCCTCCCTTCGAGCGTCCATAGACAAGTATCGTGCACTTCAGCACGAAAAGGATGAGTCGCTAATATCACCCGAAGCTCTGGATTCACTCAAGCATGAGTTAGCAGAGCTCGAGGAGGCATATCCTGAGCTTAGGGTTCCTGATTCTCCGACGAACCGGATTGCGGGTGCTGTCATGCCCGAACTCAAAAAAGTCACACACACTGTCCCGCAGTGGTCCTTAAACGACGCATTCACCGAAGAAGAGGTGCGAGCGTTTGACGAAAGGATGCACAAAATCCTCGAATCATCCTCTCAACTAGGTTACGCCGCTGAACTCAAAATTGACGGCCTCCACATTGTGCTTACGTATGAGCACGGGGAGCTCGTACGCGCTGCAACTCGTGGCGATGGGAAAATTGGTGAGGATGTAACGCACAACATACGAACGATCAAGTCAGTACCACTGACACTTAGGAAACCGGTCGACCTTGTGGTTGAGGGGGAAGTATTTATGACTCGTTCAGGACTCAAGAAACTTAACAAGGAACGTGAAAAAGCAGGGCAGCCGCCATTTGCAAATCCCCGTAATGCATCAGCCGGCTCAATTCGTCAGCTTGATCCCAGTATCGCAGCACAGCGCCCGCTGGGTGTTTTCCTATACGACATTGATACGCTTTCTGAACCTAACCCGCACGGCACGGCATCCCCGCAGGCGAAGAGTCTATTTCCGCCAACTCAAAGCGAGGAGCTCGCCTACATCGCATCGCTTGGCTTGCCAATAAATCCGCATACGCTCCACGGTGCATCGCTTGAACAGATATTCAAGTTTTGGAAAAAATGGAACGGCACTGCGCGAGATAAGGAGGACTATCAAATTGATGGCGTAGTTCTAAAACTCGAATCACGCGCTGATCAGGAAAAACTCGGATATACCGGTAAGGCACCACGTTTTGCCATTGCGTACAAATTTCCAGCCGAACAAGTCACGACCGTCGTCGAGGATATTACACTACGTGTTGGACGTACCGGCGTCGTCACACCAGTTGCACATTTGCGTCCTGTTGCGGTCGCTGGTTCAGTCGTTGCGCGTGCGACACTTCACAATGAAGATTTCATTAAAGAGCGCGATATACGCATCGGCGACACAGTCATTCTGCAAAAAGCAGGCGATATTATCCCTGAAATAGTGCAGGTGCTACCGGAACTGCGCATAGGAAAAGAGAAACGTTTCAAATTTCCAACGCATACCCCGCTTTGCGGGGGAGATGGTCGTATCGAACGTATCCCTGGCCAAGCAGCATACCGTTGTGTCGTTCGTGGTTCCTACAACCAACAATTCAAGAAACTTGTACATTTCGTCGGAAAACATGCACTCGACATCGATGGCATGGGAGAAAAGACCGTTCAGCTTCTTATGGAGAAACAACTGGTAAATGAATACGATGATTTTTTTGACCTCACACGCGATGACCTCCTCACACTTCCCGGTTTTAAGGAGAAATCTGTTGACAATACTCTTCATTCCCTCGAAGCATCAAAGAAGCCAACGCTCGATCGTCTTCTTGTCGGACTTTCTATATTGCACGTTGGTGAGGAGACCGCACTTTTACTTGCACAGGAATTCGGGACTCTAGAGCGACTACAAAGCGCATCGCGCGACGAGTTCGCTGTTATTCATGGTATTGGAGATGTTGTCGCAGATTCGGTCCATGAATGGTTTGTCGATAGCGGAAATAGAGCGCTTCTCATGCGACTGCTGAAACATCTTTCTATACAAAAAACTCCACACGCAGTTGGTGGAGGTCCTCTAAAAGGGAAAACAGTTGTCGTAACCGGCACACTTGATGGATACTCACGAGAAGAAGCTGAGGATGCAGTACGCAGAGCGGGCGGAAGCGTTACGAGTTCCGTATCCAAGAAAACCTCATTTTTACTTGCCGGAAAAAATGCAGGCTCAAAACTTTCAAAAGCAGAAGACTTGGGCGTTGAAGTGATAGACGAAGCAGAATTCGCGAGGCGAATACGTAGCTCGTAATAGAACGTATCGCGAAGTGATGCAACTCGAAGGGCCCGAAACGATGTGATACAGTGACGTTATCTATGGCAACACCCGAGGACGTAAAGAAACTAGCGGCGCTTGCACGTATACCGCTTTCCGAAGAAGAGCTTCCAAAGTTTGTGAAAGAATTCGATGCAATTCTCGAGTATGTAGGGCAGCTCGAGGCTCTTGAAGTTAAGAAAGGAGAACTTCTTCTACCATACACAAACGTGATGCGTGAAGACGGAGAACCGCACGCGAAAGGGAAGTACACAAAGAAATTGGTTGAACAATTTCCTGCGCGTGAGGGAGATTATTTGGAAGTGAAGCAAATCGTGAATTATGACTAAGCAGCCAAATGAACTAACTATCACTGAAGCTGCGCGCGCACTCCGTGCTCGGGAATTCAGCGTTCAAGAACTTTTCGATGCCTGCCAGACTACTGCCAAAGAAAAGAATCCTGAGCTGAATGCGTATCTTGAGTTTTTCGAAATCGATGGGAAGGATTCTTCAGAATCAAGTGTATATCGTCAAATAGAGGCAGCGCAGAAACGCATCGACTCTGAAGGAGAAAACGCACCTGTCCTTTGTGGCATTCCACTTGCCATGAAAGATAACATTCTAATTGATGGCAGGATCGCGAGTGCCGCTTCAAGGATTCTTAAAAATTACCACGCAACCTACGATGCGACCGTTACTACTAAACTCAAAAACGAAGGTGCTTTATTTGTTGGCCGTACGAATATGGACGAATTTGCGATGGGAAGTTCAACTGAACATTCTGCATTTGGACCGACTCGCAATCCCTACGATACAAGCCGCGTACCCGGAGGTTCTTCTGGAGGCTCTGCAGCGGCAGTTGCTGCCGATATGACTATCGCTGGGCTCGGTTCTGATACGGGCGGTTCTATCCGCCAACCAGCAGCCCATTGCGGTCTTGTTGGATTCAAACCCACCTACGGCTCGGTCTCGCGTTCGGGTCTTATTGCACTTGGTTCATCTCTTGATCAAATCGGACCCCTTACGAAATCAGTCGCGGACGCAAAGACACTCTTCGATGGCATCAATGGAAATGACCCACTTGATTCTACAAGCATCCCAAATGACACCACGTATCCAAAATCGAAATCGTTTAAGAAACGGATTGGAGTGCCATTCCATCTTCTCGAATCAGGAATTGATCCCGACCTTCGAGCACGGTTCGATGCGACGCTCGAAGAGCTCAAAATGAAGGGCTATGAGATTGTCGATATCTCACTTCCGACGAGTGCCTACGCGCTTGCTGTGTACTATGTCATTATGCCCGCAGAAGCTTCGACAAACCTCGCACGTTTCGATGGCATGAGATACGGTCTTGCAAAACGGGGTGCAACGCTCCTTGACGATTATCTCGAAAGCAGAGGTGAAGGATTTGGCGAAGAAACGAAACGCCGTATACTCCTCGGAACATTCGTGCTCTCAGCTGGCTATATTGATGCGTATTATCGCAAAGCCAGCGCAGCTCGCTCGGTTCTTAGCGACGAATATGATAGAGCATTTGAGAATGTAGATGTCATCGCATTTCCGACAACGCCGTCGCCAGCGTTCAAGTTTGGTGAAAAGAGTAACGATCCAGTTTCCATGTACCTGGAGGATGTGTTCACCGTAACAGCAAATCTAACGGGCATGCCAGCCATTTCAGTGCCCATGGGCACTGTCCCAAGAGACGGGAAGAATCTGCCGGTAGGTATGCATTTCACGGCTCCTAAAGGCGCTGACGACCTCCTGTTCACACTTGCCGCCGCCGTTACAAACGAAACCCTTGCATAAACGCTATACTGGAGTTCATGCAGCCGACCGTGCCTCCGCCTCCGATCAACTTCCTCAACGTCGGATATTTTTTCCAACTTCTCTACAATCTCTTTTTTAGTGCACATTCATCAAGTCTAAGTGGCGCCGAGGCTTTTTTTGCGCATCTTTGGCTTCTCATAACCATTCTTGCCTTCCTTCTAACACTTATCTTACTGGGCATACTCATCTACTATTCTTTGCGTCTCTATGAAGTTGTCGAGGAGGAGGACAAAAAATTCGAAACCTATCCTCCTGCTGAGGCACATGCACAGGTTACAAACTCGCGTTGGACCTATATACGACAACTTATCGAAGGGACACAGCAAAGCGATTGGCGAAACGCGATCATCGAAGCTGATATTATGCTTGACGAGATGCTCACTCGACTTGGATATGTTGGTGAAGGGGTGGGAGAAAAATTAAAGACCGCGAATCCCTCACACTTTAGGACACTCGATGACGCATGGACAGCCCATCGTGTACGGAACGATATTGCGCACCGAGGCTCGACATACGAACTTTCCGACCATACAGCATATCAGACCATCGGTCGCTATGAGAACGTATTCCGTGAGTTCAGCGAGATTTGATCAGAAGATTCCTTAATGCTGGCAAGAATGCGCCTTCGAAGAGAAGTTCCGTTTCTCACCTTGATGCGCAAGGTGCCTCGATATGTACGAGGATTCTTTAGAGGATAAAGACTATTGGTATTGATGTAACTAGGTTTTGTAAATTGAGTTTGAGGTATTCCAGTGAATTTGCTCCATTCTTTTTGAATACGTTTTGTCTCAGAAATATATCGCGCATTGATAGTTATTCTTGCGATGAGATCATGGCGTTTAACATCAAATATATCTTCAAGCCATAGAATAAAGACAACAATGAGATCAGGATCAGTATTGGTAAATCCTAATTCCTGACTTCCTTTTTTATATCCCTCACCCCAATAAAGTCCCAGACCTAAGACATACAAATCACGTTTGGTCATATTCCCAATGTCATTTTTCCCTAGTGCTGACTGGTACTTGATATCATTCACTTTCTTCATCTGCAATTTTCTTATCCAGGGGGCAAGAGCTTTTAGGCCAGCCTTTCTTCTTTTGTCATCGAGCAGGTTTTGTTGGTTTCTTGTGAGATTGATTCCCGTGCACCATCTGCTCGCGGAGCTTTGGCTTACATGAAGTAGTAATGCTATTTGTTTTATACTTTTACCTTCCTTTCTTAAAATTACTGCCTTATCACGTAAATCAACTCGCATCAATTTATTGTATCATCAATTATTCTGATTTATAGTATATACACTGGTTCCAATAGTCATATATTGATATTTTCAATCAAATAAACTAAACTGACCCTTAGCGCTTAGAGAAGAATGAATTTCTTATCTATCGCAAACAAAGCGGGGTAGAGGAGAGGTACCTCGGGAGGCTTGAATTATTCGGGCGTGCGCGCAAGCAATTGTGCGTAAGATCATCTGCCAAATTCGGTGAAACCCTACTGCGAAAGCAGAAGGCAATGCCGAGCCAAGCTTTTTCTCAAAAGAGAGAATGAAGGTGTAGAGACTAGACGGTAGACATCCATTCGTGGATGAAGGCATAGTCCAGACCACAAACATGTTACAGTGCGCAACGAAAGTTGTAGTGGTAAGCATAACCTCCAGACGCCGGTTCGATTCCGGCCCCCGCAACACGATTGGACGGACAACCAGAATGGCTTAAGTACGTAGAGATTGGTACCGAACCGTCCTGGGTCATTTCGTTCGCAACGATAAAGAAAATCAGAAAACCGCGCAACTAGGGGCGGTTTTCTGATTTATGATTGGTTCGATTCCGCCGGGGTTTTTTAGAGACACTTAGGGCGTCTCAAACAATGAAAGTTGCGGTGTGCCGTATTCAAAGTATGATTCTAGACAGTATCAGTATTTAGCGGCGCATAATCGACTTTTCGCGGTGTCCCTGCTGCGATATTCAACAATGTCTAGCAATTACGCCATGGTGTAGATGTTCCGAATTTACCTTGGCCTTATCGTCCATATTATGGATCGGTGGCGGTAAGAAGGATTATGCGCCGCTAAATGTTGGTACAAGCCAGGAATGAATTCTTAAATTGCGAAACCAGAGAAGATCTGGCCAGATTTCTTGATATTAAGAAATCGACCCTTACTTTTTTCGCCTATGGGCCGGGGAAGAAATACAAGATATTTGAGATACCAAAGAAAAGTGGTGGTACGAGAAAGATCGCAGCTCCAATAGAAGGTCTTAAGGAAATACAGAAGAAACTTAGCGCAGCTCTAAATAATATCTATTCAAATCCACCAGACTCGGCTCACGGGTTCGTAATTGGGAGGTCGATAATCTCAAACGCAGAGCCTCACCTAAGGAGACGTCTGATCTTAAATCTGGATTTACAGGATTTCTTTCCAACAATTGCGGGCTACCGAGTCTACGGACTCTTTCGTGCAGAACCCTTCAATTTCAGTAAGGAGGTCGCCTCAACCCTAGCGGCTATTTGTTCTGTTGATAATAAAGTACCACAAGGTGCGCCTACATCTCCTGTCATTTCAAATCTTATTTGTTTTCGTCTCGATAGAGCTTTAACTGCATTTGCCGCACAACAACGGATAACCTATACACGATATGCAGATGATATAACTTTCTCAACCACCAAGTCATCTTTCTCGAGAGAGGTTATAGAGAATCCTGATTCAGATACGCCAGTCTTAGGTGAAGATTTAATCAAGATCATTCAAGGGAATGGGTTTATTGTTAATCCAAAGAAGACTCGACTCGACTTCAAAAGTGAAGCAAAATATGTAACAGGTGTGAAAGTCAATTCAAAGCTAAATGTACCTCGTAAGTTTGTCCGTCAAATTAGAGCCATGGTAAATGATTGGGAAAAAAGAGGTCTTACAGCAGCTAAGAGTACACATAACGCCAGATACAATTTGAGCAATAAGGAGAAGGACTTCGTCACAGTTCTCGGAGGGAAGCTTTCTCATCTTAAGAATGTTAAGGGCCATACTGATTTAACGTATCGCCGTCTCTATAATCGTTTCGCTCTTCAAGAGGGTAAGGGGAGACCCACGTTACCGCTGGAAGAGATAGAAGAGCTTCGTGGGAAAGTCCTTGTTATCGAATCAGGCTCGAAGATTGGCACAGGTTTCGTTCTGAATGAAAAATTTCTGGTTACGTGTAGACATACCGTTGAGGTTGAAGGTGATGATCAGTTTCCACGTAGAACTAACAATGAAGTAAAGTTTTTCACCTTCAATGATTTTCCAGAGCCTTCCAAAAAACGAGCAAGCATCAATCCTGCATACTCATCACACACGGCTGACTTGATTTTTATTGACGTATCTCCAATTGACAAGACGTCTGAGAAATCTCTTTACGCAGTTAATCTTTCTGCTGGTCTGGAAATTGCTGCTCCTAATAAATACAAAGTAGTAGGATTTCCTATATATTTGCCAGGTATGGCTCCTCATATAACACCCTTAGCCGTTACGGCTGTCCATCCAAATCAGTATGGAGTTCAGGAGGTGTATGTTGATAAAAAGATGGTAGGTGGAATGAGCGGTGGTCCTGTACTGAACGAAAATAATCAGGTGGTAGGAATGGCATTACGTGGAACAAGTAGTCGTGCCACTGGAGATGATTCTGTCGGCTACTTATTCCTTCCGATTGCTGAGATTCTACGATCTGCAACTAGTATGGGTATTGCTATCTAAATTTATTCATAGCAGATTAGCCTGTTCCTTTTTCATTAGAACCTCCCATGTTGCTTTGATCGTTGGCTCCTGTATCAAGGTATATTTTCTTGTCTTTGATTAGAATCTTGCCTTGTAAATGTTCGAGTAGTTGTCGTTTCTGTTCGATGCTGCCTTCTTCAAGGAGATACTTGGCATATCGACGGACATCCATCTTCTCGGCTTGATCTTTTTCGTTCACCCCGAGCATTGCAGATCGCAGTCGGTTGTATCGCTCGACTTCTGCCTCGATGAGGTGGCGTGCTCCTAACTCATCTATCTCGATGTTGTCGATGATCTTGCCAAGCTGGAGTATCAGACTGTCTTCACGCAGGTATAGGTTCTTGCATTCCTTATCGTTGTAGCGGGTACAAGTGTAGTAGATGTACCAGTGAACGGTACCGTCGCTAATATTCTTCGACTTCTCCTGGGCGCTGATGCCGGAGCCACAGTATCCGCACCTCATCATCTTGGTGAAGGCGAAGCTGTTGCCTTGCTTGCGCGGCTTGTTTTGTTCGCCGACTCTCGCCCGGGCTCTTTCGAAGAGATCTTGGGTAACAATCGGTGCGTGCTTGCCTGTGTACCAGTTGCCACTCTTTCGCGGATACTCGAAGGAGCCAGTATAGAAAGGATTTTTGAGTACTTCATATACGGTGGAGAGCGTTACAAACTTGCCAGTCTTTGATCGGAAGTTTTCTTTGGTGAGCCATATTGCTATCTGCCTTCCGCTCACGCCTTCGTTACCAACTTTTTCGAAGATACGTCTCACCATTGGTGCACGTTGTGGATCGAGTAGTACCTCGCACTTGTGATCCAGACGTCTATCGTTCATATATCCCAAAGGTGCGACTCCCGGCCATAGCCCCATTTCGACCCTTGTCTTCAGTCCGCGCTTCACGTTGATGCGCTTATTATCGTTCTCAAGCTTTGCCTGGCTCCCAAGAATCATGAGGAGAAACTTTTCGTTCGGGTTGTTTGAGAACTTCTGGTTGTATGTGCGTATTTCGCGCAAAAGACCGGAGTCCATGAGATCGACGATCTTTCCGAGGTCGCCGGCGTTTCGCGAGATACGATCAGGAGCCCACGTCAGTATGGCATCGAACTTCGAGAGTCGGAGCCCATCGAGTATTTCATTAAAGACCGGACGCTGCCCGGTCTCCTTAGCAGAGTGGCTTTCGCGCTTTATATCGACCACGTCCAATCCTTCTCGCATTGCTACTGTCATCATTTCTTTTATCTGTGAATCGATGGACAATGCCTGCATTTCCTCGGCTTCGCTCGACTTTCGGGCATACAGGCAATATCTGAGGGGCACGAGTGCTAATAAGGGTGCGGCGCTGGTCTGAGCTCCGTGAAGTGTTGTTTGTTCCATACACCACACATACAGCCGGAAGAGGGTTGGAAAGTCTAGCGGGAGAGAAGGGGATAAAGACAGTCTCTACTAAGAGGTTTATACTGCTTTTAATTCACCAAACCATGTGGCTATTTGCTTTAATTTGTAATCCGGACTTGCCTACGTTGGCCCAGAATGTTGGTCTTGCTGGCCTTACGATACTCATTCCCGTTGGAATCGCTATTTTTGTGGGCGAAAAAGATTTCAAGGAGCTAGATAACCATGTAATTCTTGATCACGTAATTCGTGCCAAATGGCTATTAATTTATGTGGCGTTAATATTTCTCCCCATGTTCTTCTGGAGGAACTCAGACAGCATAGGACGATTTATCGAGCTTGTTTTATGGGCGGTAGGTGTAGGTCTCTTAGTATATGTTCTGGCACTCTCATACAAATGGTTAAAGGGAAATAAGTTTCCCCTACGATTTGCATTTTTACGAGCTATGACCAGCAAACAGGATATGGAAGAGGCTTGGAGTTCTGTATGGGGAAGCGAGAATATAAATCCTGCTAATGAGAACGAGTTCTTCGAGATTTTTTCCGAAAGAATAAATAGCCTTCTTTCAGATAAGTAGTTATGAAAGATAATCTCGATCTAACATTTAAATTACTGGGAGATTTTAGGAAGAATCTAGATAAACGATCACGTCTGTTTCCTTCGTATATTGCCTTACCCAATATTCTCAAATGGCACTTGGAAGTCTGGAAGAAAGAAATGAGTCTTTTGGGGAAGCCTGCAGATTCGCTCAATTTCTGGTCATTGTATTTTCAAATCATGAATGAACTCGAATCAATGTTTACTGGTATTGAGAACCAAGTCCTAACCGACAACTCGATGGATGTTTATAGTTTCCTTGATACATTTCAGAAACACATTCAATCTTCCCAGAATGTGAAATTCTTAGTTAAGGAAAAGGACGAAAGGAGTTACATAGAACATATTCTTCGGATATTTTATAGAACCTTTTTTGAGAAGATAGGCGAGTCACCAAATAATTACAATATATGGTCGCAGTTTCCTGATTCTTGGAAAATAAGAAAATTAAATCTCACGAAAGATTTAATTCAGAAATTAACTTTAGGAGAGTTCTTCTATTTCGTTCAGAACAGAATCTCAAACACAAAGGATGGGGATTACGATCTATCCCTAAACGATATCTCAGAGGAGCTCTTTCCAGAGGTGGAACCAATCTGGTGGGCTGCAATTCTAATATTTGTATTCTCATCTTATAATCCGAATGCACGCGTAAAATCAGTTATCGAGCGAAACTGGCCCTTCGGTCTTGTAGGAAGAATTCGAACCTTCAGCGGTTCAATAAACGATGATGAAAATAAAATGGAATTGAACATCAGAACCGCTGAGAGTTCAGAAAGAGCCAATACAATAAAGATTACGACTGAATTAACAAAGTGGGTTCCAATCTTCTACCAAGCCTTTGGAAAGGAAAGCGCAGAGAAATATTTGCGAGAAACGGAATCTCTAGATTATGATATCGATTCTGCTTTCAATAGGAGAAAAGAGGTTCTTAAGAGCATCTTTAATAGCGTTCTCGAGAATTATGCTGATAGCGGTTAGACATTCAATATGCACGAACTAAATACGCATGACATAGATGGACAAGAGCTAGAAGTTCAAGCTACTACCCACCAGCGGCTAAATCATGTGATACAGGAACAAAGAGACGCAATCGATCTCCTGAGCAGCCTTCTTTACAAATGGCCTAAGAATGACGGCGGAGAATCTCCCGAGGGGCAATACCAAAGCAGGGTCTTCTACTGGTTCTATATGAGCATCTATACCTTCAAGGCAGCTCTCGGACTTGTCGAGCGAGGATATTATCACGAAGCAAATATCCTTGAACGTAATCTGGTTGAAGTCTTTGTGAAAATGCGTTATTTCGAGAAGCATCCTGACAAGCTCGCAGAAGAGAATAAGAATGACAGCAAACCAGAGACACGCGGCAAGGGATACGTAAAATTCAAGGTCATGTTCGATGAGATTCTGCCTGGTTATTACGAACGGTATAAATGGATGCTCTCAAACCCTGCTCATGGAGGCGTTGGAGCTATGATATTCAAAATAAACGCAAAATCTGCGACAGACATAGAGGCCGATCAAGGAGTTGTATACAATGAGGACCAGGCTACGCGTGTACTTAACGGCCTGAATGTATATTTATTGGGCTACATAAGATTCTATAAGTACCTCTATCCTGTAGTCATAGAAGATCTACTAGCTGACCAACGCTCTAGGTTCGCTTCTGTTGAAGCTACTTTGCTTGAGCGTTTTGAGAGTCATGTTGTGCTCAAGGGAGGAGAAAATGACTGGCATACGGATTCAAGGAAGATTATCGGAATTTAATAAAAAGGGGAGTCGAGCAAGCGACTTGACTTTTAATATAAATAAGTTATATAATATAAGTCGCTGATCTTAACATTGAAATGAGAGAGGGTTGCCAATGGCTTCCGAATCAGACCGTCGCATCTTCGTGATGCGTCACCTGCCTTACGTCAAGGATGAGTCCGACCAGACAGGTTGGATGCCGGAGGCGCATCTCGCGCCTGAAGCGGAAGCCATGGCGAAACGCTTGAATGAAACGCACCTCAATGGCGTCAAGTTCGAGCAATTCGTCGCGTCGATGCTTCTGCGGACTGCCGAGACGATCAGGCTCGTCCGTCCGGACGCCGTTTCGATCGTTCTCGCCGACGCGCTCGGCCCTGGCGACTTCGATCTCTGGGCGGATATCATCCACCTGAAACTCGAAACACCTGCCGACTGCTACCAGCAATCGCCAGAACTCCTGCGGAAACGCGGATCGGAGTTCCGGTTCTTGATGAGGCAGATCGTGTCGACACTCGAGCCTGGCCAGAACGCGCTCCTGTGCTCGCACGGGCCGCTGATCGAATCCGCCATCGCTTCGGCGACGGACAACTGGCCTCCGATATTCGCCTTCAACAAGGGCGACGTCGGCGTCTTCACCTTTCCGGAAGAGGGAGGCCCTCACTTCGACTACCTTCCGCTCGTGTAACAGCAAGTGGAGGAAATCGGGCCCGGCAGGCGACTGTCGGGCTCTTTTCATATCTATGTATTTATTACATACTGCTGATATAAGGGCATGACTTTTACGAAACCCTTCAATCAACTTGGCAAAAATGATGCTGCAATAGCGGGTGGAAAAGGTGCGTCGCTTGGAGAGATGACACAAGCTGGAATTCCAGTTCCTCCAGGTTTCGTGATTCTCGCTGGTGCATTTGAAAGGTTCATTATAGAAACGAGCCTAACCGCAGAAATTGATGCGATCCTTGAGAAAGTAGATCATCGAGAAATGCATACGGTTGAGCATGCATCAGAAACGATTCAGGCACTTATTCTCGATGCCGAGATGCCCACAGATTTAAAAGCGGAAATAAAGGAATCGTTCAAGGATTTAAATACAGAATTTGTTGCGGTTCGTTCAAGCGCAACAGCAGAAGACGGAGCAGAGGCGGCATGGGCAGGGCAGCTCGATACATTCCTTAACACAACTCACGAGACTCTTCTTGAGAAGGTGCGAGAGTGCTGGGCTTCGCTCTTCACTCCGCGTGCAATTTTCTATCGTTTTGAAAAGGGTATGCATGCCCAAAAGATTTCCGTCGCAGTCGTAGTACAGAAGATGGTGAACAGCGATGCCGCGGGCATCGCGTTTTCTGTCCATCCGGTTACCGAAGATCGCAATCAGATGATTATCGAGGCAGGATTTGGACTTGGTGAAGCGGTTGTATCAGGACAAGTCACTCCGGACAGCTACGTAGTCACGAAAGAGCCGCGCGCCATTATTGAAAAAAGTATTAGTGAACAGGCACAAGGTATCTATCGTAAAGAAGGCGGCGGAAACGAATGGAAAGACCTGCCAAAAGCGAAAGGTGGCTCTCAGGTGCTTACAGACAGTCAAATTCTCTTGCTTGCAGAAGTTTTAATTACGATCGAAAATCACTATGGTTTTCCGGTTGATACCGAATGGGCTATGGAAAGCGAACAGATGTTTATCGTCCAGAGCCGTCCGATAACCACACTCGTCAAAGAATCTCCTACCCCTTTTGTCTCAGAAGAATTAAAAGATTTTGATTCCAAAGATTGGCACCATTTCGGTCTTTGGCCGCAGGGTCTCTTCTCGGCATATTTTTGGGGAACTTGGTTTGATAAAGATTTATTTAAGAGATTTGGCCTGTTGATGGAAGATCCAGGAGTCCTCATATTCAATGGTGGTCATTTCTTCTACAAGAAAAGTGTGCTCGAGCAACTGCAAGCCCATGTGTTTAAGTATTTAGAAGGAACTGACGATTTCCTCTTACGATATAGAAAGGAGGCAGAAGAGACGTACCTACGATGCGTGGAATTTGCACGTACGCTTAATGTTGATGAAATCACTGTAGAGCGATTTGACGAGTTCCTTACACATGCACGCGACATCACCGCGTATTGGTGTTTTGCTGCAGTGCATCTACAGACGATCGTAGAACGCGCATTGCAAAAGAAGATTACAGAGCACCAGGTTCCAGCTGAAGCCATACCTCAACTCATTCCGCAAATCCATACGCCACTTTTCGAACAACAGCGGGAGCTGAAGGCACTCAAGAAGAAGATTGGGTCCAGTACACTCGATGAAATACGTCGTGACGCCTCATTGCTGTCAGAGATGCAGGCGCATCTCGGTACTTATGCATGGATAGAGATTGCAAATTGGGTGGGGGAGGAACTTACTCTTGAACGTCTCTTTAATCAGATTGAACATACGAGCGATAGTTCCGAAAGTGTACAATCGACAGTTAAAATGCACGCTGACCTCAGATACGTAGCAGAATCTTTTGCGGCAGTCGGCTATGCAAAGCAAGCTGGTGCTGAGTACTTATCCATGTATAGCCAGCTAACGCGTCCTTTTCTCAATAGAATTACAGAACAACTTGGCATTACATACGAGGAGCTAATGGCTACTACTCATGATGAGATTCGTGAATCACTAAGTACTGGTATTTCAGCAGAACTAAAGTTGAGAATTCCCGAACGCCAAAAGGGTCAGTGGTTCGTGGAAGCGAGTCGAGGCAGGAAGGCCATTTTTACAGATGACCACGAAACTATTTCTCGTTTAATGAAAGATTTGCTCCCGAAAGAAGATGTCTCAGCAAAAGAGTTCAAGGGCGATATCGCAAATGGAGGTCTGGCGAAGGGTGTTGCGAAAGTAGTGAGAAATGTAGAAGAATTCTCTAAGCTACAAACTGGGGAAATTCTTGTGACAACGATGACTACACCAGATTTTGTGATTCTGATGCAAAAAGCGGCTGCAATAATTACTGACACGGGTGGATTGCTTTCGCATGCTGCTATCGTCTCACGCGAATTAAATAAGCCTTGCGTTATTGGTACCAAGATTGCTACCAAAGCGATTCACGATGGAGATCTTGTTGAGGTGGATGCAGATAAAGGAGTCGTACGCATCTTAACCTCAAAGGAGAAAATACTTCTCACAAAAAGCTTTTCACGCGAGCATTCACTCTTTTATACCTATCCGTGGCGCATAAGTAACTGTGAGTACGGGGAGCGCTGGCTAGATCGAAATATACAAGATGCTCTTTATGTACGTCCTTGTGGGACAAAGGTTGTAGAAGTCTGGTATGGTATCCATTTGTTCGATACTTATCATGCGGATATAACGGCTCAAATTGAAAAGGATGCAACATGGTTTCCACGTCTAGTCGATTCGTTTGAAGAAGAGTGGAATAGTATCTATGCGTACATAAAGAAAGAAGATCATCTTACAAAAGATGAGCTCGCAGATTTCTATCAGCACTGGATAAATTGGTGGGAACCTATGGCGATCATGATGGAGTTGCCTGAAGTCCAAACTCTTCCAGAGGACACTCGAAAAAAAGCCTATGACTTGCGCGCAAAGACACAAGAATATTCAGCAGCATCTGACACGCTCTATTTGAAGTACATAGAGCGCGCGCATCCTGAACTTTCAGAGTATTTTTCTGTGCTTGCACCAGATGAAGTGTTTGCTGACAATTTTCCTCCTGAACATATTTTGAAAGAGCGCATTAATGGGTGGTTCCTTACAAGCAATGAATTCCATTTAATTGAAGATCTCGATAAAGTTCTTGCTGAACGGCATTTTGTTCTCGAAAAACCGGATGTAGGTCAAAGAGAACTGAAGGGCCAAAGCGCATACAAGGGCACTGTGCGTGGGAGGGTGCGTATTGTTTTGCAGAAGGATCAAGTGGCGAGTGTGCAAGAAGGAGAAATTATTGTGTCTCCAATGACAACGCCAGAGTTCATGCCTGCACTACAAAAAGCAACAGCGTTTGTGACAGACGAAGGAGGTATCACGTGTCATGCAGCCATCATTGCACGTGAATTGCAGAAGCCATGTATTACGGGTACTAAATTTGCAACACAGGTTTTACATGATGGGGATGAGGTCGAGGTAGACGCGAACGTCGGTGTTGTGAAAATACTCAAATCGAATAATGCAGTAAGACACTTGAGCAAGAATGAAGTCGTTATTAGCGATTGGGAGTTTGAGGCGCAGCAGCGTGGCGAACAGCCGATTTTCCTTTGCGATTTGTTCAGTCGTTCTTTGGATCAACTGATATTCGACATGACGGGGGAAGAGAGTCATTACGACTATCTCTTTACGGATTCTGACAAGCTCAACCATAGCCCGCGCCACAGAGATATTGTTTTAAAGAAACTGCGCGAAGACATGTTTGATCGAACAAAACGTGAGGAGTTCCTCCGTAATTCAATAGAAATTCCTAAGAGCTTTAATGCAGTTGCAAATGAAGTTGAAGCGAAGGTATCTGACACTTCTATTTCTAATAAAGAGCTCGCGAAGCTATGGAGGGATATGGATCGCGATTTCCTGAAAGTCATCCCGTGGTTCTACTATCCATGGTACGTCTCGAAAGAGAATATGCTCACCGACCAAGTTAAAGTCGGCCTCGAAAAGCATCGCAAAGAAATAGAGAAGATCTGCGATGTGGACGAAGCGCTTCTCGCGATAGTGTTTCCCGTAAAGAAAACGAATTTCCAGCTTGAACAGGACGAAATGCTGGGGCTTGTAACTGCTGCTGAAATGAATCCTGACTTCGCAAACGATTCTACATTCAAGAAACTAGCTTCTGAATACCTCAAGAAGTACGACTACCTCACTACGTTCATTCTCACGCCAGTACTTCCGATGACGTACGACCAATTGGTCGAGCGAGTTTCGCAGAACGTGAGGGAGTCATTTAAGGAGAACTACTCGCTTCAGAAAGAGGCAACCCAAAAGAATGAGGAGCGGGCACGACAGATACTTGAAGTCATTAAAGGCGACAAGGAAATTATGCCGTGGGTTGAAGATTCTCGTGAGCTCGGTTATGTCCTAACGGCCGGAATCGAGGAAGCGTATATGTCCTCGGCTCGTTACCTGAAGTTCATACAGCTAATCGCTGAGCGCATAGGAGTTACTTTTGAAGATACGAAATACCTCCTTTCTAATGAGATCGCTACAGCTCTCGAAGAAGATGAGAAGATTCCTGCAGCACTGATTGATGAACGTCGCCGTGGTTTTGTACTTATGATTAAAGACGGAATTCAGTATGCATCCTTCGGCAAGGAAGGTCATGAACTAAGCTCTTGGATTGATGGTGAGTTGAACAAAGTGGATACCACCATCAAAGAATTTACTGGCCAGCGTGCATGCAAGGGATATGCGAAAGGAAAAGTAAGGATTGCAACGACTCCTTCGCAGGCACATCTTCTCGAAGAAGGAGAGATCCTTGTGTGTCCAATGACCAATCCAGACTACGTTCCTGCTATGCGGCGTTCGGCTGCGATTATTACTGACGAAGGAGGTCTGTTGTCCCACGCAGCTATCATGTCGCGCGAGTTTGGGAAACCTTGCGTAATCGCAACAAAGATCGCGACCCAGCTTCTCAAGACTGGAGATGTGGTTGAGGTGGATGCTGATAACGGTATCGTGAGGATTTTAGAATCAGGCACAAATGATGTTCCGCCAGTCGTCCGTGCAAGTGATTATGAATTTACGTTCGAATCAGAAGGAACAACACTTCTCTTTGAGGATATATGTTGTACGCATTACATGCCCGACGATTCATTCGAATTAGGATATGGTTCTGTCGTTCAGACATATTGTGCGAAAAGTACTATTCAGAAGATGCAAAAGACTGGCGAATACCAGACTACGCTTGATATTAAAGAGACTGTATCATCGTTTAAACTCGTTCGAAGCCAAGTAGAGACGGAGACCGCGAAATATCAGCAGAAACAAGATTTTACGCTTGATGATGCGAAGTACATGTTCAGTCGAATCGGCTCACTTTTTAAGGATTATTTTCTTTTCGATTTCAACCATTGGGATACCGTCTATGAGCATGCAAAAGATAATCCGCTCATGCAAGAGAAAGTCGAATTAGTTGAACGCTATAAAAATGAATTACGAGCGGATCTCGACCCGATTATGTTTGGTGAGACTGGTTACTACAAGACTCTCCTGAAAAGGATCTGTGAGAAGGCTAAAATTTCTTCGAAGGATATAGATTGGTATCGTGAGGCCGAAGTATACGATCTTTTCGATGGAAAGTTCACTACACCAACGGAAATCACTGCGCGTAAAAAATCATGGGTTCTCTATAGACATGGTACCTGTCAACTATATTCAGGAGCGACAGCCGAATTGATCATTGAGTCCCTCACCAAAAGAGTTTCCACCTCGAAAACTCTTGAGGGAAAAGTTGCTCATAGCACCGGAAAGAATATAGAAGGTAAGGTCCGAGTCATTAAGCGAGATTATGGAGATCCTTCCGTGCTTCGAAAATGTATTACAGAAATGGGGCAGGGAGATATTCTTGTCTCTCAAAGCACTGATCCAGAGCTCATAAAAGCAATGAAGAAGGCTGGAGCGATTATAACTGACGTAGGGGGAATGCTTTCTCATGCCGCTATTACTGCGCGTGAATTGAACATTCCATGTATTGTTGGGACGCAAGTAGCGAGTAAGGTTTTAAAGGATGGGGATCAAGTTAGTATTAACATTCGAACAGGAAAAATATCAACCTAGCTACAATTTTATAAGAAATACTCAACTTTCTTTCCGTAGAGCTTTGCAAACCGCTTCAGTTCAATAATATCGACTCGTTGCTGTCCGCTCTCAATATTCGATATGTGCGATTGCGGGCGATCGAGTTTCTTCGCAACCTGTACCTGAGTAAGTCCTGCATCAAGGCGAGCTTTCTTTAAGCGCTCAACAAAAATTGCATATTCCTTGGTATGAATAGACTTGGACATACCTCAAGGGTCTATCCAGAAAGTGGATATCCAAAATTTAGATATTCATGCTACGGTTAGGCTATAGCGTCAACGAGGGGATAACCGATTACGAGGATTCCCCAAGCGAAGCTACATTACACACACCCAAGAATAAGCAATGACAGAGCCATGAAAAAGATCCAAACAAAATGTCCCTCGTGCGGTCGTATCCGGATGGAGTCATATAGGACGTATTGCTACGCATTGGCTTTGTGGCTCTTTATTTTTGGTTGTATATTACTTCCGCTTTTTCCTATATTCCTCATTGCTGTCATCGTCTTCTCGGTTATGGGAGCTCGTGCGAAGAAAGAGGATTATATCTGTGAGCACTGCCGATACAGGATGACCATACCTAATCCAGACAGCAATAGCAGCTAGAATATCTTATTACGTAGTCCACTCATGACCGGACGAGCATCCCTAGTACTAATGTGGACTCCGTGATCAGGAAAAGGATTGTGCCGCTTTATAGTCTTCAACGATTCAGTAACCACTATGATGAGCGCATCTACGAGGTCATCATGGTTCTCAATCCCAAAGTTAACCACCTGATTGATCAAAGATTCGCAGCCTTGTTTCGGAAAGACCACCTGAGCGTTCTTAAATGAAGGGCCAATACTGAATAGACGCTCGTGCTTTTCGCCTCGGTTTATCACCTCAACGACAGGATAGCCGGCGTTCTGCATTCCCTGGAACACGTATGCAAGCGCCGCATTGCTCTCTATATACATCTTGGTGCGCGTGCCTTTTCCGATCCTCGTTGAGATCTCTTTGAGTTTCGTGAGGATTTCATCGAAGTCGTTGAGTCTCTGGTTAAGAGGATCGGGCAAGATGTAGATTTTCATCTTTTCGCCGTGCCCGTAGACGGCAGCAGAAACGACAGCCGTGTAGTCAGAGGTCTCGGTGTTCTTAACTGCCAGATCAACACCGCTGACAAAGCACTGGAAGTCATTCTCTCGGGTGAAAGCCGGAAGACCTTCATAGGTATAGATCCATTCGCGCTTGATGACCTGATCGTCGCGCGAGATGATTCTCAGCATGTATTCGCGTTGCCAACTCTGCTCATCGCCGATGCGCCTACGCTCTTCTTCGATAGACTCAAGGGTAGGGAACATGCCAGGCCACGCGCTTTCGCCAGAAGCGGTTATGACCGGATATTCAAAGTAGAGACCCGTCGTCTGGCCTTCCAGAATCTCTCGCTTCAGTCGCATGGTGAGACAGTCCTCATGAACCACATTGCCCACAACTACGGTTCGAGAGGTTCTGCCGCCAAGCGGCATGATTTCACTTTTGAACCACTGATACACCTTATCTCGACCCTCTTTCGTCTTGGCAGACTGCACGTCTTCAGGGTCGTCGATAATGATCAAATCGGGACGGTATTGGCTATGGGAGATTCCGCGAATCTGCTCATTGACCGAGGCCACTCTGATCTGCGAGCCGTAGCGGGTGAAGGTGATCGTCGTATTGCCCCAGGTATCAGCTACTTCTTCAAACGGTCCCAAGTCGCGCTTCAGCATATCGTTGGTCTCAACCATGTTCCTGATGTTCGCCATCATCTGCTTCGCTTGAGCCTGCGTGGCCGAAATGATCAGCACGAACTTCGCTTCTTTCTGGCCAAGAATGCTCCACAGAGCATGCGCTCGGGTCATGATGGTCGTTTTCCCACTTTGTCGAAACGCAACCAGACAGAGAAGCCTCCAGTCAGTGCGCTGTACCAAGTCAAACATGCGATAGTGGAAAGGGGCCATCTCATATTCGATGTAATGTGCAAAATAAATGTTGAAGAACCACAGGAACGATCGTCGAGCCGTATTCAGCCGCGTGACGGGATTCTTGACGAGTTCGGCGAGGTCTGATTCTTGGAGGGTAGATGTTTCCATAGTTAGTTTTCGTTTAGTTTCTCAATATTCTCTTTTGTCACGAGCGCGGTGAGCTGCAGTCCCAGCTCAATGGCCTTCAGTTCTTCGGGAGTAGGTTCCCGCGCAGCAAACTTCATGCTTCCGGTTATCTCAAGCTTGTGGCTATAGGCCGGGTGATGGGTCTTGAGCCAGAGCGTGATTGCCGACATGTTCTTGTTCTGTATGGCAGACAGGAGGTAGCCCTCGGCGCGGTCATTCATGAGGAGTGTTCCCGCATGAAGCGCCTCGTCTGCTGCTTTGGCAAACTCGGGATCCTGCTGGCGATAGCGGTAATACGTTGAGCGTCCTACTTCAGCCTTCTGGCAGGCGATTTCGACGATGGCGCTTGTCCTGAGGTGTTCCAGCAAGAACTCCTTGTCTTGAGCAATCCTTCGGTCAACGACTGACGATGCTTTGTCCATAAAAATAGTGAAATTACGAACGATGTAATCGAAACCATAAGTAAAAGTTAATAACGCACGTGTCGCTCTCGCGACGTAGGCCTCTGGGGAGAAAACCTACTATGGTTCAAGTAAGCCGAATAACTCGGTAATGTTAATTATACCGGGTCCGCATAAAGCCAATCCCTCCGCTTACGGGGGGTGGGGATAGTGGACAAATCGCAAAGTCGTTGTAATTTGTTATCATTCGTTGTAAATGGTTGAAAGGCACCATGACCAAGAAGAAGTCGAAAAAGTTGGGTGAAGCCGAAGAAAAACAGATTGATTATTTTGTTGAACGTCTTGCGAATATCCTCATCATGCAAGTCGAGGAAGAAACACTCAAAAAGAAAGAGACTAAACGTCGCAAAAAGAGCAAGACTCCATAATGAGCAATTTTGCCCGGCTTGCTTTACTATTAGAGAATGTCGGATTTTCCTGAAAAGAAGACAGCGGGTGATTATGTAGCCCTCGTAATGAAAGGCGGGACGTCAATGATTCCTGTCGTCGGAGGAGCTGCTGTAGAGTTGATTGGTTTGATTAATACGCCTCTTGAGAGGAGGAAAGTGGATTGGCTAAATGACATTGCTGAGAGGCTAACGGTCTTAGAAACTAACGGAAGTGTCACAGCTCAGCAGCTACAGGAAAATCCTGAGTTTATAACCGCCATTACGCATGCCACGCAAATCGCCATAAGGAATCATGAGCAAGAGAAACTTGATGCGTTACGAAATGCTGTCATCAATACTGCCAAAGGAATTAATATCGAAGACAATTTTCGGATCATGTTTCTTTCCTATATTGATCTCATGTCTCCACTGCATTTCGTCATCCTTAAGTACTTTAAGAGTCCGCAGGGAGCGTGCATCGAGCACGGGGTCAACACTCAGAACTACTACATGGGTGCAGCTTCACAAGCACTTGAAGATTGTTTTCCCGAGCTTAGAGGAAGGAGGGTATTGTATGACATGATCTATGCCGACCTTGCTACGAAAGGGTTAGTTATGGAGGGTGGTCTCCATACCACAACTTCTGGACAAGGCATCACTCAAAAGAGAACCACCACGATGGGCGATGAGTTCATTCGTTTTGTATCAGAAACTTAAAGTGAGACAAAGTAAAATAGAGCTCTGGCGTGTCTCACTTGTCCCACATCTACGGAACTACAGTACGGATCGGTGAAAGTGGGACGTGCATATGCGGATTGAGACACTAGAGTTGGTACCCTACGCCTCCTCCTCAAAAGCGCTCAAAAAGCAGAAAAACGTCCTGAAAATCATTTATTTAAATCCTAAATCGACCCCTACCGATTGGGGTCAGAGGAAAATGGGGAAGTGCTCCCAAATAACCCTTACATACGCTACACGTTGCGGTACCTTACCACACGACGCAACACGGTTGTGACGTTCAAACCAGTACCGTTCTTCCAGGTATTAAGTGCACAAAAGGCGGGATTAATGGCGCCTTTTGTGCTATCCGAACCCCGACGACTTCTGTATACTGGTGCCATGAGCACGAAAGGAATATAAGACTCAATTGGGAGCACTTAATAATGAATCCGAGCAATAAAACAGAAATCAAAGATTTGTACCAAGCTCATCCTTGGTTGAGAATGACTGTAAGAGTAGAGGATTATGTTGAACCAGACTACTATGAAAGATTATTGAAGGAATATGCATTTTCGGGCAAGACAGATTTGGATCTCTTTGGAGAATTTCTAGCAGGATTGAGTAAAAAGTCCGATGTAAATGTCTTAGAACTTGGATCTGGCACAGGGAGGAAGTCAGAAATCGATTTTGAATGGCGCGCTATCCGAATGGAGCGAGTTAATTTCTTCTAAGAAATAGCACCAATGTTGCACCTTTTATTCTAAGGGTATTTAAAGAGTCAGTATATATAAAACTAGCATCGCCATCAGCATTTACAATAGTTCCTCCGATGGGTTCGTAATACGTGAATAAATATTGAATTATGAATGCGTATAGGGAAGTTAAACCACCAGGGTGTTGCAAGATTTTAGCATCAGGGGGAACTCCCTCTGTAACAATGGCTTTAGGATGACTAGAGGCAAGTTCAGAGATGAGTATTTGAACATAGGGGTCCAATAACGGAGTCTTAATAACTGTCAAAGGGAAAAGAATAACAAATTGAGTTATACTCTTGCGCTGTGCATAATATAAAATTTGTGGTTCGCTTCCATATATAAAGACCTGATCAGTACTCTTTGTATTTTCTTGTAGTACTTGTGCCATTAACATTGATTCGTCAAAAGGGAACGCAGCATAAGCTGATCGAGTCATCTGTTGAGGAGTCATTAAGAAATTTTTCCAAAACGGTATATAAAGAATAGCTATAATACACAGTACTGATCCAAATATAAAAATATTTTTCCGCCTTAAAGAAGCCAGAGAGGGCATATTATTTGGCAGATCAACAAGTGCAATTGCTGCTATAGCTGCCATGACCGGAAGCACAATAATATAATAATGTGGTAATTCGGAACCGAAGGTACCCACAATGCACATCACGAATACTCCGGCGAAAAACAACCAGTTTCGCAGGCGGCGTATCAGAAACCATCCGCAGAGGAGTATGAATGCCCAGATATAGGGTAAAAATGAACTAGCAGTACGGAATCCAAGGCCTATGAATGGAGCATAATACACGTTATATACAAAAGCATATTGCCACATCTCTAGTAGTCCTCCCCGTATAAAAATAGGGAGTAAAACTAGTAACGTAGTTACTACAAGTCCAATAAAAATGAAGAGGAAACGATGCGCGACTTCTTTTATCTGTATTCGATTCTTTTGTTGAACCAGCAAGATGCAAAGAATTTCAAATCCACAAGCGGGCGCTATAATTTGTTTATAGAGAATGGCAAGAGCAGAAAATACACCTAGAGCAAAAAGCCAGAATATTTTCCTATTTTTTAACCATCTAAAATAACACCACCAACTTGCAACGAACGGTAATAGTAAAAACACTTCTGGTTGTGCAGACATACTTTCGAACGGAAAGAATGAGATCAGGGGAGAAAAAAGTAATAGAAAAACAATGGAAACACGTGTCCCATACTCTTGTCGTAGAATATCCATTACTATGAGCGTCGACAAAAGAAGAAAGATAAGAACAAAAATCCTCGGAATTGCAACTGAAGGTGAGATACTCTCCGCGAGATAATAGGTGTAAATAATCATCGGCGGCTTTTGCATAAAATCTTCTTTATAGGGCACTCCGCCGCCATGGAGTATTTGTGCTGCGTATGCGTATTCACCCTCGTCGTTCTGATAAGGCGAGGTTAGTGTATTGAACCTAAACAAAAAAAGCCACGCTAATACGACGAACGCCAATCCTAAAAGTAAGAACGTTTTTCGTGTTTTTCGGGCGTCCATAACGTTCTTTTATTTCCAGTATACTATACTGAAAGCCATGAGTACCCCAAGCGACGAGTCAGCCTGGCGATCGAAAAGGTCGCTACTCCTTTTTCTTCTAGGTGTCTTTCTTGTCTCCTGCCTCCTTCAAGGAATTCGCTGGAGGGAACTCGGTATGATTGATAGCGGCATGTGGGGGAATGAGGCTCTCTACGTACTAAACAACGATACTTCCGAGGAATTCAATTTCCTGGGAGCATACGGGCATCCGGGAGGAACCGTCATTGAAGGAGCAATTGCTATTCATGCAATTTCAAAGCTTCCTTACGATAAAAGTGTCCTCCTTTTCGTTACCCTTTTCGATAGCCTCGCCATAGCCGCTGCATGTGCACTTGCGTATTCTTTACGGAGAAATAATCCGTGGTGGATTGCCGTTCTAGCGGTCCTTTCGCTTAATTGGCTTTACGAATATGCAACTCCTCCTTCAGCAACTGCTGCCGTACTCGTTTCCTTGCTATGTTTAATCACTCTTTATATTTATGAACATAAAGAGCACATCGAGCTCTTTTATCTAGGACTATGGGGCTTAATTTCTGGAATAACTGTAGCGACACGGGCGGACATAGGAATCTTCTCCTCATTATTGTTTATGATCCTAATTCTACCAATTATTAAATTAAAAAGAGCTGCCTTACTTATAGGAGAAGCTATTCTTGCTTTTATTATTTTCGATCCGTTCATGTGGTTCATGCCAGTTCAACACATTAAAGATTTAATTCATAAAGCCGTATTCCATTATGCCTATTTTTCTGAGCCTCCTCTGAACTGGGTTACAGTCATGACGTTTTCATTCATTACCTTGATCAGCATTTTTCTTGCACTTACCCTCGTATTGCTTCGAAAGAAAATAAAACCTCCTCTAACATCCAGACCTCCCTTACCGCCTATCTTTGTAGGTATGCTGTTATGTATGACCTCAGCACTCTATGTAATATTCCTAACCTCTCATTATCAAGCCATTAGGTATTTCATGCCCATCACATTCATCTGGGAAATGTTTCTCCCGCTCTTGCTTTTTTCTATGATCGATGACATTCAGTTCTCTTTTGCCCGCAGTGCCCATAGGCAACTACAGGCGAGGAAGATCTTCCGATGGGCTGTTATAGGCATATTTTTCTTTTACAATTCTTTCTTTTTAGTCCAAGCTCTATTAGTAGCCAGTTCATATAACATACTGCCCACATGAGAAACCCAAAGATCATCGTGGTTTTACCTGCGTATAATGCTGAAGCTACTTTAGAGAAAACGATATCGGATATTCCCCTTGAGTATGTTGATGAACTCGTATTTGTTGACGATGCGTCGCGAGATAAGAGCGTCGAACTCGCAAGAGAAATAGCAGCAAACCATCCACAATTTACTGCATCCTCTCAGGAATACGCAGAGCATAAAGAAAAGAAATTATTTACGATCCTGCAGCACGACAAGAACAAAGGATATGGTGGTAACCAAAAGAGCTGTTACGACATCGCCCTCAGTCATGGCGCTGATATTGTGGTCATGCTCCATCCTGATTATCAATATGATCCCAAACTGGTTAAATATTTTGTAGAGTTCATACAAAATGGTTATTTCGATGTCATGCTTGGCTCTCGGATCAGAACGCGAAAGGAAGCGCTCGCCGGAGGTATGCCTCCCTATAAATATTATGCCAATAGGCTGCTTTCATTCATGCAAAATATCGTAAGTGGCAGATCATTATCTGAATGGCATACTGGAATGCGAGCATACACCAGCGAAGTCTTGCGGTCCATTCCCTATGAACGTTTCTCAGATGATTTCATTTTTGATACACAGGCACTGTTTGCAATAGCAGAAAGAGGATATTCCATAGGAGATATTCCCGTTCCGGTGAGATATTTTAAGGAGGCTTCATCAATTAATTTCTCTCGAAGTGTCCGCTACGGTTTATTGACCGTGTGGGAAACTGTAAAATTTAGCGTAAGGAATTCACAGCGAATTATACGCTATAGTATAGCCGGACTCATCGCAGTGGCGACAAATCTAGTCTTATATACCTATTTGCTATACGTTGTACACTTGTGGTACACAACCGCAGCATTTATTGCCTTTTGTGGTGGCGCAGTTACAAGTTTTCTCTTGCAGAAATACTGGACTTTTGGAAAAGAATCTCTCGAAAAAATTTATCGTGAGATTGCGTCGTACGCGTTACTCGTCATATGTAATAGTTTTGCAAATGCGGGCATACTGTTTCTCTTTGTTCGCGAGTTGATGTTTGGAAAATTGGTTGGAAATGTGCTGTCGAATTGTATCGTGGCGCTATGGAGTTTCTTTATTTATAAATATGTGACTTTTAGAGATAGCAAATTAGGCACGGAAAGTGTCCTTGCCTCGGACACAAAGCCTAATTGGGCTTAAATAAAAAGGAGCGACTAGTCGCTCCTTTTTGTTATTTAACAAATCTATTAGATTACATTGCCGTTCCCATGCCTGCTGACTTCTTCCCGCACATCATGCACTCTTTCTTATGTGTAAAAAGAAGATAAACAGCTGAGAGGCCCACGAGTATGTAGACGATCCACTCGAGAGCTGGTAGCGAACCAAGAATTAAGTGAACAACATTCCAGTTTGCACCGAGAAAATCACCAATGCCTACGAGGCCCCAGTTAAGCCCACCAATGACCAGTAAAATGAACGCGATTATGTGGAGTATTTTCATAGTACGTAATAGACAGCGAGACTTTGATAATGGGGCTGCCGTCCTTTAAGTATGGCCCTTTATTAAAGGGTTGCGAGCCATTATCCCCAACAGAATCAGAGGCTGTTTGAAGCATATAAAGCGACGTATTCGTGCTATATACTGAATCAAATGAGCACCTCCCAGGAACGACCATTTGCAATACTTCGAATCATCTTTGGTGGTGTATGGCTCATAGATGCCTCGTTCAAGTGGACTCCCGCATTCTTACATAACTTCACAGGTTACCTAACGGGAGCTTTACAAGATCAACCTGCTGCTGTTCAGATTTGGATAAAGTTATGGATTCAGTTGGTAAGTGTAAATCCGAGCCTTTTTGCAATAATCGTTGCCTTTGCTGAAACAGCCATAGGTCTAGGACTTCTTTTCGGAATTTTTACACGGCCTGCACTCATAGGAGGCGCGCTACTATCACTTGTTATTTGGACAACTGCAGAAGGATTTGGAGGTCCTTATATTCCAGGATCCACAGATATTGGCACGGGGATCATATATGTCCTCGTCTTTGTCGCTCTATGGTTTGGTAACTGTTGGCGACAGTACAGCGTCGACTCCCACTTTAGAAGAAAATCTTCCTAAAGAGACTCGTCTTTAGGATTCACTTCGGTAAGAACGGTCTCCGTATTTTTGCCAAATGTAAAATCGCCCCAGCGCACCCAACTGGGTGTGAACTCATAAAAGCGTAGCGTACTTGTGTCGAAGCGCGTGAGTGGCGCTCCGTAATTTTTGTTCGACATCAGCACTTCGACAAGGTCAGAAAGCCTCGTATCGATCGTCGCTGAATCAGTAAGGTCAGTGATAGTCCCTTCCATCTGTAACGTTCGGGGAATATCAACTTCAGAAACGACAAATGCGCCGTGAGGGTTTCCTGCGAGGTCTGCAACCTTTCGGGTGTTAGTAAGCGTTATGAAATATACGTTAAAAGAATCGTCACATGTGTAGTAGATCGTGCGTGCTCGGGGTGTACCCTTGTCCGATAGAGTAGCGAGTACAGCCGTGGTATGTGCGACGAGAAATGACAGTGCGTCGTCTCGTTTATCGAGAGGATCTAATTCCATAGTCCCATCATAGCATTTGGGCGACTCTGAGGTATTAGAGCCAATGATATACTTACCACAAATGAAGTGGAGTCTCATACTGACGGGGATTGCCGCTCTTATTGTGGCAGGAATCGTCGCTTTCGCCTGTATACACGGCGCGGATCTTCGAGTGCTAAACCCCCAGGGGCCAATTGGTCTGGAAGAGCGTTGGGTCATTTACGCCACCGTGCTTCTTTCAAGTATTGTCGTAATTCCACTCTTTATTCTGTTATTTGTGTTTGCCTGGAAGTACCGCATTGGTAATGTCAAAACAAAACACGAACATGAACCAAATTGGGACCACGACAGCTGGCTAGCTGAAACCATATGGTGGCTCGTGCCAGCGGTAATTATTGTATTTTTATCGGTCCTTGCTTGGAACACCACCCATGAGCTTGATCCCTTCAAACCACTCTCGGGAAGTAATGCACCTATCACCATTCAGGTCATTGCACTCGACTGGAAATGGCTTTTCATTTATCCCACGCAAGGCATTGCAACGGTGAACTTCGTTGAATTTCCCGAAAATGCTCCCGTGCATTTTTATATAACCTCAGATGCACCAATGAACTCATTTTGGATTCCAAGTCTTGGTGGTCAAATTATGGCTATGCCAGGGATGACCACGCAATTGAACCTTCTTGCGAACACCAGCGGCACGTTTAATGGATTCTCTTCAAATATTAGTGGCGCTGGGTTCGCGGGTATGGCATTCACCGCAAAATCAGTTTCACCCGTAGATTTTAGTGCATGGGTAGCGTCAGTACAGAAAGACCAAAATCCTTTGAATACTTTTTCATATGATTCGCTCGCACAGCCGAGTGAATATAATCCAGTCACGTACTATTCATCACTCGGTAGTGATTTGTTTACGGCAAATGTAATGAAATATATGATGTCCACAATGGCTATGCCACCAGTGTCCATGAACATACAAGCACCCTCTTCTTCGACAGCAGCAGAAAATCAAGGAGCAACTATGTCCTCAATGCCTGGTATGCAAATGGGCACTTCTACACCATGAACTGGGAAGCTTTTATACTAGGGAAATTATCGTGGTCGTATCTTCCACAGAGCGCGATTGCGTGGGGAGGTGCGATATTCATGGTCGCTGCAGGTCTTGTGGTGATTGCGCTTATCACGCGTTACAAATTTTGGAAAACTCTCTGGAAAGAATGGATCACCTCACTTGACCCTAAACGTATTGGAGTTATGTACATTGTGGTCGCGCTTGTGATGCTCATACGTGGCGGTATTGATGCACTCCTTCTACGTACGCAGCAAGCAACCTCGGTGGGAGTTTCCCAGGGCATACTAACCGCCACTCACTTTCAGCAAATTTTCTCAGCGCATGGGTCAATCATGATTTTCTTTGTTGCAATGGGCCTCATGTTTGGACTCATAAACCTCATTGTGCCGCTTCAGATTGGTGCGCGGGACGTTGCATTCCCGTTTCTTAACTCTTTAAGCTTCTGGCTTTTTGCCGCAGGAGCCGTGCTGATCAATTTTCCCCTCATCATCGGCGATTTCTCCACCGCAGGGTGGCTCTCCTATCCACCACTCTCCGAACTTGCGTATAGTCCAACCGTCGGTGTCGATTATTGGATATGGAGTCTGCAGATTTCAGGAATCGGAAGCCTTATTTCAGGCATCAATTTCCTCGTTACCATCGTCAGGATGCGCTGTAAGGGCATGACGCCCTTCAAGATGCCGATGTTCACGTGGACGGTCCTTGGGGCAATGTCCCTTGTTGTTTTCGCCTTTCCAATCCTAACCGTTACACTCACCCTTCTCGCACTCGACCGTACGCTTGGCATGCATTTCTTCACCGCAGGTGGGGGAGGAAACATGATGATGTATGTAAACCTCATTTGGGCATGGGGCCATCCAGAAGTCTACATACTCACGCTGCCCGCGTTTGGTATTTTCTCAGAAATTGTTCCCGTATTCTCGGGCAAAAAACTTGCCGGATACGTCTCGATGGTTTTTGCAATCATCGCGATTGTGCTGCTTTCCTTTATCGTGTGGCTGCATCATTTCTTCACGATGGGAGCGGGGAGCGATGTGAATGCATTCTTCGGCATTATGACTGCAGTCATTGCCGTGCCAACGGGCGTGAAAATGTTCAACTGGCTATTTACCATGTACAAAGGACAAATCAGATTCTTCACACCAATGATGTGGTTCATGGGCTTTGTCGTGCTCTTCACGCTTGGTGGCGTTGCGGGTGTAGTAATGGCAGAACCAGTTGCCTCGTATCAACTCGACAATAGTCTTTTCCTCGTGGCGCACTTCCATACGATGATTGTTAGCGGTGTGCTGTTCGGTTATTTTGCTGGCTTTACTTACTGGTTTCCGAAAATCTTCGGATTTAGACTCGATGAGAAACTTGGTCGTACGGCATTCTGGTGCTGGCTCATTGGTTTCATACTTGCCTTCGGTCCTTTATATGTGCTCGGACTCATGGGGGCGACACGCCGCCTTAACCACTACAGCGCATCGCTTGGGTGGCAGCCACTCTTTATCGTTGCCGGTATAGGTGCAATGATCATCGCAATTGGTTTTATCATCCAAGTCATGCAAATCATAAAGAGCATCAGGGAGCGCAGTAATACTCTTGATACAACGGGCGACCCTTGGAACGGCCGCACACTTGAGTGGTCAATACCTTCTCCTGCGCCTGCATATAATTTTGCCGTACTTCCAGTCGTCTCGTCACGCGACCCGTTCTGGAAACAGAAGACAGAGAATCAAAATTACCACAGCGATCAGACGCATCGTTATGAAGATATTGTGATGCCTAAGAATACTGGCGCCGCTGTATTCATTGCGGCGTTTGTATTCCTTATCGGATTTGGCATTGTTTGGCATATGTGGTGGCTCGCACTCGTTGGTCTCATTGGTGCCATGGTGGCCATACTTATGCGTGTGTTTACTGAAGATACCGAAATTGTAATTTCTGGAGCTGACGTAGAGCGCACGGAAACCGCGCTCCGTATACGCTACGCACCATCATGACGAACGAATCCCACACAAAAGATGCAACGACCGTCTTCGGATTTTGGATGTACCTGATGACAGACTTCGTGCTCTTTGCGAGTCTCTTCGCGGTCTATGCGGTACTCCACGATAATACGGCATTTGGTCTAGGGTCTGCACAACTATTTAATGGACCGTTCGTTCTAACGGAGACGCTCATCCTACTCACCAGTAGTTTCACCTGCGGACTTATGCTGCTTGGGGCACGCGCGGGGAAGAAGGGTTGGGTCATATTCTGGCTCATCGTAATTGCGCTTCTCGGCACGACATTCGTCGTAATGGAATTTTCTGAATTCGCTAAGCTCATAGCAAGCGGCAATGGCCCACAAGCCAGTGGATTTCTTTCCTCGTATTTTGCACTTGTGGGGACGCATGGGTTACACATCGTCATTGGACTACTCTGGGTAGTCGCCCTCATTATCTCGATCGTGAGCCGCGGACTTACGCGGTCCAACATGCGTAAACTCATACTGTGGAGTATGTTCTGGCATTTCCTTGATATCGTGTGGATCTTTATTTTTACGATAGTATACCTAATGGGAATCTTATGAATACTATGAACGAACATTTCGATACGGAAAATTATTTTGAAGAAATTGGTGCATGGCCACATAGCATGCGTAGTATTGGTCTTGCATATGTGATTGGATTTGTGCTTTCAGCCCTACTTACAATTACCGCCTATGTTCTAACGGTGCGGGGCGTACTACCTACGAGCACAACACTCATTGTTATCGTTATACTTGCCTGCGTACAGTTTGCAGCGCAGATACTTTATTTCCTCCATCTTAGTACGGAGCCCGACTCGCGCGAGCGCCTTGTCGCTCTTTGTTTCGCCACCCTGGTCGTTGCGATAGTCGTTGGAGGATCTTTGTGGATCATCTCGAGTCTGAATGAGCGTATGATGCCCAGCACCATGCAGATGGAGCAGTATATGAATGACCAAACGGGCATTTGATAAAAATGAGTGAGGCGACTTTCAAAGATTACTACAAGCTCACAAAGCCAGGCATCATTTATGGCAATCTGCTCACGACGATTGCCGCGTTTATATTTGCATCGCGTTGGCATTTCAACGGTCTATCCTCGCTATGGCTTTTTCTCGCTACAGTGACGGGTATCGCACTCGTCATCGGTTCAGCCTGTGTTTTCAATAATTATCTTGATCGCACTATCGATGCGAAAATGGCACGCACTAAGGATCGCGCGCTGGTAACAGGGATTATCAAACCACGCGACGCTCTTATGTATGGATCAGCACTGGGTCTTGTCGGGATCGCACTGCTGTACCTGTATGTAAATACCATTACCGCTCTACTGGCGCTCTTCGGATTTCTCTTCTACGTTGGTATCTATGGCCTTGCTAAGCGTGGCTCATCATGGGGAGCGGTTATCGGAAGCGTTCCTGGAGCCATTCCGATTGTTGTAGGATATACCGCGGTGACCGGTCATTTAGACCTAGCGTCCCTCATTCTTTTTGCTGTGCTTCTAGTTTGGCAGATGCCGCACTTTTACGCTATAGCTATGTATCGTCTCGAGGAATACAAGGCCGCAGGAATTCCTGTACTGCCCCTTGTCAAAGGCATGCGTGCTGCAAAGATTCACATTCTCTCCTATATAATCGCGTTCATTGCTCTTACCTCACTCCTCTTTGCAGTGGGCTACGCCGGTTATGTTTATTTCATTCTCATAGCGATAGTCGGTCTTGCCTGGTTCGTACAGGGTGTTCGGGGGTTTAGAGTAAGCGACGACGCTACGTGGGCTCGAAAAACGTTCCTATTCTCACTAGTCGTGCTTGTAGCATTCTGTGTGGCCATTTCACTGGCGCCGCTTTTGCCGTAACCGAATCTTCATCTAATCGCTGTAACAATGAGCTTACTTGCGTGCAGTTATCCCCTTAGTGGGGTTTTGAGCGGCGTGTGTACACTGAGAAGATACCAGTAACAATTTTTTATGCTGAAACTATATGTATGGAAAACACCAAATGGATACAAAGTGCCGATTCTACTAGAAGAGCTTGGTCTTGAGTATGAATTAATCCCTATCAATATAGCGAAAGGGGAGCAGAAGACCCCTGAATACCTCGCACTCAACCCGAATAACAAGATTCCGGTTCTGGTTGATAGCGATGCACCTGATAAAACACTAACGATATTTGAGTCTGGAGCGATACTGGAGTATCTCGCAGAAAAGACCGGAAAATTTATGCCCAAAGACCTGCAAGGTAAATACCAGGTCATTGAGTGGCTCATGTTCCAGATGGCAGGTGTTGGGCCTATGTTTGGACAACTTGCTCACTTTACACGTTTCGCGCCCGAGAAGATCCCTTATGCGATAACACGCTACACCGACGAAACAAAACGCCTTCTTGAAGTACTCGATAAGCGTCTTGGTACGGTTAGCTACTTAGCAGGTGACTACTCAATCGCGGACATGGCGACCTGGCCTTGGGTACGTGCGTTTAAGAGTATGGACGGCGCTTCTCTTGCCGACTACCCAAATGTTTCGCGTTGGTTTGACGAAATAAATTCACACCCAGCCGTGCAGAAGGCGCTTGAGAAAACGGATGCCGCCTGCACATAGTTTTCCACGTAAAGATCTATGTGAGAGGCTCGAATATGATTTACATAAAGCGACCTGGAGAGAATCTCCAGGTCGCTTTATTCTAGTTCACTAGAACCCTGAGGTGATTAGACCGTAGGAGTTACGTTGCGTGAATACCACCAACCTCCTCCTATAAGAAGGATAAGGATGATGATAATACCTGCCCATACTGCTGGAGAGCCTAGACCAGAACCACTTGTTCCTGGAGTTGTGGATGCGCTCGAAGAAGCCATCATATTGCTTGAGGTTCCCATGAGACCACTCGTCGAGCTTGTCATGCTTGTGGCTCTCGTAGAAGGAGGTGTAGCACTCATTACCATACCCGCTGGCATCGAGTTCTCGTGAGTAGTCATGTTACCCGTACCGGCTGCCGTGCCCGTCATGAGGCTCGGTTCAGTTTGCGGAGGGGGAGTCGTTGTAACAGTTGTAACGGTAACGTGGGGAGCACTTTGCGTCATAACTACTCCTCCCATGTTACTAGGACCTTCTCCTAGCCCCGTAGGGCTATAGAGGAACGACAGCTCGTTAGAGTAAGAGTTGTAATTTCCCGCAGCATCAGTCACTTGGTCAGCCTTAACGTAGGCAAAGAAAGTGTTGTACTGAGGATTAAGGGTCAAATCAAATGTATAGATTTGACCTCCAGGTTGTGCAGCGAAATTACTCACCGACGCTTCAGGCGTCTTTAGGTTTCCTGCGCTAAAACCAAGCACCGGCTCAGAGAATGTAACCATGACTGGTACAGTAGTCTGATTCGTACGATTCGGCTCTGTCGCAGACGGAGTCGTCAACACGACTGTTGGGCCGCCGTTGTACACGACAACGCTTGAATTATTAGTTGTGCTGGTGAGTACCGTACCGCTTGCATCGATCACAAAAGGAACGATGCCGGCTGGGTCAGATGCTTGGATGGTATAGCTTGCCGTCCAGTTGGTTGGGCCTCCTGAAACACCTACGCTATGGCCTTCGATTGCGACCGTAGGGTTGGTAGTACTTGCACTCGTAATGAATGAAAGAGTAACGGTGTCACCCACCTTTGCAACTGTTGGATTTGCATCGCTTGAGGTGATCATCACTGAAGAACTCTCTGCGCGACTCATATGTGCACCAAAGAACAAAACTGCCGCTACTAAAAGCAACCCCGATAGTGCGAGGTAGGCCCACTGACGGGCCGACAGAGTAGATGCGATAGTCATACAGATAAGATTTAACTCTATAAGTAATTGAACGTCCACTTGGCATCACATGTTTGAGAAGTCAAGAGCCTATCATAGGCATGCACGTATGGTAGACCAAAGCCTGGAAATGGGCAAAATCTTTCAAATGCTACAATATCCGTATGTATGTGGTTTTTATACTGCTCGTTCTATTCATTGTAATAGCCGCACTTCTCCTCGGTTCGCTCCTTCTCCGGGTCATAACAAGCCTGTATATGCCTGATGAGAGCACCTATGCACACTCAGTGGTTGTCATATTCGTTTCTGCCATAGTGGTGGTGCTTTTTTATATTCTCGGCGAGGCCTTTGGGGGCTTTGCCTGGCTCTGGTATGTCGCCGGCCTACTACTGGGCTCTTACGGAGCATATCTTCTCTACAAGCTTTACTACGATGCTTCGATACTACGATTCCTCATGGTATGGCTTACCACCTGTGTCGTCGGGGGGATACTGGGTACCACAGTCATTATCTCCATTCCCTCATTTGTTGTGGAGCCGTTTATCGTGACGGACAATACCATGGCTCCACGATATGAGGTTGGTGATTATCTTCTCGTCGAAAAATGGAGTACCCATGCCCTGAAGGGAGACGTCGTAATTGCGCACGTTGCAGGCACGGCAGACAACCCAAGTGAATACCAGCTTCAACAAATTATAGGAGTCCCAGGTGACACCATAGATAGCAGCGTGGTTCCGTCGGGGGAATATTTCATTTCAGATACCAACGATTCACTTAATCCAATCTTCGCGATTCCACAGAACGCAGTCATAGGGAAACCAATCATTGATTTCGGAAAATTCTAGCATCTAGACCCACGTATGGTATGTAAGTTCGCACCATCTGCCCCGTCAAATACGTATGTAAGGTATGGCAAGAGGCATTTCATCTTCTAAATTCGCTGTAAAAGCAGCTCACCGTGGCATCGCATTTATAATGGTGTTCGCTTTGATAGGTATATTCAGTTCCGGGATCGCGCATGCTGCTGCGCCGAATTCCGCTATAAGTACGAACCTTTCGCGCAATTGGTCCGGGTATATTGCTGACTCGAGCGGGGATTATACGGGTGTTACGGGAACCTGGACCGTTCCGTCGGTCACGACCAGTGCTTCGGTTGCTGCTGACGCGACGTGGGTAGGCATTGGTGGGGTATCAAGCGACGATCTTATTCAAGCTGGCACTCAAGCAATCACTCAAAATGGATCGACCCAGTACCAAGCGTGGTATGAGGTATTACCTGGCAGCTCGAACCCGGTGTCACTTACCGTTTCTCCAGGCGATTCAGTCACGGCAACTCTTAGCGAGCAGTCATCAAATCTTTGGCTTATAACTATCCGTGACAATACAACCGGTCAAAGTTATTCCAATACCGTGAACTATGCATCTTCTAATTCTTCTGCTGAATGGATTGAGGAAATGCCAAGCGACCAGGTCGGTCTCATACCTCTTGATGACTTCGGTTCAGTATCCTTTGACGATGCCACCGCAACGGTAAACGGTTCGACCGTAACTCTTGTCAATAGTAATCCTAACGCAATTACCATGGTGGCGGGAGGTTCTTCTGTGCTTGCTTCGCCTAGTCCAATCGGCGCTGACGGAGAAAGTTTTGCGGTAACCAGAAGTACTGCTTCTTCAGAGGTGATGCCACGCGCTGTACATCTTTATCGCGGAGGATTCTCACGCGGTGGTGATGGTGTACAAGGATTCGTAGATCCCTCTGGTTATGGATTTCCAGCCGGATTTTTCCAATCAGGTAGTACAACTTTCCCGTATGATGGATCAGGAACGATGCACATCTTTCGCTATAGTTTCACGACAGGGAATATGGGCAACAACAGCAACCAGAACGAAGTACAAACTTTCCAAGTGGGTCCCTATACCATCAATGTAATGTTCTCTCAATCGTAGAAGAAACGGTTGAAGAACCTCAGGACGCATAGTAAGGTAAAGCTACTGTCGGGGTAGCTCAGTTGGTTAGAGCATCTCACTCATAAAGAGAAGGTCGTGGGTTCAACTCCCACCCTCGACACTATGATTACCACATCCATCGGCGTCGCAGGTGCTTTTCTTATATTAGTGTGTTTTGTCGCAAACGAACTCAATAAAATCGATCGTCACTCCCTGATATATGATGCTGGGAATCTTCTCGGGAGTGCGTTGTTGATCATTTATTCCTATCTGATCGGGAGCTTGCCTTTCCTTATATTGAATCTGGTGTGGGCCATCGTTGCGCTTCGCGATCTTCTCAAAAGCCTTGCTCGAGGACCCAAAAACCGTTAAAGTCAGGGAGTTAATGTGCAATCGCAATACTGCGGTCGTAGATCAATTGGTTAGATCGCGTCCCTGTCACGGACGAGGCTGCGGGTTCAAGTCCCGTCGACCGCGCATTAGTTTTTGATAAGTAATGCAAGTCCGTATGAATTGGTCTACGGACCTCTGAACTAATTCGATCGTTACTATCTACAGCTTCTAAATAAATATGTGTTGGGGTGATATAGTTACTTTATTAACATTCTTTCACCGTCGCTCTTATGAAAAAAGCAATAATTGCGCTCCTTGTATCGACCCTGATTCTCCCTGCTCTGGTATTTGCCCAAACAACTTCAGTAATGACGAGCACGACTTTCAGCACTAATCTCACCACAGGTTCAACTGGATCTGATGTAACAGCACTTCAGACTTGGCTCATTTCTAAGGGGTACTCAATTCCCGCTGGAGCAACCGGTTACTTCGGTACCGAAACTCAAGCAGCAGTTGTAGCCTATCAACAGGCTAACGGTATTTCACCAGCAGTTGGTTACTTCGGTCCAATCACCCGCGCCTCAGCAAACGCTCTGTTGGCAGTATATAGTCCCGGCACACCAACCGTGACGGGATGTCTTCCAGGAGCAGCCTTCAGTTCTACGACAGGTGAACCATGTACCACTTCACCAGCAACACCACCAAGTTCTACTGGAAGCGTCACGATGACAGTGCCAGGATCTGTCACTCTTACATCTGGAGAAAGTGCGACACAAAATACGTCCGTAGGAATGGTAACGGTCTTCACCCTTGATCAGACAAACACAGTAAACAATACCGCACAGATAACAGTTGTGACGGAATACTCTGGAACATCATCAGGTTTTAGTCCTGCAGTAACAGCACCGGCAACACTTGTGCTTAATGAACCCCAATTTGTCGGTGGGGAAATATACACACTGAACGCTGTTTCGGCAGGTACTGCAACAATACGTGTAGATACTCCGCAAAGTGTAATACCAAATACTCCCTATAACGGACAGACTGTACCGATATTGAGCTCGGTGATCCCCTCCGCGGGCCCAATAGGTACAGATCTAACTCTAAATGGCAGCGGATTTTCAAGCACCACCATATTACATTTTGGTGGATATACTTTTACGCCAGGATATGGAGGAATATTGATTAATTCTGCGGGAACACAAATGACATTTACCATCCCACCCTCAGAATTCTCATGTGATATAGATGAAGCAACCGCACCAGCTCCTGGCGGGGACTGTGCTGGAACCACTTTTCCTCTACAGCCTGGCAATTATGAAATCTTTTTAACTCAAGGCCCGTACACCTCTACCAATTTGAAATCAAGTAGCGTGTCATTTACAGTGACTTCTCAGTAATAGCCGCATCTTAGTTCCAACAACATGCAATTTGAAAGTGGCTGGTCAGAGGGCGGCGAAGCTCCGAAGAAAAAGAAATTCATACCCATTGAAGAAGTGCCTGACCCTGCTACGACAGAAGAAGGACTAAGGCTGCAGGATATACAGGAAATATCTGAGCTGGATTCTGAAAGTTCAATTGACGAAGAGCGTCATTCTTATGCTTATGGCAACGGTTTTGATAAGACTCCCACATATGACATGGATCCAGGAGAGACCTTATATGATCGACAAATAGCCGACGCTGCAAATTACGCTTCGAGCGCTACACGTAATGGCCGCATCCCATATGAGGATCGACATAGGGAAGCTGGGGCTGAATCTAGTAAAGCTTCTGTAGAAGACGGAACTCTTTCGAGACAACCTTGAATTAAAGGACCATACACCGCATCCCAAGATTGCAAGGGAAACCGAAGAAAGATTAATACGTAGAGCAATTCATGGGGATTCTCACGGCCACAGAGGAAGAGTGCAGAATAAACCCGATAATACAAACTCCTAGGATGCAGATTTTAAGCTGGTTCCAACAGCGTCTACGAGGCTGCGCAAAATTGACAAGATGCACTTTTCAGTGTATTTGTGTCTTAGCTTAGAACATTGTTATTGCACTCGTCGTTCCTAGCAAGACAGATGACTGTCTGAGGGAGGAGTTCTTTCATCTACTAGATGAGATGAGGAAGAGCCGAGCAAATGGCTGATCTTTTTTAATCTTTGACTTGGCATGGGAGACTTACGTTGCCTCGAGAATGGACTGCGGGAGATACCGCGTACTTCCTTCCGCTCCTTATCGAGCGGGATGGAAAGATTTGTCATTATTGCCGTCACGATGTTTATCTGGCTGTGGAGATTGAGAAGAATCCGCGTTCAACCCGCGAACGCCAGCTCGCAGCAGCAAGGCGATCTCACAGGGCCACGGTAGATCATAGGATTCCAGTCTCAAAAGGGGGTTCGGAATTCGATATCGAGAATATGGTGGTTGCGTGCGGCAAGTGCAACCAGCAGAAGAAAGATCGTTTCCCCAAGCATTTCCAAAGGAACAAAAAGCGCAGCGGCCGGAGGTAAAACTTCAGCCGCTATTTCATTTACTGCGGATAGTATCCGCTAAGACGCGCATCGGTTTTGGAGAAGTAAATACAAGCTCGTATGGCGACCTAAGGAACGTTAGAAACTAGTGTCTAAAATGCTATAATTCGACTATGAGTGCCCCCCGAAACTCGATACAAGCTTTTCTGGCATGAATCTATCCTCCGCAGTCGCGCGGGTTGGCGCTTTTTTTACAAAACTTTGGAAAAAGTTTTCTTCATTTTCGCGCCGTACACAAATCATTATCGGCGTAATAGTTCTTATCATCATAGGTGGAGGACTCGCACTCGCCCATATTACCAAGCCCGCTACAGCTTCTGGCTCAGTGCCGACGGTAACACTTGCGAGTCTTGATTCCTTTAATGAGAGTACTGACGGTGTTTTCGTTACCGGAACGGTTCAGTCAGTAAGCGAGGCAAATATTCTTGCACAATCGGCAGGAACGGTCGAAGCCGTCAATACGACACTCGGTGCAACGGTTCCCGCGGGATTCGTCATTGCGAGTCTTGATGGATCTGCAGCAGATGCTGCGGTATTACAGGCGCAAGGGGCATACGATGCAGCGGTTGCTGCAGAACACGCGACGTCGCTACAATCCCAAAACTCAACAGTCTCGCTTGCACAGGCACAGACATCGGCACGCAACACCTATCAATCAACGTACACAAGTTTACAGGATGTGCTCGCGACAGATGTAAGCACACTTTTTGGTAATAATACGCCGGTAGGACCGGAATTGCTTATCAACACACTTAACACCAACTACACATTTTCGCGCGAGGACGCAAACATCATGGTTCTTATGCAGAATTGGCAGGCAAGCCTCGCAACCGCCAACACGACCGATCCGTTGACACTCCTTTCAACAGCGCAAAGCAATCTAACAACGATTGCGTCCTTCCTCACGAGTCTAACGACGCTTGCGAGCATGCAGGGATCGGGCGCAACCGCTGCACAACTTGCTGGTCTTGCCGCGGCACAAAGTACTGTTAGCACATTACAGGCAGGTGTAACAAATGCTCAAACGTCCTATAACGCAAGTGTCACTGCAGCAGCAGTCGGTCAAACACAAAGCACTAATGATTCTTCTGGTGCAGGAGTTACCAGTTCGCAGGCGAGCGTTGAAGAAGCGCTTGGGGGACTACGCGCTGCGCAGGCTGCTTATGAAAAGACCATCATACGTGCACCATTTGCGGGTACGGTTAATTATCTTCCGATTACCGTTGGGAATTATGTAAGCCTTGATCAACATGTCGCAACTGTTGCTCAAAATAATGCGCTTCAAGTAATCCTAGAGCTCTCGCAGCAAGATGCAAATCGTTTGATGATAGGCGATACGCTTACTATCGACAATTCCTACAGTGGCGTGGTGACAACCATTGCACCAGCGCTCGATCCCACGACAGAACAAATTGAAGTCGAGGTTGCGGTGAACGCAGGTGCAGACCTTGTGAATGGGCAGTCCGTGCAAGTAGCACTTCCGCCACTGCCCACCTCCGCTACTACCGTAGCGACTTCGACTCAAGGAATAGCATCCACAACTCCGAATATTGAAGTCCCTCTCACCGCGGTAAAACTCCTTCCGAATGAGCGAGATGTCTTTACCGTTGATTCGACCGGACATCTCGTCGCACATGCGGTGCAGATTGGTCAGGTCATAGGCGATCTTATACAAATAACAACGGCGCTTCCCGCCAACCTTGAAATAGTCACGGATGCGCGCGGTCTCTCAGCAGGAGACGCCGTGCTTGTAGCATCGAGTTCTCCCACAAGTGGCAACACAGGTGCCAGTGCAGCTAGCCAATAGCTCATGACCGGATTTTGGAAATTCTTCCTGAAAAGAGAACATTTCACGGTGCTCTTGATGATTGCGCTTGTATTCTCGGGCCTCTATGCAGTTTTAACCATACCCAAGGAAGCCTCTCCAGCCATCTCGATTCCGATCGGTATCGTAACAACTATTCTTCCTGGTGCATCGGCAAGTGATGTCGAGCAGCTCGTAACGAATAAGATTGAAAACGGTGTGCTTGGACTTTCGAATGTATCGGAAGTCACCTCATCATCTGTAGACGGTGTTTCCACCATCGAAGTACAGTTTGATGCAAATGCTGATGTCAATCAGTCTATCCAATCGCTTCAGAATGAAGTAAACCAGCTTCAGAGCGAGCTCCCCGCGGAGGCGAAAACGCCTACCGTAACACAGGTAAACTTCACAAACCAGCCCGTCATCGTTGCTTCCGTTTCAGGGGATCTAGCACCGGGAGAGCTTACTGAACTTGGGCAGGAAGTACAAACCGATTTAGAACGCGTGTCAGGCGTTGCTACCGTCGATCTCACCGGGGTCCAGCCTCGCGAGGTACAAGTGATTGTTCAGCAGTCGGCACTACAGCAATATGGGATTAGCATCTCAGACATCACGAGCGCCATTTCTGCTGCGAGTCTTGCATCGCCCGAAGGCTCTATCACTGTTAGCGGTGTTTCCTACGACGTAAGACTCGATGCAAGTGTCGCAACTCCTGAAGACGTAGCGAACGTGTCGTTCACGACGCCTTCGGGAGCAACGGTAACGGTAGGCGAAGTAGCAAATGTCGTCGATGGTCTTGAGGACCCCACGACGTACTCGCGTGTATCGGTAGGCGGTCATCCTTCTCAACCAGCGCTCACGCTCTCTGTTTACAAAAGTACCGACAGTAACATAGATACGGTTGGAACAGCAGTAAAAAAAGAGATTGCTACGCTCCAGAAGACCACACTCTCAGGCACACAAGTCGTTATCACGAGTGACGGCTCGATGCTCGTCGACCAGGATCTATCCGAACTGACCCAAGCAGGTCTCGAAACGGTAGCGCTTGTAATCGTTATTCTCCTTCTCACACTCGGATGGCGTGAAGCGGTCGTGGCGGCCGCCTCAATTCCTCTCTCGTTTCTTATAGCGTTCATCGGCTTGGATTTTTCAGGCAACACACTGAACTTCATTTCATTGTTCGCTCTTATTCTCGCCATAGGTATTCTCGTAGATTCAGGTATCGTGGTCGTCGAAGCCATTCATACACATATTGAAGCTGGAGAAAATCGCTTCAACGCGGCGGTCGAGGCGCTCCATGATTACGCCTTGCCACTCTTCGCTGGTACCTGCGCTACTATTGCGGTATTCGTGCCGCTTCTTTTTCTAAGCGGCATTGTAGGCAAGTTCATTCAAAGTATTCCGTTCACTATCATTTTCGTACTCCTTGCTTCCATCTGTGTTGCACTCGGTATGGTGCCACTCCTTGCGACCTTTTTCGTGAAGCCGCCAAAAAGGCATATAAAAGAAAGTAATCAGGAGCGCATCATGCATCGCATAAAGACGTGGTATGTGAAGTTCTTGTCGAACGTGCTTCACGACCGCACATTCCAGAACCGCTTCCTCTGGACAATGGGTATTCTCTTTGTCATCGCAATGATGTTCCCTGTACTAGGATTAATAAAAGTTGATTTCTTTCCAGCGAGTTCTACAGATTCGGTTTATGTACAGATTGAAGAACCGGTGGGAACCGTGCTTAGCACCACCGACCTTGCGACGCGCGAGGTGGAAGAGATTCTCTATAACGACAAGCGGATCGCGAATTTTGTGACGAGTGTGGGACAGGGCAGCGCATTTACTGGCGGCGGATCCTCGGGAAGCCAGGTGGCCAATATAACCGTCACCCTCAAATCAGGCCATGAAGATAGTAATAAATATATTGAGGATCTTCGTACGGAGCTGGCACCGGTAAAAGATGCCGACGTTACCGTATCAGGACCAGTTTCTGGACCCTCAACCAGCGCGCCTGTATCGATTGAATTCGAGGGCACTGATACCGCACTACTTACCGAAACTGTGGAAAAGGGTGCTCAGGTACTGGCACAGATTCCAGGCACAACGAATGTCACCACCAGTACAAAGAATGACAGCTCAGAATTTGATATCACGCTGAATGCAGCTGAAGCCGCGAATCTCGGTATTTCGCCAACTGTGGTGGCGGGCACGCTCCGTTCTGCGCTCTATGGGACCGAAGCGACGTCGCTTGAATCAGGCACGAACCAGATCGATGTGTATGTGAAGATCGCACTTAATCCAAACTATACTGATCCAAGCCAGACGACGAACACGACGATTGATGCCATTGAGGCTCTTACGGTTCCTAGCGCGAATGGCCCCGTGCCACTTTCGTCGATAGCTACGGTTTCGTATCAGCCGTCCCAGACGGAGATCGATCATGACAACGGCAACCGTGACGTAACGCTTTCATCCGACGTGACCAATACAGGTAACGCGACACAAATCACCCAAGAGTTCGAAAAGAAATTTGCCTCGCAGATTCCTACCGGCGTTACGATCAACGTACAGGGAGATGCGCAGAGCATCGCAAATTCGTTCAGTGATGTCGTTATCGCTTTCATTGCCGGACTCGTACTCATGCTCGCCATCTTGGTCCTGGAGTTTAATTCATTCAGGCAGTCCCTGTATTTACTACTCATCGTCCCTCTCTCGCTTACTGGTGTCTTTGCGGGCCTATTCATTACGAACTCCACCCTCTCATTTCCAGCGATGCTCGGTATCGTTGCGCTTGCGGGTGTCATCATAAATCACGCGATCATACTCATGGACTCTATTTCCCGTATCGGTAGGGAACACGGGGGGCGGACACTAGATGAAGTTGTTGTACAGGCGGCATCGATACGACTACGACCGATTCTACTTACGACCATCACCACAGTCATTGGCATGATTCCTCTTTCCCTTGTCTCACCGGAGTGGGGTCCGCTCGCGTTCACTATTATGTTCGGTCTCGCTTTTTCACTGTTGCTGACACTCCTCCTCATCCCGATAATCTATACACGCTGGCCGGGCAAGGCCGTGAAGGCACAGTTTGCTACAGAGGAAAACTGATTAAAAATCCCTAACGACTCTGGTTCCAACAGCGCCCACAAGAGTACGGGTCGTTTGGATACGTAAATACAAGCTTCGCATGAGGCATGTGTGCGGGATGTCTATTGATTCCATCGTAACTATCCCCATCTCCCAATACGCTGAGTAGAAGTCAGTGTATTCTTAAGGTATTAAACATATTCACTTTCAGCTCGTATGACTAAGAAACTAGCCTTTAGTGGCGTAGCGGTTTTCCTTGCCTTTTTCTTTATCGCGCCATTTGCCCATGCGGACACCATAAGCAATCTTGAGACCGAACTACAAGCGTTGCTTACACAAGTTAATTCGTTACAAGCAGCTGCAGTAACCGCAATCTCTTCTCCTCCAGTAGCTGCTGTCAAGCCTACATGCCATGTTACGTTAAGCGCAACATCGGTCATGCCGGATCAGCAATCTACAATTACCTGGAGCAGCACAAATGCCCTCTACATGACCGAGGCAAGTGGATTGCTAGGTGGTAAAGGAAACTTACCAGCAAATGGTCAGTCCACATCCTCATGGACCTCGAGTGGATTGTCAGCACCATACTCTAAGACGTACACACTTGTGTTTCATGGAGCATTAGGTGTGACAGCTACATGCAGCGTCACACAAAACATCTCTTCCTCCGAGTCGATAACTGAGAGTAGTCTTCACCCAGCACCAAATACACCCTTTACACTGAGCGGCATAGTGTCCCTACCAACACAAGTTGTGATTGTAGGACCAAATTACAAGGGCAGTACGGATTGGGGTACAGTAAGTCAGCTTCTCAAGGGAGACGGACCAGCAGTTGCAGCAGCAGAAACAATATCGGGTACAAACTGGTCCGCCAACTTCGGTGCTCTTAAAGCTGGAACCTACACTGTTCTTACTTATGATTCTCAGTCTAATCTGCTTACAGTGGGTACACTTACGACAAGTGGAGCTGGCATAACAAGCAACGCTTTGACCGTTGGTACACCGACCACCGCCGTGACGGTAGTCAACAACGGATCTGGTGTCACCACACAAACTGGCAATTTCACCTTTACCTTTAATGTGACGGCAGGCGGGGAAACTCTGTATGTTTATGGTGGTCCGGCGGGTTTCGAACCAGTTATTCATAGCTCGGGAACAGGTACGTCAAGCGTCCCAACAGCGGAAGCTGTTTCCTCAACTGCTTCTCGAACTGCAGACGGCAATTTCCTCATTCCGGCTGGCCAAACCGAAAGTCTTACTGTGACAGCTTCGAAAGTAGGAGGAGGAGGTCAGTTTTACTACGCAACACTTGATCATATTCAATACGGTCCTTCAGATTCAACTGCGTACTCTAACTTAGAAACACTCCCAAGCACCTTCACGACGGCAGCGGTCGTTATAGAAAGCTAATACAAGGCCTCTCTTTGCCGAGTTTCTCAAGCTAGGTTCCAACAGTATTCTTGAGAGCCCAGGTTTATAAAAGACCAATGAAATGGGCTTTTATGGCGGATTGTTCGCAACATCGACTTTAGCTTACATAAGAGTGCTAGAATTTAGAGGTACTATTAACGATCACTCGTATGGCTGCAACAAATGTTTTGTCTGAAGTCCTCGGTGCGGTATTTGTTTTGGTTGGTCTCTCCGTACTCAATAAGAAATATTTCATGGCAGTAATGAACGATCTGAAGGAGAGCAAGGGTCTAACATGGACCCTTGGAGTAATCACCTTCATCGCAGGAGCAGTGACGATAGGGCTCAACAATGTTTGGAGCTCTAACCTGCAGTTGGTCATTACGATCATCGGATGGCTCATGCTTATCAAGGGTACATTTATCACACTCTTTCCGAACACCTCGATATCCTTTTATCGAAAGCTCGCATCGAATTCGATCCTTGTCGCAAGTGGCGTTGTAGCTGTTATTATTGGTCTCGTTTTGTGGTATCTAGGTTCCACCGGGTCTTAATGAAAAGCGAGTAGTATTGTGTTTAACTATTCATCATGGCAGTACCTGCCGAGCTTATAGATTTCATCCGTAAAGGATTCTCAAAAGGGATAGCCCGTGAGCAGATTACGCGTGTATTACTCGAAAACCACTGGGAGATAGAGGATATTAATGCTGGCTTTAATGAGTTCCTTTACGCCAACGTTACCCCTGCACCAGGAACCCCCATGCCTGTAGTGCAAGTAAACGCCGAGCCAGCACCTGTTCAAGCAACCCAATATGTTCCCGACAATTCTCCAAAGCAAAGAACATCAGCTGCAATCGTCTCGACAAGCATATTTCTCGGTATCCTTATTATCCTGGGCGGTACACTTATGTTTACACAAAACCTGTGGGTACCAACTGCGGTATCCACTGTAAATAGGGTCGAGGGATCTATTGACCCAAGATTCTTCGGCAATCCTACGCCCGCATCACAAATTCCCGCTACAACAACTACACCAGGTCAGACCGAGGGAGTTCAAGTCGATGGAACCACCGTTGATACCTTGCGGGAATCTGATATACAAACGATTCAAAAGGCACTGGGCGCGTATTTCGATAACCAAAATACGTATCCTGATTCACTCAATGAACTTGCTCCAAATTACTTGCAAATCATACCCACTGACCCCTTCACGCACGAGCCTTATACATATAGCGCTACGGACCAAGGTATTGATTTCACGTTATGCGCGTTCTTGAGCAATAATACGAATTACTGCGCTGACCAAGTAGGTGACTACACAACTTCGTAAGGGTCTTAAAAACGAATGACAAGTTCCTTTGACATAGACTTTGTATACTTCTATAGTAGTCGCATGGCCCGGGAAGTAAGAAATGACATCAACAAAGTACGTATCGACCGTGGCATGACTCAAGAAATGCTTGCAGAGCGTGTCGGAGTCTCTCGACAGACCATTATTGCTATTGAGAAAGGGAACTACACGCCATCGGTTTCACTAGCGCTCGAGCTAGCACACACATTCGGCATGCCTGTCGAAGATCTCTTTTATATCTCACCTATATGAAAACCCCTCGCAGATTCTTCGAATACCTCGTTACCTTCGCACTTGTCGCACTCCTCGTGCTTCTTTCGAATCCTTTTATGTTCTGGATGCCTAGCACACTCCTTATGGTGGTACTGACGGGTGTAACAGCCCTTGTCTTCGTGTGGGTGGGATTTGTGCTTACCGAAAATGCTCGCGATGAGCGCGAAGAAATTAATCGGACGATTTCCGGACGTACTGCGTATCTCGTAGCCGCAGGCATGCTCACAATCGCACTTATATACCAGGGTCTTACACACACCATAGATTTGTGGATACCAGCAACATTAGCGGTAATGATCCTTGCAAAACTTGGAACCCGTGAGTATCGGGACACTCATGGATAACTTAAAAAGTGAATTGGAAGTCATCCACAACCTATGTAAAGCTCGCTTTACATAGCTTAAAAAATTAACTACACTTGCTATATATTCCTAGACAAAGTTTATGGCACTATTTCTTATAGCACTTTTAGCGGGCGTACTTACAGTTCTTTCACCCTGTGTTCTTCCTTTTTTACCAGTTGTCGTTGGCGGATCACTCGCAGGGGGAACAAGTATACGACGCGCAGCTACTGTCACTCTCTCGCTTGGCATATCGGTATTTCTTTTCACACTACTTCTTAAGGTCTCAACCGTTTTTATCGCAGTGCCGCCCTGGTTTTGGACTACGTTCTCCGGGGGATTGATTATAGTCATCGGACTTTTTATGTTGTTCCCGAAATTGTGGGACATGATTCCATTTGCGGCCAAAATGAACAGCCGTTCAAGTGATGCAATGTCGAGCGCATTCAACAAACAAACATTTTGGGGAGATATTCTTGTGGGTGCGGCACTTGGACCCGTATTCTCTTCCTGTAGTCCCACCTATTTCCTTGTTCTTGCAACGGTACTGCCCGTTAGTCTTTCGGTAGGTATTGCTGATATTCTCGCGTATATCGTCGGCATGTGCGTTTCACTGCTTCTCATATCATTCGTTGGTCAGCGCATCATGGATAGGTTGAATATCGCGTCTGATCCAAATGGGTGGCTCAAACGAACTATTGGTGCAATTTTCATTCTCATCGGCATCCTGATCATTACGGGTTTCGCTGCAGCCATCGAGGCGCCGCTTTACAGTGTCTTTGATGAGACGAAAATCGAGCAAGGTCTTTTAGCAAAGCAGGGAACTACACTAGGTAGTACAGGAAGCTCAACACCAAACGAAGAAGGTACTGCGTCAACCAGTATTGCCACGACATACCTTCAACCAGATGCCTCATCTCAAGTAGTTTCTCCGCCATCAGCAGCGACACTTGCAATGAAGAATGCACAGTATCATCTTGCACCAGAACTCGTGATGCCTGATGCTTATCTCAATACGGGCGGTAAGCCCATCACGCTTGCAGGATATCGCGAACGAAACGTTGTACTCCTCGATTTCTGGACCTATAGTTGCATCAACTGTCAGCGCACACTTCCATACCTCGAATCGTGGTATGCGAAGTACAAGGATCAGGGCCTCGTCATCATCGGCGTATCAACACCTGAATTTGCATTTGAGCATCTTGTGAGCAATGTAGCCGCAGCGCTCAAGCAATTCGGCATAACCTATCCAGTCGTGCTTGATAATGAATACAACACTTGGAATGCCTATGGTAACGAATACTGGCCGCACGACTATGTCATCGACATTGATGGATACATAACCGATGATCATGCAGGTGAAGGCGATTATAGTGAGACTGAAAAAGCTATACAAGCAGCGCTTGCTGAGCGCGCTGCACGTCTAGGTATAGCAACGTCTGTTACAAGCACTCCTCTAACAACCCTCCCCGACCCCGGCCTCGATGCAATACAGAGCCCGGAAACCTATTTCGGTTCGAATAGGAATGGATACCTAGCAAATGGGACGCAGGGCCAATCGGGAGATCAGACGCTCACGATTCCTTCAGGAGCAATCGGTCCTAACGCACTCTATCTCGGAGGTACATGGGATTTTGAGCCAGAGTATGCGCAGACAGTAGGAACTTCCGATACCATCGAGTACATGTATGACGCCCACAATCTTTATATGGTAGCAAGCGCTCAAACACCTACGACCATTGAAGTATTTCTTGATGGCGCGCCAGTTGGGAAACTTGCGGGAAGTGATGTGAATCCAACAACCTCTACCGCAGTCATTGGCGCGGATCGGTTGTACACACTCGTGCAGGATGCAACTCCAGGAGTGCATACCGTCATGATTAAAGTCATGGGTGCTGGTCTTCAAGCCTATACTTTCACCTTCGGATAGAAATCCTTATTTGATACGAGTTACTGAGATTGCGTAGGGACCGTTGCGTGTTTCTGTTACTTCGAACGCAACGTGATCTCCAATCTTAAGATCTTTATATTGAATTTCTATCACATGGTCTGAGTGGAAGAAAAGATCTTCCGCAACGCCTTTGCGCTTTATAAAACCGGATTGCCGGTCAGTAAGTATAGTAATTGTGCCTTTTTGGGTTGCCATAATATATAAAAGAAAGCGCCCCTGTTGAGGAGGCGCTTGTCTTCATTTAGATTTTGCTGACACGAACCGCGTTAGGTCCCTTAGGTCCTTCCCCGACTTCGAATTCAACTTTGTCGCCTTCACGAAGTTCGTCGAACTTCGCGTTCACCAATTCGTTCATGTGGAAGAAAAGATCCTTTTCTTCACCGTCGCGCTTGATGAAACCAAAACCCTTAGGGTTGAGGCCGGCAATTGTTCCTTGCTGCATGTTGAGTGTAGTTGCGATGCACCTGATAAAAATCAAGTGCAGGAGGCTGGAACAAGAGACTCGACGAGTTCTTCGATCCACAGCACTGCGTTTGATAGTCCTATACTACAATAGGGGAGTTTTATTGTCAACCACGACAAAATCACTGAATTTTCGGTTGATAGTTGTGAAAGGGAAGTAAGTACAAAAAGAAAACCGCTTCTTCGCCGAAACGAAGAAGCGATCTTCGAATCGACGAGGCGGCGGTTACGCAATCTCTCGAGGGTTGTTGATGTACAGGATGATGGCGTGAAAGATGAGCCCTGCACTGATTACCCAATTCACCCAAATACCATGGCCAACAAACCAGTCAGGTTGCCCCATCATCGCGCAGGCGGGCAGAAAACCGTTTGCGACACCGATCCAAAACAATGTCTCACCTGCTTGCGAGGTCAAGCGAGGCGGTGTGAGAGATCGAAAGATATCGAACAAACCGGCCAGAAAAAACATGCAGCTAATCACCCGAATGAGTAGCAAGCTGGAGAGGAGACGCTCCTCCACGATGCCAGTCACGAGCAGAATAGCGAGAGCTGCGAAAGCGGCGGCAAAGACCCTCGCGCATCGAGTAAACCACATAACGTATCCTCTCCTGTGTCCTTGGAACCTGGGTAACACCCAGAGCGCAGAATGCACGGTACAAAAGCTATTTATAGAGTCACACATTATACTCATGTCGTCAAGAGTATCTGCGCGACCCTCCAGAGAACCAGTTTTATTTTAAAGAATCCGTGAGAGAAGATATATACCAAAGGTTGCTGTCGTAATGAAGAAGCTGACTGGATATGGGAGATAGAATGCAATGAAAAGACCGAACCAAGTCGAAAATAGAGCAATCGTCACGGAAATAAGAATGCCGTGCATGGGACGACGTGCAAGACGTTGCGCGACTGCCGCTGGGGTGACCATGAGTGCGAAAATGAGCAGGACTCCAACGACTTGAACGGAAATCGAAGTTGTTGCTGCAACGATAAGCATAAACAGGATGCCAAGAGTGTACGTCGGGACACCTTTGGCCTCAGCCACGTCTTGATCTAGCGACATAAAGAGGAGTGGACGATAAAGAGCTGCAACGAGTACGAGGATGATGACTGCAGCAATGGCGGTAACAATTACGTCACTTGCGCTTATACCTAGTATCTCTCCAAATAAGATTGAGTACGCCTCAGTTGCGTAGCCGGTATAGAGACTAATGAAAAGGACACCTAGACCAAGCATGAAAGCCAACACTGTTCCTATCTGAACATCACGTTCGGCGGCGCGCGCGCCAAGGGTTGCTATCAAGAGTCCACCGCCCAGCGTGAACGCAAGGAGTCCAAAAAGAGGAGTAAGACCGAGAAGCACCGCGCCTGCAGCTCCGGTAAATCCAACATGTGAAAGTGCGTGAGCCGCAAACGATGATTTACGTATTACGATAAAATACCCAACGACGCCTGCAACGATTGCAATAATCGTGCCTGCCTCAAATGCGTGCTGCATGAAATCGTACTGCAGCATTGCATTTAGGTCTGCGAAGATATTCCAGCTGAAAACGAGGTCATTCATGGTGATGGGAAGTGGTGTTTTCGTGATCGTGATCGTGCTGTCCTGATTCCTCGATACCGATAATCGCAAGGCGGCCTTGCGAGTCGCGTAGTACTTCTATAGAAATCCCGTAGAGACGCGAGAGTGATTCAGAGGTAAGCACTTCTTCTGGCGTGCCGAGTGTCACTTTGCGGTTTGCAATATAGAGCACACGATCAAGCACTGGCAGCAAGGGATTAATATTATGTGCAATCAAAAGAACGGTGACTTTTCGTTCTTTAACAATATCTGCAATCAAATTTACCAAGTTTGACTCGCGTCTGATATCAAGATTGGCCAGCGGTTCATCAAGAAGTAAGATATCTGGATTCGAAACAAGCGCTTGTGCAAGGAAGATACGCTGTAGTTCTCCCCCTGACATTTTTCCAAGAGGCGTATGGGAAAGGTCCTCAGCATTAACAATTTTTAATGCCTCATCTGCTTCACGACCACCTTCTGATGGCAAACCGATACCCCAGCGCGTGCCGATAAGTCCAAGCTTCACAAACTCACGCGCTTCAATTGCGGTGTCTCGGTCCACATCATGCCGTTGTGGTACATACCCAATGCGCGCGTCACCGCGACGCGGACTTCTGCCTAGCACTGAAAGTGTTCCATCGATAGGGCGAATAAGTCCGAGCAGCATCCGAAAGAGTGTTGTCTTGCCGGAACCATTGGGTCCCAGTACTGCAATGAACTCCCCCTTGGCAATAGAGAAATCCGCCTGGTTCCAAATGGCATGATCGCTATACCCGCCCGAAAGATTTTGAGCAGTTATGACAAACTCAGCATTGTCTTTAGATTCCTCGTTCCGCTCCATGTTTTTTACCTTAGCACGAACGAGAATTACTATTGACCAAGCGCTTGCGCGTTGAGTGCATTCTCTAGATTAATAAGCTCAGCATTCATCCATTCTTGGAATGTAGCGTCAGGCGGTTGAATTGTTTCAGTGATACCAACAATAGGTATATTCTCTTGTGCAGCGAGTGCCTTCATACTTTCGGTGAGAGGAGTCACAGTCTGTTCGTTGTATACGAGCACTTTCACCTGGCCGCTCTTCAATTGGTTCTGGAACGTTACAACGCTGTCTGCAGGTGGATCATTACCTTCCGCGACGGCTTCGGTAAAGGTGGGTGGTGAAATGAGATCAAGTCCAGAAGCAGTGGCGAGATACGCGAAGATATCTTCGGTTGCCGCTACTTGCGTACCACCGAACTGTTTTTGGATCGAAGCGATGCGATTTTGATATTCAGCAAATGAAGCTTGGAGTGTAGCGTAATTATTTTCGTAATCGGTGGCATGGGACGGATCAAGAGATATCATGTCCTCTTCCATTTGTTTGGCTACCTCGTTTACGTAGACCGGGTTGTACCAGAAATGCGGATTATCGCCTTCTTTCTTACCAAGCAGCGTTGCTACCTCAAGAACTTTACGACTGGGATTAGGACTAGCTGCGACAAGCTTATCGCCCCAGCTGTCGTAACCAGCGCCATTTAAAATAACGTAATTGGCGGTTGCGATTGCGCGCGCATCGTTTGTGCTGCTTTCGTATTCATGTGGATCGGCGTTCGGGTCAGAGACAATACTCGTGACCTGTACATCGGAACCACCGATCTGTGACGCGATTGAACCCCAGAAATTCTCTCCTGCAACGATTTGCAACTTGTTGGTATTAGATTGTGCAGTCGTGCTCGATTTGGTTACGTGAACAAGAAAGAAGCCGAGTGCACCGACTACCACAACGACAATAACAACAATAAATATGATACGGGTGTTTTTATCCATAACAGTTTTGGCATAGCCCGAAGATTTCCATAGAATGACTTACGGCAACCTTGAAAAGAGTAGATTTCTTCGCAACATTCACCAAAAGTGATTCGCATGTTTCATTCACGAAGTCCTCAATCGCACCGCAGCCAGTGCAAACGAGGTGATGATGGTGTTTACGTGTTGCGGCAAGTTCGAAATGCGCATGACCATGCTGCAAATCGACATGGGTCACCAGTCCAATTTCCACCAGTGATTCAAGGGCACGATAGAGAGTTACCTCGTTTAGCAGGCGGGGAAGTTTCTCTTGAATTTCCTTCACCGTGAGGGGGCCTTTCTCTTTGGCGAGTACATCGATAAGTTCTATGCGGCCTGGTGTAGCGCGCATACCGGCTCCACGAAGTATCTCTACTGACGGCACAGTATTGTTTTTCATATTTTGCAGTCTACTGCAGACGCAAAATACTTGCAAGTAAGGATCCTTTTAGGAATGGGGATAGAGAGTTACAATTCATGCAAACATGACTAAAGCAGTAGGTCTTTTTGCGCTCGTCCTCGCGGCTAGCCTTGCTCTCAGCCTTTGGGTACCTATCGCAGTGCATGCGACGTCCACGAGTCCCACTGCCCAGTCCGCTAGCGACCAAAGCACACAAGCTCCTCCGCAGGACGCCGAAGCAGGGCAGGATTATGTGGAGCTAGCAAAAGTCACCGCCGTCATCGCGCAGACGCAAAAAGAGATTCCTGGGACTACGACACTGCACTCCTATCAAACGCTCGTCGCGACCGTTCAAAGCGGTCCTGACAAAGGGGACTCGGTCACCGTTACAAATGATTATCTCAACTTGAAGCCTGGTGATCAGTTTTATCTGACGCATGAAATCAATCCTGACGACGGTGTTGATCTGTATTATGTTTCAGACGTCTACCGTATTCCGTCGATGCTATTCTGGGTCGGTCTTTTCCTCGTGGTCGCGCTCGTGTTCGGTGGTGAGCAGGGCATACGCGGGTTACTATCGCTCGTCATAAGCATTGCCGCTATTTTCTATCTGCTCCTACCGGGAATACTTCATGGCTACTCACCAATTCTTCTGAGCATGGGAATCTGCTCGTTCATCGTAGTTATTGGTTCGTATATAACACATGGATTCAACAGGACGACCACTGCAGCGGTGTTTGGGATGATCGTAACTATTGTTATCACCGGCCTTCTTGCATACGCTGCTGTGCACACCACGCATCTTTCGGGTTATACCAATGAAGAAGCTGCTGAATTAAATATACAAACGAATGGAACAATCGATTTCGTTGGGCTTCTTCTTGGCGCTATCATGATTGGCTTACTTGGCATTTTGTACGATGCGGCGATTGGTCAGGCAGTTGCCATCGAAGAACTCAGCACTGCGGCAGAACACTATTCGCGTCCGCGTGTATTCAGGCACGCAATGCGCATTGGCAGGGAACACATTGGTGCGCTCATCAACACACTTGCGATTGCCTATGTAGGAGCATCGCTTCCGCTTCTGCTCCTTCTTCACTTCTCAAATCTTTCATTTGGCGCCAGCATAAATCAGGAAATATTTGCTACCGAGATTATCCGGACAGTCATCGGCAGCATCGGTCTCATCCTTGCCGTGCCCATTACGACCCTTATTGCAACGTTCATGCTCGTAAAACCAAAAGAGCCTCGCGTCGCATGATATATACTACAAAGTACTTATATTAAATTACCTTTTAGTACGTCATGAACGAACAGCAAATATTCGTACTCGCGGATGAAGCTCTTGTGAAAGTGGTTGAGCAGATTAAGGATGATCAGTGGTCTATGATCATGCCATCCGAATTTGAAATGCATAGCAAGCCAGGACCGATAACACTTCGTGGGGTTATCAATTATCACGCATACGATGATGCGTGGGTACCCGATATGCTCGAGGGTAAGACGATGGATCAAGCGGGGAGAGAAAAATTCGATGGAGATCTCCTAGGTGATTATCCAAAGGAAAACTTCGTGAGATTTGCGGCCAATGCCTGCGACGCGGCTCGTGAATTTACAGATCTCTCACGTACTGTGCATTGTTCATTTGGTGACTACAGTGCACAGCACTACTTTTGGCAAATAAATTCTTTCAGGGGACTGCGCGCTCATGATCTCGCACTTGTGATAGGTGTTGATAGCAAACTTCCTGAGGATCTCGTGCAGGGACTCTGGGACGAGATTACACCTAATGCAGAAGAGTGGCGTTCATATGGTGTGTTTGGTCCAAAAGTGGAAGTTCCTCAAAGCGCCAGCTTGCAGGATAAACTTCTTGGCCTCACTGGTCGAAAACCCGACAACTAACAAAACCTCGCGACGAGGTTATAGGTTCGCTATACTGAGGTTATGGCTCTTAACTACATCGACCTGATCGCATTCCTCATATTGCTGACCTACATTTATCTGGGTATACGAACGGGGTTCTGGGTCCTGATTGCGCGCTTACTTGCTCTAGCAGTCAGTTTTTATGTTGCGTTTGTGTATTACAACCCACTCGGGGCCTATATAGACGCGCACCTCAGCATTCCACCAACGTATGGCTATATAGCTGCCTTCATATTCCTAATGGTCGTTATACAAGAAATCTTGTACGCGGTGCTTCGCGCGATCATGAAAGAGTCCCCGCACGTATTTACTGAAAATAATATAACGCGCACTCTCGCAATTATACCCGCCGCGTTTGAAGCACTCATACTGATCGTGCTTTTAGTTATCGCATCGACGGTGCTTCCACTTCCAACGAAAGTAGCTCAAGATATTTCTGACTCGTATACCAACATGCTTGTACAGCGGGAACTACCTACGGTCACTGCATTCCTTAATAGAATTACCGGGGGAAATGTCGATCAGGCGATAACGCTCGTTACAAAGGATTCAGACACGGAAGGCACCGAGACCCTCCCCTTTAGACCGAGCGGTACAAGCATTGATGAGGTAGGGGAAGGAGAAATGCTCGCACTCGTCAATCAAGCGCGTGCGCAGGCAGGCGTAGGTCCGCTCACTCTAGATTCCACACTCACTGCAATCGCACGGGCACATTCGCAAGATATGTGGGAACGTCAGTATTTCTCGCATATAACGCCCGATGGACTTAGTCCGTTCGATCGCATGCACGCCGCTGGCATCACCTACACTACCGCAGGGGAGAATCTTGCGCTTGCACCAACGGTGGCACTCGCAGAAATTGGACTCATGAATTCGCCAGGACATCGTGCTAATATTCTTGATCCTAATTTTCACAAAGTAGGCATCGGTATTATCGATGGTGGTTTATACGGTAAGATGGTGACTCAAGACTTTACCAATTAAACGTACTGCGCCCATGAATAAGGACCGAGTAGAATCACTAAGCGACAGCGTCTTTGCAGTAGCAATGACGCTTCTTGTGTTCGATGTACAGGTACCAATTGTAAGCGGCATAGTAACGAACGCTCGTGTTATATATCTCCTTGGCAGCATCTGGCCGCTCGTTGGTAGCTATGCATTCACGTTTCTCGTGCTCTCGGTCTTCTGGATCAATCACCAATTCCTTTTTCACAGATTTACGAAGACCGTGGATCGCTCTTTAAACCTGCTCAACATGGTGTACCTCATGTTCTTGGTATTCATACCATTCTCTGCGCGACTGTTTGGTACCTATCCTAATGCGCAAGCGGCAGTACTCGTATACGGGTTGAACATTCTTGCAGTCGCACTATTAACCGCGACAATGATTCGCTATGTACGCAGGCGCAGCGAACTCCGTAATGAAGACCTCTCCTTACTAGTCGTTCGACAAGCACAGATTCGTATTCGTCTCACAATCGTTTCCTATCTTATCGGCATTTTCATCTCATTCTTTTTCATTCCGGCGAGCGTACTCTTCTTCCTATTTCCTATTATTTTCAACATTATCCCCGGCTCGCTCACATTCACGGAGCGTATTTTCGGACTACTACCAAAAGCGAAAGAACGTGCAGAACGGAAAAGAGCTGAAGCAGAAGCTTTTGCTGCAGCAAGTGAACTCGTAGACGTAAATTAATGCTTTCAGTAGGTACCCTCCTGCTATACTTATCGAAAACATGTATCTACCCACCAACTCCTAAGCTCGCTATTCTATGGAAGAAACAGAACAAAAAAAAGGTAGCATGCTCGGCTCTTTTCTCAGGGTTCTCGGACCTGGTGTTGTTACAGGTGCGGCCGACGATGATCCTTCTGGCATTGCGACCTATTCACAAACAGGCGCGCAGTTTGGGTATGGCCAGCTCTGGACAGCCCTTTTCATGCTTCCGCTCTTGATCGCGATACAAGAAGCATGTGCGCGTATTGGCGCGGTCACAGGCAAAGGTCTTGCAGCGATTGTGCGCGACAATTACAGCAAATGGGTTTTGTACCCCATGGTGGTCCTGGTCATTGTTGCCAATACCATAAACATAGGCGCTGATATTGGTGCGATGGCAGCGGCAGTAGAGCTTATACTGCCGGTTGATTTTGTCATTGCGACGCTTTTTTTCACGGCACTTATTCTCGTACTCGAAATCTTTACCTCATATAAGGTATACGCAAGGATTCTCAAATGGCTCGCTATTGTTCTGCTTGCATATCCGATCACCGTCTTTCTCGTACACTTACCGTGGTATACCGTTCTTGAAGCAACTTTCATCCCGCATTTCCAATTCACCTTCGCGTTCCTCTTCATCATCACCGGTGTGTTGGGTACGACGATCTCGCCGTACATGTTTTTTTGGGAAGCTTCGCAAGAAGTGGAAGAGGAGAAGGAAAAGGGGCTTATCGACGCACATGGTAAGCCAACCATCGGAAAATCATATATACGAGCTCTTCGCATAGACAATGCTGCCGGAATGGTCGCTTCGGAGATAGCTACCTGGTGCATTATTGTGGTGTGCGCCGCAGTGCTGAACGCTCATGGTATTACCAACATCCAAACATCTGCAGATGCAGCTCGTGCCCTCGAACCTTTGGTACAAACATTCCCTCACGCCGGGTATCTCGCAAAACTCATTTTCTCCATCGGCATAATTGGTCTTGGGCTCCTCGCGATCCCCATTCTTTCGGGCTCTGCATCCTATGCCGTATCGGAGGCCTTCAAGTGGAATGAAGGTCTCAATTTGAAGCTCACGAAAGCTCATGGCTTTTACGGAGTTATAACCGTTGCGACGCTTATCGGACTCACGATCAACTTTGTTGGTATTGATCCTATAAAGGCACTCGTGGTTACTGCGGTAATTAACGGGGTGGTCGCGGTGCCGCTCATCTTTCTTATTGCAAAGATTGCCGCGAGCAAGAAAATCATGGGTGAAAATAGAAGCGGTTGGCTTTCGAACACCATTGTTTGGATTACATTCCTTGCGATGGGAACGGCAGCAGTTGCGATGTTTGCAACTTTGTAGAAACACGACTAAGAAACATTCAAGACCCTAATAGATTGAGGAATTGTAGGGTTTGCGTTAGGATACGGAGGTTATTGTGAAGGAATAGAAGCCGATGTAGCTCAGTTGGTAGAGCACATCCATGGTAAGGATGAGGTCTCCGGTCCGATCCCGGACATCGGCTCACGGTTTGATCCGTCGCGCGTCGTCATGCGGTTTGCTATAACTATAGAGTGCCATCTTAGCTCAGTTGGTAGAGCATTACATTCGTAACGTAAAGGTCCGGAGTTCGATCCTCCGAGATGGCTCCAAAGGCAGTAAAACAGTAAAGTATCCATCTTTGCTATACTCGATTAATGGATGAAAAGTTGCGACTCGAAGAAATTGAAGCGCTAATGGCCACGCCCGAATTCTGGGCAGACAAAGATGAGGCGCAGAAACTCGTGCGTGAATATCAGAACTTAAAAGATGCAGCTACTCTGGGTAATGCTGGGGGGGACGTTCATGATCGTGGGTCCGCAACACTTGCCATTCTCGCGGGTGCAGGTGGCGATGACGCAGAGGATTTCGCACGTATGCTGCGCAGGATGTATGAGGGGTATGCACAGAAAAAAGGATGGACTACCTGGGAGCTCCATGCCAACGAGAACAATAACGGTGGTTACCGCAATGTACTCCTTGAAATTAGTGGTGTAGGCGTCTACGGACGACTAAAGCATGAGTCCGGCGTGCATCGCTTGGTGCGAATTTCTCCATTTAATGCTAATAGCAAGCGTCAGACCTCATTTGCGCTCGTCGAAGTACTCCCCAAGCTTGCGCCTAATGAGAAAGTTGATCTGCGTCCGGAAGACCTGGACATTCAATTTGCACGCTCGGGAGGAGCGGGCGGTCAGAACGTCAATAAGCGTGAGACTGCGGTGCGTATTACCCATACACCCTCAGGAGTCTCAGTCCACGTCTCGAGCGAGCGTTCTCAGCAAGCTAATCGAGAGAAAGCGATGGAACTTATTCGTGCAAAATTGTTCGCTCGGGAAGAAAGAAAACAAGAACTTGAAGCCAAGGGTCGGTCTATAGCCGCCGAAACCGCCAATGAATGGGGTAGCCAGATGCGTTCCTACATTCTCCACCCCTATAAACTCGTAAAAGACCACGAAACCGGGTATGAATCGCATGACCCCGAGGCAGTTCTTGGAGGAGAGCTTGATAATTTCATGGACGCAGCTGCGGCAAATAAGGTACAATAGGAGACGAACCGCTCATGATTCAATTCGACAATGTTTCAAAGATTTATCGTGATGGAACCCCGGCTCTAGAAGACATCACCCTCACGGTTAATCCAAAAGAATTTGTATCGGTCGTTGGCCACTCAGGCGCTGGCAAGACCACCCTCCTTAAGATGCTCCTCGCGCAGGAGCGTCCTACTTCAGGTGCAGTCTATTTCGAGGACATCGATGTGCACTCACTTCGTCCAAGCATGATGCATAACTATCGACGCAAGATAGGTATGGTATTTCAGGATTTTCGTCTTATTCCGAACAAGACTGCGTACGAGAATATTGCATTCGCTATGGAAGCCGCAGGAAGACCTGACGATGAGATTGAGTCGGATGTGCCTTATATTCTTGATCTTGTAGATCTCGTTTCAAAAGCAAATCATTTTCCCCATCAGCTCTCTGGCGGTGAGCAGCAGCGCGTTGCGATTGGCCGTGCAATCATCAATCAACCTGATGTCATTATTGCCGATGAGCCCACAGGCAACCTTGATCCAATTAACACCTATGAAATCGTTGAGATATTGAAGAAAATCAATGAACTCGGCACAATCGTTATTATCACGACGCACAACAAGGGTGTAGTCGATGCAATGGGCAGACGAGTTATTACGATGGATCGCGGGCGTGTCATCCGCGACGATCCACAAGGCCAGTACATACTATAATCATGAGCATGTTCACTTCACTTCGTCGCGTGCTCTCTGGTGGATCAAAAAACTTCTTTCGAAGCGGCGCTGTCTCATTTGCGACAGTACTTATTATGACCGTGACACTCATGATCATCGGTTTCCTCATTTTCCTTTCTGCGCTCCTTTCATACACACTTCAGCAGATTCAGAACAAAGTTGACGTAACAGTCTATTTCACTACGAGCGCCGCCGAAGGCGATGTACTTAATCTCAAGGACCAGCTCGAACAAAATCCTGAAGTCGCTCAGGTAACCTATACCTCTGCCGCCGATGCACTTTCACAGTTCACGACGCGCCACGCAGGCGACCAGCTTACCTTGAATGCGCTTAATGAACTTGGTTCGAATCCACTCGGAGCATCACTCGATATTAAGGCCGTAAATCCTGCGGATTACCCGGATATTGTAAATTACATTAACAATGATCAAGGTCTAAACGTCAACGGAACCTCAATTGTCGATCACATCAACTATTACGAGAATGAAACGATTATTAATCGTCTTACCTCTACTATTCATACGACCGAACAAGCAGGGCTTATTATCGTCATTATTTTTGCACTTGCGTCTACTATCATTGCTCTTGCAACTATACGTCTAGCTATCTATAGCTCGCGCGATGAGATTGCTGTAATGCGCCTCGTAGGAGCAAGCAACGCCTATATTCGAGGTCCCTTTATCGTCGCTGGGGTACTCGCTGGCATCATTTCAGGATTTATCGCGCTTCTCATTTACTCACCAGCCATTTGGTATATCGGTAGTAATTATTCCTCGTGGCTCGGAGGATTTGATATTCTTTCGTACTACCTACAGAACTTTCTCATGATAGCGGGCATCATTCTCGGTTCCGGTATTTTGCTCGGTGGGTTTGCAAGTTATTTAGCAGTTCGTCGGTATTTGCGCATTTAAGTATGCACAAAGCTCTACGTAAGTAATTGGTATGGCAACCGAAGGACACAAGTATATCTTCGTAATAGGAGGGGTGATGTCTGGTGTAGGCAAGGGCATCGCAACTTCATCGATGGGACTCCTTCTTACAGGGCGTGGGTATACGGTCAATCTTGTAAAGATTGACCCTTACCTTAATGTTGATGCGGGCACGATGAATCCGACTGAGCATGGGGAGGTGTTTGTGCTGCGTAGTGGGCTTGAGACTGACCAGGATATGGGTAATTACGAACGTTTTTCTTGGTCGCGACCTCTCAAGCGAAGACTACATGACAAGTGGCATGGTGTACCAATCCGTAATCAATCGCGAACGTGCACTCGAGTATGGCGGTAAAACGATTGAAGCAATTCCTCATGTACGCGACGAGATCCTGCGTCGGATCTATGCGGCATCCGCCCAGAACGGTAGCCAGATTTCAGTAATAGAAATAGGCGGAACGGTAGGAGATTTTCAGAACGCACTTTTCATAGAGGCAGCGCGCGTACTTCGACTCCAGCACCCAAACGATGTCCGTTTTGTCATGGTCTCGTACCTACCTGTTCCAGGTACGCTTGGCGAAATGAAGACCAAGCCCACGCAGACCGCCATTCGCGAACTCAACTCCTATGGTGTACAACCTGACTTCATCATTGCACGATCGACGGGCGCTATGGATGAGAAGCGCAAAGAAAAACTTGCCATATGGTGTAATGTTTCTCCCGAATGCATAATCTCTGCACCCGATGTTGAAAGCATCTATGATGTCCCACTCAATTTTGAAAAGGACAACCTTGGTGAGCTACTACTTGAGTCACTTTCACTCCCTAAATCCGAATCGACAGGACTTCACGAATGGCGCAATTTTGTGCAGAAGGCCAGGCTGAGTGACGATGAAGTCACCATCGGAATCGTTGGAAAGTATTTTGATACGGGTGACTACGTGCTTTCTGATGCGTCCTTTCAGTAATCGAAGCGTTGAAATTCTCTGGTGCGGAGATCGGAGTCAAGCCCAAAATAGAGTGGGTTAATGCAAAGGATTTCGAAAAGGATACTGATATCGAAACGCTTTCGAAATATGATGGCATCATTGTGCCGGGAGGTTTTGGCAAAACAGGAATCGAAGGGAAGATTAAAGCCGCACGCTTTGCGCGCGAGAATAAAATACCTTATTCGGACTCTGCTACGGACTCCATATGCTCGTCATCGAATACGCTCGAAATGTCCTTGGTCTTGAGGGAGCCCACACCGTCGAAATAAATCCTGGGACTAAGTACCCCGTGGTAGACGTAATGCCCGAACAGATTGCGCTTCTCGAACAGAATCAATATGGCGGCACTATGCGGCTTGGCGTATATCCAGCACATCTTAAAAAGGGGAGTGTTGCTCAGGAAGCATACGGTAAAGAGGTTGTTGAAGAACGTCACCGTCACCGCTATGAGATAAATCCTCAATATGTAGAGCAAATCGAAAAAGGAGGCCTCGTTTTCTCAGGCACCTCTCCCGATAATGTGCTTATGGAGATTGCAGAACTCCCTAAGGACAAACATCCGTTCTATCTCGGTACACAATTTCATCCCGAGCTCCAGGCGCGTCCGCTCTCTCCACACCCCCTATTTACAGCATTTCTTAAAGCTTCTGCAAAAAGAGCTGAAAGGAAAGCCTAGGACAATCGTCTTATTCTTTGAGAAGGTTATACAACCTGCTCGTTAGTAAGCCCGTTAAAGGCGATATAATCAGGAGATACTAGTTATATGATTAATAAATTGATCTATGTCTAATGCTACGACTAAGGCAGTGGTTGGCGTTGTTGTAATTTTGGTGCTTGTGGGAGGCGCGTATTACCTGACCACACGTATGGCTTCTGGGACGCTTGGAGGAAGCGCTAATACTAATTCAGCAGCGGCAGTCGCTGCTTCTGGCACACTGCCAAGGGCGAGTACGGCGCTTCCCGGAGGGTCAAGTGATTCTAATACGGCGCTTGAAGAAGATACTGCTGCAATTGACACCCAAATGGGAGGCCTCGCTACGGATAATGCCAATGCGCAGAACACGATCAACCCATAGCTCCCTAAACCAACATCAATACTTATGAAAAAAACATCACGTATAGCAAGTTTACTTAGCATCGCCGTGCTCGCGGCAACTTTACCAGTAGCGGCATTAGCACAGACTATAGGTGTAAACGCAAACGTTGGAGTACAAACTCCTGTCACAAGTACCGTAGTGGGTGCAACTACCGGTGTTTCAGTTACTAACGCTCCCGTCACTACAACTACGGGTACCCATACTAGCGCACGATTCACCACGGCGCAGACTGCAGCAGATGCGGCAATCAGCGCGCGCATTTCATCCTTGAACTCAGCCTCAACACGTCTTGGTGGGGTGAAAAATCTTTCGGCAAGTGAGGTGACGTCTCTTCAGGGAATTCTCTCAGCGCAAATAACTGAAATGAATACCCTTGAGGCACAAATTAACAGCGATACAACTGGGGCGACTCTTCGAGCAGACGCTGCAACGATCACCAAGAACTATCGTATTTATCTGCTCGTGCTTCCACAAGTACGGATTGCAGCAACCTCCGATCGTATTGATACCATCGTCGGTCTTATGCAAGGTCTTGCACCAAAACTCGAAACGCGCATTACTGCCGCTGGAAATCCTTCTGCTGCAGTATCTGCGTATACCGATATGAACGCAAAGATATCTGATGCAAACACGCAAGCTGCAGCTGCACTTAGCGAGACAGTGGGCCTGCAGCCTGATCAGGGGAATACAACCATTGAGGCTTCAAACAGCGCGACGATCAAAGACGCTAAGTCAAAAATTCAGACTGCGACCAATGATCTTAAAGCAGCACGTGCTGATATTGCCACGATCTACGTCGCAGTGAAGGGCTCAAGTAATACATCAACAACTGCTCCAACAAACCCGTAGTCATGGTATCTTTGCGTTAGCGGGCAAAAATCCGCTCTAATAAATCCGTAGATACTATGTCAATTCATCTTTTAGCAGTAGTGGTGGCTGCAGTTCTCGCCATGGTGGTTGGTACACTCTGGTATGGGCCGTTATTTGGGAAACCGTGGATGCGCATGACAGGCATGGATATGAAGAACATGTCTCACGAAGAAAAGATGAAGATGCGAAAGGGTATGGGCGGTAAATACCTCCTCCAATTCATTGGAGCACTCGTAATGGCATTCATACTTTCTCGCGCGTATCTGCATACGTCGGCGTACTTAGATAACAAAGGAATTGTTACCGGACTCTCTGTCGGTTTTTTCGCATGGCTTGGTTTTGTTGCACCGGTGCTCTTGCCGAGCGTGCTCTGGGAGGGGAAGCCATGGAAACTTTGGTGGATCAACGCGGGACAATTTCTTGTAACGCTTCTACTAATGGGTGCATTGTTCGGGATGTGGTTCTAATCAGTCGAAAGATATAGCGCATTATATTAAAAAAGAGGCTGCTTGAATGGGGCTTCCTTTTAAAGTATTCTATTAACTACTACGCGGTAGGATGCTGCCGCGTTTGCAGTTTGGGCATCACCATTGCGAGATCGTCTAATGGTAGGACGCGACCCTCTGGAGGTCGTTATCTAGGTTCGAGTCCTAGTCTCGCAGCCAACTCGTGCTAGGTTATCGCGCTCGAGACGCGTAGATAACTAAAGGATATTTTGAAGGCTCGGGTTCGAGTCCTAAACAGGTGCAGATTAGGAAAAGTTAGAACTCTTTTAAATATGGGATGGATTTCGGTTCGAGTCCTAAAGCCATCGCTAGTTATAGAAAGGAGATACTTCTGATAAAATGCATGTATGAAATTAGAGACTCGAAAGGAAGATCTTATTGAAGATTTACACGGCACAAAAGTACCTGATCCATACCGTTGGCTAGAAGGCGATCCAAATGAAACGCAACTACATGACTGGCTCACTAAACAGGGTAATGTCGCCTCGGAATATTTTTCCTCACTTCCTATACGAAACATACTTCGAGACGAGCTTAAAGAACTCGCTGAATTTGAATCAGTCGGGACTCCTATTGTGCGGAATAACCGTTACTTCTACAGCAAGCGCGAACCAAAGCAGGACATGCCAGTGCTGTATGTTCGAGAAGATCTCGAAGGAAATGAGCGAATACTCATAGACCCAAATACACTATCTCCTGATAAGACAACTATTCTTTCAGGCTGGACACCGTCACGCGACGGGAAATGGATTGTATATGGTCTTTCAAAATCTGGAAATGATAAACGGGATTTGCATGTACTGAACGTCGATACGGGCGATACGCTTCCAGACCTCATTCCAGACGACCTGTATCCCGCTATGAGCGCATGGAATGCAGACGGTACTGGCTTCTGGTATGTACGGCGTGATCCTGATGCACCAGAAAATGAACCTAAATTCCACAAGAGACTGTACTTCCATACAATTGGAGAGACTTCGGATAAAGATTCTTATGTATGGGGTAAGGGGTTTGCGAAAGAGTGGCAGCCATCAGTACGTTTGTCAGATGACAATAAGTACCTCCTTGGGACAATATGGGGTCAAGAAAATGGAGAGAACTGGTCAGAGATTTATATTAAGGAAGCAAACACAAAATCTGATTTCACACTCGTATTGAAGCGTGTGCCTGGTGCAGAGCAGGGCGGACATATTCATCGCGACATGCTCTACGTAAGTACAAATGATAATGCACCGCACTTCAAGCTCATGGCAACTCCCGTTGAAAAGGCACTTGCAGGTAAGCCAGAATTTACCGATATTTTGCCAGAGAGTGATGATCTCCTCGCTGCCTTTAAATTTATCGGTGAAAAACTATTTGTGGAATATACCCATAATGTTCAGTCGGTCATTAACGAGTACACGCTAACAGGAGAGTGTGTACGAAATATTGAATTGCCTGGCATCGGAACTGCCGGAGGAATGTCTGGCGAATCAGAGGGTAAAGAAATGTTTTATTCATTTACCTCGTTCGCGTACCCGCCGACTATTTTTAGGATGGATTTGGAGTCTGGAACTACTTCCATTTTTCACAAAGTACAAGCGACCTTCAATACGGACGAGATCGTAACTGAGCAAGTTTGGTTTACATCAAAGGATGGTACGAAAGTCCCTATGTTCCTCGTGTACAAGAAAGGTCTGCAAAAGGATGGGAATAATCCGACTATGCTCTATGGATACGGAGGATTTGATATTAGCCTTCGCCCAGCGTATACGATTAATCCAATACCACTCATCGAGCGTGGGGGTATCTATGCAGTAGCGAATCTTCGCGGCGGTGGTGAGTTTGGGCGTAAGTGGCACGAAGCTGGTATGAAGAAGAGCAAGCAAAATGTGTTTGATGATTTCATTGCAGCTGCGGAATACTTAATCGCACAGAAGTACTCTTCAAAAAAGAAGCTTGCCATTATGGGAGGAAGCAACGGCGGTCTACTTGTCTCTGCTCTTGAAACACAGCGACCTGATTTGGTCCAGGCTGTGGTTTGCCGAGTTCCTGTATCTGACATGTTGCGTTTCCATCTTCACCACGGCGGTAGGCATTGGATCCCTGATTTTGGAGATCCTGATGATCCAGATATGATTCCGTATCTTTTTGGCTATAGTCCGTACCATAACGTAAAGGACGGCGAAAAGTATCCGGCAACGCTCATCATGACCTCGGACGGAGATGATCGAGTACATCCACTTCACGCCTATAAGCTCGCTGCTCGCTTGCAGGAAGCAAATGTCTCAGATCATCCGATACTTATGCGTGTCGAAATGAAAGCTGGACACAGCGGAGCATTTGCTGTCTCACGTGCAGTTGAGCAGGAGGCGGATGTATGGAGCTTTGTGTTTGATCAACTCGGAGTGGGCAGTAAGTCTAATATTTAAACATGAGCCCCGAGCACCTCAAGAAGCTAGTTACAGATTTTAGCTTGGGTGACGTTCAATCTATTAGCGAGGTGACAGAAGGAATTCTCAACAAAAACTACATACTCTCGACAAGCTCGGGAAAGTACTTCATTAAGGAAGTGCGAGAGAAGAGCAAGGATATACTTCCAGCAACTGCATTAGTTGAGGAGCTTATGAGCGAACGAGACATTCCTGCTGTCTGTATGATTCCTTCAAATATGGGAGAGAAGTTTGTGGTATATGACAGTAATGCGTATTCACTCTACCCGTTCCTGGAAAGCGATCGTTCACATAACTACTCCCTCGAAGGCTATAGAAACATGGGAGTTCTCTTAGGCAAGATACATGTTGCAGGCAGTAAAGATGTTCCAGAACTTCTCACGCAGAAGTCATTTCGAGAAAAACCAAAGGAAGGAGAGCTAGCGAAGATACAGGAATACAAAGTGCGTATTGAAAGCAAAGAAACGAAAGATCCTATCGACGAAGAATTTATTTCGTACACACAACTAAAGCTCGATCTCATTTCAACGCTTAGTATGGATATAGTACTACCAAGCGATATTCTGACGCACGGTGACTATCAGGCGGGAAATCTTCTTATAGATACAAAGAGTCGAGAAATCATCGGAGTATGTGACTGGGAAAAGGCAGAAATGGCTCCTCGTGCAGCTGAACTTGCTCGCGCTATTCTTTACATAAGCTTTACCGGTGACTATACCGAAGAAAGTGGAGTTGCTTCAGCGAATGAAATTATTGCTGGATACAATTCCATTTATCCAATTTTAAGAAAGGAACTACTGGATGGACTAGAAGTCCGACTTCGCCGCATGGTACTAACTTCATGGCTTGAGAACCATTACTACGATCTAGGAGACGCTCGAGGAAATCACTTTGTGTCGCATGAAGCTCGGTTACTTAGGGACTTTATTCAAGGAGATATAATTCAAAAGCTGTACGTATGAACATCTCATCAAATCTAACTAACGCTTCAGGTGAAGTACTAAAAGTTGAATACCACGATATTAATAGTGAGCTAGATTATGGCGATAAAAAGATTAGTGGAGTTCACGCATATTGTTTCTATAAAGACCAGTTAGTTATCGTGTATGCAAAGAATAAAGGGTATTGGACTCCTCCCGGGGGAGGTGTTGAAGAAGGAGAAACTGCTCGAGAAGCTGTGAGCCGTGAAGTAAAAGAGGAAACTAACATGCGTGTACTTAAACAGCGATTTATTGGCTATCAAGATATTCACAATTCTGAAGGGATCATCTCGCAGACGCGCTCTGTTTGTTTGGTCGAACCGTATGGAAATTTTGTAAGTGATCCCGACGGAGATATTACCGAGATAAAATTAATAGACCCTAAGGACTATAAGGAGTATTTCGATTGGGGGGAGATAGGCGATCATCTGATGGCGCGTGCACTTGAAATAAAAGCTCAGCTAAATATTGAGACGAATTACACAGCCTAGCCGAGAGAAATAGTCTTGTCGCTTAAAAGTATTTTGCTTCTAAGGCATCCGAGCAATTCTCGCTTCTCTACGTCAGCTCCTTCACGTAAGAGATATTTGGCATAGTTTCTTATATCTACCTCCTTCGCCTTACATTCTTCTTCCTTCTGTCCTAGAATTTTCGATTGAAATGCTTTATGCCGTAAAGTTGTCATCCATAAATGATGATTCCTTAAATATCTTTATTTCTGAGGATGTTTATAAGACGATGGCCAATAGTAGTAAATTTGGTGGAGATCCAGAGAGAAATATGTGGGAGAAAAGATTTTGGACGAAAATGGACAGCATGGTCATATATGGTAGCTCTTGGACTTGGAGTGTACCTTAAAAAGAAACGCGTTACATTTAAATAATTAATTCAAAATGGCGGTAAGAATAAACAAAGATAATATTGTTGAAGGACAGCCGTTTGAGAAAGGCTTCTTGGACTGGTTTAGCTTTGCGCTAGAATATCTCTCTAATGCAAAAATCTTAGCTAAAGAGATACAGGATAGAAAAGATTGGGGAACACAGAAAAATGGAATTGGAGTGGCCATCTATCTCTTCAAACATGGGTTGGAATTAGCCATGAAGGCTTATAGCATTCAGTTTAAGATACCTATTCGGAATGAGCATGACCTTCGGAAAGTAGGTAAAGAGATTTCCTTACTTCTTCGAACACTTCCTGTAGATGAGCTTGAGAATGCCTTTGATTATGTGGAAGTAGATATACAAGGAAAGAAAACAAAACTTCCACAAGTTCTTATATATTCAGGAACACTTCTTTACTGGGAGAAGAAATTACCCGAGATAATCTTGAAATATAGGAATCACTTATATTTGGGTCGGCCATATCCTGACCCGAAAAATTTACTACTTAGGTATCCCGAGAATCCTGAATTGATAGAAAAGATTAATTCGATGAAGGATGAAACCTTAAGCGAGATAATGAAGGATATTTACGACCAATTTATGCTTTTGCAATTTGTATTCCAAATCCTAGCTGGACAACCTGTACGCTAGCGCAAAAAGGTTCCCACGTCGTACCAGACTCCCAGCCAATCTAGATGGGCTATACTTTTTGAATGAAGAATGACTCTAGATACAAAGAATACCGAAAACCGTCGTGGTCGCCTCCCGCATGGCTATTCGCTCCTGTATGGACGGTTCTTTACGTAGTGATCGTAATTTCTTTTGGATATATATTCTTGGAATATTTTAATAAAGGAGTGCCTTTTGTAGTAATACTCCCGTTTCTATTGAATCTAATTTTTAATTTCTCTTACACAACTATTCAATTCCGATTACAGAACTTCTCGCTTGCTCTTGTCGATATATTGCTCGTCGACATTACCTTAGTGTGGGCTCTTCTTTCTGTATATACATATGCACCTTGGATTGCGTATAGTAATCTCCCGTATCTCGCGTGGGTAACATTCGCTACCATTCTTCAATTTTCTGTGACTTTATTGAACAGAAGAAAAAGCTAATTCTGTTCGGATATCGTTCCACACTTCCAGCAGTCTAGTTAAGTATCGAACGACCAGGACACATGCGAATATCTAAGGCGCCGTTTGGCGAGCGGAAAATAATTTCCTAGAGGAGTCATAACGGGTCTAAGATTCGAGATGAGTATGTAAGTCATAGATTGAGTTCGAATCCGAGAAAGGTCATCATCTTGGTGTGTTAAAATCTCTGGATGAGAAAGATAATTGTCCTGTCTTTTGTTACACTCGACGGTGTTATGCAGGCGCCAGGAGGCCCGCAAGAAGATACTTCGGGTGATTTCAAATACGGCGGATGGACAGTTCCGTATATGGACGAGGTTGGCGGCAAAGTGATGCTTGAGCAATTGGAACATCCGTTCGACTTGCTCCTCGGCAGGAAGACATACGACATCTTCAAGTCGTATTGGCCGCTCCATAATGACAACCCGATTGGAAACAGCATCAACAAAGCAACGAAATACGTCGCCAGCACTACGCCACTTGAAACCGATTGGGAGAAGACAGTTGTGCTCAAAGAAAATGTGATCGGTGAAATCCAGAAATTGAAGCAGCAAGATGGTCTGGAATTGCAGGTGCACGGCAGTGGGAATTTCATCCAGACACTTCTTAAATACGATCTTGTTGACGAGCTTTGGCTCAAAATTTTCCCCATTACGCTCGGTGTCGGGAAACGACTTTTCGAAGTTGGTACGATTCCTGCAGCTTTTACTTTGGAGAAATGCATACATACCCCGAGTGGTGTCATCATCGCTAATTTTCAACGCGCAGGCGAAGTCAAAACAGGATCATTCTGATCCCTCTGAGACTCGAATCGAAATATCGAAAGACCAAGGGCTTTCATATTCTTGGACGCGAAATCAGTTCGAATCCGAGAATGGTCGAATAGTGCTATCCTTAAGTCATGAAGAATCCTAAAGCAGGAGCCTGGTTCGGATTTGTTATAACAATTATCCTTATGGGACTTGCAATATTTCTTTCGGCTGGGACCATACAGTACTGGCAGGCATGGCTATTTCTTGGAGTCGTCGTCGTGACGAGCATCCCCATAACCCTTTACATAACTAACGATCCGATACTACTCGAAAATAGAACTCGAGGTGGACCAACCGAAGAACACCGGCCTATCCAAAAGATCATAGTATGGGCTCTAGGAGTGCCGCTCATCGCTACATTCATTGTTCCCGGGTTCGATCACCGTTTTGTATGGTCGAGCGCGCCATCCTGGGTTCCCATCATGGGCGACCTCATCATCATACTGAGCATGTGGATGGTGTATCGAGTGTTCAAGGAAAATTCTTTTGGTTCCGCGAGTATCGAGGTGACGAAAGATCAAAAAGTCGTTTCAACCGGTCCCTATGCAATCGTGCGAAACCCAATGTATTCATGTGCGATACTCTATTTCATCGGTATATCTTTGGCTCTGGGCTCTTATTGGGGACTTGTTCCAGTTGTTCTCCTGGCTCTAGGTTTTGTTTGGCGATTATTTGACGAAGAAAAATTTCTTGCATTAAATCTATCGGGCTATACGGAATATCAAGCGAAGGTTCACTGGCACCTAATACCGGGAATTTTCTAATTCAAGCTTTACGATGAAAAATGTGAACCTAAAAGCAGTTATTGGATCTCTTACACTTCTCGCTGTCACGGCAGCAATGCTCTTTATTTCAGCATGGACCTTTAATTACTGGCAAGCATGGGTTTTCCTCATAGCGTTCTTTGGGCCGGCTTTCGCGATCACCATCAACTTGATGAAAAGCGACCCGAAGCTTTTGGAGCGGCGAATAAGCGCAGGTCCGCTCAACGAGAAAGAGACAAGTCAGAAGATAATACAATCCATTGCCCAGGTCTCATTCCTTTTAGTCATTATTCTTCCAGCACTTGATCATCGCTTCGGCTGGTCCATAGTGCCATCGTATGTAAGCATTATAGGCGATATTCTTGTTGTGATTGGTTTCTATATCGTATTCCTTGTCTTTAAAGAAAACACGTACGCTTCTGCACTTATTGAAGTAGATAGCGGACAGAAGGTCATCTCTACTGGTACATACGCCTGGGTCCGACATCCTATGTACAGCGGAGCTCTCATCCTCATTCTGGGGACTCCACTTGCACTTGGTTCGTGGTGGGGACTCCTTACGCTCGTTCTTTTCACACTAGTACTCGTTTGGAGACTTCTTGACGAAGAGCGAGTATTGGCAAGAGATCTTCCGGGCTATGTGGAGTACGAGAAGAAAGTGAAATATCACTTAGTGCCGTTTGTGTGGTGACCTCTCTAAGACTCGAACCAACTCTTTAAACCTTAACTTTATATACTAGACCCAGTGCCATTCATGGACAGGCACAGAAAGTTAAATGTTAATATGCTGTTATGAAAGTATCATCAGGAACTGCGCATAAGTTACCTGCAGATTTAAAGAAGGCACTCGTTACTTCACCGAAAGCGCTCGCTGCATGGGAAGACATTACGCCGCTCGCACGGAATGAATGGATTTGCTGGACCATCTCAGTTAAGACCCCGGAGACGCGGAAAGATCATGTGAGAAGAGTATGTTCGGAACTCATCGAGGGGATGAGGCGACCGTGTTGCTGGATAGGCTGCATTCACCGAACTGACAAGCCAATCAGCCAGTCGGTACGAGGGATACTGCGCAAGAAAAAAGCTAAAAGGTAATGATTCTCAAGGTAAAATGATGTTATGAAGTATTGGATTACAAGATTCTCACACCCGTTTCGTGGATTGCTCTACGCTCTTACGCATGATAGCGCTATCCAAATCGATATCGCGCTTGCTGTTATTGGACTCCCAATTGTTTATTTCTTATTCGATCTTTCTCCGGATGACATGCTATTACTTACATTCTGCTGGTTCTTTGTAATAGTCACTGAGTTACAGAATTCAGCAATTGAAATGGCGCTCAGCAAGATCCACCCTGCACGTGATGAAGCAATTGGACGCAGTAAGGATTTAGCTTCGGCAGCTGTTTTTTGGGCAGCGATATTCGGACTCGTTTGTCTTGCTTTCATCCTGATTCGGAAGTTTGCTTAGAAAAATTCAACATGAGTCCCGAACAGCAAAAAGCATATGAAGCGCTTACGTATATAATTCCGATTCTTGAAAAGCTCAATTTGCGCTGGTGCATCACGGGTGGATTTGCATGCTACGTGTACGGTGTACCTCGCAGTATCACGGACATTGACATTGATATTGAAGTCTCCAAAGATGACGCTGTCTTCAAGGAATTTCTCTCAATTGTGGAGCCATACATCACGAGTCCCCTCGAACATTTTTTTGACCAGAACTACGACAACTACAACGTAGAAGTGATGGAAATTTTGGATATCTGTCCTATGTCCGAGATGGATATTTTTGATAAGGAAATCCAAAAGTACGAGAATTTCTACAAAGACGGTTTCCCTAATGTTGAAGTAGTCGAATGGCAGAGATTCAAATTACCACTTCTTTCCAAGGCACTTATCATAAAAAACAAAGAGATGCTCATGTGGCAACGGGAATCAGATCGTATAGATGTCGCAGAACTTAAGAAGCTAATAGGCTAAGCGGAAATATGAAACTTATCATCCTCAATGGTCCGTCGGGAGTGGGCAAGTCTACAATTTCGACATTACTACATGCAGATATGCCGAACTCGGTTCTTATTGATGTAGATGAGATTCGCCGCTCGATACCAGACTACAAGGAAAACCAGGAAGAAAGTCTCAGCCTTGCTTATGAGAAAGCAGCAGGCGCCATCGACGGAGCCTTTAGAAATGGGCAGAGCGTAATTATTGATAAGGCTATTTCGTACTCAGATACTCTTGAGTTGTTTATTGCTGTAGCCAAGAAGTACAACGCAGAGGTATACGAGTTTCTCTTGTTTGCTGACAAAGCCACCACCCAAGCGCGTGCAGACGAGCGTGGATATAGGCCGGGAAGCCTTCTTACTCCAGAAAAGGTGGGAAAGTTGTGGGAGAAAGCTGATGCGCTTAGAAAGGAGCGATTAGATGCGGTTGTTATAGATACAAAAGACAAGAATATCCAAGAAACGCTGAATGAAATTAAGGAAACGTTACAGATGGATGTAACTATTTAAGTGACACCTAGAAGTGCGTTCCTCTGTCACTTTTGTCACTTTTTATAGCGTGCGAGAAACCTCGTACAGATTTCCAAGGACTCACGCAAAGAGCAAGCAAGGCTTTTCCAAAGAAGATTCGGATTCGAAACAGCATCTGTATCAAAAAAGGAATCTCAAAGCTTAACAGTGGAATGCGAAGCCCTTGCTGCTGGGCAGGGTTGCCTCATCGTTGAGAGTTGAGCGCAATATCGGATGATATAGTTTAAGTATGAAAACAATCTATCGGCCTCATACCTTGGGTGCGGTCATTATGCTCGCACTTTCGTTTATGCTCCCTTTGTCTGCGTTTGCTTCTTTTAATGGCATACTTCCGCTTACGACTTCGGGATCCATGCCTGCTCCACTTGCAGGACCGACTATTACGATCAGCAATTCTAATTTGGGCGTCGGTCAAACTGCGACCGTTACCTTTACCTTCCCAGCAGCGCCGCTCGACTTTACTGCTAGCGATACATCAGCGACAAACGGCATCCTCACGAATCTTGCATCCACCACAAACCCCGACGTCTATACAGCGACGTTCACTCCGAGTGCAAACACGAGTGCAGGAACAAATGTAATTAGTGTAAAAGGGAAAGTGATAGGCACGACCTATAAAGACCCGAGCTTTAACCAGCCCTACGGCATCGCCTTTGATGGTACGAACATGTGGGTAACGAATGGGAATAACGACGACGTAGACAAGATCACTCCAAGCGGCACCGTCACCGCATACAGCGGCTTCGATGGTCCTTCCGGCATCGCCTTCGACGGCACGCACCTGTGGGTAACAAATTATGGAGGTCCTCTCGGTGTAGGATCAGGCAACGGTACCACAGTAAGAGAGCTTGGTTTAAATGGTTCTATCATCGGTTCTCCCATTACCGTAGCGCAAGCTCCAGACGACATCGCCTTCGATGGCACAAATATGTGGGTATCAAGTTACGTTGACGGCGTCTCTCCAGGTATCGTCACCGAAATTGCTTCTACGAGCGCTGTACTCCTCACCGCCACCACGACTCCGGGACCCCAATCCATCGCCTTCGACGGCACAAATATGTGGACCGCTAACTATGGCAGTAACGATACCGGCAGCGGCGACAGTGTTACAAAAATATCTCCAACAGGCACCTCAACAAGCTATTCAGGGACTGGGCTTGGACCCATCGGCATCGCCTTCGACGGCACAAATATGTGGACTGCCAACTACGGTGGCTTCAGCCCCGCACCATACTTTGATTTTGAAAACAACAGCAAGAGTGTCTCGAAGATAACCCCATCCGGTGCGATAACCACATATACTGGCACTGGCGACGGCCCCAATGGTATCGCCTTCGACGGCACAAATATGTGGGTGACTGATTTTGGTGTTCCCGGTACTGAGGAAGGTGCTGTCACTGAGATTGCCCCTAACGGCACGATGGTCACATACACCGGTGTCGGTTTCAGTCCTGCTGAAATTGCCTTCGACGGTACGAACATGTGGACCGCAAATAATAATAACAACGAGATTTCTGGAGGAGACAGCGTAACCAAGATCACCGGTGTAATTTCACCTTCGACTTCCGCTAACTATGTCATTGATACGATTGCACCAAACGACGAAGGCGTTTCGGGCGGCGGTTCGGTAACTTCACAAGTAACGTATCTTAATAGCACGGGTAATACAAAGGCAGCTCAGGCACTTGAAACAGAGTGGCCAAATCTTTTCCCACCCGTTGCCTCCTCCTCGCTTCCGGTCGTTGTTCCATCAATCGCTGCTCCACCGGTGGCAGAAGTCGGTAGCTCAACCTCTGCTACAAGTGTTGCCTTCAAGCGTTATCTAGAACGTGGCATGGAGGGTAGCGACGTGATGGCACTTCAGCAGTATCTCAATTCCCATGGCTTTACAATTGCCGCCGCAGGCACAGGTTCTCCAGGACAAGAAACCGATTATTTTGGCACGCTCACTTTTAACGCACTTGTCAAATTCCAGGAAGCTCACACCACAAACATACTTGCACCATTCAATCTTTCTGTGGGCACAGGCGTTCTCGGACCATCGACCATTGCGTTCATTGCATCGCATTAGCGAACTTTGTTCGAATCTTGTGCTAGCACAATTCACGTGTAACTCACGAATCAATTTGGTAGAATAGACACATACCAATAACAACATCTCTATGAATAAGTATGTAGCAATCTTTTGTATTCCAGCTGACTCCATGAAGGATTGGATGGCCACCGTTGACGAGGCAACTCGTAAAGAACAGTCTGATAAAGTCATGCAGGAGTGGAAGGCATGGCGTGAAGCCCACAAGGATGCCATTGTCGAGGACGGTTTTCCTCTTGGGAAGACCAAGCGCGTGACCAAAGACAGCATTACGGATATGAAGAACGATATGAACTGGTGCATGATGGTCCAAGCTGAATCACATGATGCTGCCGCTACTCTTGTGCAGAGTAATCCACATCTTCAAATGATTCCAAGTTCCTACGTAGAACTGATGGATGCGAATCCTAGAGGAGGTATGTAAATCGGCATTTATAATTAATGGCAAAATATACACTATGCAAATTGCCGACAAACTAACGATGGTCATGATGGCTGTCAGTGACATGCCTAAGGCTAAAGAGTTCTACGCAGACAAGCTTGGTCTCAAAGTCACTACGGATTACCGCCAAGACGACAATAACTGGTGGGTAGCAGTTACCTTGCCAGAAGGCGGAGCTACTATCACCCTCTCCACCTATCACGAAGATATGAAGCCCGGCACGATGATGCTTTATTTTGCAACCTCCGATGTCACAGCATCACATACGGGGCTTAGCGAGAAGGGTGTAACAGTCAGCGAAATTAAAGATGATCTCTACGGCCCCGGTTCAGGCGTGAAGTGGTTTCGTTTTGCGGACCCAGACGGCAATCAAATAACGATTGCAGAGCGGTAAACAAGCCTTCAGATAATATTCCAGAGGGTAGCAGGGTGCGTGATAGACTGTAGGAATCCTTGTATAGTAGGGTGTACCACATGGCTTTGTTTACGAAGAAAAATAAGAATCGCTTGGAGAACGATCAAATGCAAGAAAAATCGAAAGCCGATAGAAAACGGCTCGTTTTTATTTTCAGTTTCATTACCTGCATCATATATCTTACGACGCTTTATTTCCTTACCTTCACTAACTTTTTCACAGGACTTTATGACCATGTACATGCGCAAATCGTTGTGACCGCAAGTTCCACTGCAGCAACCTCAACACCCCCCGTAGTTCCGACCCTCAACATCGCCCTTTACAACCAAAAACTGCAAGAAATTGCCAATGAACCAATTGTTCCTGTTGCAACCTCTTCGGCTTCTATGATGAGTAGCTCCACCGCCTCAGCCGCGGTGGCAGTTGCCGACCCACCCCCCTTATGGCCAGTGAAAACGGTTTATCCAAATGCAGGTGCAATCCTCCCATTTAGTCGCATTGTCGCTTACTACGGAAACTTCTACTCCACCTCAATGGGAGTTCTCGGAAAGTATCCCGTGCCGCAGATGCTTCAGATGCTGAACGCGACCGTAGCCCAGTGGCAGGCCGCAGACCCGAGTACCCCTGTTGTACCGGGAATTGATTATATCGCCGTTACCGCGCAGGGAAGTCCAGGTGCAGATGGCAAATATAGGCTCCGTATGCCCGATAGCCAGATCGAGGAAGCGCTTGGATTAGCAAATCAAGAACACGGTGTCCTCATACTCGATGTACAAGTGGGTCTCAGTAATGTGCAGACAGAGGTGCCGCTTCTTGAGAAATATCTCGCACTACCCAATGTTGAACTCGCACTTGATCCAGAATTCTCGATGAAAGACGGTGCCCCTCCAGGAACAGAGATTGGCACACTGGACGCAAGCGACATAAATTTTGCTGCCAACTACCTCGCGGGTCTTGTAGAGGAGTACAATCTGCCACCAAAAATCCTCATCGTACACCGCTTCACCCAGGATATGGTTACGAATACACAGGACATTACGCCGCTCCCGCAAGTCGAGATTGTGATGGACATGGACGGCTGGGGCTCACCTGCGCGAAAAAAGAACACGTATGCGAAATTTATTGAAGACGAGCCAGTTCAATTCACCGGGTTCAAGCTATTTTTCGTTAATGATTTGCGTCCCCCTTCAACGGGTATGATGACGCCACAGGAAGTGCTTCAGCTTACACCGCAACCGATGTTTATACAGTATCAGTAATACTCAAGCGTAAATTTACAGATCAAAGCTACGTTTGCATGCGCGAATGGAATTATACTCACAGAATAAATCGTCGTGCGAAAAGTACGATACTTACAATCCATCCTGATGGTCGAATTGTGGTTACCACACCTCGGAAGGTCTCCGTTGAAGTAGTAGAGCAATTTCTTAAGACAAAATCAGTATGGATTGAGAAAACATTCACTAAATTCGAGGATGGGAGGCAAAAAGAAATAAGTGGTCCTAAAAAGTTTTCTGTAGCTGAGAGTAAAGGATATAGGGATCATGCCCGAACACTGGCTCTTTCACGACTCACGTACTTCAATCAGTTTTATGGGTTTCAATACTCGAGAGTAACTATGAGAAATCAGAAAACACGCTGGGGGAGTTGTTCAAAAAGGGGCACACTCAGTTTTAATTTTCGTATTGCACTCCTGCCGTCGCATCTTGCGGACTACATTATTGTGCACGAGCTTTGCCACCTCAAGGAAATGAATCATTCAGAACGGTTTTGGAAATTAGTTACAAAGACCGTTCCCGATTACAAGGCGTGTAGAAGTGAATTGCGTAAAGAATATCGAATTTGATCCCTACAGTTACTAATCTGTCTTGGATACGGTAAGGTACATATATGGACACCACTCCTAAAAATGCGAACCCTCAAGGACCGCGAGAAGCGGCCCTACGTTTTGAAGGGCTTTCATTCGGCTACGGCCACAACCATCCTATATTAAAGGAGGTGGATTTTTCAGTTCGGCGTGGCATGAAGGTGACGGTGATGGGGCAAAATGGCGCGGGGAAGAGCACGATATTCAAGCTCATAACCGGCGCTCTTATACCCGACGAGGGTAAGGTTGTGAAGCAGCATGGACTCTCTATTGCCATGGCAAATCAAGCGATCACAGCTTCTGAGCGCGACCTCACAATCCGCGAATTCTTCGAGAAATGTTTTACCGAGAAAGTGTATGACATTGATCCAAAGATCGATGCCGCTCTCGAAATTGTGAACTTTAAGGCATCCCATGATCGTCTCATTAAGTCATTTTCCGGAGGCCAACAAGCGCGATTACTCCTCGCATCTGCGCTCATCCAGAATCCCGACCTACTGCTTCTTGATGAACCAACGAATAATCTGGATGCTGCAGGTATTGAGCATCTGACCAAGTTTCTCAAGGAGTATCAAAAGACATGCCTTGTTATTTCGCACGACGCAGAGTTTCTCAACTCATTTACACAGGGCGTACTCTACCTCGATCTACACTCTCAGAAAGTAGAACAATACACTGGCAATTATTTTGATCTTCTCAAGGAAATAACGGCTCGCATCGAACGCGAGAATCGCCTGAATGCGCAACTTGAGAAGAAGATCCAAGCCAATAAGGACAAAGCAAACTTTTTCGCACAAAAAGGAGGCAAGATGCGCCTCGTTGCGAAGAAAATGCGCAGCGAAGTTGAAGAGATGGAGGAAGCAGTTGTCGACGTACGTAAAGAGGATAAAACCATTCGACCATTTATAATTCCGGTCCAAGAGAATCTCGTTGGCGAAATCGTGAGCATAACCTCCTTTATGTCAATGAGCTTTAAATCACACAAACCCAAAATACACACGGCCGGCGTCTCGCTTAAAAAGAAGGACCATTTGCTTATCAAGGGTCCCAACGGTGCGGGGAAAAGCACTCTTCTCGAAGCTCTTGCAAGCGGACACGCAGAGGGTGCAAAGATTGCAAAAGCCCTAAAAGTTGGCTACTACCGTCAGGATTTCTCAACACTTGATTTCGAAAAGACTGTTTTCCAGTCTCTTTTAGCAGCCATGGAAAAGCCAAACGAGGAACGTATGCGGGCAACTGCTGCAGGATTTCTCCTCACCAGCAGTCATATGCATAAGAAGATTGGCATGCTTTCAGAAGGGCAGAAAGGACTTGTGGCATTCGCAAGTCTTGTGCTTGAACGCCCGGGGCTTCTCATTCTCGATGAACCAACTAACCATATTAATTTCCGGCATTTGCCCGTGATTGCTAAAGCACTCGATCAATACGAAGGCGCGATGATTCTCGTGAGTCACGTACAGGATTTTGTCTCGCAAATTCGAATCGATCTAACTCTTGATTTGGCGAATTGAGATATGTGAGGTGTAGATAACGCGATAGTGTCCTACACGCGTTGTATACTGCGAGCAGGATGCTTGTATTTTCTCTCGTAATTATCGTTCTCATCACAGCACTCATTTTTCTCGTGGGTAGAGCAGAATGGCACACTCATCATCCACATTTAGCTCACACAGAAAATCACAGAGGACGACACCGTGAACGAAGTTTGGCACAACAATATCATGATGTGCAACGATCAGAGCCGATGCATGCACGGCCAGAGGAGGCCCACGCATATCGGAAACGTCGCATGGTCATGACCTCGACGGAGACCGCCTTTTACCGCGAACTTGAGCGACAAATCGGGAAGGATTTTCGTATTTTTCCAAAGATGCGAATCGCTGATGTTATTGAGACGATGCACGGTAGCAAATACTACGTAAATCGCAATAAGATACTCCCAAAACATCTGGATTTTGTAATTTGTAATGCATGGCTCCAGCCTATCCTCGCTATAGAGCTTAACGGACCTGATCACCAGCGTCTCGAACGGATGCATAGTGATGAACAGAAGCGCCAAGCGCTTGAAGAAGCGAATATGCCGCTTGAAATTGTTCCAATAGGAATGCAGTTTTCTGAGGCGGCTGCCAGGATCATTAGTACCTATAAGCTTTCATGAATCATTTTGTGTACATGGTCGAATGCGCGGACGGCACCTTGTACTGCGGATATACAACTGACCTTGAACGAAGAATAACTGAACATAACGGAAGTCTTCACGGAGCGCAGTATACGAAAAACCGGCGACCTGTCGTGCTTCGCTACTGGGAGAAGTGCGCCTCACGAAGCGAGGCTCAGAAGCGCGAATATGGACTAAAACAGCTTCGTCGGCAGGATAAGCTAGAGCTCATAAAATAGATGCAACTGAATGAGGATGTTAGAATGAGAAAATGTTGCTTTTGAAGTTTGCAGGAGGGGAGAATCATAGTTCGTCAAGACACACTGATAGGCGCAAGAGAGCATAATGAGACGACGTTTATTTTCAATCAGCATAGGCGGAGTCGTTCTAGCTCTCTTTGTCATTGCGCTCCTGTATGCGCATTACTTTGGTCCAGTCGATCTCTATGCCGGCCAGACAGAATTCACGGTAAATCCTGGTGAAACCTCTGATCAGGTTTTCGATACCTTAAAGTCACAGGGGTTTGTACGAAGTCGACTTGCGCTTAAGATCGCGTACGAGTATGTCGACAAAGGTATAACTATTCAACCTGGAGGATATGAGCTCTCAGCGAGCATGGATATATGGAGCATTGCGAGTGCCTTGGTGCAGCCACCATCATTGGTCTTCTTTACCTTTCCTCCAGGTTGGCGTAAGGAGCAGATAGCTGACAAGCTTGCGGCAACATTTAACTGGACGGCCGCACAGAAAAGCGAATGGCTGAATATAGACACCGATCCTTCGCCAGCTTACGTTGAAGGAGTATATTTCCCCGATACCTACCTCATTTCTTCTGCGCAGTCACCTGCACAAATTGCCGAGCGGTTCCGGGATCGTTTCCAACAAGAATTTGCGCCCTACGCAAACCAAGCCGAGCAAGAAGGATTGCAGTGGACAAATGTTGTGACAATTGCCTCACTTATTGAACGTGAAGCTGCTGGCACAAGCGATATGCCGCTCATCGCAGGGATTATCTTTAATCGTCTAAAAAATAATATGCCACTTCAGATTGACGCAACTCTCCAGTATGTAGTTGGCAATGAATCAGATTGGTGGCCAGTTCCAACTCCGGCTGATAAGCTCGTTGATTCTCCCTTCAATACTTATGAACACGCTGGGTTACCCCCGCATGCTATTGATGAACCAAGCCTCGCGGCAATAAATGCTGTCCTCAACCCGGAACAGACAGACTGTCTTTACTATCTCCACGACCCAACAGGCCAGATCCACTGTTCGGATACGTACGCAGGGCAGATTGCGAATATTAAAGAATATCTCAAATAGGTTGACGCTATCATACTATAAAGGTATTGTGAGAAGAACTGGCCGCAGGGCCGTTTTGTTTTTCTACCGACCAGGGCAAACTGCTTTTCAGGACTAATTTATGGAAATTCGTAACATTGCGATCATAGCGCACGTGGACCACGGTAAAACAACTCTTACCGATGCGATCCTTGCTCAGACCGGCGCGGTCTCTACGGGTGTATCTATCGATTCAAATACTCTTGAGCAGGAGCGCGGCATCACAATCTACTCAAAAAATGTTTCAATCCAATACAAGGGCACAAAAATAAATATCGTTGATACACCAGGGCACGCGGATTTCGGTTCAGAAGTAGAGCGGGTGCTCCGCTCGATTGATTCGGTACTTCTTATCGTCGATGCACAGGAAGGCCCCATGCCACAAACGCGATTCGTTCTAAAGAAATCGCTCGAACTAGGGCTCAAACCAATCGTTGTGCTCAACAAAATTGATAAGCCAGCAGCAGATCCAGCGCGCGCTGAAGAACAAGTACTCGAACTCTTTCTTGAGCTTGGTGCAACTGATGAGCAGGCTAATTTTACAACGGTGTATTCGATTGGCCGCGAAGGTGTTGCCATGCGAAAGCTTGACGACGAACGCAAGGACCTTACGCCACTCCTTGATGTTGTACTTGAGCAGGTGCCTCCCGCATCAACGCCCGAAGCGCTCGCCAAGCCACTTCGCCTCCAGGTATTCAACCTTGCGTATGATAACTTTCTTGGACGTCTTGCGATCGCACGTATATATGAAGGTATCGTGCATGCCGGCGAGAGTGTGACGGTAAAGAAACCAGATGGTACGAGTCGTTCGGGTAAGCTTACCAAGGTTTTCACCTTTACAGGTCTTGATCGTACTGACGTGCCTGAAGCGCAGGCAGGGGATATTGTCATTGTCGCCGGCCTTTCAGATATTTTCATTGGCGAGACAGTATCGGCTGATGCAGCCGCAGATCCGCTTCCTGCAATTGCGATTGATGAACCAACTATTAGTGTTAATTTTCTCGTGAATAACTCTCCATTCGCGGGGCGTGAAGGGAAGTACGTGACAAGCCGGCAGCTACGTGAATACCTCGAGCGTGAGCTTGAAGTAAATGTCGGTCTCAAAGTCGATTTTGTTTCACCAGATTCGTTCAAGGTCTCGGGTCGCGGCGAACTACACATCGCGGTGCTTCTTGAAAATATGCGCCGTTCAGGATACGAGCTCCAAGTTTCGCAGCCGCAGGTCATTATTCGTGAAGAGGAAGGAAAGAAATTGGAACCGTTCGAAGAAGTTATCATTGACACACCGAGTGAATTCCAGGGAGCAATTATCGAACGCCTTGGAACGCGTGCATTTGTCATGCAAAATCTCGTGCAACATGATGATCTGGTGCGTCTCACATTCGAAGGGCCAACTCGTGGTCTTTTGGGCTACCGTAATCAATTTGTGATCGACACAAAAGGCGAAGGAATCCTTTCCTCACGGTTCATTGGCTTCAAGCCTTATGTGGGGGAGATTAAAAAGCGCCAAGTTGGCTCCATGATTTCAATGGCTTCTGGCAAAGCACTTGGCTATGCACTCTGGGGCCTTCAGGAACGTGGTGTGCTCTACATTGTTCCTGCTACCGAAGTGTATGAAGGGATGGTCATAGGTAATACGTCCAAAGGTGAAGAAATGATGGTAAATCCTACGAAGGGTAAGAACCTGACCAATGTTCGCTCGTCGGGTAATGATGAAGCCATAAATCTCGTGCCTGCATTTACCCTCACGATTGAACGCGGCCTCGAGATCATGGCCGAGGACGAATACCTCGAAATCACGCCAATCTCTGTGCGTTTACGTAAACAATTCCTCAACGAGACAGAGCGCGCCAAGGCTCGCCGCAAAGAATAGAATCGTACTCTATCTATAGGAGCGTATTGTAGTATTGTGTGGATATAGGTTTCTCGTAGCTATATTAGTAGATAAATATACAAGATATGTTGATCACAATTGCAGTCATACTTCTTATTCTTTGGGCACTTGGACTCATCACCTCCTATACCCTTGGAGGATTCATTCATGTCCTTCTCGTCATCGCGATTATTCTGATACTAATACGCCTCATTCAAGGGAAGAATCCCATTTCTTAGGCGCGCGTCTATTTTCTATAGGGCCTTGCAAAAACAGCGAGGCATGCTACTCTGTACATAACCAATCTCTACCCGTTTATCGTCTTGAGAGTCGCTCAGGACCAGATGAAGAACGAAATCTGCAAACTCTCGAGATCGGTTGAGCGAAAAGTAGAAATCTCCTTTTGCTTCTTATAATCGCGCGCATCTCGCGACAGCGTTCTCGCAAATCTGCAGCAAAGCCTGTACGAAAAGAGACGAAAGAAAATTGCGCGCCAATCAACTAAATACACAATGGCAACAACATATATGCGACGTACCGATGGTCGTCGCCCGCCGCGATCCAACGACTACGGTCGTGGAAGTTCCGGCTCACGTTTTAACAACAATTCAAGCGGAAATAGTAACCGTGGCAGTTCGAGGTACTCAAATTCTCGAGGCCGCTCTGTAGGAGGTAAGTCAAAGAAAGGCTTCCAGGAGATGTCCGTCGACCTTTCGAAACTCATCAATAAGGCAGTCGTTACTGAGGACGAGGATGTATTCATTCCTGAACATCAATTCGCCGATTTTCCTATCGACCAACGTCTCAAGGACAACATTATTAAAAAGGGCTATATAACCCCAACCCCGATTCAGGACAAAGCAATTCCGTTCGCGCTCAAGGGTCAGGATGTTGTCGGTATGGCGCAGACAGGGACTGGTAAAACAGCAGCCTTTCTCGTTCCGCTTCTCGACAAAATCATAAAGCTTCGTCGTACTCGGACAGGATGAACGCGTACTCATCATGGTTCCTACTCGTGAACTTGCGCTTCAAATCGAGCAGGAATTCTATGGCTTCGCAAAAACTCTCAACATTAATGCAGTCTGTTGCGTCGGTGGGGCGAATATCGTTCCACAAATGCGACAGCTTCGCCGCAATCCTAACTTCGTCATCGGTACTCCTGGGCGGTTGAAGGATCTTGCAGAACGAGGAGAACTTAATTTTTCTAGCTTTGGCACGGTCGTTCTCGATGAAGCTGATCGTATGCTAGATATGGGATTCATTCCAGATATGCGCTTTATACTCGGACAAATGCCAAGCCCCCGCCACACGTTGTTCTTTTCAGCGACGCTCTCACGCGAAATCGAAAAGCTCGTTGGCGAATTTCTCAACAAGCCCGTAGTCGTATCGGTAAAGACACGCGATACCGCGGCGACCGTCGATCAAGATGTTGTCCGCATCAAGGCAGGTGAATCAAAACTCGAAGTACTTGCCAACCTGCTTAAACAACCTGGGTTCGACAAGGTAATCGTCTTTGGCCGTACCAAGCATGGCGTTGAGCGTCTTGAACGAGATCTTAATCACGTTGGTATTCGTGCTGATTCCATCCATGGCGATAAGACACATGGGCGTCGCCAGAAGGCGCTTGGCCTCTTCAAACAAGGTCAGGTGAATGTTCTTGTAGCTACCGATGTCGCTGCACGCGGCCTAGATATAAGTGCTGTTTCGCACGTTATAAACTACGATCTTCCCGCGACCTACGAGGACTATACCCACCGTATTGGCCGCACAGGGCGTGCAGGTGCAGCCGGTAAAGCACTGACCTTCATTCAGGAATAATTATTCGCACCGATGTTTCAAAAAGCCCCGTTTGGGGCTTTTTGTTGTTCCCGCCGGGCACTTGCAAACCACGTCCTAGTTACTACACTAGTAAGGTACCCACGGGGGTGGGAAATATATGGACCAGTTCCTCATGATGGATATTTTCTTCGTTATTGCATCGATTGGTTTCGTTCTGCTCGTCGTACTGATTATTGTAGCGTTGCTCTATAGCATTCAGTTCGTGCGGACGCTAGAACGAATCGCCGGCACGGTGGAGGAAGAAGCACTCGCACTCAAGGGAGATCTTGATGAAGCGCGTGCGGGAATAAAGAATGGGAGACTCGGTCTTTTATCGCTCTTTGGATTTGCAGGAAAAGCTGGAAAACGGATTCTAAATAAGAAACGTAGTTCTTAATAATTATCACTATTTATTATTTTATGGCTCAAAAGAAAAAAGCAGCTAGGAAGAAAGGTCATACCGGTGAAATGGCTGCAGGCATTGGTGCAGGTGTACTTGCAGCCGCTGCAGCGGCAGGTGCAGGATATTATTTTTATGGATCACGTGATGCATCTAAACATCGCAGAAAAGCCGCGAAATGGGCTGATCACATGAAGAAGGAGGTCGTGAAAGAGGCGAAGGTGCTCAGGAAGCTCGACCAGAAAGCTATAGCGCTAATTGTGGACCGCGCTGCTAAGTCGTATGAAGGTATGAGGAACGTGAAGCGCGAGGATCTTATGCTCGCTGCACATGAGCTCAAGCAAAATTGGAAGGAGATCGAGAAAGAACTTAAGGATGCAGCAGGCAAGAGCGGTAAGGCGGTGAAGAAAGCTGCGAAGACTGCAACCAGATCCTCTCGCCGTAAGGTCGCCAAGAAGTCGTCGCCCAAAAAGAAAGTTGCTAAGAAATCCTCAAAGAAAAGCAGATAATATAGGGAAATATGGATGAAAACACAAAGAATTCTCAACACATAACAATTGGTAGCGATAGTCCCATTTGGTTCGACCGATACGGTACTGTCATAGTCGTTCTCATTGGCTTTGTACTTGTGGCAGGAGCGATTTATTTTGGTCTTACAAACCGTTCCTCATCTGGCACACAAGCGACGGCGACAAGTACAACTCCAGGAGCCGTAGCGGTTAATATCGCGAACGTAAAAACTGCAGGCGAACCCTACATTGGAGACGCGAATGCACCTGTAACGATGGCGCTTTTCTTCGACTACCAATGTCCGTTCTGCAAACAATTCGATCAAACCGTTTTGCCGCAGCTCTACACGAATTACGTGCAGACTCACAAATTGAAGATTGTCTTCAAAGATTTCGATTTTATTGGCCCTGATTCAGAGACTGCTTCTGAATATGCTCGCGCTGTTTGGACACTCTATCCGCAAGATTTCTACACCTGGTATACGACTATGTATGCTTCACAAGGTACAGAGAATGGCGGATGGGCCGACGCTGCTGCGATTCAAAAGATTCTTGCTACCATCCCCGGCATCAATGTAAATTCAGTTGTGGCAGAGGTTGCTGCAAACAAAACTCAGTATGACAACACGGTTCAAGCTGATTTTTCTGAAGGACAGAGCTATGGTATCCAAGGCACGCCAAGTGTGCTTATTGGCACCACCCTACTCCAGGGAGCCCAGACATATCAGACAGTTTCGGCACTCATTGACGCGCAGTTGAATAAATAGTTCGAAGTAAAGACACAAAACCCTACGCCTCGAAGGGCGTAGGGTTTTGTAATTGCATGCTCATCGACACTTCATGAATGCGGTGATATTTTGGAAGAAATAAGTAACGGATAATGCTATGCAAGAGAATTACGTGACCCTTAAAGTAAATGATGGAAGTGAGATGCAGGCATATGTATCAAGACCAAAAGGGAATATAAGAGGAGGTGTAATCGTCTTTCAAGAAGCGTTTGGCGTGAATGGCTATATAAAACGCGTTGCGGATCGTATTGCTGCTGAGGGATATTTAGCAGTGGCGCCAGAACTCTTTACCGCACTTCTCCAGGGTTCGCAAAGCAGGATGCACCCATTGAGGAAATCATGCCGCTTATACAAGCCTTGAAACATGAGGAAATTGAAAATGACGCACGAGCGAGCCATGAATGGCTTTCGTCGCAACCGGGTGTAGGAGGCGCCATTGGCATCATCGGTTTTTGCATGGGCGGTCGCTCTGCGTATATAGCCAATAGCGTATTACCGTTCAAGGCAGCTATTTCGCTCTACGGCAGCGGTATAGCACCTGACCTTCTTGATCGTGTTCCAAATCTCTCAGCCCCCATGCTCTTCTTTTGGGGGAGTGCTGATTTGCGTCTCGGGCGTGATATCTGGAGTCAGATTCCGAAAGCCATGGACGCGGCAGGAAAGAAATACATTCAAGTCGAGTTTAGTGGCGCACAGCACGCGTATCTCACTGATGATCGACCAAGTTACGACAAAGAAGCATCAGATCTCACGTGGCCGATTATTCTCGACTTCTTCAAACAAAAACTTCAATAGCATCGTGTATGCTATATAGATGCGGCGATATTTCCCGTACTACACGATAGCTTTTGCAGTTGCATTCGCGCTCTTCACTCTCGTGCTCGTAAAGTTCCCTGATTTTTTTACGAGTATCGATTCCTCTGTACACCTACTCATACTCCCACTAGAGACGCCGTTCTGGTCGAATATCTTCAGCATAATTTCAGACTTCGGAAGTCTTACAGGCGTTGTTGCCGGTCTCCTTGTTGTTATTGTTTTGTACAGACATCGTCCCGATATAATAGCGCGACTTGTGATCGCCTTACTTGGTGCAACTGTCTCTGCCGAATACATAAAGGATTTAGTCCAACGTCTACGGCCTGAGACTCTACCGTGGCTCCCTACCATTACTTCGTATTCATTTCCAAGTGGTCATGCAAATGAAAGCGTAGTGTTGTATGGATTCATCGGCCTCCTTCTATACGTGCATGCTCCCTCACGACTTCGAAAGAATCTTGCCCTTATCATTCCCGCTTGTTTCATTCTTCTTATTGGATTCTCGCGGCTAGCGCTTAACTATCATTACACAAGCGATGTGGTGGGGGGCTACCTTCTCGGCGCATTCTGGCTTATGTTCTCGCTTTCAATACCCATTTACCATGATGTGTATCATCAGAACGCTATCCACAGCGAACCCATAGAACGCCCTGTGCTATAGAAGAGGTATGCCTACCTACAACCTTGTTGCCATTTCCGGCAGCCTTCGCAAAGCTTCATATAATTCTGCGCTCATTCGCACCTTCAAAGAAAGGGCGCCTGAGGGAGTTACCATCGAAATACTCGAGATAGGGAACCTTGCCCTCTATGATCAGGATCTTGAAACAGATTTTCCGCAAGTAGTTACCAACCTGAAGAATAAGATTAAATCAGCTGACGGCGTACTCATCGCGACACCTGAATATAATCGTGGAATACCGGGTCCGCTTAAGAATGCTCTTGACTGGACAGGACGTCCCTATGGCGATAGTGCGTGGAACGAGAAACCGGTATATGTTACTGGAGCATCGGGCGGCAATATCGGCACAGCTTTAGCACAGTACTCCTTGAAACAGGTATTGGGCTATCTAAACGCGCGGGTTCCCGGTCAACCAGAATTTTATCTAGGTTCGGCCCAGAAGAAATTCGATACGGAGGGTAACCTTGTCGATGAAGACACTCTCACATTTATCGATTCTGCACTCGCTGCATTTACCGCCTATATCGACACATTTCGTTGAGCCGAGTCCGCGGATACACTTGCATTTCAGGGCCTCTTCATATATAGTTAGTTAGGCTAACTATTAGCGCATGGAAGCAACAATCCAACGGAAAGTCCGAAATCTCGGCACGCTGAACAAGAAGAAGCTACTTCCGCTTATGTTTGAGGTGGGCCGACTTCTCAAGAGCGAGATAACTCGTGAAGGTTGTCCTATAACTACGTTCTTGCATATCGAAACACTTCGATTCATAGCGGAACGAAGTACACCTACCATGAGTGATGTTGCTGAGTATCTTAAGATAGCGCCACCAACGGCAACCTCGCTCATCAATACTTTCGTCAAAGAAGGAATGATTGAGCGCGTCGAGGATCCAAAAGATCGCCGCCGTGTGCGCCTCATACTCTCGAAGAAAGGCATACACCTCCTCGATCAAGCAATGAAGATGCGTGAACATGCTTTCTCGCGAGTTATGGCCTCGTTATCTGATCGCGATTGTCACGAACTAGCTCGTATACTTACTGTAATTACTCGTACCACATAAATCTTTTTTAAGAATTATTTAGCCTTACCTCATTCGCCGTATGCCTTCTATTTCTGAACTACTTCAAACTACCCCTGTGAAAGTTGCGATCGCTGTCGTTGTTGTCATCATACTCGGAGGTCTTTCCTACTATTTTATTGAGTCAGCACCGCCAAGGGTGGTTTACGCCGCCGTGACGAAAGGTGATATTACTGAGGATATAACCGCAACTGGTATGGTTACTCCTGTACAAAACCCAACCCTCACTTTCGAATCGGGGGGCCAGGTCACTTCCTTGGACGTAAAGGTTGGCGACAAGGTTTCTGCAGGAACACTCCTTGCCTCCTTAGATACCAGTGTTCTTGGTGCGCAGCTTGAAGCGGCCGAGGCGAGCCTCAATCAGCTTGAATCGGGTCCTCGAAGTGTCGATATTGCTGGGCAACAGACCGCAGTGACCTCGGCGCAACAAACGCTTACGAATACCTACACGAATTACCCGCAAATGCTCGAGAGCACGTACGCGCAAGCACAACAGGCGGTGAACACGGGTGCAGATCCTCTTTTTAACTTTTCAAATCCGAACAACCCCTCATTCATGCTAAGCACAACGAACCAGTCAGATGGAATCACGGTAGACCAGGATCGTTACGCACTCATAAGTTTGTTCAACACGTGGCAGGAACAAGTTGCAGCAGTCCCCGCTGCTCCTTCACCCAGTCAGCTAGAGACACAAACAAATGAGAGTATCACTAATCTTGAACAAATCCGTACATTATTCGATGATCTTGTAACCGCTCTCAATGACACGCCAGTCAGCCCTACTTTTACGCAATCACAAGAATCGGCAGACCTTGCACAAGTGAATGCCGGTCGTGACACGATCAACAGCCTTATCACCTCGCTCACCGCTGCTGGTCAATCGATAACTACACAGCAACTTGCGGTGGAATCAGCGCAGGATCAGCTAAATCAAACGCTCGCAGGAGCATCAACTCAGAGTATCGAAGCACAGCAAGCGGTGGTCTCAGGTATCGAGGCACAGATAAAACAGCAGCAAGTCATTGCGCCGTTTTCAGGAACGATTGCAAGTGTGTTTGTTAATACAGGCGATGTAGTTACGGCGACCACGCCAATTATCTCGCTCATTCCGAGCGGCAATTTTGAAGTCGAGGTGTATTTGCCCGAGAACGATATCCCGTCGCTTACGGTAGGGGACGCAACCGACATAACTCTCGATGCATACGGAACTGGACGCATCTTTCCTGCGACTGTTTCAGCCATTGATACCTCGCCAACGACGCAGGCTGATGGTACTCAGGGATACAAGGTGACTCTCGTATTCAATACCGCAGACCCTGCGATTACGAACGGTATGCATGCAAACGCGACCATTCATGCAGGGAGCGCCGATAACGTACTTCTTATACCCAAGAGCGCTCTCATCACAAACGGCACCGAAAATTATGTCCTCAAGGAGGCCGCGAGCGGTCCTGTTGAGACGCCCATAACCGTTGGTATATCAAACAGCACGTCGGTTGAAGTGTTGTCGGGACTTTCACAGGGGGACCAGGTGTCCCTAGTCGGTTCTCAATAATCGAGTGTCAACGTAATATTTCTTTTATGGTTGATCAAAAAAAGACAAAACAGGGAGAAAACGAGGAAACGACTTCAAAAAGCCGGGCGCCACTCATGGTAGCGGCAGCAATCATTATCGTAATAGGCGGAGGTATCGCTGCGATTGCCTATTTACTTGTTTCCGGTCAGCGCGTATATATAGAGAATTCAACAGTCGAAGCGCCGTCAATTCCTCTTTCAGCCGATGCAGATGGAACATTGCAGCAAGTATACGTTTCAGTAGGAGACACTATCGAGCCAAATACGGTTGTAGCCCAGGTTGGCACACAACTCATCACCTCTACTATCGGCGGCCTTGTAATTTCCACGGACACCGATATAGGTAGCCAAGTAAGTGCGGGAACTCCGGTTGTCACAATGATCGATCCAACGCAATTGCGTATCGATGGCCAGCTCGAGGAAGACAAAGGACTCGCCGACGTAGCGGTTGGGGACCGTGCGACGTTTACGGTCGATGCTTATCCCGGCCAGACATTCGAGGGGGTAGTGAGCGAAGTAAGTCCTACCGATGTTGCTTCCGATGTAGTATTTTCTGTCTCTGATCAGCGCGAGGAGCAGAAATTTGATGTGTTAGTTGCCTATGATCTCGCTAAATATCCACAACTGAGAAACGGCATGAGTGCAAAAATCTGGGTATATAAAAAATAATAATGGCGACAGCGACTGCTACATATGGAGCACAACCAGCGGTGAAGTCTAGTGAGGACAATCTCAAATGGATGGTCCTCATAACGGTCATCGTCGGCACATTCCTTGGTCGTCTGGATCAGACGATCGTGAACCTCGCACTTCCGAAAGTCATCACAGATTTTCATATTACCGTTACTGCAGCGGGCTGGATCGGCACCGCCTACATCTTGGCCAACGCGGTTTTTGTGCCAATTTGGGGCAAGCTCGGTGATACCATCGGTCGCAAAAAGGTATACCTCATTGGCTTCGTCGTTTTCATTATTGGTTCGGCTCTGGCAGGTCTTGCCTGGAACCTCCCGTCACTTATCGTATTTCGTATCATTCAAGCCATCGCAGGTTCTGCGGACTATCCAACGGCGATGGCCATTATCACGGTCACGTTTCCAAAACCAAAAGACCGAGCGCAGGCACTCGGCATTTGGTCGTCCGTATTCGGTGCCGCCGCAGTATTTGGCCCCTTGATCGGGGGCCCCTTGATCGACAACTTCGGCTGGAGGTCGGTGTTCCTCGTGAATATTCCTATTGGTATCATCGGTACTTTCATGGCGCTCACCTATGTCAAAGAATCGAAGTTACCCGAGCGCGTTGTGAAATTCGATTGGTTCGGCGCGGCAACGCTGGGTATTGCGCTTGCCGCACTTGTGCTCGTGCTTGATCAAGGAACAAGTTGGGGTTGGCTCTCAGCCTACAGCATTATCACCTACATCGTAACAATCGCTTTTACTTTTATATTCATTCTCATTGAGCAGCACCACCCCGAGCCGATTGTGGACCTAAAATTCTTTAAGAATGCAGTCTTCGTAAACGTGCTTTCTAACAATTTCATAGTATTCATGGGACTCATGGGCAGCATTTTCCTCGTACCGATTTTCGCGCAGACTTTTCTTGGCGACAGTGCCACGCAGTCCGGCTATCTTTTTATCCCGATGGCAATCGGACTTATGGGTGCTGCACCCTTTGGTGCAGCGCTTGTTGGAAGAGTGAAACCTGGAATTGTAATTGGTGCATCCACGCTTGTTGCCGCCTTTGGCATATACTTGTTCTCATTTCTTGATGTGCGTTCGACTTCTGTTGATGTCATGATACCTCTTTTTATTATGGCTACAGGACTCGGATTTGGCATGGCACAACGTACAAATGCGATCGCTGTTGCGGTGCCAGCATCAGAGATTGGCGTCGCATCGAGTGTACTCGCACTCGTACGAAACATTTCAGGCGCATTCGGAATCGCTCTATTCAGTACGCTTCTGGAGTGGCGCGAGAAAGTGAATGTACTTCAAATCGCAAGTTTGAGTAAACTGTATGTGAACACTCCCCAGAACTTAGCAACGTTTATCGGTCTCATCGAATTCAAGGCACAGGTCGATGCATACGCCTATATTTACACGGTCGCAGCGATATTTCTTCTTGTAGGAGCAATTTTCTCGTTCCTCATTGTTGTTCCCGAGCGCCAACTTTCAGCAGAAGAGGCACACAAAATGCTTGCCGAATAATTCGAGGAACACATACTATGCAAAATGACATGATAAACAATTAATATGGCATCCTCCCGACCCGATACACAGCCAGCACGATCTGCGTGGCTGTCAAAAGATAATGGTAGTCTCGTAAAGCTCCTTGAGCCGTATTGGGGCTGGGTACTGTTGTTGACTGTCCTTACGATATTCGCAAATGGCTTTAACCTCATTGTTCCTGAGATCACCGCACATGCGATCGATGCATATACCGCGAAACATCTACTGATTTCAAAAGTAATTCTTGAATTTACGGTCGTTGCGTTTGCCATCTTCATATTCACGTTCTTGCAATCGGTTGTACAAACACTCGCCTCAGAAACGGTCGCACGTGACTTGCGTAATCATCTCGCTGCAAAGATAAGCGTACAGGAATACTCGACCATCGAACACATTACCCCTGCGCGACTTCTCACGAACCTCACGTCAGACATTGATGCGGTCAAAACATTCATCTCCCAGGCGATTGCTTCGATCATCTCATCGATATTCCTCATCATTGGTTCGTGTACACTTCTCCTTCTTCTTGATTGGCGTCTTGCACTAGCTGTCATTGCGACGCTCCCATTCATCGCGGTTACCTTTTATGTCGTCCTTGGCAGAGTGCGCAAACTTTTTCGTAAATCTCAGGAGATTATTGATTGGCTCAACAAAGTCATTAGTGAAAGTATTTGGGGCGCGGCACTCATACGTCTTTTTAATTCTCAGGAGACTGAGTATGACAAGTTCGTTCAAGCCTCAGGCGCATCGCGCTCAATTGGACTCCAGATTATTGGATATTTCTCGTTACTCATCCCAACAATCACATTCGTTACGAACTTCGCAACACTTCTCATTCTCTTTCTCGGTGGATACTACGTGATTCATGGTTCGATGACGCTTGGCGATTTTACCGCCTTCAATAATTACCTCGTTATTCTCATTTTCCCGATCCTTGTTATTGGGTTTATGAGTAACGTGATCGCGCAGGCTAGTGCTTCGTACGGACGAGTCATGGAAGTGATGAATCGTGAAGACCCTCAAGATACAGGCACTAACATCTCAAAACTACTGGGAGCTATCGAAGTAAAGAATTTGTCGCTCAACTATGGAGGACGTCACGCGCTTAAAGATGTATCGTTTGAGATAAAACCGAGGACCAAGAATGCGATCATTGGTCCAACTGCAGCAGGGAAGACGCAATTGCTCTACCTTCTTACTGGACTCCTACAACCCACGGCAGGTCTCATAGAATACGATAATGAGCCGCTCCAAACCTATCAGAAGGAGAGCTTGTACAAGCAGATAGGGTTTGTTTTCCAAGACAGCATTATCTTTAATCTCACGCTTCGCGAGAATATCGGTTTTAGTACGACGGTCACGGATGAACAGCTGCAGAAGGCAATCGACACTGCAGAACTCCACGATTTCATAGGAGACTTACCAGACGGACTTGATACCGTGGTCTCCGAACGTGGGACTTCACTCTCAGGCGGACAGAAACAGCGCATCATGCTCGCGCGCGCACTGGCCCTAGACCCAAGAATTCTCCTTCTCGACGATTTCACTGCGCGCGTCGACAATAACACTGAGCAAAAGATTCTTGCGAATGTGAGCGCAAATTATCCAGATCTCACCCTTGTATCGGTGACTCAGAAGATCGCGCCGATTGAACACTACGATCAGATTATTCTTCTTATGGAAGGCGAGGTACTCGCTATTGGTACGCACGAGGAGCTCATGAAATCTTCTCCCGAATACGTTCAGATTTATGATTCACAGAAGAGTACTGAAAGCTATGAATAAAGAATCTCGAGAAAATAAGAAGAAGCGCACGCGCGAATCGAAGGCTCTAAATCCCGTCACAAAAACCCAAGGAGATGCTCGCTACATACTTCCAAGCGAAATAGTCGGGAATGATCGAGGCACGCTCAAGCGCGCGTGGAAAAGCCTTGCACCGCTCATGTCGGATGAGACGGAGAACCTTACAATCGCAATGGTTGCAGTTTTTGTGAACTCAATAGCGACTCTGCTTGCACCAATTATCATCGCACACGTGGTAGATGCATACATCTCCACCAAGAATTTTAATGGTGTCATTCTCTACTCGGTAGTTCTTCTGGCAACCTATATCGTCATCCTTTTCGCTGGGTACTTTCAAACCAAGCGCATGGGTACCGTTGGTCGTCGCGTCCTCTTTAAACTACGCAACGAACTCTTCACCAAACTGCAGGAGTTACCCATTGCGTTCTTTAACCAGAATAAAGCTGGTGACCTTATCTCTCGTATCAACAACGATACCGATAAGTTGAATCAATTTTTCGCACAGGCACTCATACAATTTGTCAGCAATGGAATTCTCATGGTTGGTGCTGGCGTATTCTTAGTCGCTCTCAATTGGCGTCTTGGGCTTGCGGCACTTGTCCCGGCACTGCTGGTATTCATTGTGACGCAGTTGATCTCGGCATGGGTGAAGCGTGTAAGTCGCACACAGCTCCAGGCACTGGGAGGAATGAGTGGTGAGGTCCAGGAAAGTCTCAATAACTTTAAAGTAATCGTCGCATTCAATCGTCTTGATTATTTCCGCGAGAAATTTAAGGAGTCGAACCAAACCAACTATCGTGCATCGGTTGTTTCAGGCATCGCGTCAAGTGTATTCACTCCGATCTATGGTCTTGCGTCGAACTTCGGTCAGCTCATTGTTCTTTCCTATGGTCTGTATCTCATTATGACCGGAAATCTTTCCGTCGGTCTTCTCATTGGCTATATCTTGTACGTAAATGCATTCTATAACCCGCTTCGTCAATTAGCGACGGTATGGTCGTCTCTTCAACTTGCACTGGCATCGCTCGACCGTATTCGCGACGTACTAACGCTTTCTTCCAATATGGGTATCGTCACGAATACACCGGGGGGTGACCCGACCCATCTGCTAGAGCTTAAGAACGTGTCGTTCACCTATCCTGAGGGAAAGAAGGTTTTAAACGACATCAACATAACGCTCGAGCGCGGGAAAACATACGCTCTTGTTGGACCTACGGGCGGCGGTAAGACGACCACCGCCTCACTCATGGCGCGACTCTTTGACCCAACCGAAGGAACAATTTTCTTAAATGGTAAGGATATACGCTCCTATGATCCAGCTGAACGCGCTCAAAAGATTGGCTTCATTCTGCAAGAACCATTTCTTTTTAGTGGAAGTGTCCGCGATAATATTGTGTATGGAAATCCTAGGTACAGTGAATGTACGGATGAACAGCTTGCGGTCGCTCTTGAGAAGCAGAATCTTACTGGACTTATTGCGCGTTTTGATGAAGGTCTTGCAACAAGCGTAACCGCTTCAGGCGATACGATGAGTCTTGGCCAAAAGCAGCTAATTGCTTTTATCCGCGCGGCACTCCGTGAGCCTGAATTTCTCATACTCGACGAAGCAACAGCAAATATTGACACGGTTACTGAGCAGCTTCTTGAGGAGATACTAAATAATCTTCCTAAATCAACAACGAAAGTCATTATCGCGCATCGTCTCAATACTATTAACAATGCTGACGAGATATTTTTTGTAAATGGCGGCACTGTCACTGAAGCAGGTTCCATGGAGCACGCCGTTGAACTTCTTATGCACGGAAAGAGAGCAAGCTAATTTCTCGAAATTCTAGCGTTCAGAGAATGCTAGAATTAAGCGAATGAAGAAGCCGCGTCTCCATTACTATAGCCACAGGGGGCGGCGTAAGCACCCAACGACGTTTCTCGAACGGCTTGGGATCGGTCTGGTGTTACCCTTATTTCTCGTTTTTATCGCCGTCTTTCTTGTAACGGGCGCACTATTCATACCAACACACTACACACTTTCATTCGGAGTGCTTCTCCTAGCGCTCGGGGCTTCTTTTTCGCGTCTCTTCACCTCATACGTACTTTCTCTAGTAATAGGATTACCACTCGCTCTCCTGGTAGAGCGAAGTCGCCATATCGAGAGAGTGCTTCTTCCCGTATATGATGTACTTGAATCCATTCCAATCCTCGCATTCTTTCCAGTCATTATTCTCTTTTTTGTACGTGCTAACGCACTTGAGGGCGCAGCAATATTCATGCTGTTTTTCACTATGATTTGGAGTATCGTGTTCAATACGATCGGGGGATTGAAGGTTATTCCTAAGGATTTAAAGTCGGTTGGTTATGTATTTCAGCTATCGCAGTGGGAGCGATTTACGAAGATCACCTTACCAGCACTTTTCCCACCTCTGGTAACGGGCTCAATTCTTGCATTTGCTGCAGGATGGAACGTTGTCATTGTTGCAGAAGCCCTTCAAGCATATGCCCCGCAGTCAGCGCATGCCAAGGATCTCTACGGTATCGGGAGTGTACTTGTGAACGCCGCCACAAGTGGTAACAACAACACGCTCCTTGTGGCAATGGCAGTACTCGTCATTGCCATTGCCGTGATAAATCTTTTCATATGGCAGCCGCTTCTTGCACGTGCCGAGCGCTATAAATTCGACTAACATGTCCACCCAATCATCACATAAAGACAAGCCAATACTTTCCTTTGACCACGTTAGCTATGCCTACGAACAAGATTCCGAAGTCATCGTGCATGACCTTTCACTATCACTTTTCCCTCAAACGTTCACAGGTATCGTTGGGCCTTCGGGCGCAGGGAAGTCAACACTGCTTCGACTTTCCGTAGGGCTTGAGAAACCTACAAGTGGAAGCATCACGAATAATGCCCGTACTCGGATGATTTTTCAGGACGCTGCACTGCTCCCTTGGCGTACCGTTCGCGAAAATGTGCTTCTGGGCTTTACGGGTCTCACGCTTGGAAAGCACGAAAAGGAGAAACGTCTGCACGAAGAGCTTGCAACACTTGGGCTCACAGACTACAAGAATGTGTATCCTCGCGATCTCTCAGGCGGTCAACGTCAACGAGTTGGCATCGCACGCGCACTCGTTTCTGATCCTGAAATGTTACTCCTTGACGAGCCATTCTCTGCACTTGATGTAGAAACAACCTCACGCCTCTCAGAAGAGCTGCTCGAGATTTTCGCAAAACGCTCAATAACAATGCTAATGGTCTCCCATAATATCGAAGATACGGTCGCGCTCGCTGACGAAATCCTCGTGTTTGCCCAAGGCGTAATACTCCACAAAGTACCAGTAATGTTTCCTCGACCGCGTAACCTTGGAGATCCAGAGGTCGAACGCCTCATCAAGGAAGTAAAAAAGTTCATTCCTAGAGCGTAATAGGGTATAGTCACCCGAGGTTCCATATGTCACTCTTCCTTCTCCATACTCTAGAGCAATTTTCATACCCTGGACTATTCCTGCTGCTTCTTGGTGGCTCAATAGTGGTTCCCATTCCTGAAGAGGTAACGCTTATCACAGGCGGTTATCTTATTGCGCTCGGCATCCTAAACTTCTATCTGTCTATCCCGATTGCGGCTCTCGGACTTCTCATTGGGGATGTCATACTCTTTGCGCTCGCTCGTAAAGGATCTTCCTATGCGCGTAGACTACGGGAGCGAGTAAATAAGATAGGTCTCGAGAAGACTTGGATTTTTTCTCCCAAAGAACCTCTTCGGGCTGTAGGCATACTTCGATTCTTAACGGGATTTCGTTTTATCGCCCCTATCTACGCTGGCTTCGAGCAGGCTTCCTGGAAAGGATATTTACTTGTTGATATGGTTGCCATTTGTATTTTCGTACCTGGAATGCTGCTACTTGGATTCCTATTCCACTCCACGATTATTACGTTTCTTGCAGGATTTGAAGTGGTACGACATACGCTCTTCATTGGCATTCTTGCACTTGCGGGTGTTGGGCTCGTTCCCTCGCTGTATCTGAAACTACGAGAGCGCTCCCAAAAGAGTAGGCAAGAAAGGTAATAGCAGAAAAAGAAAGACCGCCAGCAACAAGGGTGATGGCGGTCGGGTGCATACGAATCGAAAGGGAACAGAGAGAGAAAACGGAAGAGGAAAGGGAATTAGGGGTAAAAAGGGAAATGATTCGTATGCGGGTGGTGGAGGAAGCGGCGGGGGGCGGGCTTCCAGAAGAAAAGAGCGGTGGGATCTTAGGATAATGTTGCTGCAAAGTGAGCAGGAAAGGAGACAAGTAAGTATTGATTGCGACGCGGGTGGCGTGCTAGATACTCACTTGGCGCCTACCTGCTCCCTGATCTCAAGATCCCTCCATACTCTAGAACAGCACTCGTATAAGAAAGGTTGCATCACTATCCATCGTTCCTCGATGTAAGCAATTGTGCATATTTCTCCTGAACTTTTGCGAGTTTTGGAGCTATAACGATCTGGCAATAGGATTGCGCAGGGTTCTGTTCAAAGTAGTCCTGGTGATAGTCTTCGGCAGGGTAGAAGAGGGTAAGTGGTTTGACCTCTGTAACGATAGGATTACCTTCGGAAGTAGAGCTATTAAGCTCTTGAATAAAATTCAGGCTCTCTTTGCGCTGCTCTTCGGTAGTGTAAAAAATAGCCGAGCGATACTGGGTCCCCACATCGTTCCCTTGGCGATTGAGTTGTGTAGCGTCATGAGTAGCGAAGAAAATCGTAAGAAGGTCGCCAAAGGAGACTTGCTTTGGATCATACTCAATTTTAATCACTTCGGCATGACCGGTTCTACCGCTGCATACTTGTTCGTACGTTGGATTCTCTGTTTGGCCGCCCGTATAGCCCGAGGTCACCTCGTGCACTCCCTTTAGCATTTTGAAAACCGCCTCCGTGCACCAGAAGCATCCACCACCTAGCACTGCCGTCTCGAGTGTCCCTTCCTTCATTTTGTATCGTCTTTCTCAAACTCAAGAGATAGGGAGTTAATGCAGTAACGCTGGCCGCCTGCTTCCTTGGGTCCATCATTAAAAACATGCCCTAAATGACTGCCACAGTTCTTGCAGTATACCTCGGTACGATGCATACCAAGCGAATCATCAGGACGCGTCCCAACATGCTCTGCAACTGCCGGATCAGTGAACGAGGGCCAACCGCTCCCTGAATCAAATTTTTTGTCCGATGAGAATAGTTCAATACCACAGGCTTTGCAGCGGTACATGCCGGAATCGTGGTTATCGACATACGCTCCGGTGAACGGTGGTTCAGTGCCTTTTTCGCGCAATATGTGATATTCCTCGGCGGTAAGACCTTGTCGCCATTCGTCTTCGGTTTTGTGTACAGGTTCCATATCTTCACTGTACCACCTCTCTATCGAATAATCCTGAGACAAACAGGGGCGGAATGTTCATAGTTTTGAACGGTTGCCGCAAGGCGCTTCGCACGGTACGATAGAATGTATGAACCGGCATACGCTGAACTGGGTTTTGCTTGTCCTAGCGTTTTTGGGCATAGCTGATTCAGCCTATTTAGGGATAAGCGAAACAACAGGAGCTTCACTCACCTGTAGCATTAATGGTCTGGATGGTTGTAACACGGTTGCACAAAGCGTGTATTCGCATGTACTTGGGGTGCCAGTTGGAATTATAGGTCTTGTGTTTTATGTACTCTTATTCGTCTGCGCCGCATTTCTCATTTTTAATCCTCTCCGTTTCGTATATCGCGCACTGTATCTTCTTGGATGGATCGGACTTCTCGCTTCAGTAGTGTTCGTCCTAATTCAATTTTTTATCATCAAAGCGCTTTGTATTTATTGTCTTGGTTCTGCTGCTATTTCTCTACTGGCATGCCTTACAACCATCCAACTTTGGGTGCGGCATGCACCGAGCCGCTCATCGGTTACTAGTGAAGGAGTGGGTAGTACCGTCTAGCCATGAGAAGCGATCGGTACATAACACCACTGCTCCTTGGGTTCGCAGCGGTGCTCCTGTTTCTATTACCAGCTTCCACTCATGCAGCGATGGTCCAAACCGGACGCTTAGTTAGCATTTCATCGCCGATTTCTGGTTCCACTTCCACCTCAACTGCTCCTAATCTCTACTTAGTTGGTGGAGAGGTAAGTGTGAACACTCCGCTTCCTGCAGACCTTCTTGCAGCGGGCGGAACTCTTACGGTCGCTGCACCCATTGCAGGAGATGCAATGCTTGCAGGAGGTACGGTTGATATTCAGAAACCAGTCGCAGGCAGTGTGCGAGCCGTTGGCGGGCGAGTTAGTGTGGAAGACATTGTCACCAACGATCTCTTTCTTGCGGGGGGTATTGTAAATGTGTCGGGTAAGGGCAATGACACGCGTATCGCTGGAGGAACCATCCAGCTTAGTAATGGTTCAAATGGTCCAGTCGTGATCTACGGTGCAGACGTGACACTGGGGGGCACCTTTAATGGAAATGTAGAGGTGGTTGCTGCAGATAAGGTGACGCTTGCTCCTGGTACAATCATCCACGGCACATTTCAGTACAATGCCCCCCAACAGGCTGATATACCAAGTTCTATTGTAATTGATGGGGGCGTCAACTACATCGGTTCGGCCGCGTTCTTACCGACCGTCCAACAAGCAAAGACATTCGCAACTGCGGGTGTCCTCGTATTCCTCCTTGTACGCATCATCGCCGCGGTTGTTGCGGCAGGTCTCATCGCCGGAATCTTTCCTGTCTTTACCGATCGAATGGTTGAGATCACATTCACGCATAGCCTGGAACGCTACATACTGCTGACGCTACTGGGCTTTGCAAGTTTCATTGCCTTACCGGTTCTCTTGTTGGTTCTTCTTGTATCGTTTGTTGGCATAGGCCTAGCGCTTATCATCGGTGCTGCCTATATCCTCTTTTTGTTACTTGCCTACGTGTATGCAGCAGTACTGGCTGGAGCAGCGATCATTCGGATATTTCAAAAGAAAACGCATGTCTCCTGGCGAGGTGCAATTCTCGGCGTACTCGCGCTCTATGTCATAGGCATTATCCCAATCCTCGGATTTGTCCTCAAGGTAATACTGATGGCAACTGCCGGGGGAGCCATGCTCACCCTTTTCTACCTCTTCGCATTCAGACGCGAACCACAAGAACTCCTTGATCTTTAGCATGCCTCCTCTACCTGTCGTTTCGACTCCTCTAGAGAGAAAAGCTCGTGCGAAGAAAATTGTTGCATACCTAAAGGAAACGTATCCAACGCCGAAGACCGAACTTAGCTATACAACCCCATTCCAACTCGTCGCTGCAGTCATGATGTCAGCCCAGTGTACCGATAAGACGGTGAATCGTGTTACGAGTGTCATCTACAAGAAATACAAAACGATTAATGATTTTGCGAATGTCGATCCAGCTGTATATTCGCAAGATATCTCCTCGATAACCTTTCATCGTAATAAATCAAAAGCAATAGTTTCAGCAGCAAAAATGATTCGTGATGAGTTTGGAGGCACGATCCCAAAGACAGAAGCTGAACTTGTGCGACTCCCCGGTATTGCCTATAAAACCGCACACGTCATCCTTGGCGAGCTCTATGACATCTGGGAAGGTATACCGACCGATACTCACGTAAGGCGCTTTGCACTCCGTTTCGATCTTACGAGTAATACCGATCTCACTAAAATCTCAAAAGACCTTGAGAATCTCATTGCGAAGAGTGATTGGAAGTATGTAAACAATGGTCTCGTACTATACGGACGCTATGTATGCCCAGCGCGTCCCCATGAGTGTGATCAACATCCCTTAACAAAGATATGGCCGCCCGCTGGTAGTCGCTGGCCTAAATCCAAGTAATTTTCATTTTCAGGTACTCTAGAGGTACCATGGAAGCATGCAGAAAGACCTACTTTCTCAGCCGGTCGCCGTATTTGATATTGATGGTACAGTCTTCCGTTCCTCACTTCTTATAGAGCTCGTTGAAGAACTTATCGGACGTGGAATCTTTCCTCCAGAGGCGCGCGAAAGCTATACAGGTCCGCGTCAAGAGTGGCTTGATCGAAATGGTGAATACGGTCCTTTCATAGGCAAGGTTGTTACGGCATTTCGTAAATATGCGAAAGGTCAGGAGTATGGACCGATCGCCGATATCGCAGGAGAGATTATTGAAGCAAAGAAGAATCGCACCTATCGCTACACACGCGACCTCATCACCGAGCTAAAGAAGAAAGGATACTATCTTCTAGGTATCTCGCACTCGCCGAAATTCATCGTGGATGGATTTGGGTATGAACTCGGATTCAATAAGACATACGGTACTTTTTACGAGACGGGCGCCAGTAATCGATTTACGGGAATTGTCGAAGATGAGCATATCATCATGAACAAGGGCGCGGTCCTAAAGCGGGCCGTCGAAAAGGAAAATCTTACGCTTAAGGGTTCGGTCGGAGTTGGAGATACGGAAAGCGATATTTCGATGCTCGACCAGGTTGAGACACCAATTGCCTTCAACCCCAACCGACTTCTGTATCGGCACGCAAAAGGGAAGGGTTGGAAAATTGTGGTAGAGCGCAAAGACGTGATCTATGACCTCTAGGGAGAAGTTTCAGAAGCTCGTCTGGAATTATTATAAAAAACAAGGACGCCATGACTTACCTTGGCGCAAGACACACGATCCATACAAGATTCTCGTTTCAGAAGTGATGCTCCAACAAACGCAGGTAGAGCGAGTTATTCCATTTTACAAAGCGTTTCTAAAAAAGTTTCCGACTATAAAAGCACTTGCTGCTGCTCCACTCGCTGAAATCCTTAAATCGTGGCAAGGACTTGGGTACAATCGGCGTGCGAAGATGTTGCACATGGCTGCAAGGGAAGTGGTAGGAACGTACAAAGGGAAGTTTCCAAGGTCTGTTACGGAACTCCAAGAGTTACCAGGAGTGGGTCCCTACACAGCGCGAGCGGTTGCTACATTTGCCTACGGCCAAAACGCTGTATTCATCGAGACGAATATACGAACCGCCGTAACAGACTATTTCTTCAAAAAGAACGACGTTGTAGATGATAAAGAAATCCTCAAGATTCTCTCAAAAATAGCTTCAAAAGAAATAGGAGATGAGAGCCCACGCGAGTGGAATTGGGCTCTCATGGATTACGGTGCCTCTCTAAAGCGCTCAGGCGTTCGCATCAATGCTAAAAGTAAAACCTACGTACCGCAGTCCAAATTTACCGGTTCAAATCGCGAAGCTCGTGGGGCAATTCTAAGGGAATTAGCGAAAGGTTCACAAGTTAGAGCACGCCTCGTAAGGCTCATGGGCGATGATCGTACGAAGCAAATGGAGCTTCAACTTAGTAAACTCTCTTCCGAGGGTTTAATTGAAATTCGAGGTACGAAGTATGAGTTACCTAGGCGTTAAACTCCGATCAAAACAGGAATGACCATCGGCGCCTTATTTGTTTGCTGGAACAAGTAGCCAGCCATGGTGTCTGTAAGATTGTTCTTTACGTAATCAAGGTCAACAGGATTCATGTTTCGCGTTGAATCCTCGACTGTCTTTTTGATGAGAAGTCGTGCTTGGTTTAGAAGATCTTGCGATTCGCGTAGGTAGATGAATCCTCGGGAAATGATATCCGGTGATTTGCGTAGCTTGCCGGTCTTAAGATTAACCGTCGCAATAATGACGAACATCCCATCCTTGGCAAGCATTTGGCGATCACGAATCACGACTTCCTGCATATCGCCGATTGCAAATCCATCGACGATGAGTGGGGAAGCGGGAACCTTTTCCTTATGGATGTCGATACGTTCGCCATCGATGAAATCAATCACCATACCATTATCAGCAAGAACGATGGTCTCTCGCGGGCGCCCCGCCTGTTCAACGGCTTTTGCATGTGAGGCAGTCATCGAATAGTAGCCATAGGCAGGAATAAAGAACTTCGCATTTACCTGTTGATTGATCCAGATAAGCTCTCCGGTATTACCGTGACCAGTTGAGTGTACGTCGGAGGATCGGTAGTGAATCAAGGTTACCTGATTACGAAAGAGATTGTCCTTAAGCTTTTGCACCGCGATCTCGTTTCCTGGAATGACGGACGAAGAGAGTACAATCGTGTCACGCGGATTAAGCTGGATGAATTTATGCTGCTTTGTCGCAATGCGCATAAGCGCCGCAAATTCCTCACCTTGCGCACCTGTGGCAAGAATGACCACTTTGTCTGGTGGATAGTCCCCAAGTTCTTGTGCAGGGATGAAGATACTTTTATCTGTTTTGAGGAGGCCAGTCTTCTGTGCGATCTCGATATTCGTGCGGATCGAACGTCCTTCCGTGACAATTTTCTTTCCGTATTTCTCCGCAATTGCAATGATGTTCACCATGCGATCGAATTGAGATGCGAAGGTACCGATAATGAGACGTCCATTTACCGTCTTGATGATTTGTTCAAGGGTCTCATGCACACGGCTTTCAGGAATCGAAAAGCCGTCGCGTTCTGCGTTTGTGGAGTCAGCAATAAAAACAAGATTTTTTTCTTTGCCGATCGCACCCCATTTTTTCTGTTCAGCCTCGGTTGGAACACCGTTATCATGCTCAAGTTTAAGGTCGCCCGTGGCAATAACATTGCCGTATGGTGTACCGATGCAAATACCCATGGAATCAGGAATCGAATGGGTTACGGGGAAGAACTTCACCTTCGATTTGCCAATCGTATGGGTTGAACCTGGCTCCACGACGATGATCTGCGGAGCAGGGACGTCAGGATACTCTTCTTGCCGCTTCTGGATCATGATCGCAGAGAGGTTCTGGGTATAGATAGGGGGATTACCGAACCGGGTCATGATAAATGGGATGGCGCCAATGTGATCAAGGTGCCCGTGGGTAATGAACACCGCACGAATCATATGCTGGTTATGCTCCAGGTATTTAGTATTCGGAAGAACGTAGTCGATACCAGGAGAAGCGTCCTCAGTAACGAACTGAAAACCAGCATCGAAGACAAAGATATCGCCTTGCGTTTCGACGGCAATCATATTACGTCCCACCTCCTCAACGCCACCAAGTGGCACGATGCGAACAACATTATTAGGAGCTACCTCCGGGAAGTAGTCGGCACCTTTCTTTATAGAGGGTGTTCCCGAGTGGCGGCGTAGTGTTCGTTGGATTTGTCGACTGACGCGACCAGGACGATTGCCTCCTTGGCCCCCGGTGCGTCCACGCGAGCTTCTTGGGCTGCCATGGGATTGCATGCCAGAGGATGGTCCTCGATTGCCCCCAGAATTTTGGGAACCAAATGGTCGCGGACCACGGCTTCTATTCATAGGTCGTGCACCGCCTGGTCGTGCCGAAGAATCACCTTCATTTCGAGGAGAACTGCCCGGCGCTGGGGCTGGTGCGGGTGCTGAAGTCATAAGTGAGAATGTGTAAGAATAATATGAAAACCCTCTATAGCTTTATTTGTTGCGTGCCAGAAATGGCCACACGGATTCGGTACGTCGGTACCAGGTCGCGACTGTCGCGAAGCGATCAGACGGTGACGTTATCTGTGGCAGTATAACCCCTTTCAGGTCATTTGGCACTACATAGACGAAGTCCGGGGATTCTATGAATGCGGCAGGGTAGTCGGCAGCGATATCCTGGTTAATTTGCGTCAAATCCTGTATACGCTGATTGGGATCTGTTTCACTACGCAAGTCGCTGAGGAGTGTATCAACTGCGGGGTTGCTGTACGAGGTGATATTGAGACCGGGATCGGTTTTCTCTTGCGAGTCCCAGAAATCATACAGATCGTCTCCTTTCGCGACCACCATACCAAAAAGAAGCGCCTGGTATGCTCGGGGTTGAATAACGTCCTGGGTCAGTTGCCCCGGTTCGTAGTACTCAATGGTAGTCGGAACGCCAAGAGCTTCCCAGTTTGCTTGAATCGCCTGCGCCATAACCGTAAGCTCAGGGACATTTGAAGTTTTTAAGGTAACGCTCAAAGTATTTCCTGACCTGTTCACCCATTCGTTGGTGCTTGATGCAAAGGTCCAACCGTCGCCTTCGAGTATGCTCGTCGAATTCGCAATGAGTTCTGGGGAGGTCGAAGCTGCGACAGGGATTTCAGAAATCCCACTTCCAGGGGGTACGGGTCCCATAAGTGCAGTAGCGTAGCCCCCTAGCGTATTGTGCACAATAGCGTTTCGATCGATTGCTAGTGACAGTGCTTGGCGCACCGCTTCGTCGGAAAAAGTACTGTTTTCACCGGCGTTGAAAAAGACTGCGAATACTCGAGAGTATGATGCGGTAAGCATATGGGTGCCAAGCACACCGTAGCCACTCTCAACCTTGCCTTTCGAGATTGCGGTTTGAAGCGAAGGCTGATCGGGATAAAAGATGAAGTTGATCCTATCAAGATAAGGCCGTCCAAGCGCATAATTTTGATTAGCGACCACTGTGTATTTTGTGATGTTGCCATTACTATCCTGCGATAGATGCGTAGCAACAAAAGGTCCCGCGCCGACTGGTTTTATCATGAGATCCGAGAACGGAAATTCATCATCAGTGACGTTTTGCCAAAGGTGTGCGGGTAGAATACCGAGTGTCGTATCCTGAAGGAAGGGTGCATAAGGTTCGGGGAGCGTGAATTGAACAGTCGTCGAATTGATAGCCGTTACGACCACATTGTTCCAGTCAGAGTATTGAGGACTCTTGAGAGCAGGGTCTTGGGCTTTCTGTACGGTGTATACAACATCACTGGCAGTTACGGGAGTACCGTCTGAGAATTTCAGGTTGTCTCTAAGGGTAAATGTATATGTTTTTCCATCAGGTGAGATCGTGTAGCTCTTTGCAAGCACGGGTACTAGATTACCATCTGGCCCCTCACCCATGAGTCCTGCATAGGCAAGAGCCGAAAGATCTTGATCAGTGCTTGAGATAGCGAGAAGGGGGTTGATGAAGCGCGGCGCACCCACATCACCCTCAGTTAGACTTCCTCCGTATGCAGGTTCCGTAACAAGTATCGATTGTTCAAGTATGAGAAGGCATAAGACGCTTGAAAGTATCACCAAAAAGCCAAGGATAGTTAGTATGAATTTATCACTTGGCCGGCGAGTTCGTAAATAGAGCAGTATACCCCGCAAAAGGGACGCTGAACGTCGCTTCGGGAATACGCCACGGAGCGTCTGATCTTGCTCCTCCATAGGTAGAGTTAGATTCTAAATTAGAAATCCAAGTATTGCAGTCGCAACAAAAAGGAAGGCGATGGCGATGCTCACATTGAAAAGAAATTTTTCAGCACCGCGCCGCTTGTAAAACGTAGTTGCAAAATTGTCACCCCCAAAAGCTCCTCCAAGACCTGCGCCACGCTGCTGGAGTACGACGCCGACAATGAGAAGCAGAGAAAGTACGATTTCTGCGTACGGTAGTATGGATGCTAGATTTGCCATCTGTGACAAGGATGGTATCACGAAAAAAGACTCGTATCAACCGGCCAAAATTTCTTGACCAAAACCTGCTAGTCCATATAATAATGACACCACCGGCACATACTTGTTACGATAACAGCCGGATCAGGGTAGAAAACCTGATATCGAGTTCAGGAATATTTTATAAAGCTAATCCTATAAATCGTATGCCAAAAGCAGACACGCTTTCTATTTCACCGCTTGGCGACCGTGTGGTCGTAAAGCCGGTAGACAAGAACGAGGAAAAGACCTCAGCCTTCGGCATCATCATTCCCGAAAGCGCTGATAAGGAACGGCCTGCAAAAGGGAAAATTGTTGCGGTCGGTCCGGGTAAATTTGAAGACGGCAAAATTGTGCCTATGACGGTAAAAGTTGGCCAAGATGTGCTCTTTTCAAAATATGGATATGACGAAGTCAAAGTCGACGGACAGGAATACTACATTCTCGCCGAGTCGCAGATCCTCGCAGTTATCAGTAAGCAAAAATAATTTCTATGGCTAAACAGATTCTTTTTGGTGAGGAAGCACGTAGAGCGCTTCAGGAGGGCGTGCGCAAGTCAGCGCGTGCCGTAAAAGTGACACTTGGTCCGCGAGGTCGCAATGTCGTCATCGATCGTTCCTATGGTGGTCCACGCATCACCAACGACGGTGTCTCAATTGCGAAAGAAATTTCTTTCAAGGATAAATTCGAGAACATGGGGGCAGAAATCGTAAAAGAGGTCGCGAACAAATCGAACGAAGTCGCAGGCGACGGTACTACCACTGCGGTGGTTCTTTTAGAAGCAATGATGGAAGAGGGTCTCGCTCGTGTTACCAAGGGCGGTAACGCGATGGCGGTGCGTGCTGGTATGGAGCAGGCGCGAGATGCAGCGGTCCAGGAATTGCGCAAGATGGCAAAGCCTGTCACAGGAAAGAGCGATGTGAAGCAGATCGCCTCTATTTCTGCAGAATCGGAGAACCTCGGTACCATAATTGCGGAGACCGTCGAAAAAGTGGGGAAGAATGGCGTTGTTACTGTTGAAGAATCTCAAGGAACTGAACTTTCGTACGAAGTAGTTGAAGGTCTTCAGATTGATAAGGGATATGCCTCTCCCTACTTCGTGACGAATCCTGAACGCATGGAAGCTGAGGCTCGCGATGCTTCTATACTCATTACTGATAAAAAAATCAGCAGTGTTCAGGAAATACTTCCGCTTCTTGAGAAAATTGCACAATCGGGCAAGAAAGAACTCGTCATTATTGCTGACGACATTGAGGGCGATGCCCTCGCAACCTTCATTGTGAATCGCTTGCGCGGCACATTCTCCGTGCTTGCCGTAAAAGCTCCTGGGTATGGTGATCGCAAAAAGGAACTCCTTGCCGATATCGCCGCAGTAGTAGGCGCACAGGTTGTCTCCGCCGACTTTGGCCACACCTTTGAGAACGTAACACTCACCATGCTTGGAAAAGCGAGTCGGGTTGTTGCGGGCAAGGATTCAACGGTATTCGTTGGTGGCAAAGGAAAGAAAGCCGATATTGAGTCACGCCTCTCTCAATTGAAAGCGCTCGCTGAGAATGAAAAACCAGGATTCAACCGCGAGAATATTGAAAAGCGCATAGCGGCTATTTCAGGAGGCGTTGCGGTTATACGGGTTGGAGCTGCAACAGAAACTGAAATGAAGTATCTGAAAGACAAGATTGATGATGCGGTCAAGGCGACTAAGGCTGCAATGGATGAAGGTATTGTCCCAGGAGGTGGTACCGCGCTCGCAAAAGTCTCAAAAAAACTTTCGCAAAGTGATACAAAGAAAATGTCATCGGACGAAAGAGCAGGATATGAGATTGTCATACGTGCACTCTCCCAACCTCTTCGTCAAATCGCAATGAACGCAGGCAAAGATGACGTATCAGTGATCGTTCACGAAGTTGAGGATGCAAAGGGGTATGCAGGCTATGATGCACTCGCCGATGAGATGGTCGAGGATATGGTGAAGGCAGGTATCATTGACCCAGTCAAAGTCACTCGTGGCGCGGTTGAAAATGCAGTGTCAGCAGCAGCAATCCTTCTCACAACCGAGGCTGCGGTCGCCGATATACCAGAACCAAAGATGCCTGCAGGGGGCACTGGAGCGGGAATGGATGGAATGGATTTCTAAGAAACTTTACCTAAGTGATTAACAAAAAGACGCCACGGATCCGGACAGGATCGTGGCGTCGGTGTTTGGTGATTCACCACCGGTCGTTGACGGAGACGAGCAGCGATTTCGCACCGCTGCGCCGGCGGGGATTTTTTCCCCTCCATACATCGATGCGGTGCTGGACCCGATCGATCACGTAGGTGATTCCGTAAAGCCCCCAGATGCACACTGCATAAAGCACAGCCACAGCCACCAGAATGGTGTATCCAGGAGCATCGTGGAAGAAGTCAAGAAACTTTCGCAAGCGAACCTCCCAGTCACGCTAATTAATCCCTTTCAACTATACTTGCTTTTTACGATCTTGACAAGGTGCACAATGTGCTATAATTGAGGCAGCTATTAATCTAAGAACTACTGGCAGGATATGACTATTCTTTACATCGTAATCGCAATCATCATTGTGCTCCTGATTTTGATCGCCGCTTCGTATAACGGATTCATCTCGAAAGTGAATCGAACCAAAGAGGCATGGGCAGATATCGATGTCCAGCTCAAGCGTCGTTATGATCTCATACCAAACCTCGTTGAATCCGTAAAAGGGTATGCAGCCCACGAAAGCAGCGTATTTGAGAACGTTACAACTGCGCGCTCGCAAGCTATGCAAGCAGGACAGTCAGGGAACGCCGCAAGCCAGGCGAAGGCAGAGAATCAACTCTCAGCCACACTCAAGTCGCTTTTTGCTGTTTCCGAGGCGTATCCTGATCTTAAAGCGAATCAAAATTTCCTCGATCTACAACGCGAGCTTGCCGATACCGAAGACAAAATTCAAGCTGCCCGCCGCTTCTACAACAGCAATGTGCAGGAACTCAACACTGCCATCCAGCAGTTTCCAGGGAATATGATCGCTTCGAACTTCCACATTCAGAAGATGGATCTTTTCGAACTTGGCGATACCGATGCAGCTGCTCGCGAACCAGTAAAGGTCAGTTTCTAAAATGTTGAAGGAGGCTCAAAAACAAATAGACGACTGGGCACAAACCTTGGAAGAACCCTATTGGCCACCCCTCTCGCAATTTGCAGCGCTCTCTGAAGAAGTTGGAGAAGTCGCAAGACTTCTGAACCATATGTACGGTTCAAAACCGAAGAAACCTGAAGAAGCAAAGCAAGAACTCGGGGGAGAGATCATGGACGTGCTATTTGCGGCGATCTGTCTTGCAAACAGACATGGCGTCGACCTTGATGCCGAATTCGTGAAGAAAATGGATAAGTGCTACGGACGTGATAAAGACCGTTTCCAAAAGAAATAAGATTATGGCAAACACCCCAACTCTCTACCAAGAACGATCGAGCAATGTATTCCGTACATGGGTCATGATGACCGTATTTTTGCTCGTGGTCATTCTTATAGGCTATGTAGCTTCTTTGTATTATGGGTCTATCGTCCTCTATATCGCCGTTATCTTCGCGATTGGTATGAACTTCTATAGTTACTGGTTCTCTGATCGTCAGGTGCTTTCGATGACTGGTGCACGGCCAGCGACTCGCGAGGAATTCTTTGATTTCTACACGGTAACGGAGAATCTCTGTATTACGGCCGGCATTCCAATGCCGAAGCTCTACGTCATTACGGATGCGTCTCCGAACGCCTTTTCCACGGGCCGTAACGAGAAACATGCAGTCGTCTGCGCGACGACCGGACTTCTTGCCATGATGAATCGTCAGGAACTTGAAGGCGTGGTATCGCATGAGCTTTCCCATATCCGTAACCACGACATTCTCCTTATGACGTCCGCAGTTGTACTTGCGGGCTTTGTCGCGATCATCGCCGATATATTCCTTCGCATCTCATTGTTTGGTGGTATGCGCGGAGGCAACGACCGTAATGGAGGAGGCATATTCCTTATCGTCTTCGCACTCGTTGCGATGATCCTCGCACCAATTGCAGCGCAACTCATAGAGCTCGCGATCTCTCGTCGTCGCGAATACCTCGCCGATTCTTCAGGAGCACTTCTCACGCGCTATCCCGAAGGACTTGCATCAGCTCTCCAGAAGCTTGGAAACAGTCAGCCAATGCGTCGTCCGTCGCATGCAACGGCACACCTTTTCATCAGTGATCCGTTTGGTCCAAAACCTACCGATTGGATTGATAAACTTTTTTCCACTCACCCACCTATCCAAAAGCGCATCGAAGCACTCGTTGGAATGAGTACGGTCTCGATCTCGCAATGAGAACATAATTTGTGATATAAACAAATGCACGGAGGCGTCGCATAGCGGTCTAGTGCGCACGCTTGGAAAGCGTGTGAACCGAAAGGTTCCGAGAGTTCGAATCTCTCCGCCTCCGCCGAAGTTGCCAGGATGGCTACTTTTGACCCCTTTACAAGCAACATTCCTTTGTTTATGGTTATATTTCTCCATTCAATTCAGCCTATAAAGCTGAAGATAACGCATTACCTAGCCCCATCTATATCCCATCGTTAAATTGCCGAATAACTCTTTATGGTAGAGCGTAGGCTTCTCAACAAATCGTCATAAGTGTAGAAGCTGAAGTCACGGGATCGTAATTTCTCTATATACCTGATTTCTTTTGGATCGTGTCTCCCCGCTATAATTGCGCATTTAATGTTAGTAACGCGATCTATAGAGGGGGGTTACTCATAGTAGTACTTATTATGATGGAAATACGAGAGTAATTGGTCGGGTCAGATGCGCGAGCGCATCTGACCCGACCTTGTTAGCTCGTTTCAGGTTTATGCCAGGTATCCATTCCAAATCGAATTCCATACGCCTCAGCCTGCATTAATTATTCCTGTGATATTATGACCCGTGAGAATGGAATGCACGCTTATTTCTGCCCCCGTGTATAACCGCATAACCGGACTCGATGTCTTTGGGCAATCGGCTTTTAACCGTAAACGTCTCTTATGAATAAGTCACAGATGGTTATCGGACTCATTGTAGTAGTGCTCCTTGGCGGAGCTTGTCTTTTACTCTTTAGCACATCGGAAAACAGAGTGAATTACAGTCTATCTTCGGCATCAGCGCTCACAACATCCACAACCACCCCTTCTACTGTCTCTGCTAGCTCAACAATGCTGACTGGAACCTCAACGAACACCGCTTCCACCTCCTCCGTAGCTGGAGCGGCTCAGAATAGTGGAACTAGCACGGCTATACCAATGCAGTATGAGACTGTTACGACAATCGCCGCGCAGGAGCAAGGTCTTGGCGGTAGAAGTTTCATACCTGATAACTATGCGATGCTCTTCGTTTTTCCGAGCGACAACACTTACGGCTTCTGGATGAAGGATATGCTGGTGCCAATTGATATGATTTGGCTCTCGGACACAGGTACTATCATAAAAATTGATCCGTCAGTATCTCCTGCTACGTATCCTGATGTCTTTTATCCTCCAGCACCAGTCAAATATGTCCTTGAGACAAAATCAGGATTCGCGGTTGAACATGGCTGGACAATCGGTACTCAAGTCGCACTTCCCCCGCCATACTAGAAAAGCTTTTTGAAATAGTTTGTCCACAGGTTCTCGATGCAAACGAAGAGGAGTAGAATAGAGTATACGTCGACTCCACTTTCGCTTGCCGCTCGACTGCTGCTATTACTAAGAATCTCTCATCGGTAATCATCTTCTTCGTATGCCTAAGTCCGCAAAATCTCCGGTGCTCGCGCGTGCCCAAAAGGTTGCAAAAAAACCTCTCAAGGTAATTAGTAAAGTAGAAGAACAGGTAGTGGAGAGTAAGGATACGAAACGATACCATACACTCATCGCGCGAATTGAAAAGCGTGACGGTAGAATCGCTCCGTTCGAGTTTGAGAAGATTGTTGCTGCCATACACAAGGCGATGATTGCAGGAGGCAACGAAGGAGGATACGAAGATGCAGAAATGGTTGCACACCAAGTCGCAGGAGAACTCGCCAGATTTGCAAAAAAGTACAAAAATTTTCTTCCAACAGTCGAAGGTATACAAGATTCTGTCGAGAAACAGTTGATGCTCAATGATTTCACTGGCGCAGCAAAGGCGTACATCCTTTATAGAGATAAACGCAATCAACTCCGCTCAGAACAGATCGAGATTCCTGAATCAGTACGCGCACTCGCAGAAGAAAGTAAGAAATATTTTAAAAAAAATTCGCTTGGAGAATTTGTATATTTGCGTTCTTACTCGAAGTGGATTCCTGAAGAGGGTCGTCGCGAGACCTGGGTCGAGACGGTAGATCGCTATCATCAATTTTATGCGCGAGAATCTTGGGAGCAAGCTCACCGCCAAGGAATATGGAGAGCTGCGCGAAGCAATTCTCAATCAAGAGATTGTCCCGAGCATGCGTCTCATGCAATTTGCGGGCGACGCAGTGCGACGTTGCAACGTAGCAGCATACAACTGTTCCTACATCGCACCGTCAAAGATCTCTGACTTTGCAGAAATCATGTACATCTCTATGTGCGGCACCGGCGTCGGTTATTCCAGTCGAGAGCGCGAATGTTCAAGCACTTCCACAAATTGCATTTCAAACAGGCGAGAAATTTGCAACACACGTTGTGCAAGATTCAAAGGAAGGCTGGTGCGACGCACTGACACTTGGTCTCAAGGTTTGGTACGACGGGAAGGACATTGATTTTGATTTCTCACAAGTTCGTCCCGCAGGCGCCCGCCTCAAGACGATGGGCGGTAAGGCATCAGGCCCTGAACCACTTCGAAGTCTCCTTGCATTCTCACGTGATCGTATTCTTTCGCGCCAGGGCCGTCGTCTGCGTAACATCGACGCACACGACATAATTTGTAAGATAGGCGAGTGTGTTGTTGCCGGTGGCGTACGCCGGAGCGCTATGATCTCACTTTCTGACCTCGATGACGCCGACGTACGCGATGCAAAGAAAGGCGAATTCTGGAACAGCAATCCACAGCGTTCCATCGCAAATAACTCCGCCGTCTATCTTCAAAAGCCAGTCAAACGAAGAATTCATGGATGAATGGGTAGCACTCATGAAGTCAAAAGCAGGAGAACGAGGCATCTTTAACCGCGGCGGCCTCATGAATCAGCTTCCAGAGCGCCGCAAGGATTTCTGGAAAAAGAGCGGCTATATAAAGAGCGATCGCGTTGTGGGCCCTGCGGGAACGAATCCTTGCGGCGAGATTATCCTGAAGTCTAAGCAGTTTTGTAATCTAACCGAAGTAATTGCACGCGTTGACGACACGAGAGAATCTCTCGTACGCAAAGCTCGACTCGCAACTGTTCTCGGTACTTATCAATCAACCTTGGTTAACCTCGGCTACCTATCAAAGGAATGGATCGAGAATTGCCAGCAAGAACGCCTTCTTGGCGTTTCAATTACAGGACAGTGGGATTCTCCCGCAGTTCGCGATGCCGGTACGCTTGAAGCAATGAAAAAAGAGACGATCAAGACCAACAAGAAATATGCAGAGCGTTTTGGAATTAACGAGTCGACCGCAATTACGTGTGTGAAGCCATCGGGCACCACTTCACAAACCATGGGAGTCGCTTCAGGTATGCATCCGCGTCATTCTCCATATTACATTCGTCGCATACGTATTAGCGCAACAGACTCGCTTTTCAAAATGCTTCGTGACCAAGGCGTTCCATACCATCCGGAAGTAGGGCAGACTGAAGAAGAAGCGAACACGTTCGTTCTCGAGTTTCCAGTGAAATCTCCTGACGGCGCTATTTGTAAAGATGATATTTCAGCACTCGATCAGCTTAAGCACTGGAAGCTTGTGAAAGAAAGTTATACCGAACACAATCCATCGGTGACCATTTCAGTGGGTGAGGACGAATGGATCGCCGTTGCCAACTGGGTTTATAAGAATTGGGAGATTGTTGGAGGACTCTCATTTCTTCCACGATCAAACCACGTCTATCGCCTTGCACCCTATGAAGTGATTACCAAAGAGCAATACGAAGAGATGGCACAACGATTTCAGCATATCGATTATGGAAAACTCTATGCGTATGAGCGCACTGACGAGACCGAAATCAAAAATGAACTCGCCTGTGTTTCGGGTACGTGCGAGATCTAGAACTCGTGGTATAGTTCAAAGTGGACCAGTCCAGACGATCGCTCCCATGCCTTGGCTTGGGAGAGGAAAGTCCGAACACTGGCACCGTGTATACGTACTCCGGTACGAATTGCGGTGCAGCAAGGTAGCGGGTAACACCCGTCCGTCGTAAGGCGCGAGGTGCGAGCAGAGACGCTTCCTACCGAAAGGCTGGAAGCACCTGCGGTTCTAAAGGACCGTAGGTGAGCTCTTGGGGCAACCCAGGAGGTGAAACGGCTAAATCCTTACCCCAGTGCAAGGCCGTGCTCCCTATCGATAGGGAGAGTGCCGCTCGAGGTCGCTGGCAACAGCGATCCCAGATAGATGGTCGTCTCCTGGCAATTGCCAGGAACAGAATTCGGCTTATCGGATTGGTTTCAAAAATACAGGCACCCACCTAACGGTGGGCGCTTGTATTTTAGGGCTTTCGTTGTTCAAGATAAGCTATCCCCTAGTACCCAGCGCTATCATTTAGCCATACGCTATACTTACAGCATTGTCGGAGGTAATTTGAATAAATAAGTATTTAGTTCATGAATAACGAAGTACATACAGCAGTTCCCCGTGTGCGTAAGCGGTTTTCTTTCGACGTTGCTTCCATATGGGTTCTTACCGTTACCGTTGCACTCGCCATGGTTGCGTTTAGTCTTTCAAGCATCACGCCCTTTGTTTACACAAAGATCACCATTCTTGCACTTGGCGGATTGGTCGCACTCGCACTCTACATTCTTGCGCGTCTTACACGTGGAAATCTCATCATTCCTCCCATAACACTTCTTGGTGCGCTCTGGATTGTTCCGATTGCATACGGACTCTCGACACTCTTTTCAGGAGTAAACACTGCTCAGGCATTCTTTGGTACGGAGCTTGAAGCAGACACGCTCGGATTCATACTCATCCTTGCCGGTTTTGCAACTCTTGCCGCACTCGTATTTCGTCGCACCTCTGAATACCGCGTCTTCTTTAAGGTAGGATTTGTGATTTACGGCATCATAATGGTCTCGGAAATTATCTTTCTTATCCTGGGACACGCCATGCCAAGCAAGCTCACGCCAACCGCAAACCTCGTCGGATCGTTTGTCGACCTAGGCATGTTTGTGGGTCTTGGTGTTTCACTCATACTCATCGCACAGCGATTTTTGAAATTCTCGCCGAGGATGAGGATTATCCTTTGGGCAGCTGCTGCACTCGGTCTCTTCATCCTTGCGCTCGTTAACTCGAGCCTCATATGGATTCTTGTTGCCCTCATTGCATTCGGTCTCTTTGTCGAAGCAATACTCCGACGTCTCAGTCCTACGAGCGACGATTCGGATCTTGAGGGTGTCGAGATTTTAAGCGCTGAATCAGAACCCGCTACAATCTCGGAGGACACTCGCTCGCTCGCGGCTCCTCTTGTCGTGCTCATCATTGCGCTCTTCTTTCTTATAAGTGCTTCGACCATAGGTAGTGCGCTCGGAACCACATTTGGTACAAATACCCTTGATGTGCGTCCGTCGTGGCAGTCGACCTTTGATGTAGGAAGTCATACGTACGCCTCAGCACCAATATTCGGTTCCGGTCCAAGTACGTTTGAAGCGCAGTGGCTCAGATATCGAAACTCGGCTCTTAACAGCACGGTATTCTGGAATCTCACGTTCACCTCTGGCATTGGTCTCATTCCAACTTCATTTGTGACAGAGGGGCTCGTTGGAGCACTCGCATGGCTTGCCTTTCTCGGACTTCTTCTTTTTCTCGGACTACGAATGCTTTTGTTCCGCACACCAACTAATCCCTATGCCAGATTCGTTGCAGTCGCTTCATACACTGGAGTATGGTACGTGCTTGTGCTCGCCATTTTCGCGGTCCCCGGTCCAATGGTGCTTATATGCGGATTTGCACTTCTTGGTCTTTTTGTCTCAACTATGCGCTATTCAGGAATGCGCCAGGAGTGGGGGGTAGTGTTCGCGCGTAATCCTCGCGTCGGATTCCTCATTGTATTTGGTCTCACCTTACTTCTCCTTGGTGTTGTTCTTGCTGCGTATGTTGTCATTGAACGGTATCTTGCAGACTACTCATACAACGAAGCAGCCGCCGCGCTTTCGGCAGGAAACTTAACGGTTGCAACTACTGACATAAACCGCTCGCTTACCTACGCAATAAGCGATCGTAGTTACCAGCTTGCTGCGCTTGACGGCATTGCGCAGATGAACAAGATTGCAGGGGATACAACACTCACCCCCGCAGAAGCACAGCAAGAATTTCAGTCAGCTCTTTCCTCAAGTGTTGCTGCTGCCACTCAAGCAACGAAGCTCAATCCGAATAACTATCTAAACTGGGCAGTCCTTGGTGAGGTGTATCAAACGGTCGTACCGCTTAATATTAGCGGTGCCTACACGCAGGCGCGTGCATCCTACCAACACGCGATCTCTCTCGATCCGACTGATCCTACGCTCTCTTATACACTTGCACAGCTCGATATTGCTCAAAAAGATTATTCAGACGCCGTAAGTGATCTCACCACTGCTATCAACCTCAAGCCTGACTACACACAAGCTATTTTTCTTCTCTCACAGCTTGAAGTTCAGGAAGGTAATGCAAAAGATGCACTCCAGGCAGCAGAAGCAGCTCTTTACTTCGATCCAAATGACCCAACTGTTCTCTTTCAGGTAGGAATATTACGCTCTGCTAACGGAGACACCCCGGGAGCCATTCAAGCCCTTGCCCAAGCAGTGCAAATCAACCCGCAGTACGCAAACGCCCGGTTCTTCCTTGCCGTCATGTACACCATTGAGAATAACAATGCACAGGCACTCGCACAGCTTCAAGCAGTCGCAGCGCTTTCCACTGCCAATGCACAAGCAGTAGCGCCTGACATCACCGCACTTGAGGCAGGGAAGGATCCATTTCCATCCTCACAGCTCGGCGCACTTGGTATTCCTCAGCCAGGAGTAACTGACCAGTCAGCCGCCGCTTCCTCAAAAGCAACAGGAACGACGGCAGGATAACGCTATGGTGCGAGGCATCATAGCCAAAATAGCAGCTCCGGTGCGCGGCCTTCATCAGGCTGCATACCTGCTTGCAGCGCTTACTTTTGTTTCGCAGCTTCTTGCACTGGTGCGCGATCACACGTTTGCGCATGAATTTGGTGCGGGTCAAATTCTCGACATGTACTACGCAGCTTTCAATGTGCCCAACGTGGTGTTCGCGCTTGTTGGGTCACTAGTCTCGGCATACGTACTCATCCCACGCATATCAGGACTCGCACGCGAGGACGCTAAAAAGCTTATCTCGCAGACCTGCTCGTTTCTTGTAATCGGCGGCGGTATCATCTGTGGCATACTCGCCATATTCGCGCCCGAATTTTTATTTTGGATCTATCCAACGTTCCGGCATTCTGTGGATGCGGCCCAGTTTGTATTGCTCGAGCGTATTCTCCTCATCCAGCCGATTCTTCTCGGACTTTCGGGAATCATCATGAGTGTGACGCAGATCGAGCGGCGCTTCATACTGTTCTCGCTCTCACCAGTTCTCTACAATGTTGGCATAATCATAGGTACCATATTTCTCTACCCGTATTTCGGACTCGCTGGCATTGGTATCGGTGTCGTAGGCGGGGCTGTCGCATACCTTGTTATTCATTTCCCGGTACTTATTGAAGCAGGTATGTTCCCCGTGCCTACGATACCCTCGCCAAAAGCAATGTGGGCTGTTGTGCGAGATTCGGTGCCTCGTTCCATGGCGCTTGGCATGAGCTCTGCAACGACGCTTGCGCTCCTTGCAATTGCAAGTCGTGTTGGCACAGGTGACATTTCTATTTTCACACTCGCCAATAATCTTTCAGGTGTTCCGCTTGCTCTGGTTGCATCCTCGTATGTGACCGCTGCGTTTCCTGTTATGGCCGAGCATGTAAATCAAAAGCGCCACACTGAATACAAAGAAACCATAATTGTAGCCGGTAAACATATTATCTATCTCTCGGCAATCATCACCGTTCTTACGATTGTTCTGCGCGCACATATCGTGCGAATTGTGCTTGGATCGGGTGCATTCAATTGGGACGATACCCGCATTGCTGCAGCGGTGCTTGCAATTCTTATTCTCAGTCTCGTTGCCCAGAGCATCATTCTTCTTGCTTCGCGCGCTTTTTATGCAGCCCATCGCTCCTGGAACCCACTCATTGTGCAGCTAGGCGATGCGGGCGTTTCGGTGATTGTGGCGCTTGTCACACTAAAGCTTGCGCAAACGATGCCTGTATTTCGCTACTTTGTTGAGGCACTCTTTCGCGTTTCTGATGTGTCCGGCACAAGCGTACTCTTCATAGCGCTTGGCGCGACCGTGGGGCAGCTTGTAATGTGTGTAGTCGCTCTCGTCACGTTGCGAACTGTTGCGCCTGGAGTCGCAAAAGCATTTAGTCGCCCAATACTCGTTGGTACAGGAGCTGCAATTCTTGGCGGCAGCGCTGCGTATGGTGCACTTGATCTTATGGGTAATATTGCGCCTCTGACCGGTCTCATCACCGTCTTCACGCAGGCTACAGTCGCTGGTATTGTGGGTGTAGCGGTTTCGGGGGCCATATTAATGCTACTTGAGCGCGAAGAGTTTAGGATTCTCATCGCTTCTCTCAAACGGATACGAGGCTCCCGTGCCCTTGCACCATTTGGTAGCGTGATAGCGCTCGAAAACCCTTCGGATACGTAATTACCTAATGACAACACAAATACGAAACTTTTCCATCGTGGCACATATAGACCATGGAAAATCGACCCTTGCAGATCGGTTTCTTGAACGAACCGGAACGATTGAGGCACGCAAGATGCGTGATCAAGTGCTCGATCGTATGGATCTTGAGCGCGAACGGGGTATCACCATCAAGATGCAGCCGGCTCGTATGCGCTACAAGGCACGGGATGGACAAGAATATATTCTGAATCTGATCGACACTCCAGGACACATTGATTTTGCCTACGAAGTCTCGCGCGCACTTTCGGCGGTTGAGGGAGTGATTCTTCTTGTTGACTCTACTCAGGGCGTGCAAGCACAGACTCTATCCGTGCTCGGCATGGCAAAAGCTGCCGGGTGTGTCATCATCCCGGTTCTTTCGAAAATTGATTCGCCTGCGGCGCGCCCAGACGACATACGCCTTGAGCTCGCAACCTTGCTCGATATTTCTCCTGACACTGTTCTCGCTGTATCGGGTCGCACTGGCGAGGGAGTAGAGGACCTTCTTGAAGAAATCATTCGCGTAGTACCTTCACCGCGTCCAAGTGAAGGGAACGAGCCTCGCGCGCTCATTTTTGATTTTTCATACTCAACGCATCGCGGTATTGCCGTGTATGCACGTATTTTCGATGGTTCGCTTAAGAAGGGCGACGCCTTACGATTTATGGCGGCAGGAAAAAGGTTCACAGCTCTTGAGACTGGCGTATTCATGCCAGACGAGACCCCCGCTGACTCTCTTTCGGTTGGCGAGATTGGCTACATCGTGACTGGCGTTAAGGAGGCCGGGATAGTTGCTGTTGGCGATACGATTGCCGCTGATCACGGGACACTCAGCCCGCTTGGAGAATTCATACGTCCGCGCCCTGTTGTTTGGGCATCGGTATACCCTGAAAGCCAGGATGATCTACCGAACCTGCGCCAGGCACTTGAACGCTTGCGGCTCTCTGACTCCTCTCTATCGTTTGAAGAAGAATCGTCCGGCGTTCTTGGCCGCGGGTTTCGCTGTGGATTCCTCGGTATGCTACACCTTGAAATTGTCACAGAACGCCTGCGGCGCGAGTTCGATCTTACGCTCATCGTCACCATTCCGACCATCGCCTACAACGTTACGACGAAGAATAATAAGCGCGAAACCGTCTACACTCCGTCACGATTTCCCGAGTATGGCGATATAGCTGCAGTCGAGGAGCCATGGGTCAAAGTCACTCTCATCACGCCCCCTGACGCTCTCTCTGGGCTCTTGCAGCTCTTCCATGATCACGAGGGAGCCGTGATGGACACGCAGGTGTATAGCGACGACCGTATTGAGCTCTCCGCTGAAATGCCGCTACGAGAGCTCATGCGCGGCTTTTTTGATCGTGTAAAAAATGTCTCGTCGGGTTATGCCTCGCTTTCGTATGAATTCCTCGATGAACGGCCAGCAGATGTGGTGCGACTCGACATACTAGTTGCTGAGGAACCCGTTCCCGCATTCGCCCGCATCATCTCTCGCCGTCGCGTTGAGCAGGAAGGGGAGAAGATGGTTGAAAAACTCGCAGGAATACTTCCACGACAGATGTTCGTGACAAAGATTCAGGCTCAGGCGCTCGGTCGCATCATTTCCTCCAAAACTCTCTCGGCGCTGCGTAAAGACGTGACGGGCTACCTCTACGGTGGCGACATTACGCGCAAAATGAAGCTTCTTGAGAAGCAGAAGAAAGGAAAGAAGAAACGTGCCGTACACGCGAAAGTAGATATTCCAGAGGATGTGTTTATGAAAATGGTGCAGGAGAGCGAGCGATAGAGAACATGTACCTTGATATACTGAAAGAATGGTTAAATCCAGTCGTCGTATAGCGCCTAAGCGCCACAGACCCTTTCGGGTGAAGGACTATCTCCTTGCAGCTGGATTAGCACTCCTTATTGTGTGGCTTGTCTTTTTAAATGTGAGCATTTTTCGCAAGGAGCAGATCGCGCAGGCTGCGGCACGTGCGTCACACGCTCAGCTTACCAGTCTTAGTACACGCGAAAAAACTCTGCAAGCCAATGTGAATGAGCTTTCCACGGAACGTGGTCAGGAGGCCACACTACGCGATACATATGGCGTTGCAAAACCCGGAGAAGGGGTTATCATCGTTGTGCCTCAGACCTCAGTAGCTACCTCAACACCGCCGCTCACATTTTGGCAGAGGTGGTTTGGATGGTTACATTTTTAGCGGGATTAGTTTAGTGGTAGAACGAGTGCTTCCCAAGCACTAGGCGCGAGTTCGATTCTCGCATTCCGCACTCTTATATAAAATATCTAGCATCGATATCTCGTAAGACCACCAAGTGACAAAAGTACGATATCGGAACGTTGAACCGGGCTCGAAAAGCATAATTTCATAACCTGTATATAATGAGACAAATGAGACGGAGTTCAAAATATCTGAAATTGCTTGGATTAGCATTTTTAGTGCTCATTCTTGGAATTGTCGTCCTGCTTGCATGGAGAAATAGTCATGCAACTAATAGACCCCTAGCCTTAAGCATGGGAACCGGTGCCGAGTCATCTACCTCAACTCCCGAAACAACTGCGACGACCTCTTTTAGCACGACTGGAGAAATCATTCCTTTAACTTCGGCTGCAGCCGTTTCTCCTACCGATTCTACGGCGGCACTTCTTCAAGGAATGACTCTTACATTTGATGGTGAATTCAATTCATTCAGTCGATATGTGGATGCGAATGGAAACGTCACTTGCAATCCCGGAGGTACCGGTATCTGGCAAACTGTTTATTACTTTTGTTCACGAACTAATGCTGCTAATGATGAGGCAGAAGTATATGTAGACCCTGGCTTCATCGCATTCCTAAAAAAGGAGTCAACTGCCATTGCAGCGATGGACCCCTCTAATCCCTTTTCGGTATCAGACGGAATACTCGACATCAAGGCAATGCCAGCAACTCAGCAAATAAGCTCCGCAGTGGGACCTTGGGCACAGTACACCTCGGGCATGATCACGACCCAATTCTCCTTTTCCCAGGAGTATGGGTATTTCGAAATGCGTGCAAAATTACCAAAAGGGAAGGGTCTCTGGCCTGCATTCTGGCTTCTACCAGTCGACAAAAGTTGGCCTCCTGAAATCGATGCTATGGAAGCATTCGGAGGAACAAGTTCTACAGGAGAAGGGGGAATCACTATGATTCATTATGGTTCGCATTCGACTGTAAATGGCCAGTCGTGCGGAGGTTGGTACAACGTCGGTGTAGATATAACCCAAAGTTTTAATACGTATGGCGTAGACATTGAGCCAACCGGAATTACCTATTATTTTGATGGGAAACCATACGCAACGTGTCCTGCAAATTCTGAAACGGACAAGCCTTTTTACATGCTTGTTAATCTTGCAGTTGGTGGTCCTGGAAGTTGGCCATCCACTCCAGACATGTCCAATGTGTGGCCTGCAAATATGTACATTGAGTACGTGCGCGCTTATCAAAAGAAGTAAGTGTATATCAAATTAAACGTTCTAATAACTGCAAACTCATCAATAACTCATCCGCTTCTTACTAGTATTGTTATATTCATAGAAATTAGACATCTATATACACCTGTGTTATAAGTTAGATAACAATGAAGTAATGAGTTTGAAATTAAAACGCAAGCGAATATGACCTCGGTCGTAGAAAAAGTAGACGCAATGACAGGTACACAAAAGATAATCTTTACCTGTCTTTTTGTTGTTGGAATTTCACTCACAACCGCTTTTGGCATATGGTGGTTCCAGCCCTCGCATATTTCTCATAACTGGGTTGGATGGGCACATACATTTGACTACCTACTTTTCTTACTTCTTACCTACATCGTCTGGCACCAGATTGTAATGGAAATCTTTGCTTGGTACATGGCTTCAGAGATGAAGCATCCGAAGCAAACCCTTGCTCCTGAGGAAAATCTGCGCGTTGCATATCTGACAGCCTTCGTCCCAGGCGCAGAGCCCTACGATATGCTTGAGAAGACGCTCGAGGCAATGACGCAGGTTTCTTATCCTCACGACACATGGCTCCTTGATGAGGGCGACGATCCAGCGGCAAAGAGTATCTGTGAAAAATATGGCGTAATGCATTATTCTCGGAAAGGAAAAAAATGTTCAGTTCTCCCAGCGGTAAATTTAAGGCAAAAACCAAAGGAGGAAATTATAACTCATGGCTTCACCACTATGATCAGAGATATGACATAGTCGCGCAGCACGATATCGATTTCATCCCAAAGAGAGATTTTCTCATGCGTACACTAGGATACTTCAGGGATCCAGCTGTTGCCTTCGTTGGGACGCCCCAAGTGTACGGCAATCTCGATGAATCATGGATTGCGCGCGGTGCCGCTGAACAGACGTACGGGTTTTATGGACCTCTTCAAAAAGGCTTCTTCCATCACGATATGACTTTGCTCATCGGTGCAAACCATATATTGCGTACAAAGGCATGCAGGGATATCGACGGATACACCGCGCATATTGCAGAAGATATGCTCACTGGTATGAAATTGTATGCTCATGAAAGCAAGTGGAAGAGTGTCTATGTTCCAGAGGTTCTTCTAGTTGGTGAAGGACCTGTCACGTGGGCTTCGTATTTTGGTCAGCAGATGCGGTGGGCATATGGTTGTATGGATATAGTGTTTCGGCATGCGCCAAATCTTCTGCCAAAAATGAATTTCAGGCGCATGCTTAATTACACTCTACTTCAGCAGTTCTATTTCTCGGGCATAGCGCAGGCCGTTGGTATCATCCTTCTTACGCTTTATTTCTTTTTCGGCATCACATCAGCCAAGATGGCATTATTACCAATTTTGCTCCTATACATACCTCTTATTCTATACCAAGTCATGTTCCAACTCTGGCTTCAGCGATTCAATATTCAGCCGGAAACGGAACGAGGTCTATTGCTTAGTGCTCGGCTGGTTTCTATCGCTGCATGGCCAATCTATTTTCTCGCATTCATAGGCGTAGTTCGAGGGAAGAAGCTCACTTACGTAGTCACCCCAAAGGGAGACAATCAAGGCAAAACCTACACTCCTTCCTTATTCATAATTCATTTTATACTAGGCTCAATTACCCTCATTGATATAGTTGTTGGTTTTTACACAAAGCATAGCGCTCCTCAGATCCTTTTCTGGGCCGTACTTAATAGCATTCTAATGTATTATTTCTTCTTTTCAGAAGCTCTTCTGACATTTGTGACACATGTACAGGTTTTAATTCGAGGAAACTACAAATATAAAATGGCGGATGTTTTTGCAATGCATCAATTAGACTAGTAGCTATTTTTTCTGAGGACAAAAAGTAGTTGCATATGCAGCGTATGTTAAATCTAAAGTTTGCGGATTTGTGCAACCAATGTTCGAACTCATGTGAAATTTAATACCAGCTTCTTCCAACCGAATATAGCTGGAATAAAAGCCTGCAGCATAAACATTATAGGTTAATCCGCTGTCGCGCATTGATATCAGTTGTTGATTTATTTCACGAGTTACATTCGATCTTGTGTCACCAACGAGAACGATATACATACCTATGTTAATGATGATAGAAAGAGCTAAGATACGTATCGCAACGCGTACCCAAGAGGGCGGCTTAGATTTATCTATAAGAAGAAGGCTTATAAGTATAAATACAGGTATAACAGTTATAAGTGGTGTAAATCGAAGCACATTCGGAGCGGGCAAGGGAAGCGCACAGGCAAGAATAAGAAAGACAATGAGACTTGTAAGCCCAAGTACCAGTTCTCCATATGAAGAGAATTCAAAAAGCAATGCACATACTAAAATGATAAGACTCAAAGTAAATACTCCGCTAAAAAAAATGCCCCCCGACCCAACCCTATCAGAGGGTCCCGCGACAGCAGAATTCTGAAGCTCTGAGAGACTTGTTGAGAAGGGAATCTTCAATAGAGCTACATTCTCGGCAGCGGTCGAATTTGAAGATGGTTGTCTTTGTGAATAAATTCCATAGAAGATTAATTCAAACTTGTTATCGCTTACGAGATTGTGTGGAATATTTTCGGTCTCTACGTTTGCAATAGCTGATGTAGCATTATCAGGATATAGCGGTGACCCATATCGTATGAGATTAATTACATAAGGTTCGATCAGTATTATGACTCCCACTAGAGCACCTCCTAAAAGAATTTTGAAAATTGGTTTAAACAACTTCGGACTATCACGCACAATTTGAATTAAGATAATTAAGCATACAAAAGCGAGAACGAAGGCTACGCATCCGTTACTGTATTTTGTACCTACAAGAAAAAGCCACGAAAACATAAACACTAACAGAGGCCGTGTCTTTCCCTTCTCGAGAGCAAGAGTTATTAGAGAAACGATGGCTATAAGAGACAGCTCATAGCCAAAGCCGTCAGACATATATGAAAACAGTTGCTGAATGAAGACAGGTCCTAAAACAGCCAGGGAGGTAGTAAATGCAGCCCAGAATCGTCTTAATCCAAGACGCTGAAGCAGATAGTAAAGAAATATAAACGCCGCTAAGGCCGCTACTAAATTGGTAATCATACCGGAATTTATGCGGCCCGTGAGTTTATAAATCGAGGCTTGAATTTCCCAAAGCATCTTTGGATATCCAATTACATCCGGTCTACCAAATTCACCCCCGATCCCGTATAGGCCAGTCGGGGCAGGTATCACTACTTGAGAATCTCTAATGGGATTCCAACCGTTGGCAAGCGATATTAGCGCCGTTTCGTCAAAGCTTTGTCCATCATAGCTGAAATCATAGGTATGCCCAAAGATGAATATTCCTATGCCAAAAATTAACACAATCACCATCGCAGATATAATATGAAGTCTCTCTACCTTTCGTTCTGATCTACGAGTAATTAAGAATAGGATTGTCAAGTATAGGATATAAGCAAGTGGGAGGATGAAATGGGTAATTGGAATTCCAATGAAAAAGCCAACATTCACTATGACTAGGAAAAAAATAGCGAAGAAAAGCACATGTGACGCAAGCCGTTCCGGATAAGTTTCCATGAGAAATATAGAAGCTCTAGTAACTATATATCATATAGGTAATTGTTGACCATCTAAATTATTATTTACTCTCAAAGTTAAATAAAATCGTTAGCTTTTTCTCGGACAAAATTCTGTTGCATACTCTCCGTAAGTAAAATCCAAAGTCTGTGGATTATCGCATCCCAAATTCTGAGTTTCATAAAATTTAACACCAGCCTCCTTCAGTCGAGTATAGCTGGAATAGAAACCCGGAGCATACACGTTATAAACTATCCCGCTTTTACTCATTATCGACAATTGCCTGTCTAATTGGAGTGTCTCTCGCAAAGTTGAGGTCTCGATACAGTACAACGATATAGCAGTGTTAATAACTATAAATCCCGCAAGTAAAAATTTTCCAACTCGTAGCCAAGAGAAAATTCGAGGCCGATCAATTAAAACTATCACTATGAGCGATAGAACCGGAATAAAAGTCAGTAGAGGAGTATATCTAATGACATTTGGTGTTGGGGTAGCGAGCGCACATATAAGTATGAGAATTATAATACAAGCACAGATTCTTAATAAGAATTTATCTCGCTTTGACGAATCAAACAGATACAGTATAAGAAGTATAATAAGGCTAAGTGTAAATACCCCACTATACAGGACCCCCGCATCTGAAACCCTTTCCGATGGTTCTACGGCAGCAATATTTGAAAGCTCGCCAGGTCCTACAGTAAAGGGAATCTTTAGTTGAGCGATATTGCTAGGATCACTTGCAGCTGATGGGGTTTGCGTTTCGGAATAGATTCCATAAAACAATAATTCAAATTTATTAGCACCTGACAGATTGTGTGGGATATTTTCCGCCAGTAAATCGTTAGCTGCCCATTGATAATTAACAGGATAGATTGGAGAACCATATTTATAGATGTTTACAAGGAATGGGTCAAATAGAACAAGAACCGCTAATATTGCAGCGCAAAACCCAAGATAAATCACTGACCTCAAGTTCATCTGGGGAGAGCGCCGATAAATTAAAAAAAGTGATAATAAGCAAACTAAACCAAAACCAAAACCAATATAAAAATTGCTATACTTAGTTCCGATTAAGAACAGCCAGGAGCAGAGAAACATGAAAAACGATCTAATTTTATTGCTATCTATCATCAAAGATACTAGAGAAACGAGGCAGATTATAGACATTTCATAGCTAAAACCATCTGCAGTAAAGGAAAAAAACTGTTGAATGAAATTTACTCCCAAGACTCCGCATGTCGTAATAAGATAGGTCCATGTCTTGCTTACCCCCCTAGCCTTAAAAGCAAAGAAGAAAGAAAAATGAACGCTAATAATCCTACAATGAGATTGGTAACTACAGCCGAGTTGATATGCCCTGTAAGTGTGTATATGGAACTTTGTATAAGCCAAAGTGCTTTTGGATAACCAGCTACATAAGGCTTACTAAATTCCCCCGAAATCCCGTATAAGCCCACAGGGGCGGGTATTACGAGTTGTGCATCTCTGATTGGATTCCAACCATTTGTAAGAGAAATGACTGCGGTCTGGTGGTAATTCTCGCCGTCGAATGTGAAATCATAGGTATGAGCTAACAGAAATGATCCGATGAGAAATAAAACTGGTAGAATGATAACTATCAGAACATCATTTTTCTCCACTCTTTGATTCATCAAGAATTTTATGAGTAATATAATTAAAAGATAAGCTATATAAGCAGAGGGTAAGATTAGTCTTGGAATAGAAATCCCTAGAAATAGTTCGAGATTTAATATGCACACAACAAAAATGCCGAAGAAAAGCACATGTGACGCAAGTCGTTCATAATAGCTAATCATACATTTTAGAATCTCAACTATAAGATATATGTCAATTTTGACATATATCTTATCCATATTAGAATGCCGCTATCATACTATAAGTGCTAAGTTTGGGCACTTTGAGATATTAAGTAGATTCTTTATTCTGCTATAAATATAGTTGTATAAATCTCCAAGACATGGATCCAAAGGATATAGATAAATATTTATATATTAGAAGAACACCAACATGGTTGGTGCGTGGTGTTTATATAATTAGTATTTTAACCTGGCTTTGTATATTACTAGGTTTTAGTGGCGCAGTTATTTATGTTCCATTCTATCGATATGTCGCTGCACCGTTTCTCATATTCTTCACAGTCTACTTTATTTTAAGTTACAGTTTGAATCTTTTTTATCGCCAGTACAATATACCTGAGCATGAAGCTCTCATAAGAGATTATTGGCAAGATCGTGAAGAACCGTCCGTTGACGTTTTTTTGCCAATTTGTGGAGAGGATTTCTCATTGATTGAAAATACATGGAGAAACGTTTCTGAGCTCAGATATTCTAACAAAAAAGTGTATGTATTAGACGATTCTAAGGAGAATTGCGGAGAACATGAGCGCGTAGCAAAAGAGTACGGTTTTAAATATCTAGCGCGCCCCGATAAAGGCTATATGAAAAAAGCAGGAAACCTTAAATATGCATTCGGTCACTCTGCGAATGAGTTCATTGCAATATTTGATGCGGATTTCGCTCCGCATCCTGATTTTCTGCATGATTTATTACCATATATGACCAATGAAAAAACAGCCATAGTACAATCTCCTCAATATTTTGAAGCCTCAAATAAGGTCCACAAACGTTCGTCTTTAGAGTATGGAGCAGGTCAGGTTCAAGAGCCTTTTTACCGCTATATACAAGTTTCTAGAGATCGATTCGCTGGAGCTATTTGTTGTGGGTCAAATGCAATATATCGGCGCAAGGCGCTCGACTCGATCGGAGGTCCGGTGATGGTGGAACACAGCGAAGATGCCATCACCGGCTTTAGGCTAACTAATGCCGGATGGCGAGTGAAATACATCCCTATAATCTTAGCTATCGGTGTCTGTCCTTCCGATGCTCATTCTTATTTTCATCAACAACATAGATGGTCAACTGGTAGTATCACGTTAGCGCTTAGTAAGGATTTTTGGGAATCAAAGATTTCATGGAAAACAAAGTGGTGCTATTCTGTTGGTTTCTTATTTTATTTATATCAACCTATTTCCATCATATTCTCTTTTCAACTCTTCTGGGCCTTATTCTTCTATAACAGCACCATCTCTTTTACGGGAGGGATGCTATTTTATCCAGCCACGGTCTGGGGATTCCTCATCCTATTTTTCTTCGCAATTGCCCCATTTAGATGGGGAAGTTTCCAGGCACTTTTCGTACAGGTCTATGCGTACAGTCATGCGGTAATAACTACAATGTTAAAATCAAGCGTTGGTTGGATACCAACGAACGTAAAATCTCTCGGAGTGTCTCTTGCATTCAGACAAGCTGTTGTAGTCTTATATATATACGTCTTAGCCTATTTCTCCCTTATTGCGCTAGCATTCCGCCTTGGAATGATTCATTTGCTTAATTATAATTATTATTTTCTTCAGTTTTGGATATTCTATAACTCATTCTTTTCTCTAATGCTGCTGTGGATGATGTACCGTTCCATGGAAGAAACTCACGAGAGGCAAATGGCAGAAGGTCAGATCACAGCAGTATCTCTTCAGATTTGGCAACTCAAAATGCTGGGTATTTATACTATCTTGCTAACTGCAATTTTACTCTGTATAGTATATTTGTAAGTAATGGGCATTTCAGAGCTTTGTGTTATAATGCAGACAATAATAATTTAAACCTTAATTTATGAGTTATCAAAAAATCGTCTTCAGTCTAATTGTTTTTGGAGGATTGTTTTTTATATCGTCCCCGCTCGTACATGCACAGTACGGCGGCGGCGGTCCCTCTGTAGGTTTTGGAGGATTCTTTGGAATCTCGGGTCAGTCAGCTCAGCCTCAAGGTCAAGTTCTTGGTACATCAACTTCTTCTGGAGCTCCTGCAGTCCTTGGAGCTGAATGTGGTCCTCAGCTCACCTCATACTTGCGTGAAGGTAGGAACAATTCGGCTGATCAGGTGGAACTCCTTCAAACTTTCCTTAACCAACAACTTGGACTAAGCATTCCAGTAACTGGATACTTTGGTCCTATGACCTTCAAGGCAGTTGAGGAATTCCAGACCCAACAGAGTGCAAGTGTTCTTGCTCCGTGGGTACCCCTTGGTCTCCAGAGCGCAAGTACCCCCACGGGCTACGTATACAAGACCACGAAATGGGAGATAAACCACATATCTTGTCCAACGAACGGCGTCTCAGCTCCTATACTCCCGTAATGCTCTAGATAGGCGAGAAATTTTCTAGAACATCTCGCACCTTGGTTAGGTGCGAGATGTTCGCATTTATGTGTCATACTTATAAAGTAAAGGCTATTTTTGAGCATTAACCCATGGCTGCTAAAAAGATTTCATCCAAGATCTTGCGCACTCCTCGCCGCAGAAAGACCCTCGTTCATCACTTCAAGCACACAGTCTTGCCGATGAAGGAAAATAACCATCATCCGCATGTCCTGAAGCGCGAAATTGTCATGAGCATACTCTGTTTCGCTCTCATCCTTGAGGTGGGAGTAATGGCGCAAAGTTCACTCGTGTTTAAGAGCCAGAATTACCTCGCCAGTATTCTTCCAGCTGTTGTTGCCGACCTCATCAATACCCAGCGCACGGGTAATGGCCTTCCAGCACTCACAGTGAATCCGCTGCTCACCGAAGCGGCCCAAGATAAGGCCAATGATGAGGCAACAAAAGGATACTTTGCTCACGTGAGTCCTAGTGGTATTACGCCATGGTACTGGTTCAATCTGGTCGGGTATAACTTCCAGTATGCAGGAGAGAACTTGGCCGTGAATTTCACTGATTCGGATGCAGTTGTAAATGCATGGATGAATTCACCTACACACCGCGCTAATATATTAAAGCAGCAATATACCGAAACAGGTGTTGGCATGGCCACTGGCATGTATGAAGGACAATCTGCAATATTCGTTGTGCAGGAATTCGCGACACCTGAGGGCGGAGCATCATCTGACCTTGGAGGTACCGGAGATGTAGGAGTGGTTCCGACACTACCAACAAATACGGCGCCAACACCGAGTCCACCAGCGCCACCTACAAAACTCACTACCGCAAAATCGAGTGAAGCAATTCCACCACCAACCGAACTCATGACGACAAGTAACCCGGTAGGGCTTGCCCCAGAGACCGAGCCATCTGCGGTACCCGCAAAAGCTCCAAACTCCAGTGTGCTCGGCACAGAGACCTCCAACCTCTCAGGAACCGAGTTCGCACTTCAACCAGGCGAGTTCCAAAAACTTCTAGCATCGCCATTCACTGTAGCTAATACAATATTCATCATAATTGCAGCATTCTTTATCTCCGTGCTTATAGCCGCTCTCATTTATCGTAGTCGCTTGCCGCGTATGACTGCCACACTTGGAGCTATGTCTCTCGTTGTCGTTGCGCTTGGTTTTGTAATCATCAATGACCGACTTCTCTCGAGCCATGTCCAGGTCAATCAGCCAGGCTCATCCTCAATTACAGCTTCAGCCGCAATGGAGTGATGCCGAAGCGACATGCATGCCCACATTGCATCGCTCCCAGATTGAACTATAGTGCTAGCATCCTCGACACCAATAATCTCACCACCATGTCCATAACTTACAGCATCCTCGTCATCGCTATTGTTCTCCTGTTTTCATCAATCCGCATCGTCAAGGAATATGATCGAGGAGTCGTATTCTCACTAGGCAGATTTAAAGACGTACGCGGGCCAGGACTCATCTTCCTCATACCGATCATTGAAATGATGACACGAGTATCGCTTCGTACTATCACGATGAACATTCCATCGCAGAAGATCATCACGAAAGACAACGTATCAATCGACATCGCTGCCGTTGCTTATTATCACACTGCCGACGCTGCCAAGTCAGTAATTGCCATTGAGAATGTGAGTTCTGCAATCAATCAGATTAGTCAGACGACTGTTCGCAATATCGTGGGGCAGTTCAGTCTCGATCAGCTCCTCTCACAGACACTGAACATCAACCAAAAGATTAAGGAGGTGATTGATGGCCATACCGAGCCATGGGGTATCGAGGTGACGGCAGTCGAAATTAAGGACATCACACTTCCGGATAACATGCAGCGGGCAATGGCAAAAGAGGCTGAGGCGGAACGTGAGCGGCGTGCGAAGATTGTTGCGGCAGAAGGGGAATTCCAGGCAGCCGTAAAGCTCGGAGAGGCTGCAGACATCATGAGCGCGCACCCTGTCGCGCTTCAGTTGCGCACCCTTCAAACCATGGCTGAGATCAGTGTCGAGAAGAATTCGACTATTATTTTCCCTGCACAATTCATGACAACTGTGCAAGAGGCGTTCAATATGATTAAAGGTGACAATAAAACGAAGTAAGGCACTTCTGTGGATAACTCTAAGTGATATACTAGCTATAAGAAACTAATCAAGAAACCATGGCCACCGATAAAAATGTTGTAATCTATAGCACGCCCACCTGTCATTTCTGTCAGATGACAAAGGAGTTTTTTAAGGAGAATGACGTAAACTATACGGAATATAATGCTGCAGCTGACCCCGCGAGGCGTCAAGAAGTGGTGGATTTAACCGGCAAGCTCGCCGTACCAGTGATTGTGATTGATAAGGAAGTGATTGTGGGGTTCGATAAGGAGAAATTAACACAGGCGCTTGGCATCGGGGCTTAAGTAGAGCAAATGAGAAAGCGTGCGGGCTCTGCAGCCCGCACGCTTTCATGTTAGTCTCATCCTAAGCCGCCATAGTTCAATGGATAGAACGAGGGACTCCTAAGCCCTAAATGTAGGTCCGATTCCTGCTGGTGGCACTAATGAAAAGGGAGATTCAATATGGTAAAGTGCCTGTACTGCTTGGGTAGCTCAGTTGGTAGAGCATTTCCCTGAAGAGGAAGGGGTCGCCGGTTCGAGCCCGGCCCCAGGCACACACTACCCCGCCTTGATACGAAGCTTCGTCTGTCGCGCTTTATCGAGTTTAGGAAGAATGAGGGTCAAGAGACCATCTTTTGCACCGGCTGAAGCGTTGTCAACGTCCACCTCCTGGGGAAGGAGAATTGTTCGCGTAAAAGAGCCCCAGAAGAGCTCATGATGAAAATAATCGCTCTCAGGGACTGATGCACGTTCCTCGCGCGAACCCTCGATTGTAACCATATCTCGGCCAATAGAGACGTTCATGTCATCAGGGCGGACACCCGCAATGAAGGTGCGAATGACAATTTCACTTGCGGTCTCGTATACATCAACGGGAAGCTGGCCCTCGTCTGGTTCATCGTCTCGAAACATTGGTGCGAGTGCCTGCACATGCTGGCTGGGTGCTGCCGCAGGGGACTGGGTAAAAGGAGCAGCTTGCTGAGCCATAGGGGCTACCCTACGCGCAGGCATTGGCGGCGGTTGGCCATAGTCATCCTCGTACGCATCGTAGTCCTCACCGGCTGGAACCGAACCAGAGAGTCGTTCAAAGAAAGATCGTCGCTTGTTATTGGGATTTGCCATATCAAACTAGTATATCAGGTAGTGATGGGTAAATTTCGGTTCCGGAAGTATTTGAGGACTTCAAAAAGAGCGAAAAAGACAATTGCTCCGGTCCATACGATAAAGAAGGCAATGATCGTCTCGGAGCCGTTCTCGTTTATTATAAAAAAGTTGAAAACAGTGTGCAATGCAACTGCGAGGATAAGTCCTGCGGCAGCAGCAACGGTTCTAATGGGGCGACTTTTGGCGTAGGAAAATGCGAGCGCAAAACCGATAGCCGAAGAGGCAACAACGTGGAGAAGCGTTGAGCCAAAGAAACGCAAGTTATCTGTTATGAGTCCAGTCGTAACGGTGTCCTGGGCGAATGGCGCGATAAGAAAGAGGGTGTTCTCGAGGGCGGCAAAACCGAGTGCGGTGGTGAGCATGTAAATAACAATATCCATAGGCTCATGTACTTGTTTGCGGCATAGGACGAATATGGCGGTCAGGCCATACTTAGCAGTTTCCTCAATAACTGCCCATGAGATTATGAGCTCAAGACCATTTGGAAAGTGAGCAGCAGCAATGCTCTCAAGGGGTATAGCAACTCCAACGGCAAGCATGCCCGAAAGAAACGCGATAAAAATGAGCGTGCGAGGTTCGGGATGTTCACGCGCCTCGTGAAGAAGAAAATAAAGCCAGATCAAAGGAGGAACAACTCCGCAGGCAACTGCAACGAGTATCGTTGAAAAGGACAATGAATCCATGTCCTCCTAGTATACGGTATCAATAGCGCTTAATTATCGATTGCCTTGCACATGAAGTATAAAAATCGCCCCAGGCACTTCACACCTGGGACGTACTAAAATTAAATCGCAGCTCTTATTTTTTGGATACGGGTCGACGTGCAGGCGTCTCATGTCCCTCTTGCCACGTTTTTAGGCGGTCAACAAACTCTTGCTCATCGTTACGATGTATTTGCCACGTACGCGGGTTGCTGCCGCTAGGATTCTTGAAACGAAGGTCAAAACCAAGCGCTGGTGCTGATTTGCCTCCGTCGATCAAATTCGCAGCTCTTTCTGGCGTCAACCCGAATTTCGCACACAGACCCGGAAAGCTAATAAACACATAACGCCAGGAACTAATTGCGCCGCCATCTGTATTGAGGTCTGCAATTTCAATCTCCTCACCAGCTTGGGGTAGCCGTTCGCTCGGATAAAGAGAGAATTCTTCATCCAAATACCCCTCAGGCCTAAAGAAAAATTTTCCCCGCGTTTCATAAATGCTCCCCTCGGGAGTAAGCGGAACTACTGCAACGCCAAAATTCTTATGGGTATCAAAACGTTCAACCGTACCAACCCAACATCCATGCATCTCACTCACTTCCAATTTTTGCTATGCCAATTTTTGTCACAGCCCCACATATAATAAAGCACCAAACAGCAGTAGCGTCAATTTTTAGGCTGTATTTTCAGATCCTTGGGAGGGCCATGGGGCAATCATAAGTAATCCTTCGCACCCCGGAACACTTTGCCATATCTCTTCGGTTACGAATGGCATGAAAGGGTGTAGGAGCTTCAGAGACCCCACCAAAAGCGTGTGAAGAAGTACTTTACGAGATACCTGGGTAAACGGATCTTCTTCAGCAATGAGTGTTTTTGAGCCTTCAATGATCTGGTCAGCGAATTTATGCCAAATATAGTGATATATCTTCTCAGCGGCGAGATACACCCGATACTCATCGAGATCCTTCGTAACATCTTTTACGAGATCATTAAATTCCTCTATCATGAGACCGTCAAAACTTGTGAGCTTAGGAGCTTGAATTTGCTCCTCCGTTAGGTCATGAGTGGTTTCGAGTACGAAGCGCGCAATATTCCAGAGCTTGTTTGCAAAATGCTTATATCCTTTTACTTTGTCCTCATCAAATTTTATGTCGTTTCCAATTGCCGTCCCAACAAGTAGACCCATGCGAAGCGCGTCTGCGCCAAAGCGATCAATCATTTCAAGTGGGTCAGAACCATTTCCAAGCGACTTGCTAAATTTCTGACCCTTCTTATCACGTACCAGTCCGTGGATCATTACAAGCTTGAATGGTACTTGTCCCATATGGAAACCACTCATGAGTATCATGCGCGAAACCCACAACTGAAGAATCTCATACGCAGGTGACATAAATGAGGTTGGATGGTACGTAAGAAGATCAACCGTCTCTTCGGGCCACCCGAGTGTCGAAAAGGTCCAGAGCGCGGAAGAAAACCACGTATCAAGGACATCAGGATCCTGTTCCCAATTCTCTCCACTCGGAGCTTCTGTGCCGCAGTAAATTTCATCGCCCCGGTACCAAACGGGAATACGATGACCAAACCAAATTTGACGGCTGATACACCAGTCATGCAGATTACTAATCCAATGAAAGTACGTCTTGCGGAAATTCTCCTGAGGCATACTGACATCACCTGATTCTACAGAGATACGCATGAGCTCTTTGAGGGTAACGGTATCGCCACTCTTGATGCTGGTAATCTCTGAATAGGGAACCTCGAATGCTTTATCAACTGCCACAAACCACTGGAGTTTCGGGAGCGGTTCAATAATACCTCCCGTACGTTCCGCAGTCGCGACGTTCTGTTCTACGTCCTCCTCCTTCTCGAGAAGCCCCTCGTCTCGTAGCCAATTGGCGACAGCACTGCGAGCATCGGCCGCCTTCATGCCCTCAAGACGACCAGATACGGTCATTTTTGCATACTCATCTAGCACGACGTTGTCCTTTGGAAGGCTGTTACGCTCGGCGATGTCCCAATCAACCATGCTGTGTGCAGGAGTGACGCCAAGAGCGCCCGTGCCGTAGTCGGGATCTACCTCTTTATCGGTGATGATACGTATATGAATGGGAACGTCACAGAAGATTGCATCATATTCTTTACCAACAAATGCAGCATATCGTTTGTCGTCCGGATGTACCGCAACGGCGACATCGCCTACCTTTGTCTCAAGGCGCGTCGTAGCGACTGGAATAGGAAAATCTTTCGAATATCTAAACGTATAGAGTTTCGCTGAACGTGCTTCATAGACAATCTCGTCGTCAGAAATAGTTGTCTGACCCTTGGGATCCCAATTCACAATACGATTGCCACGATAGATAAGGCCCGAGTTATACATATCTGTAAATGCAGTTGCCACGGCGTCGCCGTGGTGATCATCGAGGGTGTAGAGATACCGAGACCAATCAAGCGATGCACCCATCCGTCGTATTTGCGAAAGAATTGTGCCTTCGCTATTTTTTGCAAATTCTTTTACCCGCCGTACTAGCTCATCGCGCCCCAAGTCATGACGACTTTTACCTTCTTCTTTCTGTATATTTTTCTCAACGCGCGCCTGAGTTGCAATTGCAGCAGAATCTGCGCCCGGAACCCAGAGGACGCGCTTGCCACGCATACGCTGATAGCGCGCAACCGTGTCCTGAAGGGAATCCTCGTACGCGTGACCAAGGTGAAGGATACCTGTGACATTTGGCGGCGGAAGGATGATGGTATAGGGCTCACGGTCCGGCGCATCCGGAAGCTTGTCGGGATTAAAGTAACCACTTTCCTCCCATGCCTTATAGATGCGCGGTTCAGTCTCGCTTGAATCGTAGGGCTTCTTGAATTTCTCCAGACTCTGTTCCTCCTCGCTCATTATCAGAATATAGCAAAGAAAGCTTATTTTCGCTCGGCGATCGAGAGAAAAGCGCTAGGATGAGGTACTTTTAGCTTTAGGAGCAAGTCTAAGGTTGCCATTCGCGACGAGTGTCCCCGGTTCCCTAAACTCGGCAGCACGTGCGCGATAAAAACCTGCAACACCAATCATGACCGCATTATCACCCGTGAGACCTTCAGGTGGCGTTGACAGCTCTACATAGGGAAGCTTTTCCTTCAGAGCTTTCTTAAAGCACTCCCGGATGTGTGTGTTTGCAGAAACACCACCACCGATGACAAGTGTTTGCGCCTGCGTCTCTAGGAGCGCGCGTAGCGTCTTTGAAACAAGCACCTCAGCAACCGCATCCTCGAATGCTCGCGCAAGCTGCTCTTTGAGGCGTGTACTAAGCTCCGCTTTCCGGAGCTCAGGATTATTCTTCAACGTGTAAAGCACTGCGGTTTTAAGTCCGCTAAATGAGAAATCAAAATCAGGTGAATCAATCATGGGGCGCGGAAATACGAATGGATTGTCTGATGAATCTTCGCGATCGCGTTTAGCCAAGTTTGATATTTCAGGTCCCCCGGGATAGGGAAGTCCTAGCATGCGTGCAACTTTGTCGAATGCCTCACCAACCGCGTCATCACGCGTCTCCCCAAGCAACTGGTATGAAAGCCAGTCTTCCATGAGATCGAGTTCAGTGTGGCCGCCTGATATAAGAAGTCCAAGGACAGGCAACTGTGCGTTACTAATGGTAAAAGTTTCTAAAGTATCGCTACGTTTTGTGAGCGCAATCAGAAAGTGCCCCTCCATATGATTTACCGGTACAAGTGGGATATTCCACGCAAGCGCAAGCGCCTGGGCAAAATTTATGCCTACCCAGAGAGCAGGCTCAAGCCCAGGACCATGTGTTATCGCAATCGCATCAATTTGTGGACACTCACATTCTGAGATGAACTCAATAAACTCCTGGGCCATATCAGCCTCGCGTGAGAGGAGTTCGCCAACTCGTGTACCCACACTTTCTTCAATAGACTGTGCGTCCTCATGTAGTAATTCCGCTTCCTCAAGAGCACTCCGCAAAAGCGGCACCAAGTTCTTTGCATGCTCGCGTTTTGCAACGGCAGGGAAGACGCCTCCGAATTCCTGATGAATTGCTATCTGCGAAATTAGTGCGTGTGACTGTATGGTAAATGATGCTGACTGCTCGTCACCCTCGCATTTTAAAATTGCAATCGCTGTTTCGTCGCAGGATGTTTCAATTGCCAATATTCTCATGTCTCAAATTCCCTCTGATTCTTCTTCGACAAGTTTCCATGGCATCGGTTTGTCGAGAGGAACCATAAATCCTGCAGAACCAGGATGGCCATTGCCACCATACTTACGAGCGATAGCTGCAACATCTACACTTTCATCGCTGCGTATTGAAACACCGAACCCCTCAGGATGTGCCGTCACAATCAGCGCTATAGGGGGTCGCATTTTGTATAGCGTTTCGGCAACCACTGATTTAAGAGTGATGAGGGGATGCGATGTAGCGAAGTAGCAGGTATAACCTTCAAACTCGACCAGCTTCGCCTGTGCCGCAGCATATTTTGCGAGTAGTCCGAAATACTCAGCGTAGGTGCGAGCTTTCAAGAAAAATGATTCACGCGTCGAACGATCATCAAGCTCCGTAACCAGTTGATCCCACCCTTCGAAATCATAGGGCTGCACGATCAGATACGCGAGTACGGCGCGCGTATCCGGAAGCGCATAGCGAAATATGTCATCATCCTCGATAAAAAGAAGGAGTGAGGGTACTGGTGTATCGGGATGAAAATACTTCCAAGCGATTGTCGCGCCGGAATGATTGTTATCGAATACAAATTCAGGCATGCTTTCAGTGACACCCTTCGTACCAAGATGATGATCAAGTACTACAACCGAAGCTGCCTTGGCAACGATCTGATCCATAACATCCTTTTCATAACAAAAATCGACAAAATACAGGTGCGCATTCGCGAGATCCTCTGAAACAGGTTTACCATAGCGGACCGCTCGGTATTCAGCCGTATCCCCAAATTTTTTCCACGCCGCATAAGCTCCTCCGAAACCGTCGGGGCAATTGCCGTGATACAAAATAATTATGCGATTGTTGCTCTCCATGCTTCTGTTATAACGTATTTCTCTACTATCTTCTAGCGTACTTTGTAGTGGACGATAGAGGGCTCGAACCTCTGACCTTCCCCACGTCAAGGGGATGCTCTACCAACTGAGCTAACCGTCCCAAAATCCAAATATGCACTCCTAACTTTGGCAGGATAACGTGTTTGGGGCTACTATTCAAATATGGAGATCATTCGGCTTGGCGAGACTTCCATAAGCGCGGCAGCAAAAAAAGCTGCACAAGCACTGCGAGCAGGGCAATTGATCATTTATCCAACCGATACGATATATGGCCTTGGCGCGGACGCTGCCAACCCTGTTGCCCTCAAACGACTTCGCGATGTGAAGGGGCGCGAAACAAAGAAGCCAATCTCGGTAATTGTGCCAGACATAGATTTGATAGAAAAATATGCGCAGCTTTCTGGCCCTGCTGAAATGCTTATCGAACGTTTTTTGCCAGGCCCTCTTACCCTTATCCTTCCCGCTAAGCCAACTATTGAGGAAGAGATCACACTTAATGGAGGCATTGGCATTCGTTTTCCAAACGATCTTTTTTGCCAGACTCTTGCCCGATCATTTGGTAAACCTTTCACCTCAACCAGCGCAAATCTGAGCGGTCTTCACGTTGCAACAACGATTCAAGGGATTCTTGATCAACTGAAGGATAAATCTCACGATATAGGTCTTGTTATCGATGCAGGAGAGCGAGCCGAGGGAGTTCCCTCTACCGTGGTCTCATGCATGGGCAAAACACCCATTATACTTCGTGAAGGTGTGCTCTCAAGAGATACGCTTGGGATCTAAGGCGAGTCGACTAGTTCCCACATATACCAACACGCTACGGTGCGATGTGGACGCCAATTCTTTGCGAGCTGCACCATCTTCTTAGCGTCCGGTAATTTTTTGAGCTTGAAGAACTTTTGAAATCCTTTCTGGATACCAAGGTCGCCGGTGGGTAGAATGTCGGGACGATAGAGTGTAAACATGAGAAACATATCAGCAGTCCAAGGACCGACGCCTTTCACGACCAGTAGATGTTCACGAATCTCCTCGTCGCTCATTTTACTGAATCTGCTCGGGTCTATGGTGCCATCAAGGAATCTCCTCGCAAGATCTCGCAGATAGCCAGCTTTCTGGCTTGAGACTCCGCACTTCTTGAATTTTGCATCGGTAACCTTGAGTACTTCCTTAGGCGTGGGGTAGCGACCATCAGGAAAGAGCGTGAGGAATTTTGCAAGAATGCTTGATGCAGCTTTTCCTGAAAGCTGCTGATAGATTATCGAACGAACTAGAGACTGGAACGGATCACTTGGACGTCTGAACGGGGGAATACGCTCTTTCATCTGGAAAGCGCCAAGTCGTGACTCATGTTGAAGATAGGCAATTGCCTCATCGTATTTCTTGCGCTGCATTCGATCAGTATATATTCCCGAAAGAATATTAGGTACTATAGCTAGGAAGCTACTATCGAAGTGCATGAGAAAATCTGACTTAAATCAAATACCCCCATACCTCGTTCTTACTAAGCTACGTGGGCAAACGCCGCTTGAGGTGATTACTATGTGGAGAGCGGAACACGCTGAATTTGTAGAAGTTCCCATTGCATATGCAGGCAGACTTGATCCAATGGCCAAAGGAAAACTCCTCATACTCATTGGCGATGAATGTAAGAAGCTAAAGAGTTATACAAAACTTGATAAAGAATATGAGCTAGAGATATTGCTTGATATCGGAAGTGATAGCGGCGATATACTTGGACTTCCTGAATATCAGGGGAAAGAAACAAAACCTGTACCTACCTATATACAACGTGCTCTGAAGAATGAAATCGGTTCACACTCTCGTCGTTACCCCGCTTTTTCATCAAAGACCGTGGATGGCAAACCACTTTTTCTTTATGCACTTGAAGGGACACTCGACACCATTACCATTCCTGAGCACATCGAAACTATCTATCGTATCTCGCTCGTTGACACCTATGAGCTAGAGACTGATAAGCTGCGCGGGCGCATACAGGAATTGCTTCGGATTGTGCCTACAACGACAGAACAATCGAAAGTTCTTGGTGCCAACTTCAGACAAACAAAAATCCGTGCGTGCTGGGAGGAACTCTTTGCCAATATGAAGAAGCGTCAATTTCATGTGCTGCGACTACGTGTTACTTGCGCTTCCGGTGTATATATGCGAACTCTTGCAAAACATATCGCGCAGTCACTTGGCACGACTGGCCTCGCGCTCTCGATCGATCGCACTAAGATTGGGAAATACCAAGTGCTCCCAGCCATCATGGGATTTTGGAAAAAGGAATATGTGTAGGTCCATGGGCAAATGCTAGAATTACTAGAGGATCATGTCTCTAGTTAATACTCTATGCGTACCCTAACTACCTCCTGTTGTATCTCCGGCGGTGGTCCTGCGGGCATCATGCTCGGCTACTTACTTGCGCGCTCGGGTATCGATGTGACAGTCCTTGAAAAGTGGCCCGATTTCTTTCGAGATTTTCGTGGTGATACGATTCATCCCTCAACGATGCAGGTGCTCAAGGAACTCGGGCTCTTTGAGAAATTCCTCACACTTCCACATAACGAGACAAAACAGGTTGCTGTACACTGGGGTAGCGAAGAGGTCATTGTTGCTGATTTCACACACCTTAAGAGCGGCCCGCCCTTTCTTGGTTTCATTCCACAATGGGATTTCTTGAATTTTATTGCAGCCGAAGGGAAGCAATATCCTGGTTTCCATCTTCTTATGGAAACCGAATGCACAGACCTCCTTTGGAAAGAAGGCAGGGTAGTAGGCATAAAGGCCAAAGACAAGGAGGGAGAACTCGAGATACATGCACCACTTACTATTGGCGCAGATGGACGTCATTCAACAGCACGCGAAAAATCCGGATTAACTCTTAAGGATTTTGGGGCGCCTATCGACGTGCTCTGGTTTGAGATCCCGCGCGAGGATGATGGCACCGCAAGATCACTTGGCTACATTGATCAAGGCGAGATGATTGTACTTATCGACCGTGACACATATTGGCAGTGCGCCTTCATCATACAGAAAGGAGATTTTGAGTCGGTGAAGTCTCGAGGTATTGAAGCATTCAGACAGAGCATCACAAAGCTTGTCCCGAACCTGACCTCAAACGTGGAAAAGATCACCAGTTGGGAACAAGTGAAGTTTCTTTCAGTTACCGTGGACTATCTCCCGAAATGGTATATGCCTGGATTCATTTGCATTGGAGACTCAGCACACGCCATGTCTCCTGTAGGGGGAGTTGGTATAAATCTTGCCGTTCAAGATGCTGTTGCCGCGGCGAACGTGCTCGTCCCTGCTTTTGAGAGACCATCAGGCATACAGGAATCCGATCTACAGGCCATACAAACGCGCCGCTCACGTCCTGCAGAGGTAACCCAGAAAGCCCAGGTATATGCCCATACGCATGTTATTGCTCGCATACTCAAAACGCCCCAACAGCTCCACTTGCCATGGCCTCTTAGGATGATCAAGCGATTTCCGTATCTACGACGCTTCCCTGCATATGCAGTTGGGATAGGTTACCGCCCTGAACATATTCGAACGAAGAAAGCCTAATTACTACGAACTATTATTTTGAGCGTGAAGCGAATTGACCTGAGTCCAGGTTATGTTTGAAATGTTCTTAATGACTCCTGCAAGTGTAGAGAAATCGGTTCCTTGTGTCATGACGCACAAGAAATAGGGATGAGCTGGGTAATAGATTATTCCACAATCGTTTAGACCTGGGACATCTGCCGAGGTGGTAGTTGCTGTCTGTGGCCAGATAGTTTGTTCAGAGACTAGTGGAAAGAGACTCTCACCGAATTTGTGTGCAACAACCGTACCGGGTGGTACTCCCGCAACCAATCCGTCCGTAAAGGTCGTTTGAGTCAAGAGTTGTAGTGCGGCCTCGGAATCGGAGGAAGAAAGATAGGTGTCATTATAAAGTATACGGAATAAATGTGAGTATTCCTGAGGGCTGACCCCCGTAGTGGTTCCAGGCAATGGTATATGCAGGTCAGAAAAGACTGTCGAGATAGCATTATTCCCCAGGAAATTAAGGAGAATTAGATCGGCTCCATCGTCAGACTGGACAATGAGTTTTTGCATCAGATCTTCAACGCTATAGGTATTTCCACTCTGTACCGGATTGACTGCAGGGAAATACGCCTCCTGTTCTTCACTTGAGATGTTCGAAGAAGCCGGTACGGTTATATTTGTGTTTAACAATGAAGGGTTGGATTCAGAAGCGCGAAGAAGTGCTATCAGCGTAGCAACCTTCAACATGCTTGCAGGGTCAAATTTCTCCGTTGGATTAACACCTGTCCAATCTGTCGAATCTAAATCCTGAAAATAAACTGCTACGGTAGTTGCTTTTCCACTTGCTTCTGCGGAGGTTACATACGAATTAAGAGCATTTTCAAGAGGTGTATAAGTTGGGTAGGAAAGGCTCTCAGGAACCTGGGTGTAGAGTATTGGATTGATGAGACTGTATCCTGAAATGGGGTCTCGAACTGGAACAACAGATATGGGCTTACTATACCCTGTAGGAAGCCATCCTACTAAAACGCCCAAGGCGAATATAAGGAGCCCTAGAAGTATCTTGAGCCACAGAGTCTTCTGTGGGGGGGCGAAGGCCATATATACGGATTATACGACCTCCTTGGCCTTTTGTTGCAATGATATTTGGGTTCGCCGCCAGGTTCTTGATCCAAACAATGTGACCTCACGGGGAATCGAACCCCGATTTTGTCCGTGAAAGGGACACGTCCTAACCGTTAGACGATGAGGCCTTGTAAAGGCGGCACTTTCGTATCCTAGCACTATCTCTCTCAAAAATGCTAGGATACGAGGAATACGACTTTTGTCGATACCTGGAGAGGTGGCAGAGTGGTCGAATGCACCGGTTTCGAAAACCGGCAGGCTTGAAAAGGTCTCGGGAGTTCGAATCTCCCCCTCTCCGCTCTGATAAATCGAATCATGATAGGCTGCTATGGTGGACAGCTTGCAGGAATACTACGATGAGATGCTTCAAAGGTTTGGCCCAAATGACCCTAGAGCACTCGCGTGGCGCGATAAGAAATCGCAACAAGACAGATTCAAAATACTTTCTGAAGTAGGTAACATGACCGGGAAATCAGTACTCGATGAAGGGTGCGGTCTTGGGGATTTTTATGCATACCTGCAAAATGCATTCGGTAGCATCAATTATACGGGTGTAGATATTAATGAGCGATTGATTACTGCTGCGCGTGCTAAATATCCAGGCACCCGGTTCGAATTATCTGACTTTAGTTTATATACCTTAGAACCCATCGACTACGCACTTGCCTCAGGCACCTTCACTTTTAGAGTACCAAATCATATACAGATCTATTTTGGACAAATCAAGAAGATGTACGAGGCGTCTCGAATTGCTACCGCATTCAATTTTCTTAACGCTGATAACTTTGAAGGAAATCGATTGTACGCGACTTACACACTTTCTGAAATGTATGATTTCTGCCGCTCGCTTACTGATAAGATAACGGTTCGCGATGACTACAGTTCTGAAGATTACACGCTATACCTATACAAGTAGGTTAATTTCGATTATTTCTGCAAGTGTCTGGAGTCGCTTATACTGTAATAAATGTCAGCAGGAATTATGAGTCCCAAAGCATGTATAGATTGTGGTGGAGATGCAATCATGCACCGAGTCACCTACGTCACAATTGCGATAGATACGGCAATCTATTCTATCTTTCCGCCTTCGAATAAAGGCTCTTTCATCACGAATCTTGGGACGAAATTCGATTCATATCTTGGACCGCCTTTTTTAAGTCTATTCGTTGCACTTGGGCTTGCAAAGAAACAGGAGAATCCAGACGACAAGACACTGCTTCTTGCATGTTGTCTGTGGGAGGAGGCTCGCGCACGCGGAATTAATATGTGGGAATGGCGCTTATTTGGACTTGCGCGGAATATATTTGTCGCTACCTATCCAAACGGAAAACGAATCACCTTCGAAGGAATTCCCGTCACGCCACTCGAACATGAGCGAGTTTGGTGGATGGATGACAAAGCCCGTTTGAAGAGGGAATTCAGCAAGCGAGAATTACCGGTCGCCGCTGGTTCCTCAGCACGTACCGAGAAGGAGGCCCTTGCCATATACCGAAGCCTTTCGGCGCCCGTCATCCTAAAGCCGCATTCGGGGTCCGGATCACGACACACAATTCTTCATATTACCCACGAATCCGAACTTGTACGAGCATTTGCTGTAGCAAAACAGGTCTCACCGCAGGTAGTCATTGAGGAGGAGCTTAAGGGGCCTGTGTACCGCGCGACGGTCGTGGACGGCACTTTTGTTGCTGCGCTTCGCCGCGACCCTCCATCGGTCGTGGGCGATGGCGTACACACGATAGATGAGCTTGTCGAAGAAGAAAACAAGAAACCCGCGAGAAGTGGGCCCTACTTCTCGAATATTAGACTATATGAATCCAGGTCAAATGACGTTATGAATAGCGCTGCCGCTAAGGAATTGGCCTGGCAGGGATATGCTCCTAGCGACGTGCCTCCGCTAGGTACACGAGTCCATTTTCATCAGAAAGTGAATTGGAGTCTTGGCGGTACTACTGCAGATGTTACCGGCAAGGTACATCCCGACAATATCGAACTTTTTGAGCGCGCCGCGCGCGAACTTCGCGCACCGGTGGCTGGTATTGATTTCATCATCGCCGACATCAGCAAGTCGTGGAAGGAACAGGATAGGTGTGGCATTCTCGAATGTAACTCGATGCCATTTTTCGACAACCACCACCTACCATTCGAAGGTGAGCCCCATAACGTTGCTGCAAAGATATGGGATATGGTGACGCCCTAAACCTAGGGCGAGAGCGTAAGGCGCTTTGACCAGAGGGCTTTCTAGGAGTACTTTACCTACAGAGTCTTAACTCGGTAGTACATCTGGGAGGTTACTTAATGACGAATTCGTACGGCAAACTTCAAGTCTTTGCCAATAATGCGGGCATGGTCCTGGCTCAGAGGATTTGCGGGCATCTTGATATTCAGATTGGTGCCGCTCGCGTCGAACGCTTCAACGACAACGAAGTGGACGTCCAGCTTCTGGAAAACGTGCGGGACAACGACCTGTATATCGTTGCACCGACCCACGCTCCGGCCGAGAATCTCATCGAGGCAATCTGGCTGCTTCAAGCGGCCAGACTTTCCTCGGCAGCTCGCGTCACCTACGTTATTCCCTACATGGGATATGCGCGATCTGATCGGAAAGATTCACCTCGAAAGCCTATCGGTGCCCCTCTTGCGCTGCGCATGCTCGAGGCCGCACGCCCCAACCGCTTCATCTTTCTCGACATACATGCCGAGCAGTCAATCGACTCGTTCGAGAGGGCGGTTCCAGATCATCTCTTCGGATCGGCGGTCGCCATCGATGAGCTCAAGCGAGTGATTCGGGGTCGCGACTTCGTCATAGCCTCTCCTGATAAAGGAGGAACGCCGAGGGCTGAAAAATACGCCGACCTCATGGGTCAAGACGAATGCGTGGTCTTTCTGAAGAAACGCGTAAAGCCTGGAGAAATCGACAGAAAGACGATAAGAATTATCGGCGATGTCGAGGACAAAGACGTGATTTTCGTCGACGACATTATCGATACCGGCGGTACGATTGTTGCGGACGCTCTGGCTGCAAAAAAGAGAGGTGCTCGAAATATTTATGTATTCGCGACGCATGGTATTTTCTCAAAAAATGCTCTTGCCGCGATTGCGGCAAGTCCAATCGAACGCGTGTACGTGACCGATTCCATCTATCACGATCCGGCGTTGCTGCGTAAATACAGAAAAGTGAAGGTGCTCTCGGTATCAGAGCTGCTAGCGCGCGCGATCCGCCGTACGCACGATGGAGAATCTATCTCCGAGCTCATTAGATAAACAAAAGGGCACGATACTTGCTCAAAGCGCGATCCTTGGTCGCGCTTTTTCTATGCCACGCTTGACTGCTCAATTCGTAGTCACTGCCTTACTTCGTGTTTTGAGCCACACATATAAATCCTCAAGTGCCTTTACGGCGTCACCCGCAGCAATGTTGTTCTGATGATAGAGTTCGTCCGTACAGTCACCCGCAGCCCAGATACCCTCGACACTTGTATGCTGATTCTTTGGATCGGTAATGATGCGATTAAAACTATCGAGAGAAAGGATATCCTTTGCAAAATCAGAATTTGGGATAACACCAATTTCAACGAATACTCCCGCAACGGGTAGTTCTGACACTTCGCCTGATACACGGTCTTTGACCATAAGACCAGTGACGAAGGAATCTCCTTTTACTTCAACAGGCTCTGTATTCGTAAGGATTTTCATATTCATATGTTTTCGCACTGCCTCAACGGTTATGGGATCGGCTTTGAATTCCATGCTCCGATGTACGAGAGTGACCGACTTCGCGTACGCAAGCAGTTGTGTTGCCGTCTCAAATCCCGCATTTCCACCTCCAATCACAGCTACGTCCATTCCCGCGAACAAAGGACCATCACACGAAGCGCAGTAGGTAAGACCTTTATTTTCGAATACATCAGCACCCGGTATTTCGAGCTTACGACGGGCCGCTCCTGAGGCAATGAGTACCGCATGAGCAGTATGGGCCATGCCGCTTTTTGTCGTGACTCGAAATCCTCCATCCTCAAGTTCCTCAAGTTTTTCGACGCGATCACCCTCATGTACTTGAATGATATCGGCCTTATACGTATCCAAATGACTCTTGAATGCAAGTTTCAAATCATTGCCGCTAATTTTTATTGTCCCTATCCAATTTTCTATTCCGTCAGAAACAACGCTTTGACCGCCAATTTCTTCGGCTATAAGCACAGTCTTAAGCTGCTTACGCGCAGCATAAACAGCAGCAGCAATACCCCCAGGGCCGCCGCCAATAATTATGAGGTCATGCATGTACTCTCAGTATAGCAAAACGTAATCCCCGCATGAAGCGGGGATTACTTGTGGGTCACTGCTTCTTATGTCGACGCAGGAAGCTTGGGATTGCGCCCCACGTCTCATCCTCTTCGTCCACAGCGGGTGGTTTGATGACCTCATTATCAATACGTCGTTGTGGCTGCGCCGTAACGACTGGCTCGTCGCGCTCGACGCGGCGAGGCTTTACGACTTCTTCCTCGATCGTAGGAGCTACTTCTGGAGCCGGCTCTTCTCGGCGGGAATCATTGTATATTTTTCCACGCACTTCCTGTTGCTCTTTTGGCTGCATTGCAAACAAGGAGCGTTCAGCGCCCGTAGGGGAGATGCTGCTCGGGTCTTCCGGGAAACCTGTTGCAATTACGATAATACGAAGTTGACCTTTCTTGAGCTTCTCATCGCGCATGATACCGAAAATAACCTTCGCGTCTTTGGAGACTGATTCGTTTATAACTTTCGCAGCGTCCTGAACTTCGAGAATACCAAGATCATCAGACCCTGCAACAACGAAGAGAATGCCTTTGGCTCCATTAATGGAGACATCAAGGAGTGGGGAGTTAACAGCCATGGCAGCCGCATCCTTCGCGCGATTATCGCCATCGGCGACACCAATGCCCATAAGTGCAGGACCAGCGCCCTCCATGATGGTCTTAATATCGTTGAAGTCAGTATTAATTTCTCCTGGCGTGGTGATGATATCGGAAACACCCTCGACTGCCTGCCGAAGAATTTCGTCAGCAAGCGCGAACGCACTCTTTGCGCTCGTTTGTGCTTCAACAATTGAAAGGAGTTTATCGTTCGGGATGATTAGATACGCATCCACCTCCTTTTTAAGTTCGGCAAGTCCGTGCTCGGCAATCTCTGTACGCTGTATGCCTTCGAATGCAAATGGCTTGGTAACGACAGCAACGGTAAGTGCGCCAAGCTCCTTAGCAATCTTCGCAACAACGGGCGCAGCGCCGGTACCCGTTCCGCCGCCCATACCACAGGTGATGAAGACCATGTCAGAGCCCTGAAGTGCCTCCTGAATCTCCTGACGGGTCTCCTCTGCAGCGCGACGACCTAGTTCAGGGTTCATGCCTGCGCCAAGGCCTTTGGTAAGGTTCTTTCCAATGTGAATCTTCTTCTTGGCAAGCGAACGGTGGAGATCCTGTGCGTCGGTGTTGATGGAAACAAACTCAACGCCCTTAACCTTAGAAGCGACCATGTGATTGACCGCATTGCAACCAGAACCACCGCAGCCTACGACGCGAATGCGGGCGAACGTCTCGATATCCGGTGTTACTTGCTTAGGCATATACGGCTAAAAATAATGCTAAAATTGTTATTGAGATACACCCCTGTATATCCCACTCATCATATCAGAATCGTCAAGCATGCAAATCTTGACAGAAATGCACCATGTGCTGAAAATAATTGCCCTTTCAGGGCATGAATTGCTTGAAGAAATTCGAAAATGTATCACCGAAATCTCCAACTGAGATCTTGATACGCTTTTTCGAAGTTTCGGTATCTCCAGTCATTCCCCAAAGCGCAAGGCCATAAGCAACCGCCCAGGTTGAGTCACGCACTTTTGTGTCAGCAGTGAGCTTGAGGTCGGCAATGCGTGCAGGAAGGTTAAGTGAACCTCGTGCGATATCGCTAATCGTTCCTTGTCCAGCGCCACCGCCTGAGAGTACGATGCCTGCAGGAAGTGTAGCGCGTCTTCCCATCGCGCGCAGATGTTTGTCGATCAAATCGAAGAGTGCACGGAAGCGAATAGCAATAATTTCATCGACTTTCTTGCGTGGATACATCGCACCCCCAAGTCTACCGAGCTTTATTCGTTCAGCATCCTCGAGCGAGATACGGAAACCAAGCGCAAGATCATCAGTGATATTTGTCGAACCCATAGGAAACACCTTGAGCGATATAGGAACACCTTCATCATAGATCACAATCGAAATCGTCTCTGCGCCAATGTTCGCAAGGACGCACCCTTTCATTTTCTGATCCTTCGTGAGGGTGACGTAGGAACCGGCAAGCGGAGAAGCCATCTGATCAACCACCTCAATATCCGCAGCTTCGATAACGGAAATGAGTCCCTCGACGTGCTGCGAGAGACAGGTTATGAAAAGGTAGTCAATCTCAAGACGCGTACCCTTGAGTCCAATCGGTTCGCCAAGCGTCTTGTGCCCGTCAACACGGTACTCTAGCGGGATCTCATGAAGGAGTGTGCGATTAATGAAGTTAGGCCGCACGGCCTCACGTGCTGCCTCCCGTGCCTTCTCAATATCAAGATCGGTGACTTCCTGGTCAGCCCTCGAGATAATACAATCACCCATACCACGGATCTCATCGAGAGAAATTCCTCCGACGGCAAGAAATGCTTTTTTGACCGGAAGGTGTGTAACACTTTCCGCCTGAAGTTTCGCTGCGCGCACAGATGCGGCCGCATCAGCGGCATCGATGACGTACCCATGCCGCATGCCTTGGGTCTCTGCAAGACCGGTGCCAATGATATGTAATTCAGGGCCATTTTGGCCCTGAATCTCTTCTAGTACCACTACCTTAGTCTGGTACGTTCCGATGTCGATGCCTGTTGCGATTCTTCGTGCCATGATCTATCTCCTCATCATAGCGCATGGTAACGCCAACAATGCGTGAAAGGTGGTCACGTTCATATCGTTCCATTGTAGTGCCGTGGGGCAGTCCTTTCAAATGCAGCAATCCGTGGATAAAGAGAAAGGCAACAAAATTCGTGTATGACAGCCCGTATGACGAAGCTTCCTCTTTTGCAACCTTGAGGCAGATGATTATTTCACCGGACTTGGGACCGCTCTCATAGGACAACACATTCGGGACATAGGACTTAGCACGCAGTCTTTGATTCAAGTCTTTTGCCCTAGTGGTGCCCACAAAAACGAGCGAAATATTCCAACCAGGAAGGATTGCAGCTGTTATTTTTTGATATGGAGAAACCGGCGTTTTTTGCCGGGTAAGGTTACGGATATCTACACTGGTTGCCATAGGACGGCGAGCCTGAGAAGAGATCAATCTGACGGGCTAATGACTCCTGCGGCCTGTTCGAGCGGCAGGATCAATTTTACCGAGCTTTACGAGCTCCTGATATTTTTCACGGCGTCCAAGGGAGATGAGAGCGCGCTTGTGGTCAACATTCTTGGACTTCTCGCGAATGTAGTAGCGTTTCTTGCGCATCATGCGTACGAGACCAAGGCCCTGAGCACGCCTCGAAAAACGTCGAATAAGAGAAGCAGCGCTCTCATTCTTTCCGCGACGAACCTCCACCCGAGTTGTTTCGGTCATAGTGAGAGGAACTGTAACACATACAGAGCTATCCTGTCTAGGAACCAAGAGCGACCAGGTCAGGCAACTTGCTTTAGGAGGTCAATGAGATTATCAAACGACACAAACGTTTCGGTGTGAGTGGATCGCTCGCGAAGGATAACGGAATGCTCAAGTGCCTCTTTACGTCCCATGATGAGGAGGTATGGAGGATTAATTTTCTCTGCAAAGAGCATTTGCTGCGTAAGAGACTGTATGCCTATCGCTTGTGCAAGGGGGATGTGCGCGTGTCGAAGGCTATCGGCCATTTTCATACTCTCACGCTTTGCTTCGTCGCCAATATGGACGAATACAAAACGGGGGCGAGAATTACTTTTAAACGGAGCGATCTCGGTTTTGGTATCAGCGGTTATACGAATAACTGCACCCATCGAAGGAATAGAGCCCTTGAAGAAATGTTTTGAGAGTTCATTGTAACGAGAACCCCAGGCACTTATGCGCATGTCTCCTAGTACTTCAAAACAAGTTTCGGTCCAAGCGGTCCCACGCGAAAGAAGGTCAGGCGCAAGCTCATACGCCGTATCGGTTGCCTCGAGGTATTCGAGCACGCCTTCGAAGTGTTTGCGGCTTGCCTCCGAAAGGTGATCGGTAGGCGAAGGAAGTTCATCGCGCGCCTCGCACGCGGCCACCATCTCTGCGGCCTCAAATACATCACCCCGTTTCGCGCAGTTTACGCAATTCTCGGGAAGGAGTGATCCCTGTTTTCGGAAGAACGAACTCAGTTCGCGCGCAAAACGGCTGCGTGTCTCTTTGTCACCCATGCTGTTGATACGAAGTTTCACCTCTTCCTTGGTGAGCTCGCCAACGAGTGCACGCACCGTTCGGATAAGAACCGCATCGGCGATTGCGTGTTCAACGCCAAGTACATGGAATTGTATAAGTATCTGCTTTGGGGCCGGGCGACCGGGAGCTGCGTTCGTATGCCAGAGGAAAAGGGGTTCGATGGTTGACGGCGTAAGGCCCACATCGCGTACATGCTTCAAGAATCCAGCTACTTCTCTGGCATTTGCATCAAGCGATTCAAGTTGAAGCGTCTCAGGATAGGGAAGTTTATTCTTGGCTCGTTTCTGTGCGGCTGCATGCGCAAGCGGCGTGAAGCCGTAGTAGGAACCTATCGCGTTCGTCCGCTTTATGATGTCATCGGACCGAAGTAGCGTCGTGCTCATTGAGGAAGAGTGGCTTTACCTGGGAACAAACCGATCACTGAGAGCGGTAGGAGCCGCACGTCAACGCGGCCAATGATATTTTCTCGCGGTAGCGGTCCCCAGACGCGCGAATCGGAACTTTCAGGACGGTTGTCGCCCATTACAAAGTACTGATCCGAGCCGAGCGTTGTATTTTGTGTGTAGGTTGCGTCCTGGACCACTGCGTATGGCTCGTTGAGCGTAATAGTAGTGCCGTCAGTCTTCGTAATTGTTACGACCCCCGAATTTATGTGTACAGTTTCTCCAGGAAGACCAATGATACGTTTTATATAAAAGATCTTTGGATCGCCAGGGTAACGAAATACGATTACATCGCCACGTTGTGGCGTCTCAAAGTGATAGATAAGTTCGTTAACGATGAGATAATCACCGTTTTCAAACGTTGGATGCATGGACTCGCCGTCAACGACAAATGGTTGCGCAATGAAGAGTCGTATAGGGAGAACGATAACGATGGCGAGTACTACGAAGATGAGGATCTCCTTGAACAAGTACTCGAAGAACTTCATTGGACGTATTGTATTCCTAGTTTTGAGGACGTCAAATTTTCTGGCATGCAAATACCCTTTCGTACATACTGTAGATAATGAATGAGGAGGAATTTACTATTACCAATAGACACGGCAAACGCATCGTGGGGAAGCTACGTGCTACGACACACACTCCAAAAGGAACATTCATACTGCTACACGGTCTTGGGGGATGGAAGGATCAGTACCTGCTCACCGTAATTGCAGAATCAGTACGCGCTCTGGGATACCAGGCGGTAACATTTGACGCTGCAGATGGCGCCAAGGGGCCTGATGCCAATTTTGCTAACGCCACAACGAGTAGCTACGTTGAGGATCTTGAGGATGTATTCAAATACCTGCGAACTCAAAAATGGTTCGCAAAGCCGGTACTTCTAGCGGGGCATAGCCAAGGCGGTCTTGTTGCCCTACGGTACGCGCGCATACATTCCGAGAGTATCTCAAAGCTTATCCTTATCGCACCACTGCTTTCGTGGAAAATAGGTTTACCGTGGACAGTACCATTTGGACTATCGTGGCTTGTCACAAACAAACACTTCACACCAGGACCGGGGCCCGCTCACACCAAACTTCTTCTGCGCCGCGGATGGCTCTTGGATTTTATGACGTACGATGTGTCTAGAGATGGGCGGAGCGTAAAAATTCCTACCCTCGTCATCTCAGCCCAGCGTGATGACGTTGTGGGAACGCCAAAGCAACAATCTCGAATCATTCATTCTCTCCATAAAGTAAAACAAGTCATCGTCAAAGAAGCTGGACACTTGTTCTGGAAGCATGAGCAAAAAGTAGCTGATACAATAACAACATGGCTTACGTCATCATAGGACTCGGGAATCCAGGAACAGAATATGCAAGGACGCGACACAATGCCGGTCGCATGGCAGCAGAGCTGATTGCAAAAAAAGAAAACTTTGGTGATTTCGTACTACGTAAAAGTACGAAGGCCTTTGTATCGGAGAGTGATGTTGAGGGAGAAAATGTGATTCTCGTACTA